>CAYUZX010000026.1:0-39867 GCA_964449285.1 uncultured Prolixibacteraceae bacterium
AAATAAGACTGAAAATCACGGAAAATCAAGTAAGACCGCCACTACAGGCGGTTTTTCTTTTACAGCCTTTTACACTTATTAGTTGAACTTAGAAATAAAACAGTTTCTAAATTACGTTCTAATTTTTTTCCATTCTTCTTTCATTCGAGTAATGTCATTTATCCAATCTTCGATGTCATTTTCGTGTTCAAGTTCTTCATTTAGGATTTGAACAGCCATTTGATGTGTTGAATGGTCTTTACCATTTGTATAATCGGCAATCTCCTGATACCTTTGAATTGCGCATCTTTCCCCTTTTAAATTTTGCTCTAAAATTACTTCAATATAAGGGTCAGATGGTTCATCGTATGAACAACGAGCTAGTTTTGTCCACTCGGTAGGATTTATTACTGGTGTGCCACCTAATTGAATAATCCTGTTAACAACTAAAAGAGCATGTCCTAATTCCTGGTCTGCATGTATTAGTAGTTCAGGCTCAACTTCACTTCGCATAGGACCTTCCATTAGTCTTGCACCAATCCAGTATTGATAATATGCAAGCCATTCTTCTGAAAGTGCTGCATTTAACATTTTTAAAAGGTCTTCTACATCAACGGATGAGATTTTAATTCCTTGTTTTCCCATATTATGTTATTTTTAAAGTTAAAATTTACCTGCATCCTTTAGAGACTGCGGCCAATATTCATATTATCCAGTTCCTTATTGTTTTCATATCTACATGTGATCTTTCTTCTTTGTCTTGAAATGTTTATTAGAAAAAATTATAAGAAGTACAACCCCTATTATAAAGCCTAAGATAATAACAGGAATGATTAAGTTTAATAAATCCCCTCCCATGGTTGTGTTTATTATTGGTTAAAGTAAATCCCTGAAAAAAATTTAATTTATATTATACGAACCAAGATGTGTTAAGACTTATTTTTTCCCTTATACGATAGAGATTAAATTATAGAATACCAACTTAATAGACAATAGGAGCCAAGAGCAAACCAAATAATAATTCTTAATACTTGGCCTCTTGTGTTTACACGCTTATACTTGTAATACTTCGACAAGAAAATGATACTGCAGGAAAACAACGTCAATAGGCCAATAAAAAGAAAAATTACTGGAACTGTATAGTTATTTAGAAAGCATAGAATTCCTAAACCGGTAAGCGATAAACTCCAAAATAATAACGTCAACACGAAAACCTCAAATGGTAAAATATCTTTGTTGTAAGACACAAAGTGCCCTTTTAGAAAATACATAACGGCTAAGGCCCCAATTCCAAGTATGAGAAAAATATGAGAATATGCAATATGAAAGAAATACAGGATTAATCCTATTAAGGCTAGTAATGCGAATAAAATCTCGAGCTTATTAAAATACTCTATAAATCGCTGTATTATTTTCTGTTTCATAGATTATAAATTTTGGATCTAACGGCAGTCAGTCTATAAACCTCACGGACATTTTCACATTATGGTAAAATTACAAACTATTTAAGCAAGTTCGATATAATTTCGTTTTTTCCGAAAAAACAACTGATATCCTTTCTGCACCTCTGGTTGCGTTTATAAAGGGGAAAATGTGTTAAAAAACGCGCAATAAAGGACAACTTAACTAAAGAACGTTGTTTTACAGTGATCTGATTGAGTTAGATACGGCGTTCTCCACCTCATTGATTTGTTTGATCAGTCGTTGGATCTCCTGGATGGAGAGCGACTGGCACGGAGCGATCCTCCGGGCCTGTAAGAGAGATTGTTGAACCAAAGAATGGGAATCCTCCAGAAAGGCCTTCTGCCGGGACCGGTCAGGACTTCGTTTACCTTTGAGATTCTGGTATTCGTTAAAACGATCGATTGCATCCCTGAGTGAGGCTGAGGATTCGTTGTAGCGGTTGATCTCGAGATTGCACTTCATGTTGATGACATAATCGTTGTACTTCTTGTACATCCTCAGGATCTCTTTCCGATTCGCATGCGAAGCCTCTGCCCTTCGTAATGTACTTTCAGCTCTTCCTACTTCATCCATGGAATAATAGAGATTGAGGCTGTCGTTGAAATTATAATAGATGTTTCCATGGATTCCTCCTTCGATGAACTGATTGTGTGTACAAGGGTATTCCCGAAGTTGCCAGATAGGATCGAACGGCATATGGGATTCAATCAGGCTATCGGGAGGAGCCATAAAGAAGAATGCATCAAAACTTTTCTTATATCTTCCATTCTCTAAATAACCACTCCCCCAGGTTGGATCGAAAAGATACCATCTCCCGTCAATCCTTGCTAAATTCCAGGCATGTCCCAATTCGGTTTTAAGTCGGCCATCAATCCTGTTGTAGCCATGAACTGTAAGGGCTTGTATTCCCATCCTGTTACAAACAGCGGTAAATACCTCTGCATACCCCTGGCAAACCGATTTTTTATTTTTCAGCGTATACGAGACCAGGTTATCAATGCTTTCATACTGGCTCATGCTCTCAACCTGGCTAATATCATAAGATATATTGGAACCCAACCATGAGAAGAGAGCCTCTACCCGCTCTTTTTCTCCCGAAAAATGCTCCTTCAGGTAATGTGCAAAATCTTCAGGTGCCCCTGTAATCCGAGAAGGAATTGAACGAGCCATAGAGTCTGCATTCCATGTCTGGGAAAATGTATGAGAAGAAACCAGGCTCACCAGCATCCAGCAAATAAGCAATTGTCGGGACATACCTTGAAATAAACTGTGAGAAAAAGTAACGAGTTCTTTTAGGTATAACGTTAGTTATTCTTCAACATTTTGTTTTCTCTTCAATTTTTTCACATAGTATATAGAGAAGATGACATTCAACACTTCTGATAATTTCATTGGTCTCCTCATAGATAAATTCGTATTTTTGACTTGATTTAAAATCACTATGATGTCTCAACATCCACACCTTTTTCTCCTCGGCAGGTCTTCCTTCTGGCTTTTTGCAAGTATAATAGTCGTAACCATGGCTGCATGTTCAAAGAAGTTTATGGTCGTTGAAAATCCTTCTGTCCAACCGCCTGCAAGGATCCTGGAAAATCCTCCACGTGTAGCGCTTGTATTGGGTGGAGGAGCTTTTCACGGGATGGCACATGTAGGGGTCCTCCAAGTACTGGAACATGAAAAAATTCCCATTGACCTGATCGTTGGAACCAGTGCCGGAAGCATGGTGGGTGCACTCTATGCCGATTATCCACACATTGATTCTTTGGTACCATTGGTGAACGCTACGACAGAAAAAGATGTATTTGACTTCTCTCTTTTCCGCTCCAGTGAGGGGTTTGTTTCCGGCAAACGCCTGCAAGATTATCTAAAGAAAAATTTACATCATTCAAACATCGAAGATCTTCCGATTCCATTTGTTGCTGTGACAACAGATATGATGCATGCAAAAAGTGTTGCTATTGCGGCCGGACCTATTGCTCCTGCTGTCAATGCCTCATGTGCTATCCCGTACATTTTTGAACCCGTAAAAATGTACGGCACGATCTTTTCCGACGGAGGTGTGCTCGATGCTGTTGCAACAGATATTGCTAGCACTTACCATCCTCTTGTCATCATCGCTGTGGATGTGATGGCCGATTATGACACAGTTCCGGTTTTCAAGAACAAAAAACAGGTCATTGTACGCGCCTACTCAGTTGCCTCTCACAAATTGAAAGAAGAGAGGCTTCCACTGGCAGATATTTTAATCTCTCCCGATCTCAAGGGGATGCCATTAATGAGCAGCAAAGACAATGATAAGATGTTTCAAGCTGGGATCAAGGCAGCAAAAGAGGCCTTACAGACAATCCGAAAGACCCTGATGGAAAAAGGAATTATTAAGTAGTCAGGAATTCGGCAAATTCTTCTCCCTGTCATTTCTGTAATAATTATCTCCGACTGCGCCGGCAGTGATCATTACGCCAATCAGGAATAGGAATACTTTGTTCATGATTACAGTTTATTCAGGGAGCCAGAGCCAGTGATGTGAACAATGATCACGGGGTTTCCTTTATAACTGACATTACCGCTTCCGGAGATTGTAGCTTCAAGCAGCTTGTTCACCCAAACCATGATGCTGCCAGAGCCGCTGATGTTTGCAAATGTAGTATCGGATTCCACTCCTTCCAGGTCAATGTTTCCACTTCCGCTGATCTTCAATTCCTGGGAGTTCACCATTCCTGTTGTTGCCTGTACATTCCCCGATCCGCTGATAGTTATTAGAAGTTCGTTTGCATTCAGTTCAGAGATATTGATGTTTCCGCTGCCGCTGATAGAAGCTTCCGTATATTGGTTCAGCCAGGGAGTGTCTACAAGGATATCGCCTGAGCCACTGAGAGTCAATGACCGCACGTCAGGAGCTGCGATAAAAATCTTGATCGGTTCATGTTTCCCAATAATTACACCTTTTTTATACCTGATAATCAATGTATTATTCGAGCCTATGACCGTCTCCAGAATATCCAGCATATTTTGCTGGGCCCTGACTTCCAGGTAAAAATTGGAATCGGGTGAAAAATAGACAGTTGCATCAATTGCCAGGCTAATCCCAGTAAAACCACTAACATTTCTAGTCTGAGCAACCACCTCTCCTTTTCCTTTGACTTTTTCGCAGGAGGAGAATCCAGCAATGCAAGCTATAAAAATTACAAAAACAATCGTTTTCTTCATACGGGTGAGATATTTGTTTGTTAAAGCAAAAGTAAATAAAAGAGGAAATCTTTAAAAATATTAATTAAAAATTGGCATTCAACCAATTAAGTCTTATATTTAACCCGAAAAAATACATACAATGAAGAAACTTCTATTTTTATGTGGAATGATCCTGATCCTCCCATGGCATGCAAAAAGTCAGGATATTGAATACCTTTCAAAGCAGGATTTTCAGGTAGAAAAGAAACGTCTTGTGGAATCCATCTACAGATTGAACAAAAACAACCAGGAATTAAAGAGCATGCTCCTGTTTGAAGTTCAGGCAAACGACAGTCTCGCCCAGTTGGTTGCTCTGCAATCGGAGAAGATTACTTCTCAGGATGAGGTTCTTAAACAACTGGAGTCCGCTCAATCAGACCTGGATGACCGATTGTTGACCCAGCGCAAATCAGGCACACTTATTGCGATTCTGGTTCCGGTTGGTCTCTTCCTTTTATTCCTCCTTTTATTGATTTGGTTGATCATCTTCAGACACCGCACCCTTTCAATGCTTAGCCATCTCGATGACCGGTTGAATGAACTATCCAAAAGACTTGATGATCAATTAAACACATTCAAGAGAGAGCATGATGCAATCAGATCAGAAGTGCAAATTTCAAGGAAAGACGCAGAAAATCGAGTTCAGAAATTATCGGGCGAGATAGAAGGAAGACTTCAGAATATTGAGCAGTTGATAAAAGAAGAACAGGCATCACACGATATCAGGCATCAGGAATTGCATCAGGAGTATGAGGCATTTAAAGGAAGTTTGCAAAAAGGGTATGATTCCCTTACAGCAGATCTGACGAAACTGAAAGCAGAACTATCAAGTACAGCCAAAGAGCTTACAAACAGGTTAAAGGAGATGATCAAACAAAACCCAGGCTAGTATCAGCTCAGGGTGTTTTATCCTTCTGATTTCTTCGGTTTCAAAGGAACAATCCCTGCCATCTCGCCCAGGACGTTCACCAGGTCGGATCCTTCCGGCACAATGATCTTGGCATTATCCTGAAGGGATGCTTCTACCATCTGGATTTTCCGAAGTAATTGTGCATTCCCGATAAAGTACTTTTCGGCTGCTTCGTTCACCAGTTGGATTGCCTGTGCATCACCTTCCGCGCGAAGAATAGCGGCTATCTTGATCCCTTCAGCCTTCCGGATTTCAGCACGCTTCAATCCGTCGGCCTGGGTTTCCTGGGCTGTGGCAAAGTCGATAGCGGCTATCTTCTCATTCTCGGCTTTGACGATCTTATTCATCGTTTCCTGAACATCCTTTGGCGGATCAATCTCTTTTAACTCGGTACGAACAATCTCGATTCCCCAATGTGCCGTTTCATCGAGAAGGGTACCGTGCAACTCCTTGTTGATCTTCCCCCGCTCGCTGTTGGCTGATTTCAGCGTCATCGTACCAATAATGTTTCTCAATGTTGTACGGGCCAGGTTAACAATCTGGTATTCAATCCGGTTCACATTGTATTGTGAAGCTTTCACGCTCACCTCATCGTCTTTGATCTTGAAATAGACCTGGGCATCAACCTTCGCATTTAGGTTATCGTTGGTGATGATCTCCTGAGGTTCGGCATCGATCATTTTTTCGGTGATATTGATCTGATACATCTTGTCAATACCCGGGATGATCCATGAAAACCCAGGGTTTGCGAAATGATGGTACTTCCCGAAGCGTTCGACCAAACCTCTGTGGGTTGGCCTGATAATCCGGATGCCGGCAAAAAACAGAAGGAGGATAACGGCAATAATGATTGCCCATGCAATTCCTGACATACTTAATTGGGTTTTGAAGGGTTTACACTAACTTTGCATTAATTTTTAATGCAAACATACAAATATAGAAATATTCAAGCAACAGATTCGTTGAACCCAATTAAAATTAATTCCTATGAAAACTTTCTTTCCTTATTTCTTTATTATGATGCTGGCGGTAGGGTTACTAACAGGCTGCAACCAGGAGACCCGAACTGTCGAACAAATTACTTTCGACTCCCTGATGCAGGCAAAAGTGGCTGAATTCGCTGTAGTCCAGCTTAAAACAGACCTTTCTGTTCTTACTGAGAACGAGAAAAAAATGATCCCCATACTGATTGAAGCAGCCCAGATCATGGACAACCTTTTCTGGCAACAAGCTTTCGCCGAAAACAGGGTAACCTTCCTCGACAGCCTGACCAATGCTGATGCCCGTACATTCGCACAAATAAATTATGGCCCCTGGGAAAGATTGAGCGGAAACGAACCTTTTCTCCCTGATTATGGAGAGAAACCAGCCGGAGCAAATTTTTACCCCGAAAACATGTCCAAGGAGGAGTTCGAGATGTTGGATAATCGGGATAAGACGAGTCAATATACCCTTATCTGGAGGAATGAAGATGGTAGCCTGAGAGTCGTATGGTATCACGAGGCATTTCAGGAGCAGCTTGAAAAGGCAGCCACACTGCTGAAATCTGCGGCAACCCTGGCAGAAGACGAAGGCCTGAAGAAGTACCTGGAACTTAGAGCTGAAGCATTGGTTACTGATTCGTATTATGATTCAGATATTGCCTGGATGGAGATGAAAACCAACACGATCGATATTGTAATTGGCCCGATAGAGAATTACGAAGATAAACTTTATGGCTACAAAACCGCTTATGAGTGTGCCGTATTGGTAAAAGACAAAGAGTGGAGCCAGAAACTTGAGAAATTTACTGCCTATCTACCCATGTTGCAGGAACAGTTACCTGTTGATGCCAAATACAAAAAAGAGAAGCCTGGTACTGATTCTGACCTCAATGCCTATGATATCATTTACAGCGCCGGGGATATGAATGGTGGAAGCAAGACCATTGCCATTAATTTACCAAACGATGAACTGGTCCAGATGCAAAAGGGAAGTCGTCGTCTGCAGCTGAAGAATGCCATGCGGGCCAAGTTCGATAACATCCTTGTCCCGATAGCTGGCATCCTGATTGACTCATCTCAGCGGGATAATATCAAATTTGATGCTTTCTTTAGCAATGTGATGTTCCATGAAGTAGGACATGGGCTGGGCATCAAACAAACCATCACCGGGAAAGGAACGATCAGGGAAGCGCTGAAAGAGAAGTACAGCGCCTTTGAAGAGGCCAAAGCAGATGTCCTCGGGCTCTTCATTGGAGTGAAACTGATTGAAATGGGTGAAATCACAGGGATTACTCCAGAAGATTGTTTTGTGACATACATGGCCGGGATGTTCCGTTCGGTCAGGTTTGGAGCAGCCAGCGCTCACGGTAAAGCTAACATGATGTGCTTTAACTTTTTCAGTGAGAAGGGTGCGTTTGAGCGGACAGAAGAAGGAACCTACAAGGTAAATTTTGAAAAGATCCGGGAAGCGATGAACGAGTGGGCGTCATTTGTTTTAACGATTGAAGGTGATGGCAATTATGATGGCGCTACTGAATTCCTGGTAGCCAACGGAGTGATCAACCCTGAACTCCAATCGGAATTGGATCTGCTCAAATCAAAACAGATCCCGGTGGATATTGTGTATGATCAGGGGGTGACGGTGTTGGGACTGACGGAGTAGACGAAGGACGAGGGACGAAGGACGTAAGACGTAGGACGTAATTTGCATTTTACAATTCACATTTCACCAGGGCCACGTCGCTTCACTCCTCGCCACAAGTCTCACCATTTTACAACATGAACAATCAAGAACAAGATATCACACAACCCGGTCAGCTACTTGAACTTGTCAATGCTTTCCGCGTCAGCCGGATCATTCTTTCCGCTGCAGAGTTGAAGGTTTTTGATCAATTGAATGGTACAGGGATCTCTTCAGTCGAACTTGCCACCCTTCTCGGCACAAACCCACGGGCAACCGACCGTTTACTGAATGTATTGGTATCCATTGGATTACTGCGAAAAGCGAAAAGCGTTTTTACCAATACCCCATTTTCTGAAAAATTCCTGGTCTCCTCCTCTCCTGCTTATATGAGTGGCCTTGCCCTGACCAACCATACGTGGAATACCTGGAGCACACTCACAGATGCTGTGAAGGAGGGTACGACCGTCTATTTTGAGGACCCAATCAACGACCGGCCGGAGGAGTGGCAGGAGGATTTCATAGCTGCCATGCATCGGCGGGCCGGACCACAGGCTATCGAAGCAGCAGATGCTCTGGACTTAACTCATGTGAAAAGAGTCCTTGATGTCGGAGGGGGTTCAGGAGCCTTTACCATAGAATTTATCAGTCGCAATAGGGAGATGACGGGAGTGGTGTTTGATTTGCCGGGGATTGTACCGATTACGAAACGGTTTATAACCCCACCCCCTGCCCCCTCCCCAATAAGGGAGGGGAGTATCAGGCATCTGGCATCCGGGATCCGGAATCGTGTATCGGTCAAGGCAGGAGATTATCTGAAAGACGATTTCGGCACCGGCTTCGACCTGGTCTTCATGTCAGCCATCATCCATATCAATTCGCCGGATGAGAACCAATTGCTGATCCGAAAGGGAGTACAGTCCCTGAATCCGGGAGGTCAACTGGTGATCCTGGACCATATCATGAGCGAAGACCGCACTGAGCCGACTGTCGGCGCCATCTTCGCCATCAACATGCTGGTGGGAACGAAGCATGGGGATACCTATACCGAACAGGAACTCAGATACTGGATGCTGGAAGCCGGATTAACGGATATCTCACTTTTAACGACGCCTTCGGGGGTGCAGTTGATACGAGGGATGAAGAGCGAGGGACGTAAGACGTAAGAAGTATAAAGCTCATCCATTATCCCTAACCCCTAATCGCTAATCCCTAATCGCTATTCGCAATTCGTTAATTAAAAATAAAAAGCGTAAATCCATTTAATTGTTGTATTTTTGCAGATCCTTTTGAAAGATTGTATCTCAATCTGTTTGTAATCCCCCCACCTTTACAACTCAGCACGTCCTACAGTTTTTAGAAAGCTTCTCGGAGCGGCTCCGTTATGGACTCCCTTCCGAAGCAACATTATTATATACATTCTAATACCAAACGATTAAATGAAATTTGAACAATTGAATCTTATTGAACCTTTATTACAAGCTATCCATAAGAAAGGGTACCTGTACCCTACCCCAATCCAGGAAAAAGCGATTCCGTCCATTTTACAGGGCCGGGACCTCTTCGGCATAGCCCAAACGGGCACCGGAAAGACGGCTGCATTTGCACTGCCTATTTTACAACTACTTACCAGCGACAGAGACCGTACCCAAAAAAGGGCGATCCGGGCGCTTATTCTTGCCCCAACCCGCGAACTGGCCTCCCAGATCAGTGAGGAGTTCTTTCTGTACAGCAGATCCCTCAATATTAGGCTGGTAACGGTCTACGGAGGAGTATCCCAACGGCCGCAAACCCAGGCGATTCAGAAAGGTGTCGACGTGATGGTCGCTACCCCCGGGCGCCTTCTCGATCTTATCCAGCAGGGATTCATCAACCTGAACAGGATCGAATATTTTGTACTTGATGAAGCAGATCGCATGCTCGACATGGGCTTTATCAACGACATTAAGAAAATTATTGCAAAACTTCCTTCCCGCAAACAAACGATGCTATTCTCTGCAACTTCATCACCGGAAGTCAGAAACATGGCCGGTTCATTACTAAATAACCCTGTCACAGTGAATCTGGCCCCTGTTGCCTCTCCTCCTTCATTGGTTTCACAAAAGGTTTACCACGTTTCCCAAGAGAATAAAAAACTCCTACTGGCCTTTGTTTTGCAAGATAAGTTGGTGACACAGGCATTGGTCTTCACAAGGACAAAGCGTGGAGCTGAAAAAGTGGTAAAGGATTTGAGCCGCCAGGGAATTAAAGCCGATGCAATTCATGGTGATAAATCTCAGAATGCCCGTGAAAAGGCAATGAAAGCATTCAAGAACCATAGTATCCGCGTACTGGTTGCGACGGATGTCGCTTCACGGGGAATCGATGTGGATAGACTTTCTCATGTGATAAATTTTGAAATCCCTGAAGAGGCTGAAACATATGTACACCGTATCGGACGTACCGGAAGAGCGGAACAACTCGGCGCTGCCATTTCATTCTGCTCAGGAAATGAAAGATCCTATTTACAGAACATCCATAAGCTGATAAAACACCAGATTGAAGTCGTTCACGGGCATCCATTTGTTACTATTCACAAGAACTAGACAATGAAGATTCTCCTGATATCACCTGCGGTCAGCAAATCGAAACGGACAGTCAAAGAGCTGATGATGCCTCAGTTGGCTCTGTACATTCTGGAAGGACTGACTCCAGAGATACACGACGTCAGGATTATTGAAGAAGAGGTGCAGTCCATTGACTTTGAAGAGCCCTGCGATCTGGTGGGAATCAGTTGTATGACAGCCAACGCTCCCCGGGCCTATGAGGTGGCGGCGGGATTCAAAGCACAAGGGAAAACTGTGGTGATGGGTGGTGTCCATCCCACTATTTTACCTGATGAAGCGTTGATGCATGCAGATTCAGTGGTTGTTGGAGAAGCTGAAGGGGTTTGGGAAAAACTGCTGGAAGACTTCGCAGCCGGAAATTTAAGCAAAAGATATCACGATCCCGCTCCCGACCTGTCACGTTATGTGAAAAAGGATTTTACAAAGATTATCAAGAAACGGTTGTTCAGCATTGTTCCGATCATGACCTCCAGAGGTTGTCCATATAATTGCGATTTCTGTTGTGTCACCAATCTTTTTGGGAAAACCATACGTCACATTCCGGTTGAGAATATCATTAAGGATATAAAAGTTTCAGGCTCCAGGAATTTCATGTTCCTGGATGACAACATCATTGGACATCAAAAATATGCAAAAGAGCTTTTTAGAGCATTGATCCCATTGAAAATCAAATGGGTTGGTCAAGCATCAATATCCTTTCTGAAGGAGACGGAGTTGCTGCAACTGGCTGCCGACAGTGGATGTAAAGTCCTGTTCATCGGACTGGAAAGTGTTAATGAGGTCCAAATGAAGACGTTGAAGAAGTCACTGAAGGATAATGCGGAGTTGAAGTTAACCATAAAAAAGATCAAGAAAATGGGGATTCTTATTCATGCTTCTATGATCTTTGGTTTTGACACAGACACAAAAAAGGTGTTCAGGGAAACTGTAAAATTTCTAATTAAAGCAAGAATCAGTACAGTTTCCTTTAACATCCTAACGCCATATCCCGGAACCAAAACCTACGATGATCTGAAACGTGCCGAGCGGCTTTTAACCGACAACTGGAAATATTACGACCATAACACAGTTGTGTTTAGCCCGCAAAATATGTCACCGCTTGAATTGCAGATTGGAAAAATCATGGCAAGAACCAAGTTCTACCGAAAATACTCTTTTCTCAAGAGGTTGCTGGGCAACCTGAAGAGTCCCATCCTGTTTACTGCGACCAACTACGGCCACATGAAGCAAGCAAAAGTCGAACGTCGCCGATTACCCGGGTTGAAGTTAGAGTTGTTTGACCATTATCCTGCATCCGGTATCAGGTGTCGATAAATATCTCCCCTTTCAAATAGGTCACCGCTTTTCCGGATATCTCCACACGATCACCATTAAATCTGCATCGCAAATCACCAATTCGTTTAGAGAGCTGCCTGGCGGAAAGTTCAATTTTTCCGAGCCTTTTCGACCAGTATGGGATGAGGCTTGTATGAGCTGATCCGGTTACAGGGTCTTCAGGGATGCCAACCTGAGGAGCAAAAAAACGGGATACGAAATCCACCTCATCGCCAGGTGCTGTCACAATAGTCCCTCGTGCTTCTGTCTCAATCAACTTGTGCATATTAGGTTTTATCTGTTCGATATCCTGCTGGGATTTGTAGACCAGCATATAATCGGTTTTCCCTTTAAATGCCAGTGATGGTTTCAGTCCAATCGCCCCGGAAAGATCTTCCGGAACTTCAATCGGAACCATTGTATCTGCTGGAAAATCGAGGGTTAGACGCTCTCGTTCCCTTTTTATCCGTAGGATTCCACTTCTTGATCTAAACTCGAGTACTTTCCCCTTAAAACCCAAGTGGTTGAATAACACATGAGCGGATGCCAAGGTGGCATGACCACAAAGGTTCACCTCGGCAAGGGGGGTGAACCACCGAATATGATATCCTTCCGGTTCTTTTACAAAGAAAGCAGTCTCAGCCAGGTTATTTTCGGCTGCAATTTGCTGCATAATATCATCAGGAAGCCATAATTCCAGTGGGACAACGGCAGCCGGATTGCCGCCGAAAAGGTGGTCGGTGAAGGCATCGACCTGAAAAATTGGTAAAGACATTTTGAATTACGAATTACGAGTTATGAGTTACGAATTACAAGTTCTCAAGATTTAACAATCAAAGATATATATTTTACAGGTACATCCAGTTATCCAATATCTAACTCCTTGGATCCGATTTCACCGGCATCTTTGCCATCTTTTGTACTTCCAGACTGGGAAAACCAAACTCCTCAACGACCTTCCCTAGAACCAGGTAAATTCCATCTCCGCGAAATGGATATTTATTAACGACCTGTGGAAAATGTACCGTATCGAAAAATTGTCCGTGCACATCGATGAAGGTACCGAAGTGCATCCACTCCTTTTTTACGGTACGAACATATTTAATGGTAACGAGCAGTCCCAGCATCCGCACCTTCTTTCTGATATACTGATTCATCTCTTTCGCCATAATCTCCCCCCTGAAAGAGGTCTCAAGAAGGTCGAACCAGGTATGAGTCACCGGCCATCCGAGGAGTTCGATTTCATCGTAAACCTCCTCAAGCTGCGATTGCCAGAGGGTAGGAAGTTCGAAGCGCTTTACCGGAGTTTCGAAAAGAGTTGAGGGTCGAGGGTCGAAGCAGGTATGACGTGGGACGTGAGACGTGAGACGTGAGACGTGGGAACCTCCGATTGATTCGATTTTCGATTTTCCCAGAGCAACCACCCCGTCACTCGCTTCGCTCGTGCCACCCCTCCTTCTCAAGGAGGGGAAACCTCTTCCTTCTTCCCCCTCCCCTGCCTCGACCCTCGACCCTGTTATCTTGACCTTGATCTTCGTCCCTCGTCCCTCGTCCCTCGTTCCTCCCACCAACATATGCGCCTCCCAAAGTAAGGTAGCTTTCGGTTTACCCGTGAAACGAAAGGCACCGACGCGAATCAGAATGACCAGTTGATCCAGTGTAACCGGTACCCGCTGGATAAAATCTTCAAGACTGGTATATGGCCTCTCTTGCTTCGACCCTTGACCCTCATCCTTCGACCCTCTTCCTTCGTCCTTCGCTTGTGGCTCAGCCGAGCTCAGCCGAGTTCCGATTCGCTCTTCGTTGATCGCTATTCCAATCTGATATTCAAGGTTTGCGATGTGGATAAAGCCAACATAAATATCCTTCACACCACGCAAACAGGTATGATAGTCGCCATTATTCACACAGGGAAGGTGGAGCTCGGCTCCCCAGTTCTTTGCTTCATTCATATAGACCCATGATGGGTAGAACCCGCCAAAGTTATTGATCACTCCCACCATGAACTCCAACGGGTAGTGGGCCTTCAGGAAGAGACTCTGGTAACTCTCCACGGCGTAGGAGGCCGAATGGGCTTTGGAGAAGGAATAGCCGGCAAACGATTCTATCTGGCGCCACACCTCTTTGGTCACCTCTTCGGGATAGCCGAACTTCTTGCAGTTGCTGAAAAACTTATCGATAATTCGTTTCAACTCCTTTTTCGACCTGTATTTACCACTCATGGCCCGGCGGATCACATCCGACTCACTCAGGTCGAGCCCGGCAAAATGGTGACAGATCTTCAGGACATCTTCCTGGTATACCATCACGCCATAGGTCTCTTTCAACTGCTCCTCCATCACCGGATGAAGATACTTGAACTTTCCCGGGTTGTGGAAGCGGTAGATATACTCCTTCATCATGCCCGACCGGGCTACGCCAGGTCGTACGATCGAACTGGCCGCCACAAGGGTCCGGTAGTCGTCACACTGCAGTTTTTTCAGCAACCCGCGCATCGCCGGACTCTCCACATAAAAGCAGCCGATGGTACGGGCGCTCTGCAACAGTTTCTTTACTTCGGGGTCCTGTTTGAACTGGTTAACCTGATGGACATCCACGTTCACATTGTGGTTTCGCTTCACAATCTCTGCGGTTTCAAAGATGTGCCCGATTCCCCGCTGGCTCAGGATGTCGAGTTTCTCAAAACCAATCTCTTCCGCCACATACATATCCCACTGGGTTGTTGGAAACCCTTTGGGCGGCAGATCCAGCGCCGTATAGCAGGTGATCGGCTTCTCAGAGATGAGCACACCACCGGCATGAATACTGCGGATGTTGGGAAAATCGACCATCATCTCCCCTATCTTACTGATATTCTCAATGATGTTACTCCGGTTGACTGCCTCTTCCGGATGCTTCAAAAACGCATCCATCTCCCCCTTGGGCAATCCATGTACCTTTCCCAGCTCACGATAGATCGAGTTGCCCTTGAAGGTTGACATGGCGCCAAGCAGAGCCGTATGTTCATGTCCGTACCGCTTGAAAATATAGTCTAGCACCTCGTCCCTGTCCTTCCACGAATAATCAATGTCGAAGTCGGGAGGTGACGTACGCTTGGGATTGATAAACCGTTCAAAATAAAGATCGAGTTCAATCGGGTCCACATTGGTGATCTTCAGACAATAAGCCACGATACTGTTGGCTCCGCTCCCTCTTCCCACATGGTAAAACCCGCGCGACATGGAGTAGCGAATGACATCCCATGCAATAAGAAAATAGGCAGCAAATCCCATCTTGCAGATGATCCCGATCTCATGCGTGATGCGGTTGCGGGCTTCAATGTTCTTTTTCCCATAGCGGTAATCCAGTCCGTCGAGGGCAAGCTTCTCCAGGAGTACCTGGTCGTCGTACACATCGCCTGTAAAGGTCCGTTTGTTCTTGCACTCCCTGAAGTCGAAGTCGATGCTGCAGGCCTCAATCAGCTTCTCCGTGTTCCGGATGATCTCCGGGTATTCCTGAAAGGTTTCAAGCAGTTCGTCAAGCGGTCTCATCACCTCGTCGGATGATGCCAGGTAGTGGGATTCCAGCCGGGAGAGCAGGATATTGTGATCAATCGCCCGCAGGTTGCGATGCAACTCCCACGTTTGCTCGTCGGCGACTGTAACCGGCGCCATGATGACCATCCGATCAAGCAGGTGACGATAGCGGGAGAGGATGATGGGATTGACGTCGGAAAGAACCACGCCGATATATGTATCAGGTAGCGAGGTAGTGAGGTAGCGAGGTAGCGAAATTTCGCTTTTCGCTTTTCGCTTTTCGCTACCTCTTTTTGCCAACTGCAAACTGCTAACTGCTAACTGAAGTGGGTATACCACCGCCACATCGTTGAACTCCGGTGCCCGGTAAGGGAGCGGCTGGTTCCTCAGGGTGTGATGGGTCAGGAATTCATTCAGTTCCCAGAAGCCTTCGTTGTTCTTTGCCAGCCCGGTATATAACAATTGGTCTCCCCGGCGGAACTCAATCCCGGCGATGGGTTTGATCCCGTTTTCTTTACAGGTTGCCACGAAGTCCATGATACCGGTGGAGTTGTTGATATCAGTCAGGGCCAGGGCTTCGATTCCGCATGATACCGCCTGTTCCACCAGTTGTTCGATGGAGAGGGCGCCGTAGCGGAGGGAGAAGTAAGAGTGGCAGTTCAGGTACATAGTGAAATTATTTATCCATATTTTTTTTAATTTGAAAGCCAAGAGGGTTTCGGGGTTCTTCCTTTTGTTGAACCAATTCTCTCAAGGTTTGAAAAACCAGCATTAATTGTTCCGAATGTTCTTCCAATCTATCAGAAACCATTCTCTCAAGGTCGTTGATCCTGTCGGATAACTCTTTATTCATCGACAAGATTCCCCTTAATATCACAAATGCCCGCACTACATATATGCTTGCCTGAATGGCAGCTTTGCTATTTAATACGCAGGCCAGCATCAATGCTCCATGTTCTGTGAATACAAATGGAAGGTTTCGACGTCCGCCCCAACTGGCAGTCGAAGTTTGAGATATCAAGTTCTGAAACTCTTCATAAGAAACCTGAAACATAAACTCATTGGGAAATCGCTCAATGTTACGTTTTACAGCCTGATTCAATATTCGGGTTTCAATGGAAAAGGTAATATCCGGACCCTCAATTTTTATCAACAAAAACATGTGTGCAATAAAGGCCAAACCTGTTGATTAAATTTTAATCATTATTTCGACGACAATATAATCAATCAATGATTAAAAAGCAAAAGAAAAGAATCAACGAACATTGATTTATAAAAAAGTTTATTTTTGATAGTGATAACTCATATTCATTATTGATGAAGAAAATTCTACTTAGCCTCTCCCTCCTATTCATCTTTGCTTCATCAGTCCTAGTTCAAGAGAAAACCATTTCCGGACAAATCATTTCCGGGGAAGACGACCTGGGCCTGCCTGGTGTATCCATTGTTGTGAAAGGCAGTGTTGAGACCACCCTTGTTGGAACGGTAACTGATGTTGACGGCATCTTTTCTTTATCCGGCATCAGGGAGACTGATACATTGACTGTCAGCTATATCGGGTATCAAACACAGGAAATACCGGTTGGCAAAGAGACTGAGTTCAGTATTGTCATGATGATGTTGTCAAATGAATTGGCAGAAGTGGTCGTGACAGCTGGAAAATACACCCGGCCTTACAAGTATTGGAAGAGGAGTTGACTGGGGTAATCCGATCGGCGATATTAATCCGATGGACATTGCTGAGTATTCCGTCCTGAAGGGAGGTGCAAAATACCTACGGGCACGGCGGGCCTATCTCCTTTACACCGCCATCTTTCCCCACGAACGGAGATACTATGTTGTATCCCGGCATTTATGGAACGGATAACCTGATTTTGAATCAACAGGGAGAGACCTCCTCTACCGCTGCCGAGTTCTATGAAGCCACCCACCACATCTGGGTTAACGGTACCCAAACTTTTGAGCAGCATAACTGGTATGATTGTAATCCTAATCCCGACGGATGTCAGCCTCAAAACGGGACCTGGTATCATAATCGGGCCGGCTGGTGCCCGGGAGCGATTGCCCAATGGTTTGACTATGATCTCACGCCCTATATCTCTCAGGGATCCATTGACATGGACTACGTTTTCTACGAAAATTATGTGGACTACTGTCACCCCAACCATCCTGCTTGTGTTACAGGAGTCATCTGCGCAGACGCACCGGTTGACGGTACTGTGGAGATCTTTGATATGTCGGGAAGGATGCTCGACCAGTTTATGCTGGTTGGTGTAGCAAGTACATTTGACTTGTCAGCCTACCCTAACGGTGCATATATCGTAACTGTCAAGGCTAATGGCCTGATTGAAACCCAGACTCTTATCATTCAAAAATAAGCGCTCTAAACTGTTTAGTAGCAATATTTTTCTGAAATAATCAACATCCTATCCTGATTCTCCGGATGAGGATAGGATGTATAAAACGATCATAGCGACGGGCATCAAGGTATCCCAGTAAAACACATAGCCTGCCGATCCAGGGTTGTAATTCTTTTTCCTGACCATATCTCTGAGATGTCCAATGCTACATCCCCACATAAAAATGGAAGCGGCGATAATCGTAGCCAACCAAAATTCTCCTGTAAACCAGGTACACAAAATTCCAAGCGCTCCAATTGCCATGCCTGCAATTCCCACTTCAAATTGAAATGGGTTACCCGTTTCCCATCCGATATATCCGGCCATTTTTTTTCCAAAAAACACATGTAAAAACCCCATGAAAAAAATCTGATAACCCAAAGCAATCACAAGCAAATTAGATAAAACATAGTTAGCCCACTCTTTCAGTTCACCATTCACAACATCTATTGCAGAGAAAATGATGAAACAAATTAATGGGATGTAAATGCCATAATGAAATAATGGCTTTCTCTTAGGCATATCGGTTGAACTCATGGATTTAAGGATTAGTGATTTGAAAAATGAAGAACACCTTACAAATATAAAGATATTTATTTCCCTACCCTCACACCCTAACACCCTCACACGCCACTCCCCTCCTTACGATCTTTCTGCCGTATTTATTCCGCATTCTGTCAAGTGCCTGGTAGAGGTTAATCATCTCGGTGCTGTCTTCAAACATGTTGAGTTGCGGGGTACCGGTGATGAGGCTGCTGAAGCGGACGCCGATCAGCCGGATCAGCATGCGACGCTGGAAGAGCCGGTCGAAAAGTTCTTTCACCACCGGGATCAGTACATGATCGAATGCCGTATAAGGCACCTGCTTCTGCAACGTGTTGGTATCGAAGTTCGAATAGCGGATCTTCACCGTGACGCAGGAGGTAAGTTTCTGCTTGTCCCGCAGCTCATAAGATATCTTCTCCACCATCTTCACCAGGATCTCCTTCATCCGCACAATGTCGATGCTATCATGCTCAAAGGTATTCTCTGTACTCACCGATTTGGCTTCATGGTATGGATGAACGGCAGTGTGGTCGATGCCGTTAGCCTTCTCCCAGATCACGATCCCATTCTTTCCCATCACCCGCTGCATCATCTCCACTGGCATCTGGCTGAGGGTATCGATGGTAACAATGCCCATCGAACGAAGCAACCGGTATGTTTTCTCCCCGATCATCGGGATTTTGCGGATCGAAAGAGGCGACAAAAACGGCTTCACCCCATCCTGTTGCACAAAAAGCTCGCCGTTGGGCTTCGCTTCACCAGTGGCGATCTTCGAAACGGTTTTGTTCACGGAAAGCCCAAACGAGATCGGCAATCCGGTATGCCTGATGATCGCCTGCCGCAGCTCCTGCGACCATTGCAGTAAGCCAAAAAAACGGTCCATTCCCGTCACGTCGATGTAGTGCTCATCAATGGAAGCCTTTTCGTACAACGGAGCCCGCTCGGCAATCACATTTGTCACCGTATGTGAATAGTTCGAGTAGAGCTCCATATCGCCCCGGATAAAGATCGCATCGCGGCACAGCAGTCGGGCCATCTTCATCGGCATCCCGGCATGTACTCCAAATTTCCTGGCTTCATAGCTACAACTAGCCACCACACCCCGGTCGGAAATCCCTCCGATGATCACCGGCTTCCCCTCCAACTCCGTATTGACAAGTCGCTCCACCGACACGAAGAAGGTGTCGAGGTCGAGGTGAACGATGTTGCGGGAGGCTTTCATAAGTAGCGAGGTAGCGAGATAGCGAAATAGCGAAATGAGGTTAGTTAGGTTGAGTTCTTTTGAGCTTGATTTTTTTCCTGATGCTGGAAAATATCTTCAGTATTTCTTCGCCTTCCGCCAGTAAGTCCTTAGTTTTAGTAGAACTTAAAACATTTACCTCCACAAGAAAATCAAACCAGAATATTGACTCATCACACTCTTCAACTACAATGCATAGCTTTGAATAGTACTCCGCTTCCGATCTGCCCCTTGTTGCAGAATAATAGTTTGCAGCAACTGAAGAAGAACTCTTAACCAATTGCTTTACTGGAATCCGGCTAATCTCATTCAGCTTTAACATACTGACCATTTTAAAAGTTCGGATTGCGAAGTTTCGGGTCCTTGCCCGCATGACCTGATTAAATTCATTGACATCATACTTTTCCATTTGGCTATTTTGCCTATATATCCGGCTTTATGCCAAAAGGTAATACCAAAATGCTCACTTTCTTATTTTTTTCGCTACCTCGCTACCTCGCTACCTCGATTTTTATATTATATTTGACGTATTATTAATCAATTTTAAGATTACAATATAATCATTATATTTGCAGTACCAAAACTTTTTATTATGTTTTTCAGTTCAAACATTAAATTCTTCCGGAAACGCCGGGGGCTTACCCAGGATGACGTTGCCCGCTCCCTGGGAATGAAACGTTCGACCTTAAGTGGGTACGAGAATAACATCGCACAACCTGGGATGGAGGCACTGATCTCCTTTTCGAATTTTTACAAGATTGCAATCGACACCCTGATCCGGGTCGAACTCACCAAGCTGCCCGAAAGCCAGATCCGTCAGGTTGAACGGGGCTACGATGTTTTCCTGAAAGGGTCAAACCTCAGAATCATGGCATCCACCGTTGGTCCCGATAATGAAGAGAATATCGAATTGGTTTCGGAGAAAGCAAAGGCTGGCTACAGCAGCGGCTTTGCCGACCCTGAATACATCAGCATCCTTCCTACCTTCAGGCTCCCATTTCTCTCGAAGCAGAAAAAATACCGTACCTTTCAGATCAACGGCGACTCCATGCTTCCCATCCCCCACGGAGCCTATGTGACCGGTGTTTTCATCCAGGACTGGACCTCCATCCGCGATAAGGATGCATATATCATACTGACGGTAGACGAAGGGATCGTATTTAAAGTGGTGGAAAACCTCATAAAGAGTGAAGGGAAACTGATCCTTCACTCCCTCAACCCACTTTACGAACCTTACGATATGGAAGTCAAAGATATCCGTGAAATATGGCAGTTCGTAAACTACATCAGCCAGGAAGTTCCTGAGAATCCAAACGCAGAGAACTATTACCTGGCCGAAAGTGTAAAAAAGCTACGGGAGGAGGTGAAAATCATCCAAACCAAGTTGAAATTATAGATATCAACAATCCATCGCCGATAAATATTTGAAAATCGCTTGCAATGTTTCCCTTCGATTTGATATATTTGCCTTACGTTGTAAGAAAGCTAAATATCAAATATTAAACACTGACCATATGAAAGTTGCGATTGTTGGATCCGGTTATGTAGGCCTGGTTACGGGCACCTGTTTTGCTGAAATAGGTATCGATGTTACTTGCATGGACATCGATGAGAAAAAAATTAACAACCTCAACGAAGGAATAATTCCTATCTATGAACCAGGGCTTGAAGAGATGGTTCACCGAAATGTAAAAAAAGGGAGACTCCATTTTACTACCAGCATTCAGGAAGCCCTGAAAGATTGTGAAGTAATCTTCAGCGCTGTGGGGACACCTCCGGATGAAGATGGCAGCGCCGACCTGAAATATGTCCTGGGAGTAGCCGGTGATGTTGGTAAGTACATGGAAGATTACATGCTCATGGTGACGAAGAGTACTGTTCCGGTTGGGACTGCAGAGAAGGTTCGGAAAGCAATCAAAGATCAGCTGGACAAACGGGGTGTTGACTTCAAATTTGATGTTGCCTCTAACCCCGAATTTCTCAAAGAGGGCGCCGCTGTTGATGACTTTCTGAAACCCG
The DNA here is from genome assembly GCA_964449285.1 of uncultured Prolixibacteraceae bacterium. Lineage (GTDB taxonomy): Bacteria > Bacteroidota > Bacteroidia > Bacteroidales > FEN-979 > QYOJ01. The sequence continues at coordinate 21,885 of CAYUZX010000026.1, forward strand.
ACAGGATTGTGGTCGGATGCGACTCTCCAAAAGCTGAAAAGCTGATGTCAACCCTTTATAAACCATTTACACTAAATGGGCACCCGGTCATTTTCATGGATATTGTTTCAGCCGAGATGACCAAATATGCAGCCAACTCAATGCTTGCCACAAAAATTAGTTTTATGAACGACATCGCCAACCTATGCGAAATTGTGGGAGCAAACGTAAATATGGTGCGCAGGGGGATCGGTTCTGATAGCCGGATCGGCACAAAGTTCATCTATCCCGGTGTCGGATATGGTGGAAGCTGTTTCCCGAAAGATGTCAAAGCCCTGATTAAAACTTCAGACGAATTTGGCCACTCCCTGCGGATACTCAAAGCAGTAGAAGCTGTCAACGACGATCAGAAATTAGTCATGTTCAATAAAATCAAGAAATATTTTAAAGGAAACCTGAAAGGGAAAGTCATCGCCCTCTGGGGACTCTCCTTTAAGCCCCAGACTGATGATATGCGCGAAGCTCCTGCGCTGGTGATGATCCGGCAATTTCTCGATGCCGGTGCAAAGGTAAGAGCTTACGATCCCGTGGCAATGCATGAAACGAAACGAGTCGTGGGCGATACAATTGAGTATGCCGTCGATCAATATGATGCCCTTATTGATGCAGACTGTCTGCTGATGATTACAGAGTGGCCCGAATTTAAATTCCCTAACTGGAAGGTGATTAAAAAGCTGATGAAAGTAAATGCTGTATTTGACGGCCGGAATATATACGACGCCGAAGAGTTGAAACAAAAAGGGTTCGACTATTTCTGTATCGGCGTCAACACTGATAAATAGCGCTTCTATGATTAAAAAGAAAGTTCTGGTCACCGGGGGAGCTGGCTTCCTCGGTTCTCATCTTTGTGAACGTTTGCTAAAGGAGGGAAACGAGGTTGTATGCCTCGACAACTTCTTCACTGGTCAAAAGTCCAATGTGGTTCACCTTTTGGAAAACCCGTTTTTTGAGATGATCCGTCATGATGTGACAATGCCATTTTTTATTGAAGTGGATGAAATCTATAACCTCGCTTGTCCAGCCTCTCCAATCCATTACCAGTACAACCCAATCAAAACTGTGAAAACATCCGTGATGGGGGCTATAAATATGCTTGGACTGGCGAAACGAATCAAAGCAAAGGTACTCCAGGCCTCTACCAGTGAAGTATATGGCGACCCGGAGATCCATCCTCAGGTAGAAGGGTACTGGGGCCATGTAAATCCAATTGGCCCCCGGTCCTGTTATGATGAAGGAAAACGAGTTGCAGAGACACTATTCGTCAACTATCATAAGCAGAATGAAGTAAAGATCAAGATCATCCGGATCTTCAATACGTATGGCCCCCGCATGCATCCCCACGACGGAAGGGTGGTTTCCAACTTCATCGTTCAGGCACTTAACGGTGATGACATCACGATTTATGGTGATGGTTCGCAAACACGCAGTTTCTGTTACATGGATGACCTCCTCGATGGGATGATCCGTCTGATGAACTCGCGTGATGATTTCATCGGGCCTGTTAACGTTGGCAATCCCGGAGAGTTCACGATGCTGGAACTGGCAGAACTGGTCTTAAAACTTACTGAATCCCGGTCCAAAATCGTATACATGCCTCTCCCTGCTGATGATCCAACCCAACGGCAACCAAATATCGATCTCGCCAAAAAGGAGCTCGGCTGGGAGCCCAAGATCCCGCTTGAGGAGGGATTGAAAAGGACGATTGCCTATTTTAAAAAGATCGCATATCAACCATTACCATGAAGATTCTGATAACTGGTTCGAAAGGTCAGATGGGAAATGAATTCCAGGTTATTGCCAGAAGTGATCACTCAAACGTATATCTCTTTACTGACATAGATGAGCTGGATATTACCGATACCGTTGCTGTAACAGGCCTGATCAGAAAGGAGAAGCCGGATATCATTGTCAATTGTGCCGGATATACCGCTGTCGACAATGCAGAACGAGATCTTGACAAAGCGATCCTGATCAATGGAACCGCTGTGGAAATTCTGGCCAAAATTGCCAACGAAACTGACTCCATCCTCCTGCATGTTTCAACCGATTATGTGTTCGATGGCACTGCATGTACTCCCTACCAGGAAGATATACCGCCAAACCCCATCTCAACCTATGCGAAAAGCAAATACGAAGGGGAACAGGCAGTATTCAGCCATGCAAACCGCGGAGTCATTATCCGGACATCCTGGCTCTATTCATCCTTTGGGCAAAATTTCGTAAAAACAATTCTGAAATACGGCCGGGAACGTGGCAGCCTCAATGTGATCTTTGATCAGATTGGAACACCTACATATGCAAGGGATCTTTGTAAAGCTATTGTGGATATCATTCCTGCACTTAAAGATCACTGGGGGGTGGAGCTATTCCATTACTCCAATGAAGGCGTTGCTTCCTGGTACGACTTTGCCAAAGCCATTGTAGAATTAGCTGAAATACATTGCCAGGTTCTTCCAATCGAATCGAAGGACTACCTGCAACTTGCACCCCGGCCCTTTTATAGTGTGTTGAACAAAACAAGGATCAAAAACCGTTTTGGCATTTCAATCCCTTACTGGCGTGATAGCCTGCTGGATTGTATCCTGAAGTTGAAGGAAGAAGGGTCATGAGGTCATGAGGCTTGTTGCGAGGAGCGGAGCAACGTGGCAATGATGGAAGTGATGGAAGTGACGAAATAGATTAACGAAAACTGCAGACTGCCAACTGAGGACTAAATATGGAACATATAGATCAGACCGTGTTTAATCGTGCACAAGCCTGGCTGGATGGGAATGTTGATGGAGAGACAAAAGCACAGGTAAAAGAGCTTATTTTGAAGGATCCGGTTACGCTTACTGATGCGTTTTACCGTGATTTGGAATTTGGGACCGGCGGTTTACGTGGCATCATGGGAGTTGGGACAAACCGCATGAATAAATATACCGTTGGCATGGCTACTCAGGGATTGGCCAATTACCTGAAGAAAATGTTCCCGGATGTTGCTCCGATCAGCATGGCTATATCTTATGACAGCCGGAATAATAGCCGGTATTTTGCACAAATCACTGCGGAAGTACTTGCAGCAAACGGGGTTAAAGTTTTCGTATTTGATGACCTCCGGCCCACACCTGAACTCTCTTTTGCAATCCGGTACCTTGGATGTCAAAGTGGTGTCATGATAACTGCTTCCCACAATCCCAAGGAGTATAACGGATATAAAGCTTACTGGGATGATGGGGCACAAATGATTGCTCCGCATGATAAAAATGTGATCAAAGAGGTCCACCTAATTACATCTGTCGATCAGGTAAAATGGCATGGCAATCCTGGGTTGATCGAGTCTATCGGAAAAGAGATCGACGAAGCTTACCTGGAACAGGTTCTTGCCCTTCGATTGTCGCCTGATGCCATAACCCGACAACGAGAGCTTAAGATTGTCTACACGCCATTACACGGTACGGGCAGGACTATCATTCCTGATATACTCAAAAGATTTGGATTCACTAATGTAATTGTGGTTGAGGAACAAGGTACTGCCGATGGTAACTTTCCAACAGTCCACTCGCCAAACCCGGAAGAGCACGATGCCCTAAGTATGGCAATCCAGCTAGCTGAAAAGAAAAACGCAGATCTGGTGATGGCTACAGATCCCGACGCCGACCGTGTTGGGATCGCTGTGAAAGACCCGTCGGGAAAATTTATCTTATTGAATGGCAATCAAACGGCAGCGCTTCTTTTTTTCTATATTCTTAGCCGCTGGAAGGAACTTGGCCGATTCACTGGAAATGAGTTTATTATTAAAACCATTGTAACTTCCGAACTTCTTCGCGATATCGCACAGTCATTTGACCTGGAGTACTTCAATGTACTTACTGGCTTCAAGTTTATCGCCGACGTGATCAGGCAGCATGAGGGTTCTAAGACATTTATCGTAGGAGGAGAGGAGAGTTACGGTTATCTAATAGGTGACTTTGTGAGAGATAAAGATGCCGTGAGCGCCTGTGCCATGATAGCTGAGACCGCCGCCTGGGTGGCCGACAAGGGAAAAACACTCTTTGACCTGCTCGTTGAGATTTATATGACCTACTCGTTTTACAAAGAGAGTCTCCTCTCTGTGACCAGGAAAGGAAAAGCCGGAGCCGAGGAAATCCAACAAATGATGGTCAACTACCGAAATCATCCCTTGAAATTTATCAATAACATCAAGGTCACCTCGATGAAAGATTACCTTACTCTGGAAGAGAAAAATCTTGAAACAGGGACTGTTACACCGATTCATCTTCCCTCTTCCAACGTCCTTCAGTTCATCCTTGAAGATGGAAGTGTAATTAGCATCAGGCCTTCCGGAACGGAGCCAAAGATCAAGTACTACTTCGGTGTGAGGGCACCCCTGAAGCAGAGAAGCGATTTCGACCATATTAATAGCTTTCTGGATGACAAAATCGAAGGAATCATCCATTCTATGAAGCTGAGATAGATGTCAAGAAGTTCGTTTATTCATTCACTTATCCTCTATCTTGCCATCGTTACTTTTCCTCTCTTGGTTTTCAGCCAGGAAAGGAACAAAAAGAGTGGCATCCAAGCGGATCTTCTTAAATACGACACAATCCATTTTAAATCCGGTATCTACTTTACAAGCCCTACAGAATATTTTATTTTCCCTAACGATACCACTGTCGTGATCGCCTCAGTACGAAAGCTACGTGCTGAAGAGGTTAACCAGTTACGAACACAAACTCTCTATGATACAATCTACAAGAAATTTGGGAGAAGCAGGTTATCGAAACTGCTTTATAACCTGGCTTTTGTTGCACCTCAGGTAAGCTCACTCCCGGATAGTATTCAAACACAAAAGATTGAGATCCCGTTTCTCCCCTATCAGGGGATGTACATCCGGGAGGTTGATATCAAATCAATGGGTCCATTCGGGATATCAATTTTCGATACTTCCGGAAAAGTACAGACAGGAGCAGGCCGATTTGGCAACATGGTTCATATGAACACGCGGATAAGCGTAATCCGAAATCAGCTGATGTTCAGATCCGGAGAACATGTAAACGCAGATAAGATTGCTGATAATATGCGCATACTTCAGGAACTTCCCTACATCGCTGATGCCCGTATCGTGATGACTGAAACCAACCCCGGAAGTGATACCGTAGACATTGTTGTTATCACCAAGGACAACTGGTCGATTGGTGGCACACTGATTATTATTGATCTTACAAGATTACGTGGCAGCTTATATGATGCCAACTTTCTCGGCAGTGGTGATCGCTTTTCCCTTTTCTGGTCCACGAATTATTCAAGAGCTCCTTTTTTTCGTTTTGACGGCCTCTCTTATAATTTTACCAATATCAGCGGATCGTTTATCGATGGTACCATCACCTTAACACAAGACGATGATGGCAACGAAACACTCTATGCCGGACTCTCCAGACCATTCTACAGCTATTCAACACGGTTGGCAGGAGGGATAAACTTCACCCTGGCAAAAACCGTAGCTCCATTAAATAATGTACGTTCTCAGATTGCTACATACCACCAGGAGGGGGCATGGTTGGGTCTCTCATCACCTATCAACAAGTCAGCTCCTTACACTCGATTGGTTATAGCTCAGAGTGTGCTCTTTCGCAATTACTTAAGTCGACCTGAAGTGACGATTGATTCCAACATCGGGTATTCTAATACGACAACCGCACTTACCAGCCTGCAGATATCAAGAAACAAGTATTACAATACTGACTACATCCTGCAATTCGGGAAAACTGAGTCATTTCCATACGGTTTTCTTGGGCATATTACGGTTGGCCCTGCGATCACTGATTTTTATACCAGGTTTTATATGAATCTTGGGGCGTCGGCAGGAAATTTTATTGAAAGGTTTGGATATCTTTATGGCCAGTTCAACCTGGGAAGTTACCTCCACCGGGATACCTTCGAAGATGGTTTGCTCAAGATTGAAGCACTCTATATGAGTTACCTCTATTTTTCTCCTACTAAACGTTTTAAATTCAGATCTTATATAACCTGTCGTTATAACTACTTGTTTAATGAACTTGAAAATAACCAGGATTATTACGATCTCGCTGAGGCAGCAAAAATCAACTCAGTGAATAACGACTCTCTGTTCAATGGAAGCCAGGTCGCTATTCTCTCCTTATCAACCGTAGCTTATGCCCCATGGTACTTTTACGGGTTTCGGTTTGCCCTGCAGGGAACAATCTGGGCAGGAATGTCAGCTCCGAAAGGGAAGTCTCTTTGGGAATCCAGGTTCATGACAGGAATCGGTGTTGGTTTGATGTTTAAAAACGATAACCTTATTTTTCCTACCATTATGGTCTCTTGCTTTGTTTACCCTACAACTCCAGGGGTTCCACTTGTCCAGTTTGATCTGTTCGAAACCAGCAATATCGAAAAGAGGGGGTTTGGCCCAACATCCCCATATATCCAAACGATGAGAAACTAAAAATGTATCTTTGTTAAAATCTTTAACTCATGCAAAAAGAGTCCACAAGCAAGGAAGCTATTCTTCAATCCAGGCAGGTGCTGGAGATGCTGACTGTTGCCAATGATTTTACACTCTTTATCGAAAAAGCAGAAGATTATACCCGGGATCAGATTCTGATCTACCTTCAGAGAGTCCTGCCAGTTATCTATTTGAAAGCCTCTTTGTTACCTGAAATTCAAGTGACTGATGACGATGCGATCGAACATTATGTCACTGAAGAGCAATGGGGAGCGTTATTTAATATGATCAGAATTAAACTTGGGCAGGAAGATATCTTTTATTTCATTGATTTACATGAGAAAACGCAGCACGATACCATCCGTGCCAGCATCGCCGAAGGCATCACAGATATCTACCAGGATCTGAAGGACTTTCTCCTTATCATTCAGAAACCCCAGATCGCATTTCAGGAGAATGCAGTCAAAGAGTGTCGTCATTTGTTTGAAACCAGATATGGTTACAAACTTGTAAATTGCCATTCAGCCATACATTACCTTCTTTTCCAGGAAGGAAATTCAGGCGGAGTTGAATCAGAATATATAGATATTCTCTGAAAAGAGTATATTTGTATACTCAAATCCTTGACTATGATTGATCGTGAAAGATTCAAAGAGAACTTTGTTTACCTTGATAAAGAGGTTGTTGTTGAGATTATCGATATTTTTTTAGGTGAATATAAAGAGCGTCTGACTAACCTCCAGAAAAATATAACTGAACATGATTTCACTAGATTAAAATTCAATGCACACAGCTTGAAAGGAGTGATAGCCAACTTTATGGACCCTGCGACCATCGAACTCTCCCGTGTATTGGACGAACAAGCCAAACACGAAGACAACAATGGCTTGCTGGAGCTATTTGATGACCTGAAAAAAGGAACAGAGTCTCTGGTTGTGGAGTTGAACGACTTGAAAAAAGATTTTACCTGACATATCCTCCTTGATCCAAACGATTTAATCCTTCAATCGCGCGTGGATTATTCACATCCAGTCTCAGAGTTGTTTTATAATCGTTATAAGCCTGATCCGGCTGATCATTCAATTCATAAGCATACCCCCTGTTAAAGAAGGCATCTGCATAGTTAGAGTCTATGTTGATTGCATCTGTAAAGGCTTCGATGGCTTTCGGGAAATCATTTAAGTACACCAGGTAGATATATCCTTTATTAAAAGGGGCATTCCTGAAATCAGGTGCCTTGATATATAACCGTTGATAAGCCTGAAGTGCTTTCTCAAACTGCTCTGTATTCTGATAATACATGCCAAGCAAATAGAGCGCTTGCTTGTTTTCTGGCTTCACACGCAGGGCATTGGACAGGTAACCTTCAGCAAGGGGGTCATTTCGCAGGGAAAATAGCTCTCCCAGTTGCATGTATGCATCATAAAATTGCTGATCCTGGTCTACAGCTTTCATCAGATCCCCTACTGCCTTAGCAGTATCCCCCTTTTCCAGGTATGCAATCGCCCGCAGGAAATATGCACGTGGATTGTAATCATCCAGCGTGACAAGCTCATTGATCACCCGGAAAGTTGCTGTATAGTTTCGCAGGATGAGAAATAGTTGTGCCATCTTCAACCTGGCCTCCTGGCTGTTTGGATCGAGCGCAGCCGCCCTGTTCAGCGCTGTCAGACAATTATCTGTCTGCCCCATCAACAGCTGAATATCGGAAAGGGTTAGGTAATAGTCCGGATTTTTATCATCCAGCGAAATCGCTTTGTTGATATCTTTTAGAGCCTTGTCAAATTCATGATCACGCAGAAAAAGCGTTGCACGTTGATTGTAGAGATCAGGATCCTTGTCGTTATTTGTAATCGCCTGGCTTAGTTCCTTCAGGTAAATATCCACCGAATCTACTAATGAAGCCTCTTTCTGCTCAGGTTGTGAAGGGTTGCATCGTGTGAACAGGAGGACGAAGCACAGAAAAATAACAGCAAACCCAATCTTCATACTAGACACCTCCTTTCAGTGCCTCCATAATCTTGCCTTCCAGTTCATCGGCAAGTTCTGGATTATCAAGCAGAATCTTCTTTACGGCATCTCTTCCCTGACCCAGTTTCGTTTCTCCATAACTAAACCATGAACCACTCTTCTTGATAATATTAAGTTCAGTTGCCAGATCGATAATCTCATAGGTCCGTGAGATCCCCTCGCCAAACATGATATCAAACTCAGCTTTCCGAAAAGGTGGGGCCACTTTATTTTTCACAACCTTGACTTTCACATGGTTACCAACTGCCTCATCCCCATCCTTGATCTGGGATTGTCTGCGGATATCAAGCCTCACCGATGCATAAAACTTCAATGCATTCCCACCGGTAGTAGTCTCAGGATTGCCAAACATGACACCAATCTTCTCTCTCAGCTGGTTGATAAAAATACAACAGGTGGCAGTTTTTGAGATGGTGGAAGTCAACTTCCGCAAGGCCTGCGACATTAGCCTTGCCTGCAATCCCATCTTAGAATCACCCATTTCACCTTCAATCTCACTCTTAGGCGTAAGTGCAGCAACTGAGTCGATCACAATGATATCTATCGCACCGGAACGAATCAGGTTCTCGGTAATCTCCAGAGCTTGCTCCCCGTTGTCGGGTTGTGAAACGAGCAGGTTCTCCACATCAACTCCCAGCTTCTGGGCATAAAAACGGTCAAATGCATGCTCCGCGTCAATGAAAGCCGCAATACCGCCTGTTTTCTGGGCTTCCGCAATAGCGTGAAGTGCCAATGTGGTTTTGCCCGACGACTCAGGCCCATAGATCTCAATCACTCTCCCCCTCGGCAATCCACCAATACCAAGAGCTGCATCCAACCCGATCGACCCTGTCTTGATAATATCTACCTTTTCTACCGGTGAGTCTCCCAGTTTCATAACAGTGCCTCTGCCATACGTCTTTTCCAGCTTATCCAGCGTTAGTTGCAGTGCTTTCATTTTTTCTTTGTTTTCTTCAACATCTTTTGCCATTTTTTTCCTTTCTTTATGGGCAGTTCAAGCGTTGCCCGTGGAAACGAGGCATGCCTCGTCTTTACGTTAATACTGCCAGGATCTGTTGCGTGTGGTTCTTTTTCTTACACCATGCTCCATAATCCCGGATGATTTTCTTCTCTATATCCGGAATTAGGTCAAAAGGTAATACGTGTTTTTAAAAAAAAATTTGATTTGACAGGAATTTTGAATTCAAAAATATAAAATTCTGGTGCAGGGCGCTGATTTTCGGGAAGCGAGTTATCAACAACCTAGGAATGTTCCTTCTGATAGTATCGACAGAACATGATCAGTCCACACGCCTCGCATCTAGGCTTCCGGGCGACACACACATACCGTCCATGCAGGATAAGCCAATGATGTGCAAGAGGGATTAACTCTTCCGGAATATATTTTATGAGTTGCATCTCGGTCTGGAGCGGAGTTTTGGCGCCAGTGGTCAATCCAATCCTGGCCGATATTCGATGTACATGTGTATCGACAGCCATGACAGGTTTATTAAATAACACGGCAGCAAGCACATTGGCCGTTTTGCGCCCAACGCCAGGCAACGTTTGCAGTTCAGAAACCTCAGAAGGCATCACACCGTTGAATTCAGTAAGTAACGTTTTTGCCATACCGATAAGGTTCCTAGCCTTGTTATTGGGGTAGGAACAACTTTTAATACGTTCAAACACCTCCTCCTGAGGCGCTTCAGCTAAGGATGCAATTGTTGGAAACTTCCGGAAAAATGCAGGCGTGATCATATTTACCCGCTTATCCGTGCATTGTGCTGACAAGATCACTGCCACGATCAAATGATACGGTTCAGTGTAATGCAGTTCGGTCTCAGCATCCGGATTGTGCTCCTGAAAATACAGGATCACCTGTTCAAATCGCTCTTTCTTCGTCATCATGTTGGTTTCAGCAAAGTTAAGGCTTTTCGCTCTTCGCTCTTCGCTTTATCACCATTTGGTTCCGCCGAACTCCGTTTCGCTCCGGTTCACCGTTTTACCATTTCACTTTCTTCTATTTGTATCTTTGCTCCCGATGACTCACCATGAATTCGATATTGTTATTATAGGAGCAGGCCCCGCCGGCGCTACACTGGCATTGAGTCTTGCCCACACCGGGTTGAGAATTGCGGTATTTGACAAAGCGCGATTTCCCCGGGATGTGATTTGCGGGGATGCTTTGAGCGGACAAGTGCTGAATGTGCTAAGACGGATGCCTGATAATATTTACCATGATTTTCTCCGGGATGTCCCCAAAACGCCTTCCTGGGGCATCCGGTTTCATTCCCCAGGGAACCATCCGCTGGAACTTCCATACCTGACTGCCCAAACGGGAGATGAAGATCCTCCTGGATACATCAGTCCCCGGCTGGCTTTTGACCATTTTCTGCAGGAGCGGATTTCCAGGTATCCTTCCATTAACATGTTTGAGGGTGAGGCAGCGACTGCTGTGAACAGGCTGTCTGATGCTGTTGAGATACGGACAACTAACAGAATTGTAAGGGCTCAACTGGTTGCCGGAGCCGATGGCATCCGGTCGCTGGTCAGAAAGAGTCTCAGTATCCGGACCCTGGACAAGTCATACTACTGCCTGGCGGTTCGGGCGTATTTTGAAGGTGTGACGGGATTTCATCCGCAGAACTTTATTGACCTCTATTACCTCAAGGATTTATTGCCTGCTTATCTGTGGATTTTTCCGGAAGTAGAGGGCCGTGCCAACGTAGGGTTGGGACTTCCCTACCCCATGGTAATCCGCGACCGTCTATCCCTGAAGCAAGTCCTGGAAGATTTGATCACAAACGATCCGGTTATTTCCAAACGGTTTACCAACGCGAATCAGGTGACCCCCTTCCAGGCACGTGGGCTGGCGGTTCATCGTAACCTGAAAGATCTCTCGGGCGACCGATACTTATTGCTGGGGGACGCTGCGCTAGGGGTAGATCCCTTTTCAGGAGAAGGAATCGGATTTGCCATGGCCAGTGCCGAATCGGCTGGCGCTGTTATCCTGGAATGTGCTAAAACCGGCAATTATAATTCGGTTATGCTCTCAGATTATGACCACCGGATTGATCGGCGTACAAGGGTCGAACACAGCACCAGTGCCGCAATGCAACGATATGCAAGGTATCCATGGATGTTCAACCTTGTAGTCAGAAGAGCAAACAAGAGCAGGGAATTTCAGAAGATCCTTGCTTCCGGATTTACCAATGCGAAAATCAGAAAAAAATTGGGAAACCCGTTGTTTTACTTGAAAATGCTGATGGGCGGATAATCCTCAGAGTCCTCTTCCAAGGATATGGATTGCACCACGGTAGACTTCATCCGCATACTGACCCTGACACCTAAGGATGTAAAAATAGACTCCATCCGGAAGGTTCCTTCCATCCCAGTCACCACTTTTGTAATTGATCACATTGTAGACCTTCTTGCCGGCCCGGTCAAATACAAGAAATTCATTCCCGAGGTAGGCATCCTGAAACTCCAGGTTGTCATAGTTGGTGCTGGCCGGATCGTTATCCCTTAAAATCTTGATCTCAAACTTATCATTCTTCCCATCGCCGTTAGGAGTAAAAGCATATGGGATCTTCAACAAAGCTGTACGAATGGTAACAGAGTCCTGGATTGTCGTGTCACAGTCATTCAGATCGGTCACCTTGAGGGTGATAAGAAACTCACCATTTTTATCATAAGTGTGCGTTGCCGGGTTGAGATTTGGAATGGTATCACCATCACCGAACCGCCACACCCAACTTACGATCGAATCAAGGTACTCGTCCGGAAATTTTACCGTCACATTTGGGTTTGTCAGATAAAATGTATCACGGGGAGCGACGTAATCTCTCAGGTATTTCTGAAAAGGGACATCAGGGGTCTTGAGGTAATCCACAAAAAATGCAGAGTCCAACTTACACCCATTATTATCTGTTATTCTGACAGTGTAACTACGGTCAGGACATAACCCCAGTACCAGGGAATCCTGCATGTATCCCCCACCCCAATAATAGGTCAATGGTCTCTCACCGCCATTAACTCCAACTAAGAATTGTGCTTTACAATTAGGCGAGTAGGATCCATCATCATTTCGGGAAAGCCGGCAACCAATCTCGTTGATCCTCGTTAACTCACTGATGTTCATGGCAGGATGCACTCGAAGGGTGGCATTATTGCTGGTATCAATTTCCAAACCACGAGTAGCAACACAACTAAATAGACCCGTATCACTCTCCGAAACATTCGGCAAAGCAAACGTATCATTCATAGCTTCAGGAATGATGAGACCATTTTTGAGCCATTGAAATGACGTGGGACCGGAACCCTGAACGGTGGCTACAAAAGCCATGCTGTCGCGAGTACACATGAGGGTGTCGGCAGGAGTGACCACGCAGTTCAACTGGCTAACGGCTAACAGAGGCAACAGAAGTGATAAGAGAAGGAGAATTCGTTTCATCCGGAATGATTCGATTGAATGTGTAAAAATACGAATAAATCTATAACGAGGGAGAGGGAAAGATATTTCACTAATAACTCCCTTGCAGCAGCATCACCAGTGTACAAGCATGGATTACCTCCGTCCCCTGCTCCTTGAGCATCGTCTCAAATTCCTCGTTTTCACTTCCCGGATTAAAAATGACCCTTTTGGGTTTGAGGGAGAGGATATAATCGTAGTAAAAGGGCTGGTTCTTCCTCCCCACATACATCGTTACCGTATGAATATGCTCCAGTTTGGGAAAGGGTCTTGAAATGAGTACTCCATGTATCATGCCTTCCCGAAGTCCCACTGCAAACGCCTTGTAATGATGGACAACCAGCGACTGGATCGCCATATTAGAATACCTGTCAGGATTAGCACTGGCTCCGACGACAAGAGTGGATTTTTCCATTGTGAAATAATTAACGCGAAATTAGGAAAAAGGGCCGTGATTTGAGACAAAAAGACCTGTTTTTAGCCTGTTAACTGTCAAAAGTTCCTTAACTTCAACCCCGAAAACTATCGGCAAGTGACTTCCAGGATCCAGGATCTGTAATCTGAAAAAATAATCACGAACATTAGAACTTTAAATATATGAATTTCAACAATTTCACAATCAAAGCACAGGAGGCGGTTCAGAAAGCCGGAGAGATTGCCCAGGCGTTCCAGAACCAGGCAATCGAGGCTTCTCACTTGCTGAAAGGGATGCTGACGGTGGATGAGAATGTCATCCCCTACCTGTTAAAGAAACTGAATGTCAATGTGCCGATCTTTACCAAGGCGCTTGACAAGATCATTGAATCTTACCCAAAAGTCTCAGGTGGAGAGCCCTTCCTCAGCCGGGAGGCAAACCAGGCGCTGCAGAAAGCCGTGGCGTTGAGCCAGGAGATGAAAGACGACTTCGTCTCCATCGAACACATGCTGCTGGGAATCCTTGCTGTAAATGATGCCACATCCCGACTGATGAAGGACAACGGCATAACAGAAAAAGACCTGATGGCTTCCATCAAACAACTGCGACAGGGCAGCAATGTCAAAAGTCAGTCGGCCGAAGAGAATTACAACGCCCTGAACCGATACGCCCGTAATCTCAACGAGATGGCCCGGGAAGGAAAACTCGACCCGGTTATCGGTCGGGATGAGGAGATCCGACGTGTGCTCCAGATCCTGAGTCGACGCACGAAAAATAACCCGATCCTGATCGGGGAACCCGGTGTTGGAAAGACCGCTATCGCTGAAGGCCTAGCTCACCGGATCATCGATGGGGATGTGCCGGAGAACCTGAAGAGCAAGCAGATCTACTCCCTGGATATGGGCTCACTCATGGCAGGAGCCAAATACCGTGGCGAATTTGAAGAGAGACTTAAAAGTGTCGTAAAAGAGGTGATCGGTTCCGACGGAGAGATCGTCCTCTTCATTGACGAGATCCACACCCTGGTAGGCGCCGGGGCGACCGAAGGAGCCATGGATGCAGCCAATATCCTGAAACCGGCCCTGGCTCGTGGAGAGTTAAGAGCCATCGGGGCTACAACGCTAAAAGAGTACCAGAAATACTTCGAGAAAGACAAAGCCCTGGAACGGCGTTTCCAGCCGGTAAAGGTCAATGAACCGGATACCCTGGATGCCATCAGTATCCTTCGCGGACTGAAAGAGCGCTATGAGACCCACCATCATGTGCGGATTAAAGACGATGCTATCATTGCAGCCGTAGAATTATCCCAGCGCTATATCTCTGATCGTTTCCTCCCGGATAAGGCCATCGACCTCATCGATGAAGCCGCTTCTAAGCTCCGGCTAGAAATAAATTCCCTCCCCGAAGAGTTAGAGAAGATCGAACGTAAGATCCGCCAGCTGGAAATCGAACGGGAAGCGATCAAACGGGAAAACGATCAGGATAAACTGAAAGAGCTGAATGAAGAGATAGCGAATCTCAGCGATGAGCGGAATGAGATGAAAGCCAAGTGGCAGGCCGAGAAAGAGCTGGTTGAACAGATCCAAACCACAAAGAAAGAGATTGAAAATATGAAGCTGGAGGCCGACCAGGCTGATCGCAACGGAGACCTGGGGCTTGTAGCAGAGATCAGATACGGCAAAATTCCTGCTGCAGAAAAAGCGATTGAGAAGTCCAAATCAAAATTGTCTGAGATCCAGAAGGACTCACCAATGGTGAACGAAGAGGTAGGCGCCGAAGAGATCGCTGATGTTGTTTCCCGTTGGACAGGCATCCCGGTTACGCGGATGCTGCAGAGCGAAAGGGAGAAGCTGATGGATCTCGAGACCGAACTCCACATGCGGGTAGTCGGCCAGGAGGAAGCGATCGGCGCCATTTCGGATGCCATCCGCCGCAGCCGGGCCGGACTGCAGGACGCCCGCCGTCCGATCGGATCGTTCATCTTCCTGGGAACTACCGGCGTTGGAAAGACCGAACTTGCCAAAGCGCTGGCTGAATTTCTTTTCAACAACGAAAACAGTATGGTAAGGATCGACATGTCGGAATACCAGGAGCGCCATACGGTGAGCCGATTGATAGGAGCGCCTCCGGGGTATGTGGGATACGATGAAAGCGGTCAGCTCACGGAAGCCGTCAGACGGAAACCTTACTCCGTGGTGCTGCTGGATGAGATTGAAAAAGCGCATCCCGATGTTTTCAACATCCTGCTGCAGGTGCTTGATGATGGCCGCCTTACCGACAACAAAGGCCGAACGGTCGATTTCAAAAATACCATCATCATCATGACCTCCAACATCGGGTCGCACATCATTCAGGAAAATCTGGAGAAGATTGACAAGGGCAACCGGGAAGAGATCCTGAACAATACCCGGACGCAGGTGTTCGACCTGCTGAAAAAGAGTATCCGTCCGGAGTTCCTGAACCGGGTGGATGAGATCATCATGTTCCAGCCTCTTACCAAAGAGGAGATCATGGATGTGGTGCGGCTTCAGCTCGGTATCGTGGAGAAGATGCTGGGAAAAAACAACATCAAATTATCAGCCACAGAAAAAGCCATCGAATTTATAGGCAACATTGGTTTTGATCCCCAATACGGCGCCCGGCCAATCAAACGAGTGCTTCAGAAGCAGGTGCTCAACGAACTTTCCAAGATGATCCTGCAGGGAAAAGTGGATAAGGATTCGGAGATTGTGGTGGACGTGAAGGATGGCGGGTTGGTGTTTGAGAATAAATAGTGGTCCATTTCCCTGCCAATTTAAGACCTGTCATCCCAGGCACTGGCCGACCAGGTTGGCCAGTTGCTTTCTTGCCGGGGCTTCATCGTCAGGAGGTGGCGAAGTTAAATGAACTCCCAGAAATTATCCTTCGAAATAATCTTGAAATCAGTATCAGGATATGCTGATTGAAAAGTCAGTGAAGGTTTGACCTTTGTTGCTGATTGCCATTTAAACTCATACGCATGAAGGATTCCATCAGCCTCTTCCAGATAATCAATCTCCTGTTGTCGTGTTGTTCTCCAGAAATAGGTGTTATAAAATTGTCTTTTGTAACCGTTTGTCTTACGACGTTCTGTTATCATCAGGTTCTCCCATAAAACGCCTATGTCATTACGCAAAGTGACCGGGTTGAATTGGTTGATGACGGCATTTCGGATTCCATTATCAACAAAATATATTTTCTTTGATGCTTTGAGTTCGTTTCTCAGATTCCTCGAAAAAGATGGCAGCCGGAAAATGACATAGGCCTCTTCAAGAAGATAAATATATCGTTCTATCGTTTCTTTATCAGCCTGTAACATATTCGCAAGTTCCCGGTTCGAAACTTGATTGCCAACCTGGAATGCCAATGCCTTCACCAACTTCTCAACAAGATCTGGCTTTCTGATCTCTTTCATTCGAAAGATATCTTTATACAGATAATCGGAGATTAATTCATATAAAATCTCCTTTTCATTTCCTGCCTGATTGATCACCTCAGGATAGGATCCATAGATCAACCGTGTATCAAGCATTTTGATCAATTCAAGTTTATTGGTATGATTGACCAACTCTTGAAAGGAAATAGGAAAAAGTGTGTAAGTCCACTTTCTTCCAGTCAGTGACTCTTTGATCTTATCTGTTAATTCAAAAGCGCTTGAACCGGTAGCAACCAACTGAATTCCCGGACAACTGTCATGAATAATTTTTAATGTCAGTCCCGAGTTCTCCAGTCGTTGAGCCTCATCAATGATGACTAGCGACTGTGGTTTAAATAATTCAATTGCCCGCGATGAATTTATCTGGTTTAGTAATTCCCTGTCATCAGGATTATCAGCATTAAGCCAAAGAGCTTTCTCTGAATTAGCTTTTTGAACTTTCTTCATTAATGTGGTTTTTCCAACCTGCCGGGAACCTAAATGTATATTTCAAAGAACTTGGGTTCAGGACTCAGGGCACAGAGCTCAGAGTTTTTTTATAACTTAGTACCTTGTTTCTTCACCAAGCTTCCTGATGGAGTCAAAAACCGTCACCATTCTTTCTGCCGAACTGCCTGGGTTTATTGAATTATCCGGCAAACTCCCCGCCAAAGAGTTCAATGTGCTGCTTTCCGAAATCCATGCTATCGCTGATGCCACAATCCGTTTGCACCACGGAGTGCTTACTCATTTTTCAGGCGATGTCTTTCAAGCAGTGTTTTCTGATGAAAAGTCAACGTCCCAACAGGCACAACAGGGACTGGAAACGATCTTTGAGTTCAGGGACCGGCTGGAGGCATCCCTATCAGAAAAGAAGCTACCCATCAATATCAGGTTCAAAGCTGGCATTGCCTCAGGTGAAGGAACAATTGGTGAAATAGTTACTCATGGAGAAAAGCTGATCTCTGTCATGGGACCAGCGGTGAATTTCGCCGGTCGGTTACGGGGATTTGCAGAACCATGCCAGACGTTGGCAAACGGATCTCTTTTTGAAGCCACCAAAGAGCGATTCGAATTCAACAAGCTGGAACCTCTTCCTCTCCGCGGATCAAAAGAGACGTTGGCTGTTTATGAATTGCTTGGCAGAAAACGAAAGAAGGTGATCCA
>CAYUZX010000027.1:0-39482 GCA_964449285.1 uncultured Prolixibacteraceae bacterium
AGTCCACAACTCCCTGGGCAAATTTCAGGAGCATCAGCTCACCCTGGTCTTTATATATGATAGAACGTCCTTTGAAAAAAACATCCACCTTCACTTTTGAACCATCTTTTAAGAACTTTATCGCGTGATTCAGCTTGAAGTTGAAGTCGTGATCATCTGTGTTTGGTCCCAATCTGATCTCTTTCACTACAACTTTGGCTGTTTTGGCCTTCATCTCCTTCTGTTTCTTCTTCAGCTCGTAAAGGAATTTCTTGTAATCAATTACCCTACAGACAGGTGGGTTGGCAGTTGGCGAGATCTCCACCAGGTCCAATCCCTGACTTTCTGCCAGTGCCAGAGCTTCTCTCAGGTTGTATATATCCGGTGTTACATTGTCACCCACCACACGAACAACAGGTGATTTGATTCTCTCATTGATAAAATGAGGGTCTTCCTTCTTTTGCGGCCTGCTGAAGCGCCGCCTTGGTCCATGATATGGTTTTGCTATTGGTATGCCTCCTATTGATTAATTTATACTTGTTACCCCTCCCCCAACCCCCGCAAGCGAGGGAAAAGTGAAAGTGTGCCTATTTTTTTACTGTCACAAGTCTCCTAATTCCTCTTTCATCTCCTCGTTCACGCGCTTGATAAAGTCCTCTACCTTTTCAGGCCCCAGGTCGCCTTGTCCATGTTTCCTCACAGAGACGGTGCCTTCTGTCGCTTCTCTCTCTCCAACTACCAGCATGTAAGGGATTTTCATCAACTCAGCGTCGCGTATCTTCTTCCCTGCTTTTTCGTTGCGCTCGTCAACGAGGGCGCGAATTTCGGAATTATTCAGCAAATTTAAAACTTTTTTTGCATAGTCGTGATATTTTTCACTGATTGGCAACACGATAGCCTGATCTGGGGCAAGCCATAACGGGAAGTTTCCGCCGGTATGTTCTAGCAGGACCGCTACAAATCGCTCCATTGATCCGAAAGGAGCGCGGTGAATCATGACCGGTCGGTGTTTTTGGTTGTCGGCCCCAATGTATTCCAGCTCAAATCGTTCCGGCAAATTGTAGTCAACCTGTATGGTTCCCAGTTGCCACTTCCTACCAATGGCATCTTTCACCATGAAGTCCATCTTGGGGCCATAAAATGCAGCTTCCCCCGGCACAATTATTGTATCCAATCCACTCTCTTCAGCCACTTCGAGGATGGCCTGCTCAGCTTTTTCCCAATTTTCATCTGATCCGATGTACTTCTCTTTGTTGTTCTTATCACGAAGCGAAATCTGAACGGTAAAATTCTTGAAGCTTAATGCCTTGAAAATCAACATTACTATCTCCATCACCCCGTTGAATTCATCCTTCACCTGCTCGGGTGTACAGAAGATATGAGCATCATCCTGGGTGAATCCCCTTACGCGGGTCAGTCCGTGCAACTCTCCACTCTGCTCGTAACGGTATACGGTACCGAATTCGGCCATCCGAATCGGCAGGTCTTTATAGGAGCGCGGTTTATGACTGTAAATCTCGCAGTGGTGCGGACAGTTCATCGGCTTCAGGAAGAACTCCTCTCCCGGAATAGGAGTGGTGATAGGCCGGAACGAACTCTCTCCATACTTCTGATAATGTCCGGATGTCTTGTAGAGCTCCACATTCCCTATGTGGGGGCATATCACCTGTACATAGCCCATTCGTTTTTGAGTCCGTTTCAGGAATGCCTCCAGTTTTTCACGGAGCTGTGCACCCCGTGGTAACCAGAGGGGGAGGCCCTGCCCTACCCGTTGAGAGAAAGTAAATAGTTCAAGGTCTTTGCCGAGTTTCCGATGGTCCCGTTTTTTTGCCTCTTCCAGCATCACAAGATACTCATCCAGCTCTTTTTGTTTCGGGAAGGTAATGCCGTAGATTCGGGTAAGCTGTTTACGGGTTTCATCGCCACGCCAGTAAGCTCCAGCCGTTGCCAGCAGCTTTACGGCCTTTATCACACTGGTATCTGGAAGATGTGGTCCACGGCAAAGGTCAGTGAAGTGACCTGACTCGTAAAAGGTGATCTCGCCATCTTCCAGGTCGTTGATCAGTTCAACCTTATATTCATCCCCTTTCTTTGAAAAGTATTCCAAAGCCTCGTGTTTGCTCTTCTCCTTCCGGATGAATTCCTGTTTCTCCCTTGCTAATTCCTGGATCTTCTTCTCGATCTTTGGAAAATCGTCTGATGAGATCGGATGATCTCCGAAATCGATATCGTAGTAAAACCCGCTCTCAATATCCGGTCCAATTCCGAATTTGACGCCTGGAAAGAGTAATTCAATGGCTTCGGCCATGAGGTGAGCCGATGAATGCCACATGGTAGCTTTGCCTTCCACATCATTCCAGGTTAGTAGTTTTACTGATGCATCCTGAGTAATCGGTCTGGTGGCATCCCACACTTCGCCGTCAACCATCACGGATAAGACGTTGCGTGCCAGTCCTTCGCTGATGCTTTTGGCTATTTCAAGTCCTGAAACCCCTTCCGGGTATTGCCTGACGGAATTATCTGGTAAGGTAATATTTATCATCGCCTGCTTGTAGTCTATTTCGGGCGGCAAAGGTATGAATTTTCTTTGGGTTAACCACGACCTGAACAAACATTTGACCTATCTTTACGCCGTCAACATGATATTGCAGTCAAGTCACAAACATTAATAAACCAATGAACATCATGGAAAAACAGAAAAACATAAACTGGTACTGGTTCCTGATCAAAGGGATCATCATGATTATACTGGCGCTTCTTATATTCCAGAACCCGGGTGGCACCTTGCTGGCGATTGCTCTATACATTGGGATTGGTTTCCTGATTACAGGTTTGATCGTTATATGGCAAGGTTTTGCAATCAGAAACCTGGTCCCCAACTGGGGATGGAGGGTCTTTGAAGGAGTTATTGACATCATCCTGGGTTTCATCCTGATCGCACACCCGGCACTAACGGCATCTATCATCCCCGTCATCATCGGCTTCTGGGGCGCGATGTATGGAGTCTACTTAGTGATAGACGGCATCTCAGGAGATGGCAATGCGTTGGTGAAATCCATTTCAGGAATCCTCATGCTGATCTTTTCCTTCATCATCATGTTCAATCCCCTATTTGCCGGATTTTCCCTGGTCATTTGGGTTGGCGCTATCCTGCTGATTGGAGGTATTTACAACGTAATCGGGTCATTCAGTCTGAAATAGGCATCAGAAATGAAATCCGATCTGGATCATATACCTGAAGCCTGGGCTGAAAAGATCCAATTTCCCTTATTGAACAAACGTTTTACTGGTAAAGAGGCTCCTGACAAATGGGTATTTCTGCTTGATCTCATCAAGGATTTCCTGGTCGAGGGTAAAACGTTTCCAGAAGACAAACTGGTAGCCCAGTTCAAATCCCACATTGAAACAGGAAAACCGGCCCTTTAAAAAGGCAGCGCTATCAACTGTAGTATTCAGAATGTCGATCCCATTTTTGAATGAATATCCATAGAAGCCGGTATAAGGTGCTATGTAAAGCCCATCAGGGATGTGGCGGGGTGACCCGCCTTGGTTACCCGACGCTATTGTGTCTTTAAATAGTTGCGGGTACTCCAGATAACCAAGTGACACAGTCACCGACTACCGTGACCCCAGGATCCGTTCATAACTCAAGGTCACGTTCCTGTAACTCCAAAGGATCATGGGAGTCAAATTGAGTTTGATTACGTTTTTGTGGATGGGTTCCGGGGCTTTGAAGAGGGTGTCGTTTTTCCCTGCAAATAACGTCAGGGGAAGGAATAGTAATAGGAGTAGTTGAACCTGTTTCTTTATCATGTAAATTTGTTCTAATAAATAACACCCGATGAAGAAAAATATCCCGGAAAAGAAAGATGATCAATAACAAACCACAACATGAACATCAAGAAAAAACATGCCTCAGCAATACTAGTTATAGTATTCCTGGTTTTTACCCAAACTTCTGACTCAGTCGCCTGCACAAGAGTTGTCTACGAGGGCCCGAACGGAACGATCATCACCGCACGATCGATGGACTGGAAAGATGATATCCTGAGTAATATGTGGCTGTTTCCAAGAGGAATGGAAAGAAATGGCGAAGCTGGCCCGAATTCCCTGAAATGGAAGTCCAGATATGGAAGTGTGATTCTCTCCGGCTTTGACATCTCTACCACCGATGGAATGAATGAAAAGGGGCTGGTAGCAAACCTGCTTTGGTTAGCAGAATCGAAATACCCTGAATATGACGGAACAAAACCAGGTTTATCGGTTGCCGCGTGGACACAGTATGTACTTGATAATTTTCAGACTGTTGACGAAGCAGTTGCTGAATTGTCGCAAGAAAGTTTTGCTGTCGTTACAAGCGATATTCCTGGCAGTAACCGCCTTGCCACGCTTCATCTGGCAATTTCTGACACACTGGGTGACAACGCCATTTTTGAATATATCGATGGGAAGCTGATGATTCATCATGACAGATCCTACCAGGTAATGACTAACTCTCCCACCTATGATAAACAACTGGCGCTAAACGAATACTGGAATGAGATCGGCGGGACCACGTTTCTTCCGGGGACGAACAGGGCAGCTGACAGGTTTGCCAGGGCTTCATTTTATGTGCATGCTATTCCGCAGACCGACAATATAAAAGAGGCTCTTGCCAGTATGTTTGGTGTGATCAGGAATTGTTCTGTTCCTTTTGGCATTTCTACGCCCGACCAGCCGAATATTTCCAGTACAAGGTGGAGAACAGTTGCAGATCAGAAAAACAAAACCTACTATTTCGAGAGTGCATTGACTCCCAATATATTCTGGGTGGACCTGAACGACCTGGATTTCTCAGCAGGCGCTCCCACGAAGAAATTGCCCATTGCCCATGGCGAGATATACGCCGGTAATGTTGACAAAGACTTCCGGAATGCTCAACCGTTCAGGTTTTTTGGACTTTAGAAGGGACGAAGGACGTGGGACGAGGGACGTGGGACGTAAATCGAAAATAAGAGATCGTGGGGAAGGTCGTATTTCAGGTCGAAATTTGATCTTATGCTCTTCATTCTGCAGCAGATCCATACCAACAATAGCGACCCAACCCCTGATCAGGAATATATTGAACGTCAGCCCTCCTTCCATTCGTTTGTTCTTGATCTCAACAGAATCCTTCTTCTGAAGGTTGCTTATGAATGTAAAATATGTATTCGATAACATGGTGTTGGCATAATACTCACTTTTCCACTCCCTTGATCTCACCAACGAGAATATTCCCGTTACTCATAACCAGGGAATCATTTTGGCCGGATGCTGACAACAAACCTGCAAACAATGCCAGGAAAACAAGCATTAATTTGACGTAATTGACTCTTATAGAACGGATCTTCTTTTGGGAGTAAAATACAAAAGATAATGAAGTATCAAACGATTTAATAGAAGCGATAAAAGGCTCAGAAGTGTGTAGATTATGTTCTAATACACCATAATACAGATCCCTACCCTTAGTCCCAGCATCGAGAGGTAACCGGATTTTTCATCGAGTATCTCGATGGAATTCGATGTCCATTTGTAGTTGAATGCTACTAAAGCAGCGATACTTTTGTAATAGCCAAATTTAACCAGGGCTCCCACTTCCGGGTTTAGTGCAAAATCCCACTCCTTCTCATAGAAATCATATTCCTGAATCACCAGGTGATGCTCCATATAATCGCCTCCGATTCCCAGAGAGATATATGGTGAAATTACGCTCGCAGGTTTGAACATGTAGCCTGCAGTAATTTGGAAGGGTACCATCCAGGTAAAACGGTAGTTGGTTGCCGTGATAGCCGAACCATTATCTCCGTAATAGGTTTCATAACCATAAGCCTGGGAGACACGCTGCCACCCAATGTCAAAACCAGCATTGAAGCCTTTGTCGATGAAGTACCTCCCTCCAAAACCTAAACCTGCAGGGCTGGGACTTCCGACCCATTTATTAAAATCACCCAAAGTAAAGGTAGTATTCCAGCTAAGGCTATAGTAGGAATGTGGCATCATGCCTCCGGTAGGTTTGAGATCCTGGCTATATAGGGAGCCTGCAAACAGGAGGACAATCCAGATTAAAAGTGATATTTTTTTCATAATTTCTTCATTTTCGTATTAATTCGCAGTTGTATGAACTTGCGGTGATTGAACAAATGCCTGATCAATTGACTGTTTTACCTGATCAAGTGTATGACCTCCAGTTAAAAGAGCCCGTATATAGCCATACCAGGCAATAGGAATTTTTTTATCTGGTGTGATGTTGATAAAATCAGCCATATCGATGATAATCGTACCGGAGGAATAGGATGTAATATAGGTTGGGTAATAGGGATAGTAGTACCCATAATCAGGGTAACCCCAATAATACGGGTAGTAATATCCGGGATATCCCCACCACCAGCCTGGGTAATATACCGAGGTGCTGGTTGTCTTGATAACAGAAACTGTGATCCCAAGATCCGGTTTATCATTATTCCCGACTTTCAGGAAACCCCTGTTCTGCATATTCATCACAATCTGATCCAGAACAGCCTGTGCATCAGGTGTGAGAATATGGCCACTGTCTTTGTTATCGATGTAAGCGATTGAGTCAACGATTGCAAAGGTGTGGAATTGATTAAAGTCTTTTTGAATGTCGACCTGGGTATAGACGACGAGGTCTTCCTGCACACGTGTCACCCCCGGTGGATACTTGGAACAGGCAACAAGAAGCCCAAGTACTGCAATCATCATCAGTAAGGATAATTTCGTTTTCATATTTTAATATTTTAAATTTCTAATTTCACATGTATCGGCTAGTTCTAGATCCTGCCAAGCCTTAGAATCAAGCCGCCGGAGACCCCAAACTGGACCATGGTGCCATATAAGGATACGCCACCACCAGCGCCTCCCGATCCGACCATGAAAGAGAATCCTGAACCCTGGATGGGAAAGAAGAGCTGGCCCTGAAGTTTTTTGTAAAACCACCATGGATGTAGTTTATGCTTACAGGAACTTCTTCGTATGGCCATAGGTAGTAGCTGACCTCAGCCTTGGTATCTGTCCGGGTATAAATCAGGTCAATATCAACCACGCGACTGGCAGCAATACTGAGCATTCCGCCATACTGAGCATTTCCCTGGAATCGCACATATCCGTCTGAACCGTTCATTTTGGCAGGGAACATATAGCCGCCAAAAGGAGTGATTTCAACCTTTTGGGCAAATAAGCCCAAAGGCATCATAAGCAGGCATAAAAAGAGTAATTTAATCTTCGTTACATGTATCAATTTGAAGTAGTTTCAATGCAAAGATATAACTTAAAATAAAAAGAACAAGCAAGCATGAGACGATAGGTTATTTAATCTTTGGAGTACCTCTACCTCTGCTCCCGCTGCCATGGGGAGCATAGCGAGAGGGCTACTGATCCGGCGATATTGAACGGGGACTTTCTGTTGGCGATGGATTATCAGTTCCTGTATCAAACCATCTCCTCAGGGAGATCACACTGGGAAGACCGGGAACAGAGATGCCTGTTTGGGGCGACACAACAGCGCACAAAGATGCGTTGACATCACAACAAAGAAAGGATCTTATTGCATTTATCAGGTCGTGGCAGGTATTTCATCTTCCATTGAAAATGATTCCTTGATTAGGAATGCGAGAGAATGACCTCCAAATTACTGATCAATACTCCCTCTTATCCATCTTCTGCTCCCACTGGTGAAACAGTGTCCATGCATCTTCATGGTGAATCCGGCTAAGCTTAATTTTCCGTATCTCATTTTCTTTCAGGAATTCCTCGTGGATAAAGTGATCATCGAAACCTGCTGCTGCAGCCTCTTCACGGGTTGACGCATAATAGATCGCTTGTAGCCTGGCCCAGTAAATGGCACCCAGACACATAGGACCTGGTTATAGCCTTCTCCTATAATCACGCCATTTTTCACAACCAGGGCACCAAACGGACCTCCATGGTTTTCATCCATGGCATGAATGGCCAAATCAATTGCTCGCTGAATATACTGCAGATGCTGTTGCTTCATTGAAATTTGGGTATTATTGTTATTTGATATTTGTTATTTGGCGCTTATCTTCCTGGTTATCTGCTCCATCGCATATTCTGCCTGTGCTGTGATCGTAAAACTGGGATTGACCCCCAGATTCCCCTGGATAGCTGATCCGTCTACAATAAACATGTTCGGGTAACCAAAAACCTGGAAGTTTTTATCAATCACCCCTTCGCTGGAACTCTCTCCCATGGGGCATCCACCGAGGATATGGGCAGTTGAGGGGACATTGAAGAGGATCTCCATGGTGGAGTTCTGGGGTATCGCTCCTACCTTCTCCGCATAGCGGTTCATCACCTCCTGCCCGATGGGGATGAAGGCAGGCACTCTCTTGTTCCCATCATTCCTGAGTGTCAACCGTTTTCTGAACAACCCCTTCTGCAAGGTCATCCTCATGGCATTATCTACAGATTGCATGACCAGAAAGATGATCGTGTTTTCCGCCCAGCGTGGATTCATCATCATCCGAAGAAATTTCCAGGGATGAACAAGAGTATTCCCGATGAATTTGAAGGGTCTGATCCACACCGGGGAAGTATTTCCGACAGCCATTGTCAGAAGCGTCTTCATCAGGTTTGATCCATCGGGATACTTAACAATCTCGATCCAGGTGTCCTTTTCAGGTTTGAAGATGGAACTGATCGCCACGCCATTGTTGAGTTTTACATTTGCTGCCGAAGCTGTACAAAGCGTTTCCGAATTGGTCCGGAGCGATTCGCCCAGCCTATCACTCAAATCGGGCAAGGTCTTATAAATGTGCTTCTGATGAAGTAGCAGTTTCATGGTGCCCAGAACGCCGCCGGCCACCACTAATCCCCGGGAACGAAACATCGTGGGTCGCAGTTCCCGGATCCCTGATGCCCGATGCCGTTTTGATTTGGTGTGTATAAGGTACATTCCATCCTTATGCTCAATTTTCCAGGCTACCGTTTCGGCTAAGATCTCAGCTCCATTTTTCTCAGCAAACCAGAGGTAGTTTTTATCCAGTGTATTTTTCGCATTTTCGCGGCATCCCACCATGCATCCGGCACACTCGGTGCAGGGTTTGCGCAGGGGACCCTCTCCGTTGAAGTAGGGATCTACTGAGTTTTCATCCTTGTTATAATAGACACCAACATAAACATTGTCGAACGAGTGTTCCATCCCCATATCTTTTGCCACTTCATGTAACACCTCATCTTCCCTGTAAAATTTGTCCAACTTCACCCTTCCTAGCATCCTGTGAGCCTCATCGTAGTGCGGTTGAAGCAATGCCTCCCAGTCGTTGAATCGTTCCCATTGTTTATTCCGAAAGAACTCCGGCGGTGGGTACATTAGGGTATTGGCATAGACGAGGCTTCCTCCGCCCACGCCAATCCCACTAAGGATAAAGGCATTCCGAAAAAGATCGAGTCGTTGGAATCCGTGCAGCCCGAACCGGGGCATCCAAAGGTACTTTCGGATGTTCCAGTTGCTCTTCGGGAAATCCTCTGTACCAAATCTCATTCCCTTCTCCAGGATACGAACTGAATAGCCTTTCTCAGCAAGCCGTAAGGCTGACACACTACCCCCGAAACCGGAGCCGATAACGATGTAGTCGTAGATCTCCTGCATGGGAGCAAGATACGGGAAAAAGTGTTTCCCGACGCCAGATGCTGGATATTAAATTAAATGGCATACTGGCTGGTGAAAAATCATAACTTCACGGATAAATTTATTTTCAATACTGTTGCATTTGCAGGTCCCGATGTCGTAAACAAACGTTTTAGGGATCATTTCCTTACTGCTCTTCCACCGGATGGTTCGTTCCATATGATGGTCAACTCTCTGGATGTTATTCCCTATCTCTGGGCTGATTTGCCTGGTATCAGTGCCAACAGTATCCCTGTCCATGTTCCCCATGATTATAAGGAAGGTCTTCGTCTGGCTGACTCCTTGTTACAGTTTCTTGGTATCAAATGGTACAATCACTGGGTAGGGGTTGAACACAACCACGACAACAACCTGAAGCTATTAGGCGTGAAGCCGTTGAAGCCTTAGTTTCTTACTTCCCTACGATTCTAAACTCCGTCCGCCGGTTGGTGGCCCGGCCTTCGTCGGTATCGTTAGTGTCAATGGGCCTGGAGAAGCCATAACCGGCATATGTCATTCTGACGTGTGAGATGCCGTGGCCAACAAGGAAGTCGAAAACAGCTTTTGCCCGGTTCTTAGATAGTTCCAGGTTGTGCTCTTCAGAACCTCTTATGTCCGTGTGCCCACTGATCTCGATATTCAGTGAAGGATTCTTCAGAAGAAGTCCCAGCAGTTTCTCAAGCTCAGCATATGACTCTGGTTTCAACTCATACTTATCCGTATCAAAAAAGATGTTCCTCAGCACCACAGTCTCTCCTACTTTGATTGGTTGTAAGGGAATATTCTTCAGGAATGGCTTTGCCTGATCCCGGATGCCGGTTAGGGAAAAATTGTCGGAATAAAAAAGATATCCCTCCCGGGAAACATTGAGAGCATAATTTCTGTCGGCGGGTAAACAAACAAGAAAAGAGCCATCAATCGGGTCGGAGACCGATTGAACGGCAACTTCGTTCCGCACCAGGTCGGTCAGCTCAAAATAGGCCTGAAGCCGGTTCCCGTTCTCTTTGTCGTAGACAACTCCCTTCAGGTAAGTAACCGGGTTTGGTTGAGCCTCCTGGTACAGTGGGAAGGAATAAATATCCTGCCGCCCCTTCCCACCGAATTTATCAGAAGAGACATAGGCAACATCTCCTGTCGAGTTCACAACCAGAGTAATCTCGTCGGCATAGGTGTTGATCGGATAACCAAGATTGACAGGCTTTTCCCAAGATCCATCCGGACTCTTCCGCGTATAAAACAGATCCAATCCACCCATTCCCTGATGTCCCTTGGAGGCAAAATAGAGCGTTTGGTCATCGGGGTGGATGAAAGGGTTCTGCTCTTCACCTGCTGTATTGACTGATTCGCCGAGATTCACAGGGAGATTCCAGTCGCCATTTGGCAGCAATTCTGACTTCCAGATATCGCTACTCCCCTTGCCGCCGCCTCGCTTGCTGGCGAAGTAAAGGGTTTTGCCATCAGAAGAAAAAGAGGGTTGGGAATCCCACGTTTCTGAATTAACTACCGATCCCAGGTTCCGGGGGATTGACCAGCGATCACCCATCTTCCACGACCAGTAAATATCACAGCTTCCAAAGCCATCTTCGCGTTGGCAGGCGGCAAAGAACAACAGTTGCCCATCGGGAGAAATGGAGATACCCCCTTCGTTTCCGCGGGTATTGATTGGCGGCCCAAGGTTGAAAGCCTTGAGCCAAGCCGAATCTCCAAAGAGGTATGAACGATAGAAATCTTCCTCAATGTCATCTGAGCCATTTGCTACGATGGCACTGGTAGGCAGGCGGCGAGTGAAATAGAGGGTTTGCTTGTCGGAAGAGATGGCGTTGATGTACTCGTCGTGGATGGTATTGATGCTGTCTCCCAGATTTTTCGGATCGAAAGGCACCGGATGTGACATCATCTCCATTCCGAAGTCGCACCTGAGGATATTTTCTTCTGTTTGCCACCGCCTGTTTGTTGGACCTTTATTGTAGGATAGGTATTTTTCATAATCAAGTTTTGCCTCCTCATACCGTCCAATCAACAGTTTCAGATTCCCAAGAATCACATAAAGGTTGCAATCCAGGTCGGGAAGCAATTGAACCGCCTTGTCGTAATTGGTGATTGCTCCTTCTATATCCCGTTGCTCAGCAACAATATCACCCTTCAGCGCCCATGCTTCGGCAAAAAGGCTATCCGCTTCCAGTGCCTTATCCAGTAATTCAATGGCCTGAACATACTCTCTGAGCTGATACCGATCATGGGCTTTCTGGTAAAATTTTTGAGCTTTCTTAGAGGAGGTGGAGAGGCTGTTTAAGTTTTGCGCCAATGACTGATGACCAATTTCCAATGACCAATGACCGGTGACTGGCGACTTGCAAAGAGTGAATAGAGATAGATAAAATACGATGATAATCTTCAGGGATAGTTTCATATCTTGGATTCCATTCGTAGTTTGGGATGTAAATTTATTGATATTCCCTGAACTATTCATATTGGGCTGAAACCCGGCTTCCTTTTCCCCTTTCATCCGTTTCAGAAAAGGGACAGCAATTCATCACCCTCATCCCTTTTCATAACTGAACCATTGAACCTCAGGGGATCCCAATATACTTATGTACCTGTAACGAAAGCCTCCATGCCGGATGCCGTTCAATATATCTTATAATCTGCGGAAGCATCTCATCCCTGCGACTCCACTCTGGTTGAAGAAAGAAGTGTGCATTGTACTTCATCCTGCCGGCCTGCTCCTCAGCCCATTCAAAATCCTCCTCATCTTGAATAATCACTTTCATCTCATGGCTGAAGCTATAAAACTCTTTGCGGGGTGGCCATGCTTGTTTTGGTGAGAGGCATATCCAATCCCAGGAGCCCGATAATGGATGGGAGCCGGAGGTCTCGAGAAAAGTTCGGATGCCGGATGCCGGATGCCGGATGTCATAGCCCGGATCCTGGATGCTGGATGCTGGATGCTGGATAATATGTCCCCTTAACGCTTTGCTCTGTGCTCTGTGCCCTCTGCTCCCCGGCTTGTGCCTCATGCCTCGTGCATCATGGCTTTTCAGCTGCTCACACAAATAGTCCAGGTTGTACAGCAGTGGTTCCCCGCCGGTAACGATCACCGCTGTGGCAGGACAAAGCAGTGCCTTTTCAACTACTTGATCGGTTTCAACAGGCGGAAAGAGATCAGCATTCCACGACTCCTTGATGTCGCACCAAGCACAACCCACATCGCACCCACCGATGCGGATAAACCAGGCGGCTTCACCTGTATGGAATCCCTCTCCCTGAAGAGAGTAGAACGACTCCATTACTGGTAGTAATCTGCCGGTGGAGAGAAGGTCAGTTTGGCTCATGATCTAGGTTGAAAACTCCTTACATCGTGATAAAATTTCGCTATCTCGCTATCTCGCTATTTCTTTTTGCTGCCTTTAGTGTATTCTGCAGCAACGACACAATCGTCATCGGTCCAACGCCACCTGGGACGGGTGTGATGCAGGTACATTTTCCAGCGACCTTGTCAAAATCCACGTCGCCGGTTAGCCGGAAACCTGATTTCCTGGAATCGTCGGGGATGCGGTGAACCCCAACATCGACGACAACGGCACCCTTCTTCACCATTTCCGCTATCACAAAATGTTGTTTCCCCATGGCCACAACCAGAATATCGGCTTCGCGCGTGATCTTTGGGATATCCTGCGTGAAGCTGTGACAAAGCGTTACGGTACAGTTGCCCGGAGAAGATTTTCTCGACAGGAGAATGCTGATCGGCGTTCCAACAATATGGCTTCGTCCCAGTACCACACAGTGCTTACCAGCTGTCTCCACCTGGTAGCGATCCAACAGAGTCATGATTCCCATCGGGGTGGCGGGAAGAAAAGCAGGAAGTCCGAGCATCATCCTCCCAAGGTTGACCGGATGAAACCCATCGATATCCTTTGCCGGATTGATCCGCTCAATGATCTTTTGCTCATCGATGTGTTTTGGGAGTGGTAACTGTACGATGAAGCCGTCGATTTCACTATCCAGGTTCAGAAAGTCGACCACTTCCAGCATCTCCCGTTCACTGATCATCTCCGGATAGCGGTATATCGAGGATGTTATCCCCACCTCGTGGCTGTTTTTCTCCTTGGAAGATACATAGGTCTGGCTGGCCGGATCTTCACCTACCAGCACAGCTGCCAGGTGGGGGGTCTTCTCTCCCCGGTCAATCATTGCCGCAACCTCTTTGGCAATCTCGGATTTGATCTTCGAAGCTAACTCTTTTCCGTCAAGTAAAATCATGTATGATGATATTGATGGAAATGCGAAAGACGAAATATGAAATACAAAATGATAGATGTGTACGATTTGTCTCTGTATTTCCGTATTTCTGTATTTCCGTATTTCCTAATTCCGTTTCATGTTTCTCATCATCTGCGCCATGTTACGGCCTTTACTGGTTGTCATCATGCGCATCATTTTCCGGGTATCTTCAAATTGTTTCAGCAAGCGGTTGACATCCTGGATTGTAGAGCCGGCGCCTTCCGCGATCCGTTTTCTGCGGTTGCCGTTCATCACTGAAGGGTCGGATCGTTCAAGAGGGGTCATAGAGTAGATGATCGCTTCAATTCCTTTGAAGGCATTGTCGTCGATATCGAGGTTCCGGATCGCTTTCCCCATGCCTGGGATCATGCCCATCAGGTCCTTCACATTCCCCATTTTCTTGATCTGTTTAATCTGTGACAGGAAATCGTTAAAGTCGAACTGGTTCTTGGCAATCTTCTTCTGAAGCTGTTTTGCCTCCTCTTCGTCATATTGTTCCTGAGCCTTTTCAACAAGAGATACAATGTCACCCATCCCCAGGATCCTGTCGGCCATCCGGGAAGGATAAAAGACATCAATCGCATCCATCTTCTCTCCAATGCCAACAAACTTGATTGGTTTGTTCACTACCGATTTGATGCTGAGGGCAGCTCCACCCCGCGTATCCCCGTCGAGCTTGGTGAGCACAACACCGCTGAAATCAAGCAAGTCGTTGAAAGCTTTCGCAGTATTGACTGCATCCTGGCCTGTCATGGCGTCGACCACGAAGAGTGTCTCCTGTGGATTGATCGTTTGCTTGATGGCAGCAATCTCCTTCATCATCACCTCATCAATAGCCAGTCGACCTGCCGTATCAACGATCACCATCTGGTACCCATATTCCCTGGCGTACTTAACAGCGTTCTTTGCAATCTTCACCGGTTCCTTACTTCCCTCTTCGGTGAACACCTGCACGCCTATCTGCTCGCCCAGCACCTTAAGCTGGTCGATTGCAGCCGGGCGGTAGATGTCGCCAGCTACCAGCAGGACTTTCTTGTTCCGTTTGGTTTTCAGATGGTTTGCAAGCTTTGCCGAAAAGGTAGTTTTCCCTGAGCCCTGAAGACCTGCAACCAATATGATCGCCGGGTCTCCCTTCATGTTGATCTCCGACTGCTCCCCCCCCATTAGGACTGCCAGTTCGTCGTGGACGATCTTGACCATCAGCTGGCTAGGAGAAACAGCTGTCAATACATTCTGTCCCAGCGCTTTATCTTTAATGTCGTCGGTAAATTGCTTTGCAATCCTATAGCTGACGTCGGCGTCGAGGAGCGCTTTCCTGACATCTTTCAACGTTTCAGCTACATTGATCTCTGTGATGTGTCCATGCCCTTTGAGAACCTTGAACGCTTTATCCAGTTTATCACTTAATCCTTCAAACATAATCTGTTCTATCACTATTAAAAAAGAGGTGCAAAGGTATAAAATCTGGTCGATTTCCTCAGTAACAGACTACTGAAAGTTGCATTCCAAAATAATACATATATTTACATCTTTAATTCAATTAAATTCAGCTCTTATGAAGACTGGTAAGAAAACTTTTCCCAATATCCTTAAAATCTCGTTGCTGATCGCACTGATGATTTTCATCGGATGCAAGAAAGACAAAAAAATGCCAATTGAACCACTTCAATCCTTTACGCTTGGAGTAATCCTTCCTATGGATCAGGACAAAGGCCCTTTGCGTGAAAAAGCTCTTCGAACTGCTATTGATGAGATCAACGAAGCAGGAGGTGTTGGTTCCGGGTTCCGAATTGACCTTGTAGTTAAAAGTTCAGAAGGAGCGAACAGGGAAGAAGCTGCGGCTGAGGCTTCCCGTGAAATAATTGCATCCTCACCAAACCTGGTTGGCTTCATCACTGCTTTCTCTTCATCCACCACAGGAGTTGTAGAGCAAATTGCCATTCCTGAAAGCTATCCCGTCATATCAGGATCTGCCACTGCAGGGAACCTGTCAGGGATATCTCCTTACTTTTCCCGCCTTTGCCCCCCCGATGAATTTGAAGCCACAGTATTGACTCAGCAGACTGTTTCTTACGGTATTAATTCAGTTGCGATAGCTGTTGAAGAAGGAGACATCTATTCAGAGAATCTAGCGACAACCTTTCAACAGGTATTTGGTACTGGAGCGTTGGCAATCGTTCAGTTTCAGCAAAATGATCCGAACTACCCCGCTAAGTTGAATCAGTTGGTTTCAGGTGATCCTGAAGCGATTTTTATCTCAATGCTCACCCCGAAAATCTACGTGGAGTTTATGACCAGGTTAAGTGAGCTGAATAACTCCAAAGGCTTTGAAAATACAACATTCATATTGTGCGACGCACTCTACTCATCGTCAATTTTAGAAGCCCCTTTGAATATCATGATTGGAGAGGTAAACGGGCATCCCAAAAATTTCGGAGCTATGCCATCTGCTGATACTTCAACAGGCCCATATATCTACTTCCAGCAAGAACTCATGAACCGGTTCCAGCAGGAAGTTGCTTCATACAATGCTCAGTTTTATGACATCGGATACCTCTATTCGATAGCTATTGAGAAAACATTGCTTGAGATTGGGACCGGCAACATGAAAATATTCCGGGCGAAAGTCAAAGATTGGATCCGCGAAGTATCACATGGCAAACAGGGGGATCCGCCGGTAATGCCAACCCTTGGATGGAAATCGATCCAATATGCATGTAGAAATAATGGGGTTGATTACCAGGGTGCTAGTGGGAATTGCAACATCGATCAAGAGGGTAACGCCTTCACGCCATACGCCATTTTCAGGATCAAAGGGAACCCTGACTTTTATTATCTGGAGATCATCTCCATTGTAGATCCGTGATTATTTCTATAAAATTTTATCGTTTTTTTGAACAAATAATTCGAATTCTTCGTAAGTTTGTCGTTAGGTAAGTATCAATTATTAACTAAAAATTGTTTAAGATGAAAAAAATCTATTTTTTATTGATTGTCATGTTTATGGGGCTTGGCAGTTTTGCGCAAACCGTTCTTTTAGCAGAAGACATGGAAGCCTACAGTGTAGGAGACTACCTCGCCGTAGAGAACCCAACCTGGTTCACGACATGGTCAAATGCACCCGGCACTGGTGAAGATGCAATCATTTCAGATGCCTTTGCACACTCACCAACCAAATCAGCTTTGGTTGATGAAACCGGTGGTGCAACCGACCTTCTTCTGTTGTTGGGAAACAAACAAGTCGGTCAGTTTGAACTCTCCTGGTGGATGTATATTGAGACCGGTTTTGCCGGGTACTACAATATTCAGAAATACGAGTCCCCAGGTAATGAATATGGTTTCCAAATTTATTTCAACGCCGATGGAACCTTCTTAATGGATGTAGGTGCGGCAGGCGCCGTCACTGGAACCTACCCAAAGGATACCTGGTTTGAGGTTAAACACGAGATTGACCTCGATGCTGATAACTGTATCCTTTACTTCGACGGCACTCTCATTTATGAGTGGCCTTTTAGCTACACATGCTTCGCTACCACTGGTATTGTACAATTGGGTGCTGTGGATTTCTTCGCCGGAACTCAAACAGGGTACACGGATGATCCCAAATATTATTTTGACGATGTCAGTTATATTCAGACTGGCGGTGGCGGCGATCCCGAGATTACAGTCACACCTACAGAGCTCAACAATTGGGTGGTTGCCGGTGGCACTACCACCGATATGCTGACCGTTACGAATGCCGGATCATCAGATCTGGACTGGACTCTGGGCATCAGTTATGATCTGGATGTAATCCCTTCAACGCCTGTAAAACCAGGACCAACGCTCAACCACTCTTCCAAGAATCCTTTTTTAGGTGAAACGGTAGATCCAAACCCGGTTCCCGGTGGCGAACCAACAACTGATGCCACAGCTGTTCTCCATTATGATGATGAAAATGCCAATGCTATTGGTTGGAGCGTCGTTCCTACAACTGCAACCGTTGCGGCAAGATTTACGGGTTCAATGACTTTGCCTTATGCTGGAATGGAAATTGTTTCGGTTGATGTCTATCTCAACGAAGAGAACTCTTCTGGAGGAAATGATAAAATGATCAAAATCTATGACATGGGGAACTCCTATGAGCCTGGCGCATTGCTCTACGAACAAGCGTTTACTGCACCGGCAGGTACCTGGTCGACAATCACCCTCACTGCTCCCGTGATGATCACCGGTGAAGATATCTGGGTTGGATATGAGTATACACAGATTACTTCAGGTATTTTTATTCCAGGTACTGATGATGGAACAAACTTCAATATAAATGGCAACTTCTATAGTACAGGAGTGGGTTGGTCGCATCTTTCCTCAGATTACAACTGGAACATCCGTGCCAACCTCGAAGGCGATCCTATAACTCAATGGTTGTCCGCTACACCTACTTCAGGCTCTCTGCCTCCGCTTGCCAGTACGGACATTGATGTGATGTATGACGCCACCGACCTGGGTATAGGTACGTATAACGCTTTTATCACTTTCCTCAGCAATGACCCGGTTACTCCTGCACTGGCAGTTCCTGTTGAACTGGTTGTTGCGGGCGTAGGTATTGAAGAGGGCGGAAAAACCAATGTGATGATCTATCCGAATCCTGCCCAGGATTACATCCTCGTTCAATCGGATAACACCATCTCCTCTGTTCAGATTACCGACTTCAGCGGAAAAGTGCTGTACAATGGAAATGAAACGAAACTGGATATCCGCAACCTCTCGAGCGGTATTTACTTTATCCGGACATTCACAGATAAAGGAGTTTCGAACATGAAGTTCATTAAAAAGTAATACCCTTCTTTAATTTATTAAGAAGCCGTCTCAGAAGGACGGCTTCTTTTTTTTCTGAATGCAACTACTTGTAATCCAAAAAATATATATATTTGTTCTAAGTAAATTCATATTGTATTCACTTAAAACACCAATCATGATTAAAAATGTACTAATTCTTTTAATCTCCGTTGCATTTAGCAGTGGAATGATGGGCCAAACCGGCTGGATTCTCGTTGATTCTGACTTGGATCCGGGAAGAGGTGTTGGCCAGATCTCTGTCGGCATGAATGATTCGGATGCATTATGGGCAATTGCCACCGATGCCTCCGGCGCCATTGTTGACGAATATACCCTGTCCACTGATGGCGGTCTGACCTGGGCACAAGGATCCTTTAATGCAGGCACAGGCTTATCACAATTGTTTGCCATCGATGGGAATACCTGCTGGGCTGTTTTCAATACCGGGGCAACACAGGGCCTCTATAAAACAGAAGACGGTGGAGTGACCTGGACTAAAAAAGGAACCGCTTATGGTTCAAGTTCTTTTGCCAATGTGCTCTATTTCTTTAACGATAACGATGGTTTAGCCCAGGGAGACCCTGTAGGTGGTTATTATGAGCTCTATACCACCACGGATGGTGGTGAAACCTGGACTCGGGTTCCGCAAGCGAACATCCCTGCTCCCACTACCGGCGAATATGGGATCACAGGCAACTATTGTGCGTTTGGGGATAACATCTGGTATGGAACAAATCAGGGAAGGGTATTCTATTCCACCGATAAAGGATTTAACTGGGATGTCGCGTTAACTTCCTTTGGTGCTACCCAAACCGTGGCGCCTGAGTTTGCAGATGCCATGAACGGAATCGCCTATCGCTCCTATCTAAATATGGGAATTGAGCCGGAACTTAGCGTTACTAGCGATGGTGGTGCAACATGGACCAGTTTATTTGTTTCCGGGAATATGTATGCCCGGTATTTTGAATACATCCCGGGAACCACAAACACCTATGTTGGCTCTTCCAGCGAACCCGGATTTAACGGGATCTCTTATAGTTATGATGGAGGAACCACCTGGTCACCCATTAGTGAAGGTTATGATTTTAGCGCCTCTGCATGGCTTGATGATGAAACTGGCTGGGCTGGAAGCACTGTAGCGTCAGATGGAACTGGAGGAATGTATATCTATGATGGGGATCCGATAGCTCCGTCAACTCCGGTTGCTAATTTTGAAGCCGATGTTACCGCGACTGCTATCGGAGGGTTTGTTCAATTCACCGACCTTTCGACAAACAATCCCACCAGCTGGGCCTGGACTTTTGAAGGTGGAGATCCCACTTCTTCCTATATGGAATCCCCACCCCCGATTCAATACAACACTACTGGCAGCTGGGATGTGACCCTCTCAGTCACAAATAGTTTTGGAACTGACGTGCTTACCATACCCGACTACATTGAAGTTGGTGGTGTAGGAATCAACGAAAACACCAAGGCCACGGTGACCATATTTCCCAATCCTGTTACCGATTTCTTAACTATCACGGGGACACTCTCCATCCAGGAGGTTCAGATCATGAACCTGGTTGGCCAAAAAGTTTTTGTCCAAAGGATGGATGCCAATACCTGTAAAGTGAATGTGAATAACTTGCCTACAGGCGTTTACAATCTGAGGATCAAGATTGCTGACGGATTTGTAAATAAAAAAGTTATAGTGAATTAAGGATATCCAATTCCTCAAAGAGCCTCCTCGCCAGGGGGCTCTTTTTTTACATTCTGTCCGGCACTTTAATTCCAAGTAATTCCATCCCTTTCCTGATAACATCACCAGTAGATGCTGAGAGTTTAAGTCTGAATGTAACCACTGCCGGATCTTGCTCACGTAACACAGGAACTTCGTGGTAAAATTGGTTGTACTCTTTCGCAAGATCATAGATGTAGTTAGCTATCAGCGCAGGACTGAGCTCCTCTCCGGCCTGCTCGACGATAGCGGGATACTGGTAAAGCAGTTTGATCAACTCACGCTCCTGAAGAACGAGGGACGAGGGACGAAGGACGAGGGACGAAGTTTCGGGTTTCGCGGATGCCGTATCTCGGATCCCGTATCCGGTATCTGATGCTTTTCTCAGGAGGGATTGTATCCGCGCATGCGTATATTGAATAAAAGGTCCTGTATTTCCGTTGAAGTCAATCGACTCCTTAGGGTCAAACAGCATATTCTTCTTTGGGTCTACCTTCAGGATGAAATATTTCAGTGCACCCATTCCAATTGTATTAAAAAGGATCCGGGCCTCCTCCTCAGGAAAGTCATCCACTTTCCCCAACTCACATGTGGTCTCTTCAGCAGTTCGAAGCATTTCATCCATCAAGTCATCAGCATCCACTACAGTCCCTTCACGCGATTTCATCTTCCCTTCCGGGAGTTCCACCATACCATAGGAGAGATGGAAAACAACATCTGCCGATGGTTTTCCCAGAATTTTCAGGACCCTCTTAAGAACATCAAAGTGATATATTTGCTCATTTCCAACCACATAGATCATTCTGGAAGGATGGTACTCCTCATACCGTTGCTCAGCAGTTCCAAGATCCTGCGTCATGTAAACAGAGGTTCCGTCAGCTCGCAGCAACAATTTCTCATCCAATCCTTCATCCTGCAAGTCAACCCATATGCTGCCATCCGCCTTTCGGATCAAAACGCCTCTTTCCACTCCGTCATAGACCAGCTCTTTGCCAAAAAGGTAAGTGTCACTTTCGTAGTAGGTTTTGTCAAACTCCACTCCAAGTCGTTCATAGGTCCTTTCAAAACCTTCATAAGTCCAGCCATTCATTGTTTGCCACAACCGAATAATATCGGGGTCCCTGGCTTCCCACTGACGAAGAATCTCCTGTGCCTCCAGGATCAGATTGGTTCCTTTTGCCGACTCCTCCTCGGTCATGCCTGAAGCCATCAATTCACGGATCTCTTCTCTGTAATGTTTTTCAAAGAGTACATAGTATTTTCCAACCAGGTGATCGCCTTTGACTCCTGATTTTTTGGGAGTCTCACCTCCCCCCCACTTCATATATGCAACCAGCGATTTACAAATATGGATTCCCCTGTCGTTGACCAGGTTGACCTTTCGCACACGATACCCATTCGCTTCCAGGATCAATGCGACGGAGTATCCCAGAAGGTTGTTCCGGATATGCCCCAGGTGAAGCGGTTTGTTTGTATTGGGTGACGAGTATTCCAGAACAACCGGTGCCGTATTGCGGTCAGGAAACCTTCCGAATTCATCTGAAGATGCTTCTCTCTCAGTGAAGTCCAACCAAAACTCTTCCGTCATCACAAGGTTCAGAAATCCTTTGATAATATGGTATTGATGGATCCAGGGAAGATGAGACTTCAGGTAGTCACCTATCTCTGCAGAAGTTGCCTCTGGCGCCTTACGGGCAAACCTGACAAGAGGAAAAACCACAACGGTAAAGTCTCCTTCAATCTCTCGTTTTGTCCGTTCAAACCCAATAATTTCCGGAGAGATCTCCTGATGATAGAGAACCCTGACTGCTTCAACACAACACTCCCTGATTTTCTGCTCAATCATGCTCTTAAGTTGAAGTGCAAAGGTAAATAGTTCAACGAATTTAACATGCGAATTTGGGGAATTTGTCAAAAAGAGTTAGGTTTGCAAATCATTTCTAGATCCTATTTATTTTAACGAAAACCGAGGTTTTAATGAAAAAGAATGTTATCATCATTGGCGCCGCAGGAAGGGACTTCCATAACTTCAATACCTTCTACAGGGACAATCCCGACTTCAACGTTGTTGCTTTCACTGCCGCACAGATTCCCGACATCGATGGGCGAAAGTACCCTGCTGCTCTTGCTGGAAAACTTTATCCGAAAGGCATTCCCATCTTCGCCCAGGAAGAGCTCCCAAATCTGATTAAAAAACTCAAGGTTGACATCTGTAACTTTGCTTACAGTGATGTTACGTATCAGCATGTAATGAACCTGAGTGCCATCGTAAATACAGCCGGAGCTAGCTTCTTCCTGCTCAGCCCCAGAGAAACCATGATCAAAAGCACCAAACCGGTGATCGCTGTATGTGCTACACGTACTGGTTGTGGTAAGAGCCAGACCTCCCGCCGGATTATCGAAATCCTGATGGCGAAAGGGCTGAAAGTAGTTGCTATTCGTCATCCGATGCCTTATGGCGACCTGGTTGCACAGAAAGTACAGCGTTTCGCCACGGTCAAAGATCTGGCCAAACACAAATGCACCATTGAAGAGATGGAAGAGTATGAGCCTCATGTGGTTCGCGGAAATGTCATCTATGCAGGTGTGGATTATGAAGCAATCCTGCGCGCTGCCGAAAAGGATCCAGGTGGATGCGACGTGATCCTTTGGGACGGTGGAAATAATGACTTCTCCTTCTACAAACCTGATTTGATGGTAACTGTAGCCGATCCTCACCGTCCGGGCGCCGAGCTGAACTACTATCCCGGTGAGGTCAACCTTCGCATGGCCGATATCGTGGTCTTGAACAAGATCGACTCTGCATATCCTGAGAACATCAAGATCGTTCGTGACAACATCCGCAAAGTGAATCCAACTGCTCTCGTGGTGGATGCTGCATCTCCAATCAGTGTTGATGATATGACTCTCATCAGAGGGAAGAAGGTACTGGTAATCGAAGATGGACCAACCCTTACTCATGGTGAGATGAAGATTGGTGCCGGCGTGGTGGCTGCTGAAAAATATGGCGCTGCCGAACTGGTGGACCCCCGCCCATACGTAGTTGGCAAACTGGCCGAAACATTCAGGATCTACCCGAATATCGGACAACTGTTACCAGCTATGGGATATGGTGCTCAGCAAGTGAAAGACCTGGAAACCTCTATCAACAAGACCAAGTGTGACAGTGTAGTCATTGCAACCCCCATTGACCTGAACCGGCTGATCAAGATCAAGAAGCCCAACACCCGTGTCTATTATGACCTCCAGGAGATCGGTCTGCCAAACTTTGACATCATCCTGGGTGATTTTATTAAGAAGTTTAAATTGAAAGGCAAAAAGTGACTGGATGAAAAATAAAAGCTTGATCTCCATCAACGATTTTACTCCCGAAGAGCATATCCGGATTCTTGATCTTGCCGAGGATTTCGAGAGACAGCCCACTCAGCGAATCCTGGAGGAATTTGTGGTGGCCACCCTCTTTTTCGAGCCCTCTACCCGTACCCGGCTCAGCTTTGAGTCGGCCGCATCGCGGTTAGGCGCCCAACTGATCGGATTCTCTGAGCCAGCCAGCACAAGCCTTCAAAAAGGGGAGTCGTTACGGGATACCATCCGTACCATCAGCAACTACAGCGATATCATCATCATGCGGCATCCCAGGGAGGGAAGTGCCAGGTTTGCCAGTGAAGTATCCTCTGTACCTATTATCAATGCCGGCGATGGAGCCAATCAACATCCAACACAAACCTTGCTGGATCTCTACTCGATCCGAAAAACACAGGGAAAACTTGACAACCTGGAGATTGCTTTTGTTGGAGACCTTAAATACGGGCGAACTGTCCATTCCCTGGTGATGGCCTTCTGCAATTACAACACCACCTTCCACCTGGTGTCTCCTGAGGCGCTGAAACTCCCCAGTTCTGTTAAGCAGCATATCAAGGATAAAAAACTCACTTACCACCAGTATACAGAGCTTAAGGAGGTAGTACCAAAGGTTGATATCATCTACATGACCCGTATCCAGAAAGAGCGTTTTTCGGATCCCATTGATTATGAAAAGGTTAAAAATTCATATGTTCTCAGGAAACAGATGCTGGATGATGCAAAGCCTAACCTGAAGATCTTACACCCCCTTCCCCGGGTCAACGAAATCGCCATCGATGTGGATTCAAACCCGATGGCCTACTATTTTACGCAGGCACTGAATGGTGTTTTTGTACGCCAGGCCCTGTTGGCTTCGATTTTAGGTGTAGTAGCATAATCAATAATCCCTCTGTATGGTTAAGAAAGAAATCAGGAAAGAGTTAAAGGTTTCAGCGATTGAAAATGGAACTGTCATCGATCATATCCCCTCCCACCGCGTTTTCCAGGTTATCAGGATTCTCAACCTGACCGAATATCCTAACCAGTTGTTGCTTGCAACAAACCTGGAGAGCCAGAAGATGGGCAAAAAAG
Organism: uncultured Prolixibacteraceae bacterium; assembly: GCA_964449285.1. Classification (GTDB taxonomy): domain Bacteria; phylum Bacteroidota; class Bacteroidia; order Bacteroidales; family FEN-979; genus QYOJ01. The sequence goes on from CAYUZX010000027.1 coordinate 24,897, forward strand.
GGATTATCAAAGTGAGCAATAAGTTCTTTGTTCCCCAGGAGATCAATAAAATTGCGCTGGTCGCACCTTCAGCGACCCTTATCATCATCCGCGACTTTAACGTCACAGAAAAAAAGCAGGTTAAAATTCCCGGACAGGTTGAGAAAATTGTCAAATGTTTCAACCCCAACTGCATCACAAATAACGAAGAGATGGAGACCTCCTTTACCGTTATCGACAAGAAAGAGCTCAAACTCCGATGCAAGTACTGCGAAAAGATTACGGCTAAGAACAACATGGTATTCATTTAATTACCATATATTGCCATAAAATAAGGTGATATCTTTGTCACAAGAATTTAAGAATGCGTAAAACCTTCTTCGTACTGATTTTAGTCATAATCGGCTTCTCATCAGGAGCGCAGGATCTGATAATTGACACCCTTCCGGCTTCTGTTGTCATTGACACAGAAGGGAATCCGATCACACCGCAGAAACGGATGCAAACAAATGTGATGGTTGGAACCCAGTTCTCCAGCTCCTCCCGGTATGGGTCAGGTCTCACCACGTTCGTCTCCCCCAATATCTCCTACCGTGTCTCCCCCCGTTTCTCGGTAAGAGGTGGCCTGACCCTATCCAATACTACACTCCTCAATTACCGGCCATGGTTTGTAACCGAAGCCTCTTCATCCTTCGATGCAAACTTTACCAAAGCAGTAATTTACCTGGAGGGAAATTACCAAGTAACCGATAAGCTGATAATCTCAGGAGCCGGATTTAAAGAGTTTACTATCACTGATAACAGCAACTTTTTTAACCCATATAGTAAAAATGAGCCCTATGGCATCTACCTGAATGCAGATTATAAAATTGCCGAAGGGGTTCATATTCAGGCTGGATTCGGGTACACAAGGGGATATTCACCCTATATGGGATCCCCTATGTACGATCCATCATCATTTTCTGGAGGGTCGTTCCACCCCTTTTCTTTTCAGCGGGACCCCTTTAACACCGGACCATTCAACTGGTAATTAGGTAGACGGGAAATGATCTGCAATGTACTTCAATGCTTCACTCACTGGCATAGCAGCGCTGGCAGGACCGATGCGAATGTAAAATTCCTCTTCGAAACCGGGTTGTTTTAGAAAAACAGGGCGCAGACTACGGGAACACTCAACCAGGCAAATTGTCTTACCTTCAAGCTTATCCAGCTTAGTCTGGATATATGGTGTAACATCTCGGCCGAAACAGGTACGTATCAATGTCCAGAGATGCAGGAGCCAACGGTCATCCGTCTGAAGCCTGTCGCTTTCGATGCCCTCTGCTGATCCATCATCCCGCACCCCAAGCAGTAATGTACCTCCTTCTGAATTCAGGAAGGCTGAAATAGTTTTGAGTACGGCACGTTCAATATGCTGAGCGGTTTTCCCCTGACGCAGATCCCAACGCAAGGTGGACTTAAACTCCAGCAAGTTGCTTTCACCCAACCTGATCAGGGACTCCAGCTCCTCAACCCGGTTTGGGAGTAATTCGCCCGCCAGGATATAATCCCGGATAGCCGATGATTCATATAAAATTGAAGAGAACTCATGATTCTGTGGATGGCCTCCGGTGAGGGCAACCATCCCCTTGGCATACTCGGCAGGAGATATCCGGTTCGTTGCCAGAAAGAGTGGTAAAACGAGCCCCGGTTCATGCTCCCTAATCAGATAAATGACCGCACTCTTCTCCTCAGGAGACAGCCGGTTGTAAGTTGTCCGAATAACCGAAGCAAAAGGGTTCTCGGCGTCAGCAGACAGTTCGTCCTGCTTAACCCGCTCTTCAAAAAAAGCATTCACGCCCGCAAGTAGCTCTGAAAAGATCCAGAGAGAGAGGTTCATCTCATCCTCACGGAAATGACCATCACTGGATTGCTTCTGTTTTGGCATTCCTGTTTTTACCATAACAAAAGGATCTGAAGCCAGGATATCTGTCATCATTCCACCCACTGGATCATCTCCCTGTGCAAGAATATCACGCTGGATTTCAAAAAGTTGCAATGAGATCACTGGCTCATCGGGTTGAGCCATCAGAAGGTCAGTAAGGATATGCTTCAATAATCTGCCGTTTGAGTGCGCCACCTCAAACCCAGCTCTGGTGAGCAACGGGTGGTCTCCCCTGTATATGATGTAATCATCCGATCGCTTTACAAGGTCAAGCAAAAGTTGGCCATCATTCTTTGTCTTCATCAGTTTTGTGAGTTTGTGCGTTGTCTTGAACCAAAGATATGTAAAAATAAAAAATACATAAACAGATTACTCGATCAATCGCTCATTTATATATATAGAAATAGAATGTTGATCCAAACTTTTTCACGCAAATGCCTTATTTTTGTAACATTGCGTATTATGACTCGAAATAAATTTCTCCGGTTCTTCTTTCATGTCCTCTTCTGGATATTTATTATCTCATTCTTTACGTTTATCTACGGGAATAGAAGTGGTAATTATTTCGAGCTCTTCGAAGTGCTTCTCGGCACCCTCCCACTGGACATGCTCTACACCTATTTCCTGATCTATTTCCTGATACCGGAATTGCTGCTGAAAAAGAGGTATCTCTTGTTCATCTTTTCCTTCATACTCTCCTTTACCCTTGTTGTCATCATTGAATGGACCATAAACTTCTTCATTCTCTACCCGTCCATCTACTCAGATTATGAAGGTTGGCAAGGCAGTATCAGCTATTTCTCTGGTTCAGGCCTGATGATATACGTATCACTCGGATTTGTGATCCTCCTCGCTTCTGCGATCAAAATTTCACGGCACTGGCTGCAATCGCAGCAGGATAAGGCTGAGTTGGAAATCCAGAACCGAAAGAGCGAACTGGCCCTTTTACGAAGTCAGGTAAATCCACATTTTCTATTCAATACCCTCAACAACATCGACACTCTCATCAGAAAAGATCCCGACAAAGCATCCGACTCAGTATTGAAGCTTTCTGAAATCATGCGCTATTTTATCTATGAAGCAACAACAGAAAACGTTCCTTTGGAGAAAGAAATTGACTACCTCCGTAATTTTATTGAACTGCAGCGGATCCGGCACAAAGACCCCGAATTTATCCGCTTTCAGATCAGCGGTTCACCGGGAGAGATGATAATTGCTCCGATGCTTTTCATCCCTTTCGTTGAAAACGCGTTTAAGCATGGCTCCAAAGGAAGCAGGATCCCGGCAATTACGGTCGACCTCTGGATTCAGCCCCGGGAGATTAGGTTTGAAGTAGTGAACTTTGTGGAGAGGCATCATGAACATGACAAAGATGCAGGAAGAGGGATTGGACTGGCAAACGTCATCAGGAGGCTGGACCTGATATACTCCGATCAGTACACACTATCGATTGACGAGGATGAAGAAAAATATATGATCGTATTAAAAATCAGACCGTTATGACTATTAAATGTATCGTTGTCGACGACGAACCGTTGGCTATAGAAAAAATCACAGAGTACATCAAACGAATTCCATATCTCGACCTGTTGGCTTCATTTGATAACGCCATCGATGCACTTGAATTCCTTCGTGACAAAAAAACTGACCTTGTGTTTCTCGATATCCAGATGGATCAATTTACTGGCATCCAACTATTGGAGATCCTCCGGAATCCTCCCAAGATTATCATCACTTCAGCTTACGAAAATTATGCCCTCAAGGGATATGAACTAGATGTGACAGACTATCTCCTTAAACCTATCTCCTTTGAGCGTTTTTTGAAGGCCGTTAATAAAGTTGGGGGTGAGATCCGTTCTGAACGCTCATTCAGGCCCTCTCCTGAAACCGGAGAGACAGTAAAGCCACCAGCAGACTACATTTTTATAAAGGCCGACTACCACATGCATAAAGTGAAGCTGGAAAATATCCTCTATATCGAAGGGATGAAAGATTACCTGAGATTACACCTTCCCAATGAACGACTCATGACCCTGATGAGCTTCATGAAGATGGAAAAAGTATTACCCCCTGAAAGATTCATGCGGGTACACAAATCTTATATCGTTTCGTTGGATAAGATTGAACGGATTGAGCGAAATACCATTATGATATCCGGCCAAAAAATCCCAATCGGGAACAAATACAAGAAGGAATTTATGGAGTATCTGGAGAAGGAGAAGGTCCTGTAATGAGCATGAATGATCAGGAATGACGAATGACATGAATATTCATTACGTCTCACGTCTCACGTCTTACGTATTTCATGTTTCCCGATCGCTCTTCTCAACTGATCTGCACTCTTGACTCCTACAATACGATCGATTTCTTTGCCGTTTTTGAATAGGATTGAGGTAGGGATGCTACGGATTCCAAATTTCGATGCAGTTGACCGTTGCTCATCAACGTTTAATTTTGCGATCATCGCTTTGTTATCAGGATCTTCAGCCAATTCGTTCAGGACCGGTACCATTAACTTACATGGCATGCACCAGGCAGCCCAAAAATCAACCAACACAAGCCCGCTTTTAATCTGGTTCTTAAAATTCTGATCCGTCAGAGTCTTTATTTTACCGCTCTCCGGCACCGATTTGATCTGTTTCATTCGCAAATAGGAGCGGAAAACCAGAAATCCAATCCCTATTGCCAGAACTCCTAGAATAATGAATGTTGCTTCCATGATTGTTTCGATTTGAAAGCACAAAATTACAAAAAAAAATGAAATTAGTGTTATTTATGCGATTTATTTTCTTTCAATTCAACATACCGATAACAGGCAACCAGATGGTCATTTACCATCCCGGTAGCCTGCATGAAGGCATAGCAAATAGTTGTTCCCGCAAATTTGACCCACCGCTTTCTAAGGTCGTTGCTCATAGTATCCGACAAGGGGGTGCTTGCCGGGAGCTCTTTTAGGGTTTTCCGCCTATTTTTGGCCTTGTTCCTGATGATGCCAGCATCGGCCAGCAAGCGCTGAATTTCTGGATCTCCGTATGATGCGATCTTTTTTACATCGTAATCATCGAACATAGTGCACGAAATTCCATCCTAAAGGTTAAAAAAACGCAGGAAACAAACTATCTTTACACCCCGTTGATCACTATTTCTCTCAGTACCTTTCACGGATGCATCAACTAACCTCCTTTATAAGACAAAGCAAAGTTGTTCTCTTCGACAAGTTCCATATACATTTTCTTGCCTTTCTGATCCTCCTCTCTACTCCCGCCCATTCAACTGAACCCCTGGTCAGGTGGTTGGATATTGAGGATGTTCCGCTTTTCGATGCCACCATTCTGTTTCCCGGACGTGTTGTTACAGATCTGCAGGGAAATGTCATTTCGGTCATCATTCCTTTGAAGCGGGCCGGACGGCTTCTGCTCCTGGAAGCCATTATCGACGGCCAGATCGGGACCTTCATCCTCGACACCGGTTCCACGAGCCTGGTATTGAATCAGACTTATTTCCGGAATTATATGCCGATAAACGAGATCGAGGCCAGTGGGATAACAGGATCAACTGGGGCGACACACCGGGTAAGGGTGATGCGATTACAACTTTCGGGTATGGTATTTGAGAACCTGTACGCTGATGTGACCAACCTCAGCCACATTGAAAACCGGAGAGGGGTCCAGGTGTTTGGTCTGTTCGGGATAAACCTCATTAAGGACATGGAGATTGTGGTCGACGTCAGGAATAATGAACTCCAACTCCACCGACTGGATAAAACCGGAAACCGCCTCAAACCACCTTCTGATAAGATCGTATATGACATTACCGGGAGGGTGGATGCAAATCGCAACATGGTTTATGTGCAAGTGGAGATTGGGGAGAAGATGCTTGAGTTTTGTCTCGATACCGGCGCCGAATCAAATGTGCTTGACATAGGGTTGCCGAAAAAGGTCCTGAACACAGTCACAATTCTCCGTCGTTCTTCCTTGCAAGGAGCTGGTTCGGACAGCAAGGAAGTGTTGTATGGAAACATGAACGATTTTAGTATCAGTGGGAAGAAAATCGGGAATATGCAGGTTATCCTGACCGACCTGTCGGGTTTGTCTCAAAAATACGGCTATTCCATCAACGGCATGCTTGGATACGACTTCTTTGAAAAAGGGAGAATCTATATTAATTTAACGAAGCACGAACTGGGTATTATCCTGAACCGGGAGGTGAAACCATGAGACTCCAGAAGATAATATATATCCTTCTATTCTGTTCCATTTCGTCGTTAACAGGGAGGGCTCAGATTGAGCCTGAAAATGCCTGCCGATTGGATGATGGAAAAGTCATACTCACCTTCGATAAACGATGGACCGATTTGCAGAAACAGAAGGTACAGGCACTCTTTGAAGTCGATAGCCTGTTGATGAGCAAGGCGTTTGAGAACTTTCCGGAAATAACGGTAAATGGTATCACCTGGAAAATCAGGGTTGTAGATCAAAACCGGGTAGAGGTACTCAAACCGGCTATAGACGAACCAGATGAGCTTTTTGCTCTTAAAGACATTGTATTTTTGGAGGATGATTGGATCAGCTTTGGAAAGCAGGAGTCTACCCGTGTATCCGAAGCTTCCGGGGTCAATATCCTGACACGGTATAATGTATTCAATTACCGGAAAGGAGAGGCCCATTTTTACCTTCCTGACCGGCTAAATGCCCAGCATGTTTATTTGTCGGGAACCTTCAACGACTGGAGTACTATGAAAACTCCCATGCAGCGTACCGATAGCGGATGGGTAGCCACATTAAATCTTTCTCCTGGTAAATATCTCTATAAATACATCATCGATGGCCGTTGGTCGGCAGATCCTTACAACCGACTACGGGAAGATGATCAGAACGGCGACTACAACTCAGTAATCTTCTGTTATAATTACCGGTTCTTTCTGAAGGGGTTTCCCGACGCCCATCAGGTTTTCCTTGGAGGCAGTTTTAATTATTGGAATAGTCATGAATACCGGATGCTGCGGGTTGCCGGAGGCTGGGCGATTTACCTCTACCTCAGGGAAGGAACTCATGCTTATAAATACATCGTAGACGGACAATGGATGCTTGATCCGAACGCTCGGGTCAACCGTCCCGATGGTCAAGGAAACGTCAACTCCTTTATCAGCATCGGTGACACCCTCTGGTTTCTCCTGGCCGATCATCTCCAGGCGCGACAGGTTGCCGTGGCAGGAAACTTCAATGGTTGGAACGGCGGAGAGCTTTTTATGAATAAAACAGAAGGAGGTTGGCAGTTGCCATATGTTCTTAGATCGGGAAATTATGAATATAAGTTCGTTGTTGACGGCGAATGGATGCCGGATCCGGCAAATTCCCTGACCACCGGTTCTGGAAATTTCACCAATTCTTTCCTCACCGTAAAGCCCAATTTTGCTTTCCGTTTGAAAGAACATCCGGATGCTCAGAAGGTGATTGTGACAGGCAGCTTTAACGGATGGAGTGACGAGAGTTTCAAGATGCTGAAACAGCAAACCCAATGGGTCTTTCCTATTTACCTTTCTCCAGGGAAGTACACCTACAAATTCATCGTGGACAATGAATGGATCCTCGATCCCGACAATGACCTCTGGGAAGAGAATCAATACGGGAGCGGAAATTCAGTGCTATGGATTGAACCGTAAGCAGACGGCGGATAACAGAAGGATGATTTATGCAGAGTCAGATCATCCCAAAAATAAATCCTGCAAGGGATGACAGGACAACAACGGTCAATACATAAACCACTGTTTTCTGAGTACCGATTACTCCTCTGATGACAAGCATATTAGGTAAAGAGAGTGAAGGGCCAGCTAATAATAGCGCCAATGCAGGTCCTTTTCCCATACCTGAAGCGATCAATCCCTGCAATATTGGGACTTCAGTGAGAGTAGCAAAGTACATAAAGGCCCCGATGACTGAAGCAAAGAGGTTGGACAAGATGGAATTGCCACCAACCAGATAAGATATCCAGGTATCGGGTATCACACCTGGGATGCTGACATCACCGTGTGTTGAACCAAGCAGGAAACCGGCAATCACCACACCGATAGCCAGCAGAGGAAGAATTTGCTTCGTAAATCCCCAACTGGAGAGGATCCACTCCCGGTTTTCTCCATCATCAGTTTTATCAAGCAGACTGATGATACTCACAGAACCAATGCCGATCACCATAGTAACCATTGGATTCTCAAGCCACAAGGCGCTAAGTAAAGTGACCGCCCCAGCGGCCATGACATACCAGCTTTTTAGTTTCAGTATGGTAATCATCACAACAGCAAGAACTAACCCAAAGAAACCGGTGATATACCATTTGAAATCCCAGATATAGAACCATACGCTATTCGAGTCACCGGCGGAAGGGCTTCCCCAATTGGCAAAAACGAGGATAATCACCAGAGTAAAAAAGAAGGATGCCGTTTGCCAAAGTGGGCGTTTTTCAGGCACATCCGGGAAATTCATCTGCTCTTCTGCCTTCACTTTCTCCTCTTTCCGGTAAATGAAAGCCATGATCAACCCGATCAATACACTGAAAAGGACTGCCCCAACCACCCGGGCAATGCCAAGTTCAAAACCCAAAATGCGGGCGGTAAGAATGATGGCCAGAATGTTGATAGCTGGGCCTGAATATAAAAATGCGATTGCAGGACCCAGGCCTGCACCTCTTTTGTGAATACTGGAAAACAAAGGAAGAACAGTGCAGGAACAAACAGCCAGAATTGTCCCCGAAACAGATGCTACAGTGTAAGCCACCCACTTTTTTGCATTTGCCCCGAAATATTTTATCACCGAAGCCTGGCTCACAAAGATGGAGATGACGCCAGCAATTAAAAAGGCAGGAAGCAAGCAGAGGATCACATGTTCCCGGGCGTACCACTTTGAAAGATCCAATGTAGCATCGATGGCAGTATTGAAGATCGGATTGGTAACTGGCAGATAAAAAACAGCCAGAAAAGTGGCCACGATCCATCCAAGGATCTTCAACTCATTTCGTGTCTCCATATTAGATAAAGAAAATTGATATGTAATAGATCCCTACCAGGATGAAAAGGATGGCAACAACCCTGCGAAACCAGAGTTCAAAAACTTTGATACGGTCATAAAGCTTCCCAACATTCCCCACAGCATACGCCAACAGCCAGGCGAAGATAATGACGGGCAATCCTGTGGCAATGGCAAATATCATGGGCAGGTACAGGCCATCGGGACTGGCAACTGACATCGGGATAAGCATGGCAAAGTAGATTACCCCACTATAAGGACAGAAAGCCATGGCAAAAATGATCCCCAGCAATAAGGCCCCCCAGTAACTTCTTCTGCTACTCTCTTCCATTTTATCCGTGAAGTTACTGATTCCCGGAACCCTTATCCTGATGAAATCCAGCATAAACAAACCGATCAAGATCATGACGGGGCCTAATATTCTCTCTCCCCATCCCTGAAACAGCAGAGATACATTCATCTTGCTGGCTCCAACATAAATGATAATCCCGATGCCGGTATAGGTAATCGCTCTCCCCAAGGTATATACAACCCCTTTCAGAAACACCCGTCGCCGGTTTTCAATATCCCGGCTGATAAAGCCAATCGCACTGATGTTCGTCGCCAGCGGACAGGGACTGATCGCTGTCATCAATCCCAGAATAAAAGCCGTTATTGCAGCGTATTGGGAGTTCTCTAATATCGCCTGCAGATACCCCATTTTACCATTTTACTGTTTTGTCATTAAATAAATAGAACACGGATGACGTAGATCCCGGGAAATCGGGCATGCGGATTCACATATATTTTTAATCCGTTAAGATCCACGTTAAATCAGCGTCATCAGCGTGCCATTGGTGTTAGATTGTAATTAAGTTATTGCAATACATCCTCCACGGCCTTCTTGATTTCCCCTTTCAGTTTCTCCGGACTCCCGTTGGCATAGAGAAAAGCCTTATCAGTCAGGTCTACGCGCTTATCACCACAAATGACGATGAGGGTTTGTCCCTCAATGTTGTGTTTTTTTCCGATGGTTTCACCTTCCTTTTCGTCAAGGTTGAGGCTTTGAAATGTAACATCCCCGCTTTTAACCTGATCAGGGAATAGTGATTCAATCGACTCTTTGGATACTTTCTCTACATTTAAGCATGTTGCGCAGCGACGTGAGAAGTGGAAATAATAGACATCAACCTGGTTTGCTGTAAAAGGGAAAGAAGCCATAAGGGATGACATCACAAGCATGGCCAATAGTGAAGTTGCAATCTTTTTCATGGTTTCTTATGGGATTAACTGGTTAATATTCGTTTTATTTCGTCCTGCGAAGGGAGCCTGCCTTTGATCACGACCTTTTCGTCAACCACCAGAGCAGGAGTGGACATCACGCCATACTTCATAATCTCCATGATGTCTTCCACTTTCGAGATATTGGCATCTATGCCGTTTTGCTCAACGACTTCACGAGTCATCTTGTCGAGCGTTTTACACTTTGGGCAGCCTGGGCCTAAAATTTTGATTTCCATCATCTAGCATCTAGAGTTATTTCTTAAAAAAATCATTGAACAAGGTTTGAGCCATCCCCCAAGCCTCCTGATTGATGCAGTACTTGATATAGGGTGGGTTGATCTCTCCCTGGATCAGGCCTGATTTTTTTAACTCCTTCAGGTGTTCCGACAAGGTGGAACGAGCAATTGGCAGCTCTTCTGCCATGTCGCCGCTGTAACAACATTTGTTTTTCGCCAGAAAATCCAGAACAAACATCCTCACCGGGTGCGACATCGCTTTTGCATAGAGGGATAGTTGCTCCTGGTCTTTCGTAAAATACTGCCTTTCCTGTTTCATTTCATTTTGTATTTCGTCGAATTACGAAACAAAGATAATAGATTGAATGGTATAATTTGCTAACTCTACACCTTTTTTTTTTCTTTTTAATCTTAAACTTATTGTATGTTTACATTCTTATTAGCACAGTCCAACCGATTATTCACCCTAAATACAATTCGTATGGCAAGTTTTCATGACAGTTTTACCACCCCTGTTTTTGGTTCCACTGAGGAGATGCGTATTTGTCCAAAGACAGAAATTCCCCCTCATTCTTCAACAGAAGAGATCGCTTACCAGATTGTGCATGATGAGGCAATGCTCGACGGCAATTCGAGGCTGAACATGGCCACCTTTGTTACAACATACATGGATGATTCGGCCCGTAAGCTGATGATGGAGACGATGGATAAAAACATGATCGACAAGTCGGAATATCCACAGACTGCAGAGATTGAACGGCGCTGCGTGAACATCATGGCAAAATTGTGGAACAGTCCCGAACATCCTTATTGTACGGGCGCCAGCACAATTGGCTCCTCTGAAGCGTGCATGCTGGGAGGCATGGCAGCTTTAAAACGCTGGAAAATCCGGCGCAAAGCAGCCAATAAACCGACTGATAAACCCAACTTTATCATTTCCTCTGCCTTCCAGGTTGTTTGGGAGAAGTTTTCACACTACTGGGATGTAGAAATGAGACTACTTCCGATAACAACAGAAAAAATAACCATGGACGCAGAAGCGGCAATTAAACTTTGTGATGAAAACACGATCATGGTCGTTCCCATAGAAGGAGTAACCCTCACTGGGTTGAATGATGATGTTAAGCAACTCAACGATGCGTTGGACATACTGAATAGCCAGACAGGGTGGGATATTCCTATTCATGTTGATGCTGCCACCGGAGGGTTCATCCTTCCCTTTGTGAACCCGGAAATTGAATGGGACTTTCGCCTGAAATGGGTGCTTTCCATCAGCACTTCGGGGCATAAATTCGGAATGGTATATCCCGGACTTGGCTGGATCATCTGGAAGGATAAGAAATATCTCCCGGAAGATATGATCTTCAATGTGAATTATCTTGGTGCCGAAGTCGGAACGATTGCCATTAACTTTTCTCGTCCGGGAAACCAGGTACTAGCTCAATATTATCAGTTTATTCGACTCGGTTTTGACGGATACAAACGCATTCAGCAGAATATTCTTGGCGTATGCGAATACATCCGGAAAGAGGTAACCAAAATGGGGTTCGAATTGTTGTCACAAGACCTGCCAAATCCTCTTTTTGCCTGGGTCATGAAGCCGGATCCCAAACGCAAATGGACACTTTATGATCTCTCCGATCGAATGAAAAGCGATGGTTGGCAAATTCCTGCCTATACTCTTTCTGCCGATATGGAAGATGTTGTTGTGATGCGTACTGTCGTTCGCCAGGGAACAGGGGTTGACCTGGCTAATCTATTAGTTGACAGCATGAAACGCCATATGACCGATCTGGATTTGTTGAAAAATCCTACCGAAACCTTCTTGTCACTGCAAAACAACCAAAAAATTGCTGATACGGGATTTAGCCATGCAAAGTAACGATCTTTGATTAGCATACATCTATTGTTTTATTGATATAAACAATTCCTAAAAAAAACTTTATGGAAAAAAACAACGGAAATTCTAAACACTATCTAAGTGTATTTGCACTTACTATGATGAGTGTCGCGGTGGTGATGAGTCTCAGGGGCCTTCCTATGATGGCTAAAGAGGGGCTGACTATGTTCTTTTATTTATTATTTGCAGCCTTACTGTTTCTTGTTCCTGTATCGTTGGTTTCTGCCGAGTTAGCCACCGGTTGGCAGCAATCCGGAGGGGTTTACCGATGGGTCAAAGAGGCTTTTGGAGCACGTACCGGTTTTGTCGCCATCTGGCTTCAATGGCTACAGAATGTGATCTGGTACCCTATTGTACTCTCCTTCGCGGCTGGAGCGCTCTCTTATCTGTTTTTTGATGAAGCCCTTGCCAATAACAAATTTTTCAATATAGCAGTCATATTAGTTGTTTACTGGGCTGCCACACTGGCTTCATTCAAAGGATTAAAGACATCCGGGAAACTAACAACATATGGTGTCATCGGTGGGACACTCATCCCCGGCGTTTTCATTATCTTACTGGGGGTTTTATGGCTTGTTCTGGGAAATAAAGTTGAATTCTTAAATACAGGAAGCGTTCATGCCACCACATTTTTACCGGATTTCAGTAATTTTAACAGCATTGCATTCCTGGCTGGAATTGTTCTTCTCTTTGCAGGAATGGAAGTTGGAGCTGTTCACGTCACGGAATTGAAAAATCCGGCAAAACAATTTCCAACAGCGATTTTCAGCGCTATGTTCATTATTATTATCATTTTCACCCTTGGTTCATTGGCTATCGCAACCGTAATGCCTGCTTCCGACATTGATTTGAATGCTGGTATCATGCAGGGATTCAAAGAGTTACTTCACAAATTCGGAATTAGCTGGCTACTTCCTGTCATGGGATTACTCGTCGCTTTTGGCGCTGTAGGTAGTGTGTTTGGTTGGATCGCAGGACCCAGTAAAGGATTACTTGCGACAGCGGAAGATGGTGACCTCCCGCCGTTTATGGCAAAAACAAATAAAAACGGTGTTCCGCAGAATATTTTGATCCTTCAGGGTTGTATTGTCACGGTGGTATCACTCGTATTTCTTGTTATGCCCAACATATCCAGTGCATTCTTCATCCTGTCCATTTTAACTGTAGCCCCATACCTGATCATGTATTTCCTGCTATATGCCACGGCAATCAGGTTAAGGTATACGCAGCCCGATGTTCCCAGAGCATATAAACTTCCGGGTGGGAAATTTGGCATGTGGCTGGTCACAGGTATCGGAACTCTGGCCGTACTTTTCGCCTTCATCATTGGATTCTTCCCCCCTTCTCAACTCACAGTTGGAAGCCCGACATTCTACGTTTGGTTCCTGATAATCGGTGTACTGGTTTTTGTCCTTATTCCCGTCTTCATAGGATATCTTAAAAAACCTGAGTGGAAACAGGGCAATAAAAAATAATTGAAACCTTTTATCAAACACAATGAAAATGAAAATCAACATTCTCACACTGGTAATACTGCTTTCAGGCATATTTACGACTTCCTGTCAGGAACCTGCAAAGAAGAATTCAGGAAGCATTGAAACAGGCAATCAGATTACCCAGGAAGAGGTTATGGCTGCCCAGAAGAGTTGGGGAGAGGCAATCGTTTCCATCGGTAATGCCTACACGAATAACGAAGATTATAACCTAACTGCTGCCAATGTAGTTAATTCACTTTATGGATATGACCAGGGTGTGGTACTGTTTAAACCAACGAAAGCCTCAGAAGATCCATTTAGGTTGACTAAAGAGGAGGCATTATCCTATTTTGTAACGGGTGTTGTCCCTGAAGACCATGGATTTGCCCTTCAGCCATGGAGCAATGTGAGGTTCGAAAATGCCGGAGTTATCATAGCTGGAAACACGGCTACTGCCATGGGGAATTACTATTTCACGGATGCCAAAAGCGGGGATGAAGCTATGGTTGAATATACCTTTGGCTATTTCAAAGATGAGGATGGGAAACTTCGGATCAATGTGCATCATTCCTCATTGCCCTACAGCCCGGCGCACTGAGACTATTTTTGTCAATGTTATCAGCGATTGCTGATTTCATGAAGTTTATTTCGGTCAATCTTTCCCACGGCATTCATGGGAAGATCCTTCACAAATATCCACTTTCCGGAGATCCGGTTCATTTTTTCTGATGAGTTTTGAACTATTTTATTAACCATCCTCTGATGCAAGCATAGAAGCCTCCGGCACCCG
>CAYUZX010000028.1:0-38708 GCA_964449285.1 uncultured Prolixibacteraceae bacterium
TACTGTTCATGGTACAAACTCATGCGGAGATGGTGCAACATCAACGTTGGCAATTCTTGTTAATGATAAGCCTTCAACGCCTACAATCTCCCTTATTGGAAATGTTTTACATTCAGATGCTACTTTAGGAAATCAATGGTATGACCAAAATGGTTTAATTAATGGGGCAACAAATCAGGATTACACAGCTACAGCTAATGGCGATTATTATGTGATTGTAACATTATTAGAATGTAGTTCAGAGCCATCCAATACGATTACAGTTATAGTTACCACTATTGAAGTTGTTGAACATGGACGAATTACTAAGGTTTATCCAAACCCTGTTTCAGATAAATTAATCATTGAAATAGAAGGAGGTAAAGAAATGATAAACTTTGAAATATTTAATACTATTGGACAAGTTGTTTCCAAGGGTAATTTAGTGGAAAAAACTACTGTTCAGACAAACCATTTTGCTCCAGGAGTTTACTTAGTTAAACTTGAAAATGGAATAACATTTGAGTTTAAGAAGATAGTAAAAGAATAGCTAATAATAGTGAATTTACTGTCCTGCCAGGTGGCTTCAGGTTGACGAACAGCCTATTTATGTATTTTTTTGTTGACCCACCAGGATTCGAACCTAAACCGAGAGAACCAAAATCTCTTGTGCTACCATTACACCATGGGTCAGTGCCAATTACGAATTACGAATTACGAATGAAGAATTACGTGGTTCGCTATGAGCGGCAAAAATAATAATTCTGCAATTAAAAAGCAACTTCGGTTCAATCGGGGTTTTTTCGTACTTTCGTTGCCTGAAAAGCAGTTGAATCAATCGTTTTTTTATGAAAAATTACAAAAGCCTCAACAGGATCTTTGGCTGGGCCGTATTCGTCATTGCGTCCGTTGTATACCTTATGTCCGTTGAACCCACTGCAAGCTGGTGGGACTGTGGAGAGTATATTGCAACTGCTTATAAGTTGCAGGTTGGCCACCCTCCCGGAGCGCCTACCTTTCAGATTCTGGGCCGATTCTTCTCCCTCTTTGCCTTTGGTGATACATCTCAGATAGCCCTGATGGTCAATATCATGTCGGCTCTCAGCAGTAGTCTGACCATTTTATTCCTCTTCTGGTCGATATCGATGCTGGCTAAAAAACTGGTTGCTCCCGATGGGGAGATGACCGATGGGAAGATGTATACGATCTTCGCCGCTTCTTTTATTGGATCCCTGGCTTATGCCTTTAGCGATACGTTCTGGTTCTCGGCGGAGGAAGGAGAGGTATACGCCATGTCATCGATGATGACGGCCCTGGCCTTTTGGATTATCCTGAAATGGGAGGAGCAGGCCGACGAAAAACATTCCTACAGATGGCTCATCCTCCTTGCATTCACCATCGGCCTCTCTGTTGGGGTTCACATGCTCAACCTGCTGGCGATCCCTGCAATATCATTCGTTTATTACTTCAAGAAGTTCAAAACTACCCGGTGGGGGATGGTCTACACAGCTGTTATCTCAATCTTTATCCTGGCATTTATCATGTTTATCATCATCCCATGGGTGGTGAAACTCTCGGCCAAGTTTGAGCTACTCTTTGTGAACGGTTTCGGACTTCCGTTCAATTCCGGTACCATTTTCTACTTCCTGGTACTCATCGGATTGATCGTATGGGGTCTCTGGTACACCCGGAGAAAACAGCAGGTGATATGGAACACCGTCATCCTGGGAATTACTTTTATCTTAATTGGTTACTCCTCCTTTGTGATGCTGATCATCCGGGCTGATGCCGACACGCCCATTAATGAAAATGCCCCGAAAGACGCGATCAGTATGCTCTCTTATCTCAACAGGGAACAATATGGAGACTGGCCGATTGCCTTTGGACAGTATTGGAATGCACCAATTAAGGATTATGATGACGGCTCCCCGATTTACCGTCGTGATGATGAATCCGCGAAATATATCATTATCGATGACAGGAAGGGAACAATTCCGGTCTATGACGAACGCTTCACAACACTTTTCCCCCGGATGTGGAGTCGCGCCAGAAAAGGATCGGAACAGTTTTACAAGAACTGGGCAGGCGAAGGGAGACCCATCACTATAACCGGGCGTGACGGGAAGACAGAGACACTGAATAAACCTACCTTTGGCGAAAACCTGAAGTACTTCTTCAGTTACCAGATTGGGCATATGTATATCCGCTACTTTATGTGGAACTTTGCAGGCCGGCAAAATGACGTTCAGGGATTTGGGGGACCTGCCAAAGGCAACTGGATATCGGGCATTCCCTTCATCGATAAGATGCGGCTGGGGCACGACCAGACAAACCTGCCCGATTCCATGCAGAGTCGCGCTCACAATACCTATTTCTTCCTGCCATTGATACTTGGGATCATCGGATTGCTCTTCCATATCAAGAAGGATTACAAGGATACTATTGTGGTGGCTTCTATCTTCATCATGACCGGACTGGCTATTCTGGTCTACCTGAATCAGCAGCCGTATGAACCCCGTGAACGGGACTATGCCTATGCCGCCTCATTCTATGCCTTTGCCATCTGGATCGGCATCGGAGTGATCCAGCTAATTCAGTGGATGAGTAAAAAAGTGAACGAGAAGGTCTCAATTGGTGTTACCTTTGCCGTTACGCTGATCCTGGTTCCCGGTCTGATGGCTCAGCAAAACTGGGATGACCACGACCGCTCCGGCAAATACGCTTGTCGCGATTTTGCTGCCAATTACCTCAACTCCTGTGAACCCCAGGCGATCCTCTTTACCAACGGCGATAACGATACATTCCCTCTCTGGTATGACCAGGAGGTGGAAGGGATCAGGACGGATGTACGCGTAGTGAACCTGATGCTGGCTTCAGGTGCCTGGTATATCGACCAGCTTTATAAGAAAATGTACGAATCTGAACCAATCCCATTTACCATTCCAAAAAAGGATTTCAGACCTGGATCAAATGATATCCTGCCCTATTATAATGTAGGATTTAACGATTACGTTGAGCTGAAAGACCTGGTCGGATGGATCAAGAGCACGAGCCCTCAAACCTACCTGACACTCCAGAACGGGCAAAAGATTAAATTCTTCCCTGCCAAGAAGGTCAAGCTGACCGTAAACAAGGAGAACTGCCTGAAGTATGGGATCGTTCCTCCGGAACTGGCTGATCACATGGTGGATACGATCTACTGGACCATCCGGTCTAACCAGTTGTACAAGAATGATGTGATGCTGCTCGACCTGATCGCATCTGTTAACTTCACCCGACCGCTTTATTTTGCGGCTCCTTCCAGTGTAAAGCATGTCTTTGACATGGACTCGATGTGTTTTGTGACTGGATTCGTCTATAAGTTTATGCCGGTACGTGCTTACCAGAAGGAGTATATTCCCGGACTTGGTACCGTTGACCCAATCGCATCTACAAAAGTCCTCCTGGATAACTGTACCTGGGGAAACCTGAGTGACCCACATGTTTACGTCGATCCTGAAAGCCTCAATAACTCAATCAGGCCTAAGACGAACGTTTTAAGAACGGCCAAAGGAATGATGGAACTCGGGAATAAAGCGGAGACAAAAGCATTGATGGACAATTATCTGGAGAATTTCCCGGAAAGCAAATTTCCGTGGGACCTCTATATGATCCCTTACGCCGAACTCTATTATCAGCTGGATGAACCGGACAAAGGGGATCTTATATTAAATCGGCTGGCGGAGACATACGGTCAGGACCTTGATTTTTATAACTCTATAGAGGGTTCCGGTCAGGTATACTACGATCAGGACGTTCGAACTGCATTGAGTGTACTGAGAGACCTGGGTCGTGTTGCCCAGAATAACGGACAGAAGGAGCTGGGCGCTAAACTCGACTCGTTGTTTATGCAACGGATGCAGTTCCAGTCTAACTAGTTGGCAGTTGGCAGTGGGCAGTTGGCAGTAGGCAGTCATCCAGGATCGCACAATTTTGTCGTTGCGAGGAGCCGATGCTACGATCCCGAGTACTCGGGAGAAGCAGGAGCGACATAATAACGACATCCGGCAGCCGGCTTCAAAACTTGAATCAATGAACCAAATTCTGACTTTTATTATCTGGAATCCTGATCCGGAAATTTTTCGGATCGGCAGCATTGCGGTAAGGTGGTACGGTGTGCTGTTTGCTCTGGGATTTGTATTTGGCTATCTCATTCTTCAGCGGATGTTTCGCACAGAGGGCGTTCCGCTGAAGCTTCTCGATTCTCTTACTACTTATATGATCATCGGCACTCTCATCGGAGCGCGGTTAGGCCATTGCCTTTTCTATGAGCCTGATTATTACCTGGCGCACCCAATGAAGATTTTCGCGGTTTGGGAAGGAGGCCTTGCCAGTCACGGAGCCGGAATCGGTATCATCATTGCCCTGATCATCTTTTCTTCCGTGAAGAAAAAGCCATTCCTTTGGGTCATTGACCACGTAGTTATCGTTGTTGCTCTCGCCGGTTTTCTGATCAGGATGGGAAATCTGATGAATTCGGAAATTTTCGGACATGTGACAACCCTCCCCTGGGGATTCCTCTTCCTCAGGTCTTCGAACCCGATAGATGCTGAGGATCCCCGGCATCCGACCCAGATCTACGAAGCACTATCCTACTTGTTGATCTTTTTCTATCTCATCTGGTACTATTATCATAAAAAAGGGAAACCCGAACCCGGTTACATCTTCGGCATGTTCCTCATCCTGATTTTCGGGGTACGGTTCTTCATCGAATTCGTCAAAGAACCGCAGGTGGGCTTCGAAACTACCATGGCACTGAATATGGGACAGTGGCTAAGCATCCCGTTCGTGCTGGCAGGGATATACTTTGTGGTAAGGAGTAAGAAGATAGCGAAAAGCGAAATTCTTAATTCTTAATTCTTAATTCTCCTGGTTATCTCCCCAATTCTCACTCGCAAGTCATTATAATCGTTTTCCAGCACCATTCCCGGGTAGTTTTTCGACATCTCCAGCGCGTAGATCAGGTCAAAATCTTTTTGAGGCATTGAAAAATAGATCTTTTTTGCCATCAGGTAGCGGGCAAGGTACATCTGCTCGGTTTGGCCCGGTGTGGGAATGAAGATGGCTTTTTTACCCATGGCAACGATATCCATGATGCTGGAGTACCCTGAACGGCAGATTACCACAAGTGCATTCCGGATATACTCTTGCAGGATGTCAGACTCAAGGTGTGAGTAAATCCGGATATGTTCCGAAAATTTTCGCTCTTCCTGTCTTTCCGTAATCCCTCGCACAATCACGGCCTTAATGTCGGTATGTTGAAGCTGCCCGAGTAATGTCTCCTCCAGGATGGTTCTCTGAGGTTCGGGGCCGGAGAGGAGGATCAGGATTTCAAACGGGGGGATCTCCCTGAACCCAGGTTGACGAATGCCCCCCGAAAACCGGGAGAGGGGACCAATATAGTGGAGATGATCAGGGAGACAGGAGGGATGAGAAAGTTCCCCCGCCAGACCTTTGTGGCTTTCAAAGTCGGGTACCCAGCACTCATCATATTTCCTGATAACGTTATAGTTTATCCGTTGCACAAGACGTGAGAAGACCCCCAGGTAACGGGGCACGTTGATTTGTAACTGATGGGTCATGAAGATCGACGGGACTTCCTTGCTCCATAACCCGTAACGGTTGTCAGAGAAAACCAGGTCAATTTCTTGTTCGGCGATGATCTTCCGGAGAAGCTTGTGCTCCTTACGC
The DNA here is from genome assembly GCA_964449285.1 of uncultured Prolixibacteraceae bacterium. Lineage (GTDB taxonomy): Bacteria > Bacteroidota > Bacteroidia > Bacteroidales > FEN-979 > QYOJ01. The sequence goes on from CAYUZX010000028.1 coordinate 5,710, forward strand.
ACTCCGAGAAGCAGTTTAGGGCCTTGAATGATCATCTTCAGGACCATCAGCGATCGTTTCGGGTAAATGATATGGGTCCCCGGAAACTTCACAAACTCCAGGTCAGGAAATTCTCGCCGCAAAAAAGCAAGTGGCCTCCGTTCGGATCCAATGACGACTCTGAATCCCTGGTCCAGAAAATGCCTGATCACGGGAACACACCGGGTAGCATGCCCAATGCCCCAGTCGAGAGGGCAAACCAGAACGCTTTTTTTCTTCTCCGGGTTTTCCATCCTTACAAAAATAACCCCTGAATGAGCAAATGTTACAAAATTGTGGAAAACTGTGTATTACTTTTTAACCCTTTCCCCGATTAATGAGCTAAACGACAACAGATGTTATTGTATCAGATTGCCCTTTGCCTCATCCCGGGGATCGGAGATGTGCTTGGTAAAAAACTGGTGACGATGTGTGGCAGCGCAGAAGCTGTTTTCCGTGAACCGAAACAAATTCTTCGAAAGGTGAAAGGGGTAGGGGAGCAGCTCAGCCAGGCTGTCGGGAACAAAGAGATAATCAGGCGGGCCGAGCAGGAGATGACCTTCATCCAGCGGTTTGGAATATCTCCATTCTTTTTTCAAGACCCGTTATATCCGAGAAGACTCACGCACTGTATCGACGCTCCTTTAATGATCTTCTACAAGGGAAGCAGTGAGCTGAATGCAAATAAGGTAGTGGGAATTGTTGGCACACGAAGCGCTACCAGCTATGGTAAAAAGATTTGCCGGGAGCTGGTAAACGGGTTGATCCAACACCATCCGCTGGTTGTCAGTGGGCTGGCTTACGGAATCGACAGCTGTGCTCACAGGTCGGCCCTGGAGGTGAAATTGCCAACCGTGGCCGTATTGGGGCATGGACTTGACAGGATCTATCCCTATGCAAACAATGCCTTAGCCGAAAAGATGATTTCCTGTGGTGGCCTGATTACTGAATTCTTCAGCGGAACGAACCCCGACAGGGAGAACTTCCCCAAACGTAACCGGATCATTGCCGGGTTGTGCGATGCCGTGGTAGTGGTTGAAGCGGCCAGGAAAGGAGGTGCGCTGATCACTGCCGACATCGCTAACTCATATAACCGCGATGTCTTCGCCGTACCCGGCAGGATTGGCGATCCCTGGTCGGAGGGCTCCAATTACCTGATCCGTATCAATCAGGCTCACCTCTATCAGTCGCCCGAAAACGTGGAGTATATCATGGGGTGGCGTGAACCCGAAAAGAAACAAGTGAGGCAACGCCAGATATTTCTGGAGATGACTTCCGATGAAGAGGTGATTGTAAAGTACCTGGAAGCGGTGAATAATTCTGGCATTGATGAGATCATGATCGAAACTGGCCTCTCAACCAGTAAAACCTCAGCAGCTCTACTGAACCTGGAATTTGAAGGAGTCGTGAAGATATTACCGGGGAAACGCTACGAACTATCCTAACTGCCCACTGCCTACTAAATCTTATCCAACGGTTCGGGTTTGGTATAGGCAGCTTTGATCCCCAGTACAAAGACGATCACCATCGAACCAAAAGCGAAGAGACTGAGCAGCTTGAAGTCTTTGGTGAGGAGACAGAAGTTGAACAGTCCGTGGAAGAAGGCGGCAGCAAACAAGCCAGTCATGTTATAGACAAACCGCGACTTGAGGAACTTGGCCATACCTACATAAAATCCCATGATCACGGCAAAGATCAGGTTTGCCGGGACAAAAACAAAGGCATACAGGGTCTCAGGGAAAAGAGAACGAATGCCAAGTGGGTCGAGTATAAAAATAAGGAGTTGGATCGTGGAAAAGCCCAGTGTTACCATGATGGAAAAAGTAATTCCATGGATGGGTTTATTGACAGGCTCTTTTGGGATTATCAGGTATCTGTAGAAAATATACATTCCCAACTCTGAAGCAAAGCCAACAGTGACAAAGGAGTAAAAAATGGTCCGTTTGAGATTGCGCAGTTCATTCAGGCCAAGTAACGAGGATAAATATTGGGCTGCAATAAGGACAAGAATTCCGAGCATGCCCAGGAAGAAACTCTTCACGAGCAGCGCCGAAAACTCTTTGCTGATACGGCGATAAAAGTAAAAGTAGATTACCGCTGCGATGATTGGTGCGAACCCTAACGTAATATACACTAGTGGTCTCATTCTAATTGGATTGGAGATTCTGATGCTCAAATGTAAGATATTTTATACTTTTACCAAGCTTTATTTTATAATCCCCCTGATTTGACAGCCATAACGAGAACCCTGGAAGGCCTGGTAGAGAAATCGACCGGGAGTTGGATCTATGTTCGCAGCAAGGAAGGGAAGAGATATCCCTGCAAGGTGAAAGGACGTTTTCGTATTCAGGGCATCCGCATGACGAATCCTGTCGCCATTGGCGACCATGTTGAGTTTAAGATATCTCAGGGAGAGGATGACGGAGTGATCCACAAGATATTTCCCCGTGACAATTACATCATTCGTAAGTCAATAAACCTGTCACATGAAGCGCATATCATTGCGGCAAATCTCGATCACGCCTTCCTGATTGTTACGTTGGCCAGCCCACGGACATCAACCGGGTTCATCGACAGGTTTCTGGTAACTGCCACCGGATATTTCATTCCGGCAAGCCTGATTTTTAATAAACTGGATATTTACAACGAAACGGAGTTGCAGCAGATGGAGGAGCTTTTTCGTGTTTACCGCAATGCAGGGTATCCATGTTACGCAGCCTCTGCCCTCCGGGGCGACAATGTCAACCAGATCGGGGAACTCCTGAAAGGGAAAGTCAGCCTCTTTTCTGGTCACTCCGGATCCGGAAAATCAGCACTGATAAAAGCGATAGACCCGAACCTGAATCCCCGAATTGGGAAGATTTCAACTGCCCATAAAAAAGGCATGCATACAACTACATTCGCCGAGATGTATACATTGACGGAAGGCGGTTATATCATTGATACGCCTGGTATCAAAGAGTTCGGATTGGTCCATTTTAATCCAACGGAGATCCACAGGTGTTTCCCGGAGATGGACCGGCTCCTTCCCCAATGCCAGTACAGCAACTGTACACACGTTCATGAGCCGGGATGCGCTGTGAAAAAGGCCCTTGAATCAGGAGAGGTCAACGAGATCAGATATAATAGTTATCTTAGCATCCTGAACGATGGAAACAAAAGGTAATGACAATGATAGCCCGCGACCTGATCACCGAATCCTTAAGTCCGCTAAATACGTCCGACAGTGGCGCCATGGCATTGGGTATGATGGATGAGTACAGGCTTTCCCATTTGCCCATTGTTAACAACAAAGACTTTCTGGGGCTGATCAGCGATACTGATATATTTACCCTGAATGCTTTCGACGACCCGATCGGGAATCATATGCTCACCCTGAAAGGCGCTTACGTGAAGGAGTCGCAACCGGTGTATGAAGTGATCCAGACCTTCGCAAATATGAAACTCACCGTGATGCCGGTACTGGATGATAAGGATCAATACCTGGGGGTCATCACGCTGGCTAACCTGGTTCACCATATAGCGAAGATCACCTCCATAGATACACAAGGTGGGATCATTGTACTGGAAATCAACGATAAAGATTATTCGCTTTCCCAGATATGCCAGATCGTAGAGTCCAATGATGCCACTGTCCTCAGCTCCTACATTACCTCTTTCCCTGATTCAACAAAGCTAGAAGTGACCCTCAAGATCAACCGCCTCGATATCGGCTCTATCCTCCAGACGTTCGACCGTTACGGATACGCTGTCATCTCCAGCTACTCGAATAATGACGCTTACTCTGAAACTCTCCAGGAACGGTTTGACTCGTTGATGAATTACCTCAACATCTGAGAGTGAGCTATGAGATCTCTCCTTTTGACCGGGCTCCTGATTTTCATTGGCCTCCTTCAGGTCAGAGGGGAAGCTGACTCCACAACACTATTCATCATCGACCGCATCACCCTCAACGGAAATAAGATTACACGTCCCAAAATAATCCTACGGGAACTCAGGTTTACAGAGGGAGACACCCTTACAGCGAAGTCCCTTCCGGCAGCACTGCAACGGAGCCGGGAAAATGTGTTCAATACCTCTCTTTTTAATGTGGTAGAAATGGATACGATTTGGCTAACTGCTGACCCCATTCATTTGGAAGTGATCGTTAAAGTGATCGAACGTTGGTACATCTGGCCCATTCCGTATATCGAATTTCCAAATAGAAACATTAACGCCTGGCTGGAGACATTCGACTTCAGTAGGCTGACCTACGGACTTAATTTTAAGTTTTTCAATGCCCGGGGAAGGAATGAAACACTAACACTCTTGCTCCACGTTGGATTCAACCAGCAGTATGGGTTTACCTACCAGACACCCTATATCAACAAAAAGCAGACCTGGGGCTTCGGTTTCGGAGGGGGCTATTGCAGGAACAGATCACTCATTACAGGGACTACCGGAAATAAGAGCAACTACGTCGATACAGCCAACGGAAGCCTCCAGCAACAGGCTCATGGATTTCTGGAGGGATACTTCAGGCCAAACCTTTATAGCTACCATACCCTCACACTGAGTTATGACTATTACTACTTTACCGATACACTCCTGAAGACCCCCGGTTACTTGACCGACAGTACGAACGATCAATCCTTTTTCACTCTTTACTATAAATACAAACTGGACCATCGGGATGTCAGGTATTACCCGCTGAAGGGTTATTATTTTGATCTGGAGTTAACTAAACAGGGTTTCACGGCAGATCCTGTAAACCTGTTCAGCATCCAGTCAACCTTCAGGAAGTACTGGAAATTCACCGAACGATGGTTCCTGGCTGCAGCTGCCACGGGTAAATGGTCGTGGCCCGAAGAACAACCTTTCTACCTTCAGCACGGAATCGGTTACGGAAGGGATGTCATCAGGGGATTTGAATATTACTCGATCAACGGCTCCTGGTTCGGACTGGTAAAGACAAATCTGAAGTTTGCACTGATAAAACCAAGGACTCTGACACTCTCATTCATCAAAACACCTAAGTTCGGGATTATCCCTTATGGGCTGTACCTCAATATCTTTGTAGATGCCGGATATGTAAACAATTCGGTACCCATGGTGAAGCAGGACAATCCCCTGGTCAACACCTTCCTGATTGGCTATGGGCTCAGTATCGACCTGGTTACATATTACGACATCGTACTGGATCTCAACTTCGCATTGAACAATCTGGGCGAACCTGGGATCTATATCCATTTCATCGCACCGATCTAGCCCATTGGGTTTTCCCGAAAAATGAAGTATCTTTGCGCCTTGAAACTCAGAACCATCAATGAATCTAGCTCTTTTTGGACGAACGGTAACTGACCCGATGCTCCCCTTCCTTCAGGGGTTTATTCACCGCCTCGAGGAGATGTCGGGATCGACCCTTATCTATAAACCTTTCTATGAGCGGTTGAATGGCCGGATCAGGTTCGCCAAAAGCCCTGATTTGTTTCTCCTGGATGCCGATCTGCATGGGAAGGCTGATTTCCTCTGTGCCATTGGTGGCGATGGTACGATGCTGGATGCGGTTGCCCTGACAGTCAACAACGGGCTCCCTATCATCGGTGTAAACATGGGAAGGCTTGGATTTTTATCCAGTATGTCAAAGGATGAAATCATCCCGGCCCTGGAAGAAATTTACGCACATAAGTTCACACTTGAAAATCGTACGCTTTTGCAATTGCACAACCAGGAGGATCTTTTCGGGGGATTTCCTTTTGCTATGAACGAACTCACTATTCACAAAAGCGACCTGCAGACGATGATCACAATCCAGGTTTACATCAACGATGAGTTCCTGAATTCGTATTGGGCAGATGGCTTGATCGTCTCCACGCCCACCGGATCGACAGCCTATTCGTTAAGTTGTGCCGGCCCCATCGTGACACCTGGCTCCGAAAATTTTGTTATCACGCCAATTGCTAGCCACAACCTCACTGTGAGGCCTATTGTGATCCGCGATGATTCCAGGATACGGATCATTGTGGAAGGAAAGAGTGGGGAGTTTTTTGTGGCTATGGATTCGCGGAAAGAGAAGGTAAATAGCGGGATAGAATTGATCGTCACCAAGGCGGGTTTCTCCGTCAGGCTTGTTCGGCTACCGGGGCGCCATTTTTTCAAGACTATTCGTGAAAAGCTTAACTGGGGACTGGACGCAAGAAATTGAATTAAGAATTAAGAACCGTTCTTCAATAATTTCGGAAATCCGTCGTTACTGTTTTGATAAAAATTGAGTTTAGAATTATATATCAGAGGCGTTTGTAAGAGGGTATGAGATATTCCTTGCTGTTATTGTTTTTCCTGATGTTTTTCTCTTCCGCTTCTGCGCAGGATTTGGAGGTGGGTCTGTTTGGAGGTGGGTCTTACTATCTGGGAGATGTGAACCCTTCGGGTCATTTTAAAGGAACCCAGCTGGCTTATGGCCTGCTGGCCCGGTATAATATTGACAGCCGGTGGGCTGTGAAACTGAGTGGAACGCGTGGAAAGATCACAGGTAATGCTTCCAGCACCTGGTTCCTGCCAAACCGGAATCTGCAGTTTGAGAGTCCGGTTACCGATATTTCAGCCGTTGCTGAGTTCAACTTTCTGCCCTATTTCACCGGAAGCAAAATGAATTTCATCACGCCATTCGTATATGCCGGAATCGGGATGTTCTTTTTCAAACCCTCATCCGGAGGCGTGGAGCTTCAACCGATTGGAACTGAGGGGCAGCAGACCGGATATGAAGGACGGAAACCGTATTCTCTCATCGGATTCAACATCCCATTCGGGATTGGGGTCAAGGTAGGAATCAGCCGGAAGATTGGGATGGCAGTCTTTTGGGAGATGCACAAAACCTTTTCCGACTATCTTGACGACATCAGTACAACATATTATCTCGATGGTGCAGTAATCGACCCAAACGACCCGCAGCAGTACCTTTCCGACCCCACAATGAGTTATCAACCGGGTATGCAGAGAGGAAACTCACGGAACCAGGACTGGTATTCTTTTTACGGTATCACAATTACTTATAAATTTGCACTCGATGCGAGCAAACGCTGCCGGGATATTTACGATTTTTGATTTGAGAATGCTTTCATGGAGCTAAAGGAGCAGATAAACAAGGATAAGTTACCGGGTCATGTAGCCGTGATCATGGACGGCAATGGTCGTTGGGCACGAAAACAGGGCTTTGCCCGGGTTAAGGGTCATGAAAAAGGTGTTGGCGCGGTGAAAGCAACGGTGGAGGCTGCGGCCGAGTTGGGACTCCGCTACCTGACTTTGTACGCCTTCTCTACTGAGAATTGGAACCGGCCGAAATACGAGATTGATGCCCTGATGAAGCTTCTTGTCCAGGCGATCCACAATGAAATGGATTCCCTGATGAAAAATAACATTCATCTTACGACTATCGGGGATCTGACCACCCTTCCGGGTAAGAGCCAGAAGGAGCTGCAGTTGGCAATGGATAAAACTGCCTCCAATACCGGACTAACCCTTATTCTTGCACTCAGTTATAGTTCCCGTTGGGAGATCGTGGAAGCTTGCAGGAGATTATCCGAAGATGTCAGGATAGGAAAAATAGCCCCGGAAGATATTGACTCACGGTTATTTACTGCACAACTAACAACAGATGGCATTCCCGATCCGGAACTCCTGATACGGACCAGCGGTGAGTATCGCATCAGCAATTTTTTACTATGGCAAATTGCATACACCGAACTCTATTTTACACCAACTCTCTGGCCCGATTTCACCAAAGAGGAGTTTTTTCGTGCCATCCTGGATTTCCAGAACCGCGAACGCAGATTCGGACTTACCAGCGAACAGATAACTCAAGTAAAAGCCACCAAGAAGAACCGAACTAAATGAAGCTAAGATCTCTAATCATTCTCTTTCTTTCAGGAATTATCTTACACCCGCTTGTGGCTCAGGTTACGCTGGGAGAAATTGAGATTGACTACAACAATCCGAAAGAGTACGAGATTGGTGGGATCACTGTGAGTGGCGTGAAATACCTCGATGGCAATGTCCTCATCATGCTTTCGGGATTGACAGTGGGAGAGAGGATTCAAGTGCCTGGCGACAAGATCACCTCCGCGATTAAGAAATTATGGGATCAGGGGCTGTTTGAAGATATCCGGATCACTGTGAAAAACGTTATCGGGAACCAGATATTCCTGGATATCAACCTTCGTGAACGTCCCCGATTGGCGAAATTCTCCTTTTCCGGAATAAAAAAATCGGATGCCGATAATATCCGGGATAAGATACGCCTGGTCAAAGGGGACTATGTGACCGATAACCTGATCATCAAGACAAAAAATATCATATTAAACTATTTCGAGGATAAGGGATTCCTGAATGCAGAGGTGGACGTGGAACTTAAGCGGGACTCTTCCACAGCCAATCAGGTGACAATGGCAATCATCATCAGCAAGAATGGCCGGGTGAAGATTCAGCAGATGAATGTATTTGGTAACGAACACCTTACCAAGGAGCAGATTTCAGGTGCTTTTAAGGAGACCAAGGAGATGGCCGTATTCAATCCGATGGATGGACTGGACAAGGTAATATGGGAATCGGTGAAGGCTGCCCTGAGGATCGATTTTGTGGAGATTGCCAGCATCATGCAGCAGCATGCTTTCAGTACCGTGAGGATACGCATATTCAAGGCATCGAAATTTATCCCCGACGATTATGAGGAAGACAAAGCCAACCTGATCACCAAATATAATTCGCTGGGATACAGAGATGCCCGGATCATTACCGATACGGTGACACACAACGATGACAATACGATCAATGTGAATATCTGGGTGGAAGAGGGCCCAAAATATTATGTCAGGAAGATCAGCTGGGTTGGAAATTCAAAATACAACGATAATTTTCTTTCACGATTCCTGAAGGTCAAACCTGGCGATGTATACAACAAAGAGGCGCTTGAAGCAGCTTTGAGTTATGACCCCAATGGGGGGGATCTTCGATCACTTTATATGGATGATGGCTACCTGTTTTTTGACGTGGTACCTGTTGAAGTGCGGGTTGAGAATGATTCCATCGACCTGGAAATCAGGGTGCATGAAGGAAAACAAGCCACAGTCAACAAAGTGACAATAAAGGGCAATACCAAAACCAATGACCATGTTGCGTTACGGGAGATTCAGACCCGGCCCGGACAACTCTTCAGCCGCGACAGGCTGATCCGCTCACAGCGGCAGCTTGCACAGTTGCAGTATTTCGATGCCGAAAAATTGGTCCCCAATATCGATCCTCATCCTGAAGACGGGACTGTGAATATCGAATATATCGTTGAGGAGACTTCTGCCGATCAGGTAGAACTCTCAGGAGGATGGGGATATGGTCGTATCATCGGAACTCTGGGTCTCTCTTTCAATAATTTCTCCCTGCGAAACATTTTCAAATTCAAAACATGGAGACCAATTCCATCAGGTGATGGCCAGAAGCTGAGTCTACGGATTCAGACATACGGCAAGGGATACTTCAGCTATAGTTTCTCTTTTACCGAACCATGGCTGGGTGGTAAGAAACCACTTGCTCTCAGTCTATCCTATGTCCACTCGAAATATACCAATGGGCTGAACAAAAGCGACTCTCTTTATGGCTATTTCAAGATCGACGGAATTTCTGTAGGACTTGGAACCCAGCTGAGGTGGCCCGACGATTACTTCTCCCTATACAACAGCTTCAACTACTTCCGGTATAATACCCGAAACTATTCTGCAATTTTCACATTCGGAGGAGGCAATGGAGCTTATAACGCACTTTCTTATTCGGTCACTCTCACACGGAACTCCGTTGACAACCCGATCTTTCCACGAGCCGGCTCTGAGATGTCGCTCTCCCTGGAACTGACTCCACCTTACAGTCTTTTCCGCAGCGGAAATGTCGACTATGATACGATGCCTTATAGTGAACGCTATAAATGGGTGGAGTACTACAAGATCAAATTCAAGGGCGCCTGGTATATCTCCCTAATCGGAAAATTGGTTCTGACACCAAGGGTTCAGATAGGCTACCTCGGAACATATAATTCCAGCCTGGGAGTGACACCGTTTGAACGATTCTACTTAGGAGGTGACGGACTTACAGGATACAATAACATGGATGGACGGGAGCTCATTGGGATGAGGGGATATGCCAATAACTCACTAACACCTGGTTATCCCAATACGATCGGCGGTACAGTATACACAAAGAACACGCTTGAACTACGCTATCCAATTTCACTCAACCCAAGCGCTACGATCTATGCATTGGGGTTTCTGGAAGCAGGAAATGACTGGTTACGCTGGAAAGATGTAAACCCATTTAACCTTTACCGTTCTGTCGGACTCGGGATCCGGGTCTTCCTGCCCATGTTCGGACTGCTGGGGCTTGACTGGGGATACGGACTGGATGAAGTGCCGGGTGTGCCTGGGGCAAGCGGAAGCCAGTTCCACTTCTCGATAAACTCGTCGATAGATTAGATGGTGAAATAGCGAAATAGTGAAATATGTCATTGCGATAAGTGAAACGACGCGGCAGCGGCATCAAATGATAGGAGAATTTAACATGAAAAAGATCATTTTAACAGTAATCGGGTTGGTATTTGCCATAACCCTGACACAGGCACAGAAGGTTGCTTATGTTGACACCAAGTATATTCTTGATAACATCCCTGAATATGCTGAGGCTCAGGCTCAGATAGAAGAGCTATCTGTCCAGTGGCAAAAAGAGATTGAAACTAAGTTTGCCGAGGTTGAGAAGATGTACAACAACTATCAGGCACAGTCCGTTTTACTCCCCGAAGAGATGAAGATCAAAAAGGAGCAGGAGATTGTTGATCTGGAAAAGGAGGCAAAGGATATGCAGCGCAATTACTTCGGGAAAGACGGGGATCTGTTTAAAAAACGGCAGGAACTGGTCAAACCGATCCAGGAGAAGATCTACAATGCTATCCAGCAGATCGCTGAAGACTACAACTACGGTGTGATCTTTGATAAGTCGGGTAGTCTCACCATCATGTATGCCAACCCTAAATACGACATCAGCGATGATGTGCTTGATCAGTTGGGTGCTGCCATGGGTTCAAGGACTCGCAGCAAGAGTTCAGGTACATCAGGAGAGAAGGGACGAAAATAAACGATGCAGACAACATATAAGTAATTATATTTTTTTTAATTTTGCAAACCCAAAAGTACAAACCCAATTTTAAATGAAAACAATGAAAAAATTAGCAAAGATCTTTGCCGTAATGGCTCTCTTCATTGGTATAGCGTTTGGCTCCCTAGCTCAAACCCAGGCCCCCTTAAAAATAGGATATGTTGATTTCAACACGTTACTGCAAGCCATGCCGGGAATTGACTCTGTACGAACCGCTCTCCAGAAGTATCAGGGGACCCTTACTGACCAGATGGACCAGATGCGTGCAGAGTTTGAGAACAAGTATCTCGACTATCAGTCGAAATCAGCTGGTATGTCCGATATCATCAAACAGAATAAAGAACAGGAACTTCAGCAGCTTCAGGAGCGTATCGATGCCTTCCAGGCACAGGCTCAGCAGGATCTTCAGGTCAAGCAGCAGAAACTTCTTCAGCCACTGATTGACGAAGCGAAGCAGGCAGTTGAGACCGTTGCCAAAGAAAAAGGATATACTTATGTGCTGAATGCAATCGAAGATGTGGTTCTCTACTCCACACCAGCCAATGACCTTATGCCGGCAGTAAAACTAAAGTTAGGGATCGAATAGAGACGAGTCAGGGCTTGTCTATACGCTGAATCCCAAAAAGCAGGGGCGGCCAAACAGGCCGCCCCTGCTTTTTTATCCGGTGGCCTCTTTTTATTTCCCGGCTCACTTGTTTTAACGCCCCCGTCATACCACCCGGCATACATCGTATAATTTCGGGAGATCCCGTTGATCTGTCCCTCAAGCAGGGTCTGGTCAATATCCTGGACTTTCCGGGCAGGAATTCTTCCCTATACGCTTCCGGATTCAATGATTGTCCCCCTCCTTCACTACAACCCCGGCACCAATAATCGCATTATGAGCGATGGATTCCTTTAACTGCTTTGATAAGCGCGATCTTTTATCAGGTTTTTTGGGAGTAATCAAGAGAGTAGTGCAATCCTCTATTCTCTTTACGGGCAGCAGCCTGTTTGATCACAAGGTATGCCACATTGATCATGTTGCGTAGTTCGCAAAGGCGGGGAGTAAGAATGGATTTATTATAAAGATCTTCCGATTCTTCGTAGAGAAGGTTGAGCCGGTCGATAGCCCGTTGCAGACGAAGATTGGACCTGACAATCCCTACGTAACTGCTCATGATCGCCTGCAATTCCTTCTGTGATTGCGTGATAAGGATCATCTCTTCGGTAAGGACCATACCTTCGGCATCCCAGTCGGGGATTGCATTGCAGTAATCGATGTTAGGATGACGTCCGATGGCATGCTGACTGGCCCGATGCGAAAAGACCATCGATTCGAGAAGAGAGTTCGATGCCAGGCGGTTAGCTCCATGCAGACCGGTGCTGGCACACTCTCCGGAGGAGTATAGATTTCGGATAGTTGATTGGCCATATTCATCGGTTTTAATGCCTCCGCAGATGTAGTGTGCGGCCGGAACAACTGGAATGAGGTCGCGTGAGATGTCGATACCAAGACTCAGACACTTGGCGTAGATCCTTGGAAATTGCCTGATCAGGTCATTCTTGTCGAGATGCCTGCAATCCAGGTAGACAAAGTCTTCTCCACTTATCTTCAGTTCATTATCAATGGCTCTTGCTACAATATCGCGGGGAGCAAGTGATAGTCTTTTATCGTATTTCTGCATAAACTCTTTCCCGCTGTAGTCCTTGAGGATAGCGCCGAATCCGCGCAGCGCCTCTGTAATCAAAAAAGAAGGGCGCTCCTGGGGATGAAACAATGCGGTAGGGTGAAATTGCACAAACTCCATATTCTCAATCACCCCTTTGGCCCGGTAAACCATTGCAACGCCATCTCCGGTTGAAATCGTTGGATTGGTCGTATTGCTGTAAATATTGCCGGCTCCCCCTGTAGCAATCAGCGTTACCTTGGCAAGGATAGTATCGACCATGTTGGTCTTTGGATTGAGGACATAGACACCATAGCAAGTGACATCGGAAGTCCGGATGTTGACCTCAATTCCGAGGTGGTGTTGCGTGATAATATCGATGGCATAATGGTTCTCCAACACCTCGATATTCGGATGCTTCCTGATCTGGTCGATCAGTGTATCTTCGATCTCTTTCCCGGTACTGTCTTTATGCCGCAGCACCCTATATTCAGAGTGGCCTCCCTCTTTGGCCAGGTCGTAATGCCCTGTTTTGTCCTTGTCAAAATTGGCTCCCCATGAGACCAACTCCTTGATCCTCTCTGTTGACTCCGAAATGGTGAGTCTGACGATCGTTTCGTTGCACAGACCGTCTCCGGCAATAATGGTATCCTGGATATGCTTCTCGTGGGTATCGGGAGTGTACATCACTGCCGCAATTCCACCTTGCGCGTAACTGGTGGCGGTATCGTCCATCTTCTGCTTGGTAAAAATACATACCTTACCTTTTTCCGCAACCTTAAGTGCAAATGTAAGTCCTGCAATTCCCGAACCAACAACCAGAAAATCTACATGGGTTCTCATAATTTTTTTCAGATATCGAGAAGTACACGATAAAGATCCTCCCCTCCGGTTAACATTCTGCCAGGTTCTTCGATAAGCTCTTTAACTCTAACCAGGAAGCTGACTGATTCTTGTCCGTCGATGACACGGTGATCGTAAGAGAGGGCGACATACATCATCGGGTGTATTTCCACCTTCCCATCCTTGGCAATGGGCCGATCCATGATTTTGTGCATTCCGAGAATCCCGCTCTGGGGGGGATTGAGGATCGGTGTTGACATCATGGAGCCATAAACTCCACCGTTAGAGATAGTAAACGAACCACCTTTCATGTCGTCGATAGTGATGCGGTTGTCTCTGGCTTTTATGGCTATCTCCTTGATCCTGATCTCGATTTCTGCCAAACTCATGGATTCGGTATTACGGATGACCGGGACGACAAGCCCTTTAGGAGCGCTCACGGCAATACCCATGTCTACGTAGTTGGGCATGACGAGTTCTTCCCCGTCTATCATCGAGTTAACCACAGGAAACTCCTGTAAGGCAAGCGTAACGGCTTTGGTGAAGAACGACATCAGGCCAATGCCTACACCATATTTCTCTTTGAAACGATCGTAATAAATATTTTTGATATTCAACACCTTCTGCATGTTAATCTCGTTGAAGGTGGTGAGGATGGCAGTTTCATTTTTGACCGCAACTAACCGCTCTGCCAACTTCAAACGAAGCGTGGAAAGCTTTTTACGGGTTTCGGTACGATCCCCCGAAAAGACAAACTGCCCCTTCTCTTTCTTACTATTCTTCATAAATGATTCAATCTCCTTCCGTGTGATCCTCCTGCCCGGAAACGCTGTAGTAATAGCAGCCGAATCGATCTTCTTATCGGCGATGATTTTCTTCGCCAGAGGCGTCGCGTTAATTTCGTGACTGGTGACTTTTGATACGGGATCCGGGAGCCGGGATCCGGGATCTGGATCCGAAGGAATATTCCTGGCGCCTGGTGCCTGGTGCTTCGTGCCCGGTTTTTGCCCACTGCCTATTGCCCGCTGCTCACTGCCCACTGCCAACTGCCCATTGCCAACTTCTATCGTGGCAATCACAGCGCCAACGTCAACCGTTTCGCCTTCCTGTACCGTGATGGTCACTTTGCCATTCTCGGGCGAAGCAACAGGAAAGGTCGCTTTATCGGAATCGATCTCTACAATCTCCTGATCCTTCTCAACAATGGTACCATCTTCAACCAGCCAGCGGGCAATCTGGACCTGGGTAATGGATTCTCCCGGACTGGGAACTTTTATCTCTATCATGACAGGGTTTACGTATAAGTTCGGATTTACGTTGCAAAAATACGCAACAAAATGTTATACGGCACATTCAAGTTTACAGGAACCGTAGGCATGTTCGCATGTGCACATCCCAAGCGCTTTTTCGGCAAGCAGATTTTGCTGGATCTTATGCAGTTGTGATGAACCGGTAGCCGTACTTCCGCTGGGCGGACGAGCAACCAGGTTCAGGGTGGCATCTGTGAAATGATCGTGGATGAAGTTCCATGCACCCATGTTGGCAGGCTCCTCCTGTACCCATTCCAGCTGGGTTGTCAGTGGATACTTGTTCAGAATTTTCCTGAGTTGCTCCTGAGGAAACGGATAGAGTTGTTCAATCCGGATCAGGGCAACATCATCGTTCCTTGTCTCTTCCTTCTTCTGCAGGATGTCGTAATAAATCTTCCCGGAACAGAAGACCAGTTTCGTGATTTTCTCCGGATTTGCCCCTGGATCATCGATTACTTCCCTGAAACCGCCAGATGTGAGATCATCGAGAGATGAGATGCAGTATGGGTGTCTCAGCAGGCTTTTCGGGGTAAAGATGATCAGTGGCTTCCGGATTTCTCTGTGGAGTTGCCGGCGTAAACCATGAAACAGGTTTGCCGGTGTGGTCAGGTTTGCCACCTGGATGTTAAGATGCCCACAGATTGAGAGAAACCGTTCAATACGGCCGCTGGAGTGTTCAGGTCCCTGTCCTTCATACCCATGCGGAAGGTAGAGGACAAGGTTATTCATTACCCCCCATTTCTCTTCCGCTGAACAGATATATTGATCTGTAATTACCTGTGCCCCGTTGCTGAAGTCGCCGAATTGTGCTTCCCAGATGGTGAGGCTGTCGGGACGACCCAGAGCATACCCGTAATCGAATCCAAGCACGCCATATTCCGATAGGGGAGAGTTGTATACGCAAAACCTGGCTTGTTGAGGTGAGAGGTGTTCGAGAGGGATATACTTCTCCTCTGAATCCTCAATGGTAAGCACCGAATGGCGGTGGGAAAAAGTGCCACGTTGCGAATCCTGGCCGCTAAGTCTTACCGGGAACCCTTCCATAAGCAGGGATCCGTATGCAAGCAACTCGGCCATCGCCCAGTCAAGCTGCTCTTTTTCCAGCATGCTTTTCCGGTCGTTATGCAGTTTGACGATCTTACGGAAAAAGGAGATACCGGTTGGTAGTTCCGTGAGTCTCCGGCCAATGTCCAACAATATATTTTTTGAGACTCCTGTCTCCGGCGACCTTGTAAAATCGGCGGGATTGGCTTTCCTGATACCGGTCCAAAGCGAATCCAGGAAGTGGTCAATTGTGTTTTTCTCCACCGTTTTTGACTTTTCAAAACATTGATCCAGCCTCTCTTTGATCCGGTTATGGATGGTCTCAGTATCAATCCCGGCCAGGCTGCCTTCAGCCTCCAGTTTGTTCAGATAGATCTCAAGCGGATCGGCATGTTTCTCAATGGCCTTGTAGAGGATGGGTTGTGTAAATCGGGGTTCATCGCTTTCGTTGTGGCCATACTTCCTGTATCCGAGAAGGTCAATAAAGACATCTTTCCGGAAAATTTGCCGGAATTCCATCGCTAGCTTTACAGTATATACTACCGCTTCCACATCATCGGCATTTACATGGAAAATCGGGGACTGGATGGTTTTGGCTACATCGGTGCAGTATGTACTTGATCTCCCTTCAAGGTAGTTGGTCGTAAACCCGATCTGGTTGTTGACAACAAGATGCACCGTTCCTCCGGTAGTATATCCAGGCAGTTCCGACATCTGGAGGATCTCATAAATAATACCCTGACCGGAAACTGATGCATCTCCATGGATCAATACAGGGGATACCCGGTCGGAATTCCCGCCGTAAACTTTGTCCATAAGGCCCCTGGAAAGTCCTTCAACAACCGGATCCACGGCTTCAAGATGTGAGGGGTTTGGACACAATGTGAGGTGTATCCGGCTTCCGTCATTGGCAGCGACATCTGTGGAGAATCCCAAATGGTATTTGACATCTCCCAGCAGTTTCTCGTCTTCATACTCTTTCCCTTCAAATTCAGAGAAGATCTGGAAATAGGGTTTCTGCATGATGTGCGCCAAAACGTTCAAACGCCCGCGGTGGGCCATACCGAAGATGAACTCTTCATTCCCCAGCTCCTTACCAACACTCACAACGGTTTCAAGTGCAGGGATCAGCGATTCACACCCCTCCAGGCTAAAACTCTTGTGCCCGGGGAACTTCTTGTGGATGAATTTTTCAAAGAGAACAGCTTCAGCCAACTTTGTCAGGATGTGGCTTTTCTCCTCAACCGACAAAGAAGGCCTGTTACGGGTTGATTCCATCTTCTTCTGCAGCCACTCAACCATCTCGGGCTTGCGGATGAACATATACTCTACCCCGATAGACTGACAATAGGTTTCGTTCAGGTGGTCGATGATCGATTGCAGTGTGGCATTCCCGATTCCGATCTCTTTCCCTGCCTGGAAAGCCTTCGGAAGTTCACTTTTATCCAGCCCGAAGTTGCTAATGTCGAGAGTAGGAGTGTAGGTGCGGCGGGTCCTTACCGGGTTGGTACTGGTAAACAGATGCCCCCGTTCGCGGTATCCACGAATCAGGTTCATTACCAGAAATTCACTTGGGATAATGAATGACTTACCTTTCTCGGCTTTGTAATTGATCTGACAGAATTCAAACCCTCCAAAAAAATTACGCCAGCTTTCATCCACCGAGTCCGGATCGGTTTTGAATCTCTCATAGAGCTCTTCGAATGCAGAACTACCTATATTATTTAAATATGAAAATGTGTCCATATCACAAGGATCACAGAATGTTAAAACAATGTTGCAAAAATACGGTAAAATCTCTACCTTTACCGCACAATTTTAAGGACTAATGAATTACATTCAAGACTACATTGAAATTCACAAAGATCGTTTCCTCCAGGAATTGTTCGGGCTGATCAGGATCCCCTCCATCAGCTCGGAAAAAGAGCGCAAAGAGGATATGATCAAAGCTGCCGAATATTGGAAAAAATCTATCCGGGAAGCGGGGGCCGACAAAGTTGAAGTGCTCCCCACAAAAGGGAACCCTGTTGTATACGGAGAGAAGATGATTGACCCATCCTTGCCAACAGTTTTGGTTTATGGACATTATGATGTGATGCCGGTGGATCCTTTGGATCTTTGGGAATCTCCGCCTTTTAAACCGGAAGTCAGGAATGGTAAGATTTATGCGCGCGGAGCTGATGATGATAAAGGGCAGGCGTTCATGCAGGCCAAGGCGTTTGAGCTGATGGTGAAAACCAACACATTGCCATGTAATATCAAGTTCATGATTGAAGGTGAGGAGGAGATTGGCTCCCCCAGTCTGGAGGCGTTCTGTATAGAGCACAAAGAGATGCTAAAATCCGACATCATCCTGGTTTCAGATACTGGCATGATTTCGATGGATTGTCCTTCGGTAACCGTTGGTTTACGTGGATTGGCATATATGCAGGTGGAGTTGACAGGGCCGGATCATGATCTTCATTCAGGCCTTTTCGGGGGTGCAGTTGCCAACCCCGCGAACATCCTTACAAAACTGGTTGCCTCCCTAACTGATGAAGACGGAAGGATCACTATTCCCGGATTCTACGACGATGTGTTGATCATCAGCGATGAAGAGCGCAAACTGATGGCTCAGGCACCGTTCAATGAAAAAGAGTATAAACAATCCATCAACGTTAAGGCACTCGATGGTGAAACTGGATATTCCACACGTGAGCGTACCGGAATCAGGCCATCTCTTGATGTCAATGGCATTTGGGGTGGCTATACCGGAGAGGGTTCCAAAACAGTGCTCCCCTCCAAAGCATACGCCAAAATCTCAATGAGGTTAGTCCCCAATCAGGATCACCACAAGATCGCCAAACTCTTTGAGAAACATTTTCTGTCGATTACTCCTGATACAATCAAGGTGACCGTGAAGGCGTTGCATGGCGGTCAGGCGTATGTCTCTCCGATTGATACACCAGGCTATCTGGCAGCCAGCAGAGCCATGGAAACAACATTTGGAAAGGTTCCGGTTCCGGTACGAAGTGGAGGGAGTATCCCCATCATATCTACCTTCGAACAGGTGCTGGGTGTGAAGTCAATCCTTCTTGGGTTCGGCCTCGAAACGGATGCCTGTCACTCACCCAACGAGAATTATCCGCTGGAAAACTTCTACAGAGGCATCGAAACAATCCCTTACTTTTTCAGCTATTTCGCTGAAATGTCGAAATGAAGATCTCTTACTCCTTAACAAACCTTTTCACGAACACCTGACCGTTGCTGCTAATTCGAACCAGGTATAATCCGGATGAGAATTCCAGGAGATCAGTAGTATGATAATGAGGTTTAAGCGTTGTTTCCTGAAGTTATTTTTGCTGGTTTTTCCGGAAGGTCTCAACTCCCTTATCCAGGAAGTCGATAAACCCTTGCACGTCCGTATCGAATGCCCGGGGTGGGATCAATACTTCGCCCATGGTATCGAGTAGCACGTAATAGGGCTGGGCATTGACATTGAAGCGGGAAACCTCGTAATCGGCATTTCTTCGCCCGATGGTTTTTTTAATCTTTCCATCCACAGTGGAGGTTACCCATTCTGGTTCAGGAAGGTCAGCTTGCTCGTCTACATAGAGCGCCACGATGACGTACTCCTCCTTTAACCGTTTAAGGACCTCAGAATCAGGCCATACACTGCGCTCCATAACCTTGCAGTTGACACAACCATGACCGGTAAAATCGATCAGGATCGGCTTGTTCAGCTGCCTGGCACACGCTAATCCCTGCTCGTAATCAAAATAACCGTGTAACCCGTGGGGGAGTTTCAGGATATCTCCGTGTTTAGGTTCTTCACACAAGGTCCATTTATTCTCAACAGCTGGCCCACCACCACGATTCTCCTGGATTATCTCAATGAGGTTAAACGACGATTCGGCAGGCAGGAACGCCGAAACACTCCTCAACGGGGCGCCAATCATGCCGGGAAGCAGGTAAACCACGAATGTAAAAGTTGCGATGACCAGGAACAACCGTGGCACGCCGATATAAGGCAGGTCGCTGTCGTGCGAAAATTTGATTTTTCCCAGCAAGTACAATCCCATCAACGTGAAAAGAACGATCCATACCGCGATGAAGAACTCCCGTGTGATGCCCCAGTCCAGAGCCTGGTTAGGGACTAGCAGGAATTTCATACCCAGTGCCAGGATGATAAAGCCCAGGACGACCTTGACAGAATTTAACCAGCCACCCGACTTTGGCATCTTGTTCAGCATGGAGGGGAAGAAGGCCAGGATGGTAAAGGGGAGGGCAAAAGCGAGTGAGAACCCAAACATCCCGATAGTAGGCTTGAGAATGCTTCCGGATGAAGCCTCTACCAGGATGCCTCCGATAAAGGGAGCTGTACAGGAGAAGGAGACAAGAACGAGTGTAAGAGCCATAAAGAAGGTTCCGATCAAACCGCCTTTGTCGACTTGCTGATCTGATTTATTCGTCAGTTTGGAGGGTAAGACGATTTCAAATAGCCCGAAAAACGATGCAGCAAATGCTGTAAAAAGGAGGAAGAAGATGATGTTTGTAATCCAGTTAGCACTGATATTCTTGATGGAGTCGGAACCAAAAAGAACCGTTACCAATACGCCGATAAACGTATAGATTACAATGATCGAAAGCCCATAGAAGAGAGCATTAAACTTCGCTCCGGCTTTGCTTTTGCTGCTGCTCATGAAGAAGGTAACCGTCATCGGGATCATCGGGTAGACGCAGGGTGTGAGGGCGCCTGCGAAACCGGCGAGCAGGGCAACGACAAAGAATACCCACATGGAATTGCTCTCCCCGGGTGTTGATTCGGCAGGGGATTCAAGCGCTGCTGCTTCAATGGTTTCGTGTTTGGCCTCTTCAACAACCGTTGTGGTATCAACTCCGGCATCTTCTGTTCGAACAACAGGAACGACCATCTCATTTTGTTGTTCTGAAACGGCAGGTTGTGCAGCTTTCAGCTTAAATTCGAAGTCGACGCCTGTTGGTGGCAAACAACGCTTATCATCGCAGCACATGAACTCAAGTTCCCCTCCAATGGTGAATGCCTTTGCGGTCAGAATTTTGATCTTTTGCCTGAACACAACTGTTCCGTCAAAGAACTTCAGGTTCATCTCAAAATTGGGATCGTACTCTTCAACACCTTTCGGTTCGTATGCCTCACCAATTAACGCGTAGTCCTTATTTTCACTGAATGTAAACACGGTAGGCAGGGGGCCTCCCGAAGGGAGATGCTGGGAGTAAAGATGCCAGCCTTTATCGATCTTAGCAATTAGCAACAGGGTAGCTTCGTCCTGGCTCGTTTGTTCAGTCTTGAACGACCACTTCACTGGGTCCAACACCTGACTTAAGGAGAGTAATGGAAGGAATAACAATACCAATCCTGAAACAGCAATTTTTCTCATGTGATTAAGTATAAAATATTTGGATGAACAAAGGTAGATAAATTAATATTATTTGTGAGCATACCTGAGAATGATTAACTCGTAGGAGCCATTATAAAATCGGTTGATTTCAATGAACCGTTTGTCAGCCAGTATGGCTTCCCTGCTGAGCTTTTTTTCAGTTGTTGCAAACCAACTGTCCCAGATGACCACTGCATCTTCCGGAAGTTGATCGTTGAAGATCTCCTCAATCTCCCGGTACCCTCTTCCTGTTACCAACCCCAAATAAGGGATTTTATGGTAATAGGTTGCGTGAGGGAATTCCCGTTTCAGTATGACAGCAGCATCGTTGACTAAAAGTTGTTCAGGAGTGAGGGAGAATTCTTTTTTCCATTGAATGGATGCCGGGTTTCCAGAGAAAGGGAAGATGAGGATATAGAGTGACAATCCGGTCAGTAAACTGTATTGAACCCATGACGTAGTATGGGAGAGCAAGTGGCGTAAGCCGAGGAAGCCGTTAAGACCGATCAGAGCCATAAGGGGCATCACGGTGATGAACACCCGCTTCAATCCCATAGAATCAAACAACCCGAGATACCAAAAGAGCGTATGAGCAATAAAAAAAGCGAAAAAGGATCCGTAAACAAGCCATAGCTCAGTGAAAAAGGAGGGAAACAGGGACCGAAAAGGTTTGTATATCAAGGCAGTAATCATCGCGATGATTCCACCACCAAACAATATATAGATGGGGATACCAACCACATAGGTGAGTTGATGGACATAATGCAACAACGGCCCCGAGCCATATCTTCCGGCAATATGGGCATAGGGTATCTTTGTAACCACCCAAAGGAGGTCATGATAGATAAAATATCCTGCCACCGCATAGACTATGTGACCGGTCAGTAGAAACGGGATTACCCGGAAACGTTTTTTTATCCCGAAGTAAACCAGGAATACACCCAGAAAGATCAGCCCTTCTGACCTGACGAATGGCAAAAAGGAGAGAATTATCGCGGCAGCGATGGGTTTATCTTTTAGGATCAGGTAAATGGACAGGATCAGGAAGAGAGCTGAAAGAGGTTCGGTAAGGCCTGAAAATATGATGGTAAAATTCATTGGAGCAAACGCCAGGAAGAGGATAATCAGCCATGACGAGCTTTTGCCCATTTTTTTAGCCGTAAGGTAGGTAAACAGAAGGGTGAGGGAGGAGACCAGTCCATTAAACAGTTTGATGCCGGTAAAGCCAAATTGAGCAAACGGAGAACTAAGCAGCACGAATACCGGTTTTGCCCAATGGTGGAAAAAATATGAGGGATTCTGGAAGGCATATCTGGAGAAAATATAGTGCATAATGCTATCCCCCGAATCAACCGTCCCATCATAACTAAAGGCAAAGACAATCGTGAGGATGAAAAAGAGGCCGATACCTGCATATGCTAGCCAATCCCGATGTTGCGGTGAAAGGGTGAAGTTCATCATCGCCCTGGTTTCCATTTCATTTGAAACCTAACTTCCAACACCTCTTTTGTCTTAGGTGTCACCCTGAACCTGTGATCAGGCCGGTGTCCAACAACCCAAACGATCTTCTTCCCGGAGCACAAGAGCCAGGTTTTTTCTTTATCCGGGATCGGAATCTTTTCATCGATGAAAAAATCACTCAACTTCTTTCGTTTGTTCATGCCGAACGGATAGAAAAAGTCACCCGGTTGCCATCTCCGCAGAATCAATGGGTAGGTTAGCTTTCCGTTATCCAGGGTGGCTATATTTATATCGGTGCTGATCTGATCATTCTTCACCCTGACAACAGATTTAAAGGATAAACGGATAGGCTTATCAATCTCTTCTGTCATGTCATCAATAATAAACTCATCCGGGGAGTTTGCAGGATCTTCCTGCGAAAGCGCTGTCATGATCAGCTGACCGCGATCTTTAATGATCCGGTAAGATGTTGAATAAAACGACTTACCGCTCTCATGGTCGAGTGACCTTATCAGGTTGCAGATAGTAGTCTCATTGAATTCAAATGGGGAGAGCAGTTCATACATCCAGTCCTGGAGCGGTTTCAACTTTTTGAGTTCACCAATTTCGAAAATCCATTTTCCTTGTTCCTTGCGGAGCACATTTTTACGGCTCTTTTCGACCAGAGGCTTCAGGATTGATTCGGTTCCCTGGATCCGGTGGATTGTAGCGGTAATCTGCCTGGCATAATCCGGATCGATGGAACGGAGCAGCGGGATCAGCTGATGCCTGATCCTGTTCCTGGTATAGTTGAGAGAGCTGTTGGATCTATCTTCACGGAAGTCTATATTCTGCTTCCTGGCATACATAAAGATCTCTTCCCGTGAGGCGAAAAGGAGGGGACGGATAACCTTTCCGTTTCTGATCGGAATTCCATGCAATCCCGCAATCCCTGTTCCACGGAGGAGGTTAATAAAAAGTGTTTCAACCTGATCATCCAGGTGGTGCGCCGTTGCAATCAGATCGAATCCTTCTTGTTTGCAGATCTCTTCAAACCATACATAACGAAGCTCCCTTGCTGCCATCTGGATAGATACCTTGCGGATCCCTGCGATATCTTTGGTGTAAAAACGGGTGGTGTAAAAAGAAACCTCGTAGGAATTTGCCAATTTTTCGACAAAGCGTTCGTCTTCGTCCGATTCTTCTCCCCGCAGCTGAAAATTGCAATGAGCTATCCCGAACCTGTATCCTGCCTGATGAAACAGCTCGGCCATCACCATCGAATCCAATCCTCCCGATACCGTGAGCAGGATGCGGTCGTCAGGAGAGAACAACTGTTGTTCTTTAATAAAGGTGTTGAATTGGTGGAGCATCCTGGCAAAGATAAGGATTGCTTCTCACACAACCACCCTGTCACGCCTTTGGCGTGACACCCCTCCTTAGGAAGAAGGGGGAATTTACTTCATCCTTCTACCTTCGTACTTCCAGTTCTACCTTCGTAGGTCTGACCTCTAGCTTCACTTTATCTCCCAAGTCTCACCGCTCTTCAGCAGGTGATCCATCTTTTTGATGGGGGAATCCTGCTGTGCAAGTCGGATTTTCTCCTCTACAAGGTCGTCGTACGTGGGGAACATGGCAGAGCGGATAATGCCGAATACTCTCGGGAAATGGGGTGATCCGAGTTTGGCCAGCATGATGTGAATTCCGGGATTGGGATCGTACCGGTCATGGACCAGGATATCGTCGATCGTAATGCCGTTTTTACCCAGTTCCACTACTTCGATATCGGTTCCGTTCAATCGGAGCCCTTTCTCTTTATTGGCTCCGAAGAGGATAGGTTGCCCATCCCTGACCACGCACATATGCTCGTCGCGATTCTCTTTACTGGTGATGCCAAAGTGGGCTTTATCGGCAAAGATGATGCAGTTCTGCAAGATCTCGATAATAGATGTTCCATCGTGCTTTGCTGCTTCGAACATGGCTTCCGTCATCAGGGTGAGGTCGTTATCCGGCACCCTTGCGAAGAAAGTTCCCTGTGCTCCCATAACAAGTTCTCCGATATTGAACGGGTGCTCGATGGTACCGTGCGGACTTGTCTTGGTCACCTTGTTCATCGGTGTCGTGGGAGAGTATTGTCCTTTGGTAAGGCCGTAGATCTCGTTGTTGAACAGAAGTACATTGATGTCCACATTCCGGCGGATGGTATGGATAAAATGATTTCCGCCGATGGCCAGCGAGTCGCCATCACCTGTCGCAACCCAAACGCTGAGGTGCGGATTTGAGACTTTGACACCCGTGGCAATTGGCAAAGCACGTCCATGAATGCCATGGATCCCGTAAGTGTTCACGTAATAGGGGAAGCGGGAAGAACATCCGATCCCAGAAACGAGGCAGAAATTCTCCTTTTTATATCCAAGTTTCGGAAATACGCGTTCAACGGCAGCCAGAATAGCATGTGCACCGCAGCCGGGGCACCATTTTACCATCTGATCGCTTTCAAAATCGGCTTTCTGAAGCTGAACAGTCGTTCTCTCAACAGTATTATTTACAAAGTCCATCATTATTTCTCCTCTAACAGTTGGTTGAATTTCTCAGTTAACTCATTGATCATAAATGGAAGCCCCTGTACCTTGTTGAACTGGTGTATGTTCGGCATGGGGAAGTTCATCCGGAGGTAATTCACAAACTGACCTCCGTTCAATTCACATACCAGGATCTTCTTGTAATTTTTCAGGATCTTTTCGGTATTCTTTGGTAACGGGCTGATGTAATGGAAATGAGCATGACTGATCTTTTTGCCTTCCCGTTCCATCTGTTGAACAGCCGAATGGATGGCCCCGTAAGTTCCGCCCCAGCTTACAACAAGGAGGTCCCCTTTGGCAGGGCCATCAACCTCCTGTTCCGGAATGTAATTGGCAACGCGGGCAACCTTTTCAGCGCGGAAATTGACCATTTTCTGGTGATTCAGAGGCTCGGTAGTGACCGCACCCGTGATATCTTCTTTCTCAAGGCCACCTATTCTATGACGCAGCCCCTCCGTTCCGGGGATGGCCCATGAACGGGCTAACGTTTCGGGGTCTCGTTTATAGGGTTTGTAGGTAGGATCATTTGCTTTGACAATTGGCGGGTTGATAGGGGGCATGTTGGCCATCTTCGGATCCCTGAAAAGAGCCGACCCGAAACCAAGGTATCCATCGGTGAGGAGGATACAGGGGGTCATGTGTTCCATCGAGAGCTTGGCAGCCATGTAGGCATAGTGAAAACAGTTGTCGCAAGAGGATGCTGCAATCACGATGACCGGGCACTCTCCGTTTCTGCCAAAGAGAGCCTGGTAGAGGTCCGATTGCTCCGATTTGGTAGGTAATCCGGTAGATGGTCCTCCACGCTGAACATCTACAATGACCAGAGGAAGCTCAGTAATTGCAGCCAGCCCGATTGCTTCGCTCTTCAACGAAAGACCTGGACCGGATGTGGTTGTACAAGCCATTTTTCCGGCATAGCTTGCACCGATGGCTGAACAGATCCCAGCGATCTCATCTTCGGCTTGGAAAACTTTTGCCCCGAGTGATTTATGCTTAGATAACTCCATCAGGATCTCTGTAGCCGGAGTAATAGGATAAGAGCCGAGGAAGAGTCCACGTTGTGATTTTTCGGCAGCTGCAAGCAGACCCCAGGCGGTTGCAACGTTACCGGTAATGTTCCGGTAGAGGCCAGGTTGTAGTTTCGCTGGAGAGACATGGATCACCGATTCAATCGCTTCAACGGTTTCTGCGTAGTTGTAACCTGCCTCGAGGACCACTTTATTAATTTTTGCAATTTTAGGGTCCTTCTTGAATTTTGCATCAAAAAACTTATACGATGGCTTCAACGGCCTGTTGAAGATGAAGTAGAGCATGCCAAGGGCAAACATATTCTTACTCCGGCTGGCGGTCTTCGAATCAACGTTTAAATCTCCCAGGCTCTCTTTCGTAAGGAGGCTGATTGGCGCCTTAAGCAGGTTGTATCTCTCTAAGCTTTTATCATCAAGTGGGTTAGAGCTATATCCAGCTTTTTCTAACGCTTTGTCCTCGAAGGCATCTGAGTCAACAATCAACGTAGCTCCCACTTTTGCCCATTTCAGGTTGGCCTTGAGGGATGCCGGGTTCATCGCTACAATAACATCGCACAGGTCACCGGTGGTATAGATTTTGGCACTTCCCATGTGCACCTGGAATCCTGATACACCGGCAATGGTATTTTGCGGAGCACGAATCTCAGAAGGAAAATCAGGGAAAGTAGCGAGGTCATTCCCTGCGAAAGCAGCCGATTCCGAGAAGAGATTTCCGGAAAATTGCATCCCATCGCCCGAATCACCAACAAACTTTACAACGATTGATTCTCGTTCTTCAATGGGTCTGTTCATTTTTGTCATGGCAGGTTGATTTTTAAGTCTGCAAATTTACAGCTTTAACACTCAATTGAAAGAAAAAAGCGAAATCTTTTGCGTATTCCAAAAAATTGTATCTTTGCCGCCAGAACCCTAATTCTAAACCAATTTCCCGGACACCGGGATCATAAAACTCACTGAATCATGGCTTACATTATTAACGACGATTGCACCGCTTGCGGAACCTGCATCGATGAATGTCCGGTTGAAGCAATTGCTGAAGGTGACATTTACAAGATCGACCCCGAAGCTTGCACGGATTGTGGCGCTTGTGCAGATGTTTGCCCGGTCGAAGCAATTCATCCGGAATAATCTTATTTGATTGACCCCCTTGGGGTTGGACAGGAAAAACGTGGGACCCTCAGGATGCCACGTTTTTTTTATTGAAAAAACAGAAGTGTAACATCTTCACCGTCAAACACGGCATAGCTGAAATGGGTCAGCCAGTCGCCAAGGAGGAGTTGCCGGCAGTGGTCGTTCACTGGAATATCTAACGGGAGGTGATAATGACCATAAATCAAGAAATTGAGATCGGGGTGGTCAGACAAAATCTGACGGGAATGCGTAGTCAGCCTTCGCTCAATCACCCGGCGTGTAATATCCTGATCTTGTTGTTCCCTGATCTGTGCTGCATACCTGCTTCGATGTGACCAGTATAGTGCCATCCTGATGCCGATATCGGGGTGCAACCATCGGAAGAGCCATTGGTTAAACCGATTGGAGAAGACCCGTTTCAGGAACTTATAGCCATTATCACCCGGCCCCAACCCGTCGCCATGAGCAAGGTAAAACCGTTTTGAACCGAATGTTTTGAATTCAGGTTCACGGTGCAGCTCAATGTGAATCTCCTCAGTGAGGTATCTGAAAGCCCACATGTCATGATTGCCACGAAAGAGATGGACCGGGATGCCTGAATCGGTGATCTCTGCCAGTTTTCCCAGTAGCCGGGTGTACCCCTTTGGGATAGCCGTCCGGTACTCAAACCAGAAATCAAACAAGTCGCCCATCAGGTAGATCTCCGAAGCATCAGCGCTAACCATATCAAGCCACCGGATAAACCGGGACTCGCGTTCCAGGCTGCGGTCATGATCAGGGATCCCAAAGTGGAAATCAGAAGCAAAATAGACCTTGTTCCTCATGGTATAAAGTTGATCCAAACTTACAACTTTTTACTTTACCTCCCTTAACCATTGATGAAAGAAGAGGGTATGACGGTTGTCAGGGTAGTTCACCATCAACCCGCTGTCGACTCTCCGGTAATCTTTTGCATCCGTTTTTGGAGATAATACCGGTCGTACGCCGAAATGGTAATTGACAACCAGTAGGGTGGAGAAATCCCCGGCATGGTTGTGGATGAACTTTTTTTCATAGCTCCGCTGCCTTTCCCAGATCTGATTGAACAGGGAATCAACTCTCACCGTCAACTCATAAAAATCAGGTTCCCCCTGGTGCATGTCAATGAGAAGCTGGAGCGAATCGACTTTCCGGAGGTTCCTGTTAGAATAGTCATAAAATTCATGCAGGAGAGTGGTTTCCTGGTTTCCTGTAACCTTGAAAGAAGATGGATACTGGTTCACGCTTCCGGTGATAAGGATTGTGTCGCCTGGGTTCCCAATGAAAACAACCTTTTCGTCAGGCGTTACCCGCAACGCATAGATACTTGTCTCAATAGCTTCAGGCGACAACGTAAACACGCCGTTGTTATCAGGAATGACGGAATCAATTTTC
Source organism: uncultured Prolixibacteraceae bacterium (assembly GCA_964449285.1). Classification (GTDB taxonomy): domain Bacteria; phylum Bacteroidota; class Bacteroidia; order Bacteroidales; family FEN-979; genus QYOJ01. Next base: position 34,733 of record CAYUZX010000028.1, read on the forward strand.
TGTAATTCGAACGTTTTTTGTTCCTGCAGATAGATTGTCCCCGAAATTCCTTCAATCTTTCCTGTGACAAGGACCCTGTTTTCATTGTTTCGGCTGCATGCAGAAGAGATCATAAGTGTGGCGGCCAGGAGAGAAATAGCGAACCGGAGCGAAGCGGAGCTCGGCGGAGCCAAATGGCGAACTGGTGAAATTTTTTGCGGGGAGTGCAGTGATATGTCCATCATGAGGTTACGTTGAATTGCGAATTAAATTTACCACTTTTTTGTCTATTGGAAATGTCACATCCTCATCACTTAGTGTGTCCAGCGGAAGCCATCGAAAGCACTGGGCCCCTTCCACCATCTCCGGGAATGAAAACGGGATATCCGTTATAGGGAAACGAACAGGACCCATTGCCTTCACGAGGTAGTAAATGCTGACTAGTTGCATAGTGGAGGGAAGGAGCTTGGTTGGCTGGTAGTAATCTGTCGTGTAGAAATGGGTTAACACTTCAACCTCCAGTTCCATCTCCTCAATAAATTCGCGCTTCAGGCAGTCGATGGTCCCTTCACCGAACTCCAGTGCACCTCCCGGAAATTTGGTCATTAGGGTATTCATCCTGAATTCATCCGTCACCAGGATTCTACCGTCATCGATCAACAGGCCATATACCCTGATATTGAATTGGTTTTCACTCATGGTTAATGGTGTAATAGAGCCAATGTTGCCCGTTTTCGTTTCAGAGTCAAAATTAGGGAATATCTGTCACTTTTTACGTGCACGAAGAACCTCACGTTTGCCCGGAGGCCCCGGGAGCTTTTCGATCGAGAAACCTGTTCCCTTTAGGTTCCGCTTCACATTTCCCTTGCATGAGTATGTAACCAACACTCCCCCTGGCCGAAGGAGCCGGAACATCTTCCCAAAGACCTCTTTAGTCCACATATCCGGTTGAATGTCAGGTGCAAATGCATCAAAATAGATCACGTTGAATGTTTCGCCGGAAGGAGTGAACTGACGCAGGTCGGCGTTGATTTTTGTCAGCCTGAAAGATGAATTCACCTGAACAGGCATCTCCCACGGGGCTTCATGAATTCTTTGGAATAACGTCGCTGTTCCCGGATCCCCGAGAATCTCCGGATAGTTCAATCGTTCCCAGATCTCCTTCCCAAGCGGATGAAGCTCAATTGCGGAGTAGTGTACTTTGTGTTTTCGTGCCTTCGTGGTGAAAACCGTCAGCAACGCGTTCAACCCCGTCCCGAACCCCACCTCAAAAACCGTAAGCGGGCCATCCCCGCCATCCACAGCCATCAATCCGTTTTCAATAAAGACCTGTCCCGACTCCTGCACTGCCCCAAACGTTGAATGATAGTGCTCATTCAGTTCCGGCACAAACAAAGTGTCGGATCCGTCGAGGGTTCGTTTGATTTCGACTTTCAGGGTCATAGGGTCATATTTTGCCAACTGCCAACTGCCAACTACTTTCGCTACCTCGCTACCTCACTACTTAGTATAGCCTCGGATATTTATTCGGGCTGAACTCATGCATCATGTCGTAAACGACCTGGAAAACATCTTCGGCATTTGGATTGGAGAAGTAGTCGCCATCGTTGCTGTAAGCCGGACGATGGTCGGCAGAGGTCAGGGTTTTTGGAATGGCATCCAGAAACTGATACCCTCCCTGATCTTCCAGCACCTTCTGCATCATATAGGCTGTTGCGCCACCTGGCACATCTTCATCGAAGAAGATGATCTTATTGGTCTTTTGGAGCGACTTCAGGATGTCGCTGTTCAGGTCGAATGGAACGAGCGATTGCACATCGATCAGTTCTACCGAGATGCGGAAGTCTTTCAACTGGGAAAGTGCTTCCTGGGCGATCTTTACACAGGAGCCATAAGTCACCAGGGTGACATCGCTTCCCTCCTGAAGTATTTCCACAATGCCAACGGGGATCCGGAACTCGCCGATGTTATCAGGCAGCTTCTCCTTGAGGCGGTACCCGTTAAGTGGTTCGATGATCAGAGCCGGGTCGTCGGAAGCCATCATGGTGTTGTAAAATCCTGCTGCACGTGTCATATCCCTGGGTGCCAGCACATACACTCCTCTGATGGAGTTGATCACCATGCTCAGCGGGGAGCCGCTATGCCAGATTCCAACCAGTCGGTGTCCCCGTGTACTGATGATCATTGGGACCTTCTGGCCTCCTTTGGTTCGGTATTGAGTAGTGGCGAGGTCGTCGCTCATCACCTGAAGCCCATATAGGAGATAGTCAAAATACTGGATCTCCGAAATTGGCCGTAATCCCCGTAATGCAAGTCCAATACCTTGTCCGATGATCGTCGCTTCCCGGATGCCTGTATCGAAGATTCGATCTTCGCCGTATTTCACCTGTAGCCCCTCAAGGGTTTGGTTTACACCGCCAATTTTTCCCACGTCTTCGCCGTAAATTACAACCAGCGGGTTGTTCTTAAACATGTAATCGTAATTGGCAAGCAGTACTTCCCGACCGGTCACAATGGGGGATTCCTCTGTGAATCGAGGGGGGACTCCCTTGACACTCATAGCTCGTTGATCGGATTCACTATAGAGATGGGAGTTGTACCGGTCGTAATTCTCTTTCAGTTGCTCATCCAGCCAGGTACGGAGTTCGGCCACCATCGGTTTCTTCACCCCGCAACTCAGGCAGACGTCCCTGAGAATCTTTTTCGCCGATGAAATCACGTCTTTCCGGATAGGTTCGCCCACCAGGCTGAGCTCTTCTACGATACGGTCGATTTTGTCCTGTTTCTTGCAGGGGCAATGTGTCGTCTTCACGGTTTCAATCAGCTTTTTCCGCTCTTCCTTGATAGGAGTCTGGTAATGGTTCCAGGCTTTTTTCCGGGCATCGCGTGCACGCTGAAGAGCCTCCGCTTCAACCTGATCCAACTCTTCCGCTGTAGCCAGCTTGCTTGTGATGATCCACTTCCGCATCTGGGCAATGCAGTCAAACTCTTTCTCCCAGGCCAGGCGTTCTTCTGATTTGTAGCGTTCATGAGAACCGGATGTGGAGTGCCCCTGAGGCTGGGTTAGCTCCGAAACATGGAACAACACCGGGATATGATCTTTTCTGCAGATGGCAATCCCCTCTTTGAATGTCTTCAAAAGGGCGGGATAATCCCATCCCTTCACTTTGTAGATAAGGATCCCCGGATTTGTATCATCTTTTTCAAATCCCTTAAGAACCTCCGAAATGCTTTGCTTGGTAGTCTGATACTGCTGAGGGACAGATATCCCAAACCCATCGTCCCAAACCGACATAGCCATGGGAACCTGCATCACGCCGGCAGCATTCATCGTCTCCCAGAAATGACCTTCCGAAGTAGATGCATCGCCAATCATCCCAAAGGCAACTTCGTTCCCATTGACAGAAAATTGGGTAAAGGGTTTTAACGCTTTATTACTCCTGAAAAGTTTTGAAGCCAGAGCTAATCCAAGAAGCCGGGGCATCTGGCCTGCGGTCGGGGAGATATCGGCAGAGGAGTTTTTCTGCTTCATCAGGTCTTTCCAGTTACCATGGTCGTCGATACTTCGAGTGGCAAAGTGGTTGTTCATGATTCGTCCTACTGTCCCCGGATTAACACGGATGTCGGTGTCGCCGTATAATTGGGCAAAAAACTCTTCAGGCGTGAACACTCCGGCAGCCATCATGAAGGTCTGGTCGCGGTAGTACCCCGAACGCCAGTCGCCATTCTGGAAAAACTTAGCCAGCACAAGCTGTGGCACCTCTTTCCCGTCGCCGAAGATGCCAAAATTGGCTCTTCCTCCAAGCGCTTCACGTCGTCCCAGTATACTCAGCTGCCGGCTTAAATTTGCCAGTCGGTAATCGGCCAGGATCTCCTGTTTAGCATATTTTGTCATAATTTATTGGTTATTTGCTATGGCCGAGCCGCAATAAATTGCGGCTGTACACAACTCATTCTCAACCTTCGTCCTTCATCCTTCGTCCTTCATCCTTCGTCC
>CAYUZX010000029.1:0-15176 GCA_964449285.1 uncultured Prolixibacteraceae bacterium
GCGATCCGCTGTTTGGAAAACTCCAGGCTGATCTGGCCAAAGCAATGCTGAGCATTAACGCTGTAAAAGGATTCGAATACGGATCCGGGTTCAATGCTGCACGTATGAAAGGCTCAGAACACAACGATGAGTTTATCCTGGATGAAAACCTGATCAAAACAAAAACCAACCATGATGGAGGCATCCAGGGTGGCATCTCCAACGGGATGGATATTACGTTCAATGTTGCATTCAAGCCTATCTCAACCCTCGGCATGGAGCAGCAGACCATCAACAGGGACGGCGACCAGATAACCTTCAAAGCTGAAGGCCGGCACGATGTATGCGTTGTTCCGCGGGCTGTCCCTGTCGTAGAAGCGATGGCGGCACTGGTGATTGCTGACAAGATTGCGGGCTGAACAAGCGGACAAGCGGACAAGTCACGGGTCACGATTCACGAAATTCACGATTTCACCGGGATCATAAACCTAACCTTCGTGCCGGTAGCGTTTCCCGCTTCATCTTTCAAATCAATGATCTCCAGACGGAGTTTTTGCTTCAATTTGCGGTTTATGACTGCCAGCCTGTCTTGGGTGATCGAAGTGGCCAGCGACCTGTGATGAGGATCTGCCAGTTGTGATAACCGACATGCTTTATCCCTGCCAATGCCGTCATCTTCCACTTCGAACAGGATGAAATCATCACCCTGTTTGATAAAACGGATGGACAGGGTCCCTTTGGCATCCTTCTGCCTGAATCCATGTTCTATGGAGTTTTCTATGAAAGGCTGCGCCAGCATGGGTGGGACCATCATCGATTCCACATCAATCTTCGGATCCACATCAATGGAGTAGTCAAACTTCCCCTCATAACGGACCCGTTGCAGTTCCAGGTAGTTCTCGATGGTAGCGATCTCATCTTCAAAAGAGACATACTCCTCCAATGAATTATCCAAAATGTTTCTCACCAGGTTTGAAAACCGGGAAAGATAGGTGCTGGCTTTCATCGGCTCCTGCGTGACGATGAAATTCTGGATGCTGGCCAGGGAGTTGAAGATAAAGTGGGGGTTCATCTGGGTTCGGAGAAGTCGCCGCTCAAGCAGGGACTTCTCATGTGCAGCCTTGAATTTGCTTTGCCTGATAAAAAGTACAAGAAGTAATAAAATAAGAAGAGATATGATTCCCAGTACGATCATGAACGTGATCACCCTGTTGGCTTTTATTTTATGCAGTTCCTTGTCATGTTCCAACAGTTGAATCGTTTGAAAAGTTCTCTCATCCTCGTAATTGGCCACCAGGTAATCAATCTGGTTCCTGGCCTGCATTTGTTGTAAACTGTCAACAGCTTTCACCATCATGTTATAATAGTAAAAGGCCGTATCAAACTCTCCCAGTGATTTATACAACTTAAAAAATGCTCTGTAAGCATAAGATTTACTCACATACATGTAAGATGCTATTTTATATTTAACATCAGGATAAACATAACAGGTCGTATCATCGGAATTATAATACAAATCCACGGCCAGAAGGAAGCTATCAAGGTACACGTTTGCCTCCTGATATTTTTTTTCATCAACATAGAGTTCTCCAAGCAAGGCAAACCCCGAAGTAAGATCATGATAATCAGCTGGATCGTGCCCTTGCCGGATAGATTCCAGGTAAATTTTCTCCGCCTTTTTCCGGTCAGGATGGGTCATGTAGTGATGGTATGATTCTGCCTTGTTTAAAAGATAGACCGAATTGTCACCGGTCAGTCCGGTCATATTGGCCACAGCCAGCGCCGAATCGAAATAAGGGATAGCGAACGGACCTTCAAACCGCTCCTGTTCTGGTCTGAAGTCATCCCTCCATAAATAAGTAATCCCTAAAATATTGTAATTCATAGCCAGGAGATCATTGAATCCATGGGACTTGCAATACGCTATATTCTTCCTGGTATAATAGAACGCACTGTCGTACATTTTGGCATAAATAAAAGACCTTAATTGAACATATAACGCGTAGCTGCATCTCCAGTCATCACCAAGGTCCCTGAATACAGATGCAGATTTCCTGTAATATTCAATCGCTTTCAGGAAATTGCGGATATACTGATTCACCACCGCGATTTGCAGATAGAGATTTCCAAGCTCTTCAGAAGGCTCAAATGTCTCAAACAAGCGCAATGAAGCCAGGTAGTTTAACGTGGCTTCCTTGACGTCAAAGTTGAAAAAGTATCCGTTTCCTATATTAAACAATGCTTCCGCTTTTCCAAAATCATAGTCCAGTGAATCGGCCAGGCTCAAGGCTTGTCCGGAAAAATAAAGGCAGCTGTCGGGATAACGCTGCGAAATTGATGTGGCAATGAGATTCAGATGATCCACTTTCGCTTTCCCATTGAGAGCAGGTAAAAGTTCTTTAAGGCTATCAATTTCCTGTTTTGGGATGCAGGTTTGTATTTGGCCATAACTTGTGGAAGCCGCAAAGAATAGGTTCACCACGAAGACACTTAGGCACAAAGGACGTAAGACGTAGGACGTGAGACGATTATTCATGTTCCGGCAATTTCATCAAAGAGTCGCATCAGTTTATCCCGGCTGCGGGAGGAGACTGGTACCCGGAGGTCGTTGGTCATCACCACCTGACCTCCTTCCTGCTTCTCGAAACGCTTGATGTGCTGCAGGTTGATCAGATGAGATCGGTGTGCCCTGAAGAAGCCGTGGTCGGTAAGCAGTTCATCGTAATCACGCAACCCTTTTGAAACCAGGATCTGTTCCCCGTCAACGGTATGGAAGATCGTATAACTCCCATCAGATTCGCAATGAATGATGTCTGATATTCCCAGGAGGTATACATTCTCCTGCGTTTTAAGAACCAGTTTCCGGGTTTGTCGGTTTTCCGGATTCAGGTTATCGTTTAACACGCCAAGCTGGTTGTTGAATGTTTGCTGCACCAGCTGTTCCGTCCGTTTCACGGCTTCCGCCAGCTTCTCCGGGTCAACCGGCTTCAAAATGTAATCAACAGCGCTGAAGCCGAATGCCTGTAAAGCGAATTTCTCGTAAGCCGTAACGAAGATCACTTTGAAGTCGACATTGTTGTAATGATTCAGCAGGTCAAATCCGGTCCCATCATCCATCTGGATGTCCAGCAACACCAGGTCGGGACTCTTCTCGCGAATAGCTGTAATCCCTGATGCCACGCTAGAAGCCTCCCCTACTATCTTCACATGAGGACATACCTGTTCAAGCAGGCGTTTAAGGGTCACGCGCACGTGTGCTTCGTCGTCGATGATCAGCGTTCGGAGCAAATCAGTTTGTTTTGGCAGTATAAATTTAGAAAAATTCATTTTACTATTCTGCATTTTGCCATTTTACATTTGTTATAGAACACGGATTACACGGATTTCTTCTGCGAAATCTGCGAAATCTGCGGTCATAATTTGACTATTCTCTTCACCATAGTTTGATTTCCCGCCTGCAACCTGCAGAGATAGATCCCTGATGCCAGATGCCGGATGTCAAGATGCTGGGTGTGACTTCCGGGATATTGAATTCCCAGATTAGCCGTCCATACCGTTTCCCCGAAAATATTGATTAACTCAACACTAACCATGGCTGCCTTAGCGAGTGTGAAATCTACTCGGGCATTATTACTGGCAGGGTTTGGAATGATGATCATGTCCTTGACAAGTTCCGGTTCGATCATTCCTGTCACATCACCATACCAGGCTTCCCAACCATTTTCGGTGATGCTGCTGTTGGTTCTGAAGATCAGGAACATCGTTCCGCTTGGAGATGTTACCGGGGCCGGCGGTTCGGTATAATGTCCACTGTATTTGGCCAGTAATGTCTGAGTTTCCAGATCATAAATCTCCAGGTAATCGTTTTCCGGTTCAGTATCAAACCAATTGAAATAGAGAGTAAGCGATGAGTCACATCCTGCCGGTTCAAGACGCCACTTGCATAACGTGCTGTTGTGGTAATGGAATCGTCCGCTGCCGTCGAAAATATGACAACTTGAATCGCTGACAGGGGTCATGCTCTGACAGTAATCGGGCAACTCTACCTGATAATCCACTAAAAAGCCCGGACCAGTACCGGAGGCATCGGTGATGAATTCGATGAAAACCTGGTTGCCGGAACTTGCCAGCACAGGGGGAATCGTATCTCCCCAAAGATCAGCCAGAACAGGTGCCGCAATGCTACCTCCATCATAGATAATAAGGTGGTCGCCTGGATCGGCTGTTGAAAATCTCCTGACATCCAGCCTGATAAAACTCACCGAATCTTCATCGGTCTGCGGATCGATCAGCCAGGAAACATGCATGTTGTTCAGGTAATCCCGGTTAGGCCCGCTCCCGTCAGTCATACTTCCCTCAAGAGCGTTAAGGGTATCCTCGCCACTTGAAAAGTTAGGATATGGAAACTGAATGGTGTCCGGAACATTCATGGAGGGCATCATCTGATCATAATTGTACCCAAGGATGTTGTCTATGGTGTAGTACCCATTGCTTGTTCCTCCCCATCCCAGGTTGAAATGAAAATAGACTGAATCCTGGTACCCATCACAGACAAACGCGTGCCCCACCTCTCCGCTTGCAACGTTGCCTCCATAGTACACCGGGCAGGCCTGATCCAGCCATCCTGTCAGGATCGCTTTCCATTCCTCAACAGGCATACTATCCCGGTAAAGCCATGTGTACGGAAACATCTTAAAGTAATAATAGAGTGAATCCATCCCCGGATCCAGGATGCTGGAATCGGGAGCTGATCCACTTGGATCGAAATCCATCCGCAGCGCGACCGCCCAGTGGTAAAGATACTCAGCAATAGCTGTATTTACCGTGGCCGGATTATCCACCATTTTATCAAATTTGTACCAGGTGTTTTCGTAATCGGCCGATTGCACCCCATACTCCGGATGAATAGAAGGGATGTAGGAAGAATGTCCCTGTCCATGATCCGGCCAACGCCAATAATATGCAACCTGGGCAATTGCGGTAGCCACACATCCCACCCATGTATGTCCACCTGATCCACCTGTGCTGGTTTCGGGACAGTAATAATTATACGGCCAGCCCTGGTTCCAAAGTGAAGTTAGAAGCGGACCGACTGTTGTCTGTAACGGAGCCTGATCCCGGAATGAAAAATCGGCAGCCAGATACGTTTCCCATAAAACGGCTGAAGTTTCAGTCGGTTGCATTTGTTTTTCACGCGCCAGTTTCACCTGCCCGGCGTATTGGCCGATCCAGTAACGGACATTTGACGGCTGGTTGTCGGAGCGGTAACTGTGTTCGCAGCTGTATCCCTGCACAGGGTTCAATGCCTGGTGTCCGGCTACGATCACAAACCCGGCCGGGTTCATGTTGAAGATGTAAAGAAAGGTTTGATCTCCTTCTTCCCATGTCAGTTCTTCCCGTATTGTAACCTGCGAATAGTCGACAGGCTGAACATATTGGTTGAATTTTTCGTACAGGAAATTTTTTGCCACCGTTGCGGCCATCTCTTCGGTGACCTCCTGGCACTGGATGCCGGCTAGGAAGGTCAGGATGAGGAACAGGGTTGTGGTAAATTTTTTCATAAGACATTTTGATTTACGAATGACAATTTTATTTCGCTATTTCGCTACCTCGCTATTTCGCTTTTTTTTCTAAGCTAATCTACGATCCATCACCTGTCAATATGAGTCAGATGTGTAAGCGTCCGGAAATAATTGATAAACGTTGGGGGAAAATATATGAATGCAAGGATTATGGATTTCCTTCTAACAGTGAAACCAATTGAGAAAGGATCGTTAATTGACGATCAGTTTTCCTGTGCGAATAGAATCCCCGCATTTCAATTCGATAAGATAAACTCCGGGAACCAGAATGGAGCAATCAAATACGATTTCTCCTGTTGAAAAGTCTGTTTTGGTTTGCCAAACTTTCGTTCCTGCCATATCGAATACAGAAAGAGTCCCTTGCGACTTATTCACAGTTGGTTGAAACGTTAGAACTGTTTGGTTCGTTGCAGGATTTGGATGAATGGAGAGTGTGGAAACAGCCAACCCAGGGGATTCAGGCAAACCGAGATAATAATCATAGGAGATATACGCTCCATTCTCTGTACAGCAAAACAGGGCAATCGCACTCATCGACGGGTTGTGTGTGATCTGATTGATCACCAGATTAGGGAGGTTGGCATTAATGCATGTGAGGGAGTCGGTTTCGGGATGAAACCAGGCTATTCCCACCTGGGGAGGGTACGCATTCTCCCCCCACCCAACAAATACATTGGCATAATCAAATCCTACACAACGCATCTCCAGCGACCAGAATTCAACATCCCAGTTCTCCCCGAAATCAGTTGACGACCAAAGGCCTGATGAATAACTGTTATCAGGAAAGATCCCATATAGCTTTCCCTGGTTATCGAATCCCAGGCAACTGATCATCGGACTATAAGGATACAATGTCCAGGTAACTCCGGCATCCTCCGAGGACCAAATCCCATAAAGATTATCCATCTCTGAAACCACAAAATGGTTCTCATAAATACCCATTGATACGATAGACCTGTTTACAAAGGTATCGATGGGGGTCCAGGACAATCCGTTGGGAGAAGAAAGAAGTCCCAGATGATGACCAACGTAATAGGTTTGCTGGGTTTCATCATAACAAATAAATTTCGGGATATCAATAAATTGAAGCAATTCGAAGGTATCGGAAACAGGATCAAATTGATAGATCCCATCAGAATCTGTTCCATCCCCCATGATAACCAGGATGTTTTGTCCATCGAGGTAACAGGCATCCCAAACAGGCAGCCCAGACGGGTGATCTGTCCAGGATTGCGAAATGAGATCATACAAATACAATCCGCCATCATGACAAATGCCCCAGTGAGGATGCTGGTCAATAGTGAAACAAATACGGTTGGCCTGGATCCCTTCAGGACCAAAAGGGGCCCATGTGGCCCGAACCTGCATAGAAAGCAGGATTAGTATGATGAATGTATATTTTTTCATATCTAAAGCATTGAATATAAACCACATATCAATTATTCAAATATAAGAAAATTCAACATCCTAAATTCGAAATTCAAAAAAAATTTCGCACTTCTACCTTCGTACTTCCAGTTCGTACATCTAACTTCTGACTTCTAACTTTAAACAGGTTCCTGTTGGCTCAGGCAGTGCCAGCTCCCGAGTCCCCAGATGATCTCTACCGAATCGATCCCTACCACTTGGCGATCGGGGAAGCATTGTTCAAGGATGGATAGTGCCAGGTCGTCTTCACGACAACGGTATGTTGGCACGATCACGGCATAGTTTGAGATGTAAAAGTTGGCATAGGATGCGGGTAGGCGCTGATCTTCGAAAACCACCGGTTTGGGCATGGGGAGCTCAACAATGTCTAGTTGCTTCCCATTTGGCATGCGGAAACCCTTAAGCTTCTTCAGGTTCTCTTTCAGCGGTTTGTGGTTGGCATCTAACTTATTGGGTTCAACAGCAGTGACAACCCCGTCTTCCTTGAAAAACCGGGTAATATCGTCGATATGTCCGTTGGTGTCGTCGCCATCAATCCCATCGTCCAGCCAGAGGATCTGATCCACTCCATAATAGTTACCCAGATATTCCTCAATTTCATGCTGGAAAAGATTTGGATTCCTATTTTCATGAAGCAAACAGGCAGTGGTTGTCAGCAGAGTTCCTTTCCCATTGAATTCAACGGCTCCCCCCTCCATCACAATACCCGGATAAAAGATAGGGATATCCAGGTACTGACCAACCAGCATAGGGATCTTGTCATCGAGATCATGCAGGTACTTTTCGCCCCATGCATTGTACTTCCAACTAATAATCACTTTAGGATCTTTGGCTTCCGGGTTGACCAGGAAAGCCGGCCCATGATCACGGCACCAGGAATCATTTGTAGGATTGAGGTAGAAAGTAATACGCTCCAGATCCACGTTACTCTTCTCAAGATCTTTTACCACCCTCTCTTTCAATTTATAATCCCGAACATTGATACAGACTTGCTCACCCCTGGAGATCTCTTTGATAAACCGGTTGTAGAAGGGATAGATTTTGGGTAACGTTCCAGGCCATGAATAGGATCCTCCATGCGGATAGCTCAGCCAGGTAGCCCGGTGCGGCTCCCACTCGGCCGGAAACCGGTAACCCAATTCTTTGGGGGTATATTGTTCTAAATCAAACATTTATCTCAATGACGAAGGAGCATGAATTTCGTTATTTCGCTATTTATCAATGTATCTCTTCAATATCTCCCCATAGCTGTCGATCCTCCTATCCCTGAGAAAAGGCCAGTGGAGGCGGATTTCATCAATGCGTGATAGGTCGAGCTCCTGGACATGGATTACCTCATCGAAATGAGGTGCCTGGTAGAGGATATTTCCCATCGGGTCGGAGACAAACGAACCACCCCAGAAATTCATGGATCCCTCAATGCCGGTACGGTTGACAGTAACCACAAATACTCCGTTTGCCACCGAATGTCCACGCTGAATAGTTTGCCAGGCCTGATATTGCTGGCGATTAGTCTCTTCGTCCTGAGCCACAGCCCATCCAATAGCTGTTGGATAGAAAATAATCTCAGCGCCTTTCAGACAGGTGATTCGCGCTGCTTCCGGATACCACTGGTCCCAGCAGATCAGCACACCCACTTTTGCATATTTAGTGTCAAACACCTGATAATCATCATCTCCCGGCGTGAAATAGAACTTTTCATAGTATCCCGGATCATCGGGGATATGGTGCTTCCGGTATTTGCCAAGATAGCTCCCGTCGGCATCGATGACTGCTGTAGTATTGTGATATACACCCCGTGCCCGTTTCTCAAAAAGAGAGGCGATCAGAACTACATTAAGTTCTTTCGCAAGTTCCTGGAACGAGATAGTAGTATGGCCGGGAACAGCTTCAGCGAGTGAAAAATAGTCGTAATTCTCCTCCCAGCAGAAATAGAGGGATGAGAAAAGTTCTTGCAGGCAAACAATTTGCGCCCCTTTGGAAGCAGCTTCCCGTATCTTGCCAATGGTTTTATGGATATTGTCTTGCTTTTCGCTGCTACAGGTGACCTGGATCAATCCGATATGAACTCGCTTTTCCATTAGTTGATTACATCAATAACATTATATGCTCTCATTATCCGGCATCCGGCATCATGGCATCAACCAGTATTTTTTCACAAATCGTTTCCCATCATGGATCACCTCAAGAATGTATATCCCCTGCCTAAGATGACCATACTGAACAACCATCTTCCCGTTCTGAATCGCATCTTCAGGGATATCAATCAACGACTGACCAGTTATGCTGTAGAGTCTGAGGCGGGTTGCTTCCCGTTTCTCAAACTCGAAAAAAACCAGCAACCGATTAGTCTCCTGATCATTATAAATGTTGATGCCGGCTGACGGATCAACCGGATTTATGCCAACGGTATAATCGAGGAAGAGGTTGTCCACATAAAGAACGGTCCCAGGTGTCATGTCTTGCTGAGCCGAAGATAATGCAATGATGTTCATTGTATCAGGCTGTACGAACCAGTTGTAATCAATCCAGGCAGAAAAATAGGTCCAGTCGGGAACGGTATCCTTTGTCGAAAACTGACCTATCCCGATTTCATAGGGAATGCTGTCAATGGTTTTGAACAATCCGATCCCAATCGCGCAACTGTCACCACCCATCGGGAAATAGCGGTAGTAGCCTTTCAGGTGTGTAGGCATGTCATATACGGGAGCCCCGCCCGTTATCTCAAATGATAATGAGGCGATATCAATTGTAAGGGTGCCACAGGTCAAAAACCCCGGAATCTCTCCTACCAGAAAGATCGCTTTCGACTCCAGTCGGACTGAATAAAATCCCGTGTAATGATCGGTGCTCTTCGTGACCAGGGTAGTTCCGAAGAACGGGATGGCGCTGATCTCTTCATTAGGGGTGTCCCAGCTTACCGGGTCCGCATAGTTCGTAAAGGTATTCCACTGCTCGAAATCGTTATTGGGAATTGGCGTTTGCCCGCGGCTGAAGAAACTCAGGCAAATAAACAGACCCATTGATATCAAAAAAGGTTTTTCCATAGTTTTATCCAGTAGAAGAAATCACAGTAAAGGTATAACAAATTCCCCTATCTTTGATAAAATTCCCATCCATGCCAGGTCTCTCAGAACTGATCCGACGAATGCGTTTTCTGATCTTCCTTTGTTTTCTGATTGCCGGAGGCGAATTCCTTTACGCACAGGATACTTGTTCCGTTGAGATGGACAAGAAATACGAGAAAATCTTTGAGACCGGTATGATAGATTTCAAACGTGGAAATTACACACTGGCAGCTCAATCTATGCGTGAACTTGTTGCCCAGTACCCCGACTTTGCTGATGCCTGGTTCATCCTTGGAAGTTCGTATGTCAAGAGGAGAGATTCCGATTTCAACCTGGCTGAAGGTTATTTCAAAAAAGTCCTTGATATTTGTCCGGATTATGACTCTTACGTCCATTATTACATGGGAGAGATTGCTTATAGTAAAGAGGACTTCGATGCCACCGTGACCCATCTCACAGCCTTTCTCAAAGATGTGGATAAAATAAAAAACGATGCTGACTACAACCGGGCAGTAAGCCTCCTTGACTACTCGAAGTTTTACAAGGAGATGCTAACAAACCCTGTCCCGTTCCATCCCGAAGTAGTTGAAGGGATCTCTTCTCCCGAGAATGAGTACCTCGCAATCCTCAGCCCCGATAACCAGATCGCAATGTTTACGAGGGAAAAGAAGATCCTCCCCGACCGCAATTCCCTTCTCAAGACAGCAGGGTACAAGGAGAAGTTCATGTATAGCATACGCAACTACCAGGGGAACTTTCCTGATGGAGAGGAGATGCCCGAACCGTTCAACGTCAATGACAATGAAGGAGGTGCCACACTAACTGCTGACAACAACGTTCTATATTATACTGTTTGTCAATATGATAAAGCGCGTCATTACCTCAACTGCGACATCTATTCCTCAGAGTTCCGCAATGACGAATGGCAGGCAATCAAGAGTGCCGGTGACAGGATCAACACGTCAGGATCATGGGAATCGCAACCAAGCATCTCTGCCGATGGAACCATCCTGTTCTTTGTCAGCGACCGGCCGGGTGGCTATGGAGGTTACGATCTATACAAAGCTACCCGTTATATCGATAGTGATTGGGGAGCCCCTGTAAACCTGGGGCCACTGATCAACACATCCGGGAATGAAAAATCACCCTTCATCCACCCCGATGGCAAGACACTTTATTTCTCCTCCAATGGCTGGATGGGAATGGGCGGCTACGATGTGTTTTATACACGGCTTCAGGAAGATGGCAGCTACAAAAAACCGGAAAACCTGGGATATCCAATTAACTCTCCCGAAGATGAAGTTGGCTTCTTTGTTAGTACCGACGGCACAAGAGGCTTCTTTGCATCCAACAAACTGAAAGAGCAGGGAGGATGGGATCTCTACTCCTTTGATCTTTACGATAAAGCCCGCCCCGAGAAGGTGCTCTTCATTAAAGGAACCGTGAAAGATGAGAACAGCTTCGAGCCGGTGAAGGCCCGCATTGAACTCAAAAACGTGGAGACCCAGAAGATCAATAAAGTATCCCTGGATACAAATACTGGCAAGTATGTCGCCGTTGCCCCATTTAACAACGACTACATCATGACGATTAAAAAAGAGGGGTATGTGTACGAGTCGAAATACATCTCCCGGGTCGATTCCGCATTTAAAAAGCCTGCCACGGTGGATATGGAGATCCAGCCAATTGAACTGGATAAATCATACCGTATCAACGACATCTATTTTGCATTCAACTCCTTTGATCTCGCTCCCGAGTCTAAAGTGGTGCTTGATCAACTGTTCGAATTCCTGGAACTCAACGACCAGCTCTCGATACAAATCCAGGGCCATACCGATGCAATTGGAAACGATGCTGTCAACCTTATCCTTTCGGAAAACCGGGCAAAATCGGTTTATAATTACCTTATCGCCAAAAAAGTCTCGTCCACCAGACTCACATTCAAAGGATTTGGAGAGACTGATCCCGTTGCTCCCAACGACACCGAAGAGGGCCGGGCCATGAACCGCCGCACCTGCTTTGTGATAACCCACAAGTAAGCCAACTAAAATTTTCGTTGATTCCAACCATTCACCCAACCATATGAGGGTAGAATTAGTCTATAAGGAAATAGAACTGGTAAAATATGAAGATACTAATCGTAGACGATCATGCGCTGGTAAGGAAAGGGTTGAAGGCGTTGCTGGTCAGTTGCAATCCCACCTGGGAGATATATGAAGCGATTAATGGGATCCAGGCGGTTATCCAGGGGCCTAAACTTTACCCGGATATCGTCCTGATGGACTATTCCATGCCCAAGTTGAATGGACTTAAGGCTGCCAGCCAGCTAATCAAAGATATTCCGGGGATAAAGATCATCATGATATCCGGGTTCATCTCATCGGCGAACATTCGGGTTTTGCTCAACACAGGAATAATGGGAATTGTATCAAAAACAGCAGGTACCGAAGAGATCCTCGAAGCAATCCATCATGTGATGAACGGAAAACACCATCTGATAGTGGAGTCGTCGATTAACATCCCGGATGAAGAAGTCACTCCGAAAAAACCAAAAAAAGGGCCTAAAAATCAAAACCAGGGCCTGTTTACACGACGGGAACTGGAGGTGATGGAACTAATTGTGAATGGTTACAGTTCAGAGATAATCACCGAGCAACTGGCTATCTGCCAAAGAACTCTGGATGTCCATAAATCCAACATCTTCAAAAAATGCAACCTTCATTCTACAGCCGAGTTATTGAGGTTCGTTTATAAAAATAATTTAGCCTGAAATTTTTCATCCCGAAAATATCTTTTTTCCAGATCACATTTGAAGTTCCTCCTGGCAGTTAACCAGTTGTAACCACGTCAAAACACGGCTCATTTACCCTCACGGAAAAGCTTGTCATTCGCCGAATTCCGGGCATATACTTAGAAATTACTTAGATTTTATCATCTCTTCTAGTATCCAGTACTTAGGTAATTTTCCTAAAAATTACGTACTGCACTCTATTTTTTTGAAGAGGTTCATCCTCTAATTTTATTTTATAAAATCAAACAACAAATGGGGATGAGTACATATTTATTTTTGGCATTTACCATGGCTATGAATATTCAAAGCATGGAAATGAGGAGAAATCTGCAAATCATTGAAATTCAAAGCGCCTATTCAGAAGAGGGACTCTTTCTGGGAAATGGAATGAGCGGCGTTGTAATCACCCTCAATTCGGGTCTCCCCCGATCAGATCTGCGGCATTACATTAGCTATCTCGATGGCAGCCATGGCAGCGTCGAAACCCTTGTTCCCGCTCTTGGTACCAGCCCGCTCAATAGCCTGTTCGATGTTGTCGGTAGTGAGTACGCCATAGATCACCGGGATGCCTGTATCGAGGCCAACCGAAGCAATCCCTTTTGAAACCTCTGCAGCTACATAGTCAAAATGTGGTGTAGCTCCCCGGATGACTGCACCCAGGCAGATAACAGCATCGTATTTTCCAGATGTGGCCATCTTTTTAGCTAAAAATGGGATCTCAAATGCGCCGGGGGCCCATACTGTCTCAATGTTTGCATCCTCTGCTCCATGACGCTTCAATCCATCCAGGCATCCCGATAACAATTTGGCGCTGATGAATTCATTGAAGCGGGTAACTACGATCCCGAATTTCAACCCTTTCGCTTCCAGTTTTCCTTCTATTGTTTTCATTTGTTGATAAGTTTGGTTTTTTAGTTGTCAGTTTCTGGTTTCTGGTTTGTTGGTAATGAGGATCATGTTTCACCATTTCACCATTTCACTATTTAATTTTGATCTCATCCGTAAAACTAAGCATATGCCCCATTTTATCCCGCTTCGTCATCAGGTAGAGCTTATTATTTTCATTATGCTTGACCTCAATAGGGACCCGTTCCACAATCTCAAGCCCAAACCCGTCAATCCCACTTATCTTCTTAGGGTTGTTGGTGAGTAGTCGGATCTGTCGGAGTCCAAGGTCGGCCAGGATCTCAGCTCCGATGCCATAATCCCTCATATCGGCCGAGAAACCCAGAGCTTGATTGGCTTCAACCGTATCCATCCCTTTGTCTTGCAGGTGGTAAGCTTTCATTTTATTCGCCAGGCCAATACCCCTGCCTTCCTGCCTCATATATAGCAAAACTCCTCTCCCCTCCAGGCTGATCCTTCTCAACGCCATATCAAGCTGCTCCCCGCAATCGCACCGCTGTGAGCCAAACACGTCGCCGGTAAGGCACTCTGAGTGAACCCTGACGAGTACTGGTTCCTCGTTGGTAATGTCACCTTTTACAAGAGCTAAATGATCTTCGCCAGTCAGTTTGCTCTCGTAGCTATGTGCCTTGAAATAGCCATACCGGGTTGGAAGATCCACAATTGTATTGCAATAGATCAGCTTCTCATTCTTGCGCCGGTAGTCGATCAGGTCGGCGATGGTTATCATCTTCAATCCATGTTTTTTGCAATATTCGATCAACTCCGGAACCCGGGCCATGGAACCATCTTCATTCATGATCTCACAAATCACACCGGCAGGATAGAGTCCTGCCATGGTGGCTAGGTCAATCGACGCTTCGGTATGTCCTGCCCTAACGAGTACGCCACCCTCCCGGTATTCAATGGGGAAAATATGTCCTGGGCGGGTAAAGTCTTTCGCGTTCGATTTCGAATCAAGGACCTTTTTTATTGTCAGTGCCCGCTCCTGTGCTGAGATGCCGGTTGTACACTCGGTGGCATCAATGCTGATCGTAAAAGCAGTACGGTTCGGATCCGTATTCTTGGCAACCATCCGGTCAATATGAAGTTCTTCTAATCGCTCTTTCATTACAGGCATACAGATGAGCCCACCCCCGAATTTCGCCATGAAATTGATCACCTCAGGGGTGGCCTTCTCAGCCGCTATCACCAGATCCCCTTCATTTTCCCGGTCTTCGTCATCGACAATAACAACCATCTTCCCCCGTTTAAGATCATCGATTGCTTCTGGTATAGTATTGAATTTATGCATAGTTGTTGTAGGTTATCAGTTGTCAGTTGTAGGTTATCAGTTGTCAGTTGTAGGTTGTCAGTTGTCAGTTGTAGGTTGTCAGTTGTCAGTTGTAGGTTATCAGTTGTCAGTTGTAGGTTGTCAGTTGT
>CAYUZX010000029.1:15276-38589 GCA_964449285.1 uncultured Prolixibacteraceae bacterium
GGTTGTCAGTTGTAGGTTGTTTTTAGTTTCGAGTTTTTTTTACCACATTAGGTACATTAGAACACATTAGTTCTATTGTGGTACATTTCGTAATTCTTCATTCTTCATTCCTAATTCGTAATTTATTATAGGTATCCATTCCTCGCCAGAGTATCCAGCGTTACTCCCGCCCCTTTCGCTTCTCCCTTCGCCAGTTTCTCAATATATTTTCCAATGAGGTCGCATTCGATGTTTACCTCTTCACCTGTTCGTTTAGCAAGGATGGTTGTCTCTTTCTGGGTCAAAGGGATGACACTCACCGTAAAGGAGCGCGTATTCACATCAATAACCGTCAGGCTAATCCCATCAATCGCCACGGATCCTTTTTCCACAATATACCGGAGAATATCTGACCCGGCTTCGATCCGGATCCATTCGGCATTATCTTCCCTCCATCTTTCAAGAATCCGGCCGACACGATCGATATGGCCTGAAACGAGGTGCCCCCCCAACCTGTCGCTCAAACGCAATGCCCGTTCCAGGTTGACCCTACTTCCCGTTTTCAGTCCGTGAAAAGTAGTTCGGTTCATCGTCTCTGGCATGACATCTACCGTGAAGCTATGGTCACTGAAGCTAGTAACCGTTAAACAAACTCCATCGATAGCAATGCTATCACCAACTCGTGTTCCTTCTATCACCAGGTGAGCCTTCACTTCAAGTGCAATGGCTTTTCCTCCTCTCCGGATGGAGTTGATGTCACCAACCTCTTCTATGATTCCTGTAAACATGAGAGATATCCTTCAATGACTATATCTTCTTTCAACATCTTCAGGGTTGAAACATGAAATGGTATCGCATCGGAGATCCGGCGGATCCCTTCACCTTCCAGTATGGTAGGGGCTTTTTTTCCTCCTATAAACTTGGGAGCTACGAACAGCATGACCTTATCGACAACTTTATCTCTCACTGCGGAAAATGCCAGTGTTCCTCCTCCTTCAAGAAATACGCTGTCGATATCCATCATCCCAAGGGCCAGCATCAGGTATTCCAGGTCAACCTGTTCGTCTTTCTCCGGACAAACGACTACCTGGGCCCCTGTTCTCTTGATCTCTGCAAGTTTTGCCTGGTCGGCCAACTTAGTAACAGCTATCAGAGTCAATTGTGGGTTTGAAGTAAGCACCTTGGAATCCAGTGAGATCCTGGCCACTGAATCGACAACCACCTTCAGGGGGTCCTTGCTGATTTTCCGGCTTCTTCTGGCATCAAGCTTCGGGTTGTCTTTCAATACGGTTCCTATTCCTACCATGATAGCAGAATATTCGTGCCGAAGTTTGTGTGCCAGTTTACGGGACGAATCTCCCGATATCCAGTGTGAGTCGCCTGTTGCTGATGCAATCTTTCCATCCAGGGTCATCGCTCCCTTATAGAGACAGAAAGGCTTCCGGGTGGTGATGAACTTGATAAACATTTCATTAAGCAAGGAAGCCTCCTCTTCCATGAGCCCGGTCTCAACAATCACCTTGTTGTTCTCGAGGTACTCAATCCCTTTTCCTTTTACC
The DNA here is from genome assembly GCA_964449285.1 of uncultured Prolixibacteraceae bacterium. Classification (GTDB taxonomy): domain Bacteria; phylum Bacteroidota; class Bacteroidia; order Bacteroidales; family FEN-979; genus QYOJ01. The sequence continues at coordinate 16,815 of CAYUZX010000029.1, forward strand.
CTTGGGTTCGGATCTTGCATAGCAATCACAACCTTCCGGATTCCTTTTTTCACGATCAATTCAGCACAGGGAGGAGTCTTGCCCTGATGTATGCAAGGCTCCAGGTTGATGTACAGTGTGGCTTCCAGCGTTGATTTGGTGCATGAATTTATCGCATTCACCTCGGCGTGTGGGCCGCCAAAATACTCGTGATACCCCCGCCCGATGATGGTATTGTCCTTTACAATCACAGCTCCGACCATCGGGTTGGGATTTACCCACCCTGCTCCTTTCTTCGCCAGCTTCAGTGCCAGCTTCATGTATCTAATATCGTCCTTCATAAAAAAAAGCCCTGAAGAGATTTAGAGACGCAATGAATCGCATCTATACAGACGCAATTCATTGCGTCTTCCCTTCAGGGCAATAATAAATATTTTTAAGTACTGCCTTTAAAAAGCAAACTTATTGAAATTCTTCTTCCATCCAGACTGTACTGTCGGTGTCGTAATTTCAACGACTCGGCTCCGGGTACCCGGAGTTCGCGGACTATACCGCCGGTCGGGAATTTCACCCTGCCCTGAAGAAACAAATTTATATTAAGAACATCATGCAGGTTTGACCCTGACAAATAACGGGTACAAAGATACGATTATATTCAATAACCTACTACTCAATCACAAGTTTCTGTACGATGGTTCCCATCTGATTGCGGACCTGTACAAAATAGATCCCACCCGGTAATCCACTGAGGTCAATTTGACTGATTACCGAATTTTGTCCGGATCCAATTACGTCACGATGCACATACTTACCCTGAATTGTGGTGATCGAGATGGCTGTTTCGAATCCACCAAGGCCCTTCAGGTTCATTGTCACCAGACCTTTGGATGGGTTTGGCATCAGGAAGAGGCGGAAGGCATCAACTCCGGCTTCCGGCACCCCTACGGCGGGGACGAAATGAACAGTCATTTCATCGGCAACAGTCTCTGTACAAGTAGGCCTGGGAGTAGCCGTGAGGGTCAGGAGGACACCGGTCGTGAGATCTATGGGACCCGGGTAGTAATAGTTGGTCACCACCGTATCTTTCCAGAAATGGCCATCGCCGGAGGTTGTCCAGAGAAGGCTCAGGTAGTTGGATGCCGTTGCATTCAGATTGACGATCTGAACAGTGTTAAGTAAGGTTTGATCATCTCCGGCAAAGACTTCAGGATTCGTGTTCACAGGTACGAATGCGGTATCCGTTTTGGTTTGTGAACCGTCATTCACTTCACAGTAGTATTTGGTATATTCTGTTGGAGTAGCCCATAAACTCTGGAGGTTGGAGGTAAGTCCCGGAGGAATCGAAGCCCAGGAATAAGTATAGGTTCCACTCCCTCCTGAAACTACTACTTCCAGTAGGGTTGAGTCTCCAAGACATATCTCATTTGGAGTAGCTGTGACATTCACCGACATGATGTCGGCAAAACTGAATGAGGCAATGCGGGTCCTCCAGCTGGCTTGAGACGTGTTGACATAATATTCCTGCGTGTACCAGAATTTGCCGATCTCAACAGGATCTGCAACCATGGCGCTGTAATCGCCCCACCGACCGTCTGTAACCGTCTGGGATCCCCCTCCGTTATAAATGCCTTTTTCGGCAATTGTCATGATACCTAAAGGATCGCCGTTTATGCGGCCGGTATAACGGATAGAAGGATACATTGTTGAACTGGAAATGGAATAACCAAGCGCAATATTCCCCAGTGAATCCATTGCAATACTTCCCATCCAGCGATGGTTTGCATCCGGAGAGTACGTTCCCTCCTGGTATAAACTCCAACCTGATCCTGTATTCCTCACTTCCATCCATCGTATTCCTGCCAACGATCCGTCAAGTCTCACCGTAGTGCTTAGAAGCATTGACCAGTGGTCCGTAAATTTCCTGAATGGCATACGGAACATAATACGTTTACCTGACATAGCATCAAGTTTCTGGCTTGTTCCTTTTTGAGTAATGTCCTTTGTGTTACCGAAAATCAAGAATGGGCTGATTGGAACGGTAGTAGCCAGGGTGAAAGTGGAATTGGCAGGAGTGTTCCAATCCGTGTGAAAATGATTGATTTTTATACTTGAAGAAGATCCACTGATCAGATAGCAAACGGGGCAAGGTGTTGTGTCAGGAGGAAAATCACTGTCGCAATCTGCTGCGAGCGGACCCTCTGAAGAAGAAGGAAGATTAAAGGTGATCATTGTTGCGGCCGGGTTGCCGGCGAGCATCTCTGTCCTTTCCATAGCCACAACCGCCGGGCCAAGCCAACTACCAGAACCTGAAGCAAAACGGCGTATCACCATATAGTAACCATCACCCCATACTGAGAGTTTAGGGTAATCAGGCATGTCACTAAAAGTAAACTGGTATCTATGCCAGCTACCTGTCGGGTCAGAAGTTTGTGAAATGGCAACATTTTCGTAAAAAGGTCCATAGGGATAGTTTGGGAGTGAAAACTGACTAAAAAGCCATCTGTCGGCATTTTCATCATAAAGAACGATCGCATCTCCGTCATTGGAATTATTAGGCATGCCAGAAAAAATCGAACTGTTTTGTAAAGGACCGATCAACTTAACACCATTTTTATCGTAGATGGCAAATCTTACGTTGACAACCTGGAAATAATGATTCGGGCCTACGTCACCATCGGTATCCGGAGGATAATAACCTGCCATTCCAATGCCTTCAAAATTCTGGATAGTTGTGTCTGTCACGGACTCTCCGAAAAAGGTTTGCCTGATCCGATCTTCAATAAAAGGACTCGTAACATCCATGTCATTAGAATAGACATTCGTCGGATTTTTAACAATGCCATATTTCCAAGACATGTCAACCTTGGCAGTTGTATCTTGCAGCATATCCCGTAATGGCGGGGAAATGTCGAAATAAGTGGCTTTTGAAACGATGGGTTTGAAAATCTCTTCCTGAGCAAAGAGGCTGCCAATAGAGATCACCATTCCCATAATAAGAAGGAATAAATTTTTCATGAATATGGTTTTTATGAATCCAGGTGCAAAGATACATATATTTTGTTTGGAATAATTCTACACAAAAAATATGTACTTTTATCTTTTCAAATTAATTTCTATATGAATATCATCGTCACTGGAGCCAGTCAAGGTATTGGCAACGAAATCGTTAAAGTTTTTTCTAGCTCAAAAAAAAACCATGTGATTGCCATCTCACGCAATGAGAAACGACTTCAGGCACTGGTTGCTGAATGCAAAAAAAACAATTCTGAAGCCAATGTTACACCGTATGCGTTTGACCTGACCCAGTTCGATTTCTACCCGCTGGTTATCCAACGTATTGAAAATTACATGTCTCATTGCGACATCCTGATCAACAATGCCGGCAAACTGATCCATAGATCATTCAAAAAGATCGATCATCATGACTTCGACGAAATTTTTAATGTGAATGTGAAAGGACTATTCTTCTTCACGCAGGCGATTTTACCTATGATGGGCAAAGGATCGCACATTGTGAATATCGGTAGTATAGGCGGGATCCAGGGAAGCAAGAAGTTCAAAGGCCTTACGGCTTACAGCGCCAGCAAAGGAGCTGTCGCTATCCTTTCAGAAGCTCTCGCCGAAGAGTTGATGGAGGAGGATATCCGGGTCAATTGTCTCGCTCTTGGTGGGGTGGAGACGGAGATGTTCAAACGGGCTTTCCCAAATGCCGAAGCATCCTACACCCCCAACCAAATGGCCCATTATATCGTCGATTTTGCCCTGAATGGTTGGAAGCACTTTAATGGGAAAATCCTGCCGGTTTCGCTGGGGACTCCTTAGAAGGTATGAGGGTATAAGGAGGTAGCGAGGTAGCGAAATAGATCAAAAATCGCATCAATCGGAGATTATTTCACCATTTGAAATGGCTGAATCGCCCTCTCGAAGATTCCATGAATAAATGCAATCAGCATCCCATAGTTGGTTACCGGGATGCCGTTATCAATAGCGGGTTTGAGGCGCTGGTGGATCTGCTTGCGGGTGATCATGCAACCTCCGCACTGGACGATGAGGGCATAATCCATTATCGGCCGCTCTATGTTGCTCAGTCCTGCCACCACATCAAACTCCAGCTTCTTTCCGGAAAATTCCCGTAACCATCGTGGGATCTTGGTCCGCCCGATATCATCGCATGTGACATGATGGGAACAGGATTCTAAGATCAGCACACGGTCTTCATCCTTCAAATCCGCTATTCTGGGTGTGCCCTTTAGGTACTCCTTAAAGTCACCTTTCTGACGGGCCAGTACGATACTGAAACTGGTTAGCATGATTTCCGGAGGAATAGCAGCATTGGCTTTTGGAAAGACCTGGCTGTCGGTGATCGCCAGTATCGGCTTAGGGCTCATCTTTTTCACGTACCCGGTCACCTCATTCTCTTTCAGAACCACACACACACCGTTATAATCCAGCACGTCGCGGATTACCTGCATCTGAGGCAGAATCATCCTCCCCTCCGGGGCTTCCGTATCAACGGGCGTAATCAGGATAACCGTGTCGCCAGGTTTGATAAGGTCCCCAACCAGGGTCCGTTTCCTGTAAGCCGTTTCGGGGATCGTATCCCTGATCAGTGAAGCTACCTCAGCCTGGTTCGTTGAATGGGTAGCACAAAAGTCGACGACCGGAACCTGGTATTTCTCCCTGATCACAAGGGAAAGATCAGCTCCGATGGGCTCTTCATCCGATTTGTTGTGTAGGATAAGGAAGGGAATTTCATGTTTCCGGAAGTCTTTGATTAACTGCTTTTCAGGATCGTCAAACGCATTGTGGGAGATCACCAGGATAGCAAAGTCGATGATCTTCAGGATCTCCTTGCTTTTCGTGATTCGCTTTTCGCCCAAAATACCACTATCATCAATACCTGCTGTATCAATCAAGATAGCTGGGCCAACGCCGTCAATTTCCAGGGATTTTTTAACCGGATCGGTAGTAGTACCTGCTATCTCGGAAACAATTGCAACATCCTGTCCGGTCAATGCATTGATGATTGAGCTTTTTCCATTGTTCCTGCGGCCAAATATGCCGATGTGAGGTTTCGTGTCGCGAGCTTTAATCATGGCGTAAAATTACGAAAAAAACGAAAAATCCGATAATGACAAATCTCTATTATATTACCTTTGATGGGGGGGGGCATGTTGAAAAATTTCCCAGGCATGAACTTGTTGTCTCGTTTTACGATCATTATTCTCCTGATCCTTGCTTTTTTTTCCAGAATGAGCTTTGGAGAGGGAACCCGTGAACTCCAACCTGACTCACTCATCTCCGGTGCAGGTCTTTATATCAGTAACGAAATCTTCGGTGATTACACTCGTTTTGCTGTGATCGACTGTGAGCCGAACTATCGGCTCTACATCCACATCAAAGAGGCCGGGGAGTCGATCTTATTCGGGCTACATTCACCGTTATCGTCCTATACATACCGGTTTAATCTGCGGAAGCCGGATGGGACCATCGCCCTGAGCGGCGATTGTCCCCAGGCAGGTCAGCAGGGCTATATTAAATATTATCACCAGGCCTTAGTGGGACCATTTTCAACATTGGGTGGATACGACCCGTTCCAGTATAAAGTTACAAACAGTGCAGACACAGGAAATTACTATTTTGAACTCAGCAACATGACCACCTTCCAGTCTATCACTTTCGACCTTTGGGATTTTCAGGTTGTTTCAGGGGAGCATGCACCGGCTATTCCAGAAGATATGATCCTCGGCCGTGTTTGGTCCCAGTCCTGGCAGGTTTATGCTGATCTTGGGTATCCCCTTCATGAGTTCAACGGACGTTTTTATGTCTATTCCAATGATAGCATTGTCACGAAACTGAAGTTCCAGAACGCCCGAATTGGCGCTGCGACCATTTTCTGTAATCCTTACGGATGCTACAATACCGCGAATTTTTTAACGGACCGGCAATCAGTCAACACCAATACCTTCCTCACGTTCCCTGAGATTGCCGACTATCCGGTATTCCTGAATGATCCCGATACGTCGATTTTTGCCAGCGGTACATACGGCGAGATCATCGGAACCCCAGGAATGGTGCCCGACACATCCTTCCTGCCTTGCAGCGGCGCTCAACTGATCCTTGTAACTGTTAGCAAGAGCGGTAGCGTTGATGTGGCAATCACTTTCCCATATGGTTTCCCGGCAACTACGGTCAACCTTTTTTCATCAGTCACACCAGGCGTCAATCAAATCCAATGGAACGGCCTCGACGGGTTAGGCAATCCAGTTCCTGATGCTACCACGGTGACCATCGCCATCGCTTTTGCCAACGGATTGACAAACCTCCCGATTTGGGACCAGGAAACCAATCCGGATGGCTTTGTCATTTCTATTGTACGGCCTGCAAATGCGTCGGGTCAGATACCAAAAACCTTCTGGGATGATCAACATCTCTCAGCATATTCACAATGTCCTGTCGCTCCGCAAACGTCAAACCTGACCGGCTGTATACCAGGTTCTATCCCCGGGTACCCAGGTTGTCACCCCTGGGGGCTCAATGAACCGGATTGCCACAATAAAATGATTAACACCTGGTGGTATGGCAGTTCGAGTACGGCAACATTTACTGCAATCTTTTATGGCACCCCGCCCGAACCGATTGGCCATGGCGAATTCCGTTGTGGACCTGGAAGTGTGATGTTACATGCCACAGTCTCTCAAACATCAACAGTTGACTGGTACGACTCCATAAACGGTGGAACGTTGCTGCATGCGGGCGACACAACTTACATCACGCCAATTCTGAATATCACTACTACATTTTATGCTGAAGCCAGGAGCTTAATCACATCATGCACCAGTCCTGTTCGCATTCCTGTTGTGGCAACAATCCTTCCAGCTCCCACACCCACGATACAGGGTCCGGATAGTGTCTGCGAAGGGACTTCCGGCAACCAGTATCTGACCGAACCCGGAAAAAGTAACTACGAGTGGTGGCTCTCTTCCGGTGGGTTGATCACCTCTCCGAATGGGACCAGTATCATTACGGTAACCTGGACCGAACCGGGTCTCCATATTGTGTTTGTGAACTACCTGGATTCAAATGGTTGTCCAGCTCCCGAACCCGCTTCCTTCCGGGTCGTTGTGGCACCATCACCCGACACGGCCAGCACGATTACCGGTTCCACACCCGTTTGCGCCGGAAGCGAGGGCGTTATATATTTGGTGGATACAATTCCCTGGGCTCAAAGCTACAACTGGTTTGTACCACCTGGTTTTACAATCACTTCAGGCGCGGGTACTAACAGTATCACGGTCAATGTATCGCTTACCGCAACAACAGGAGATATCATAGTATACGGAACAAACCTCTGCGGTGACGGGGCTCCCTCTCCGCCATTCTCTGTGACAGTGACATATCCACCCACGGCAGAAGCGGGGCCAGACGACACGATCTGTCAGGGATCATCCTACACCGTGACTGGCGCAACGGCTTCAGAATACAATGCACTCTCCTGGATTACCAGCGGAACCGGAACCCTCGGGGGTGGCACATCCCTCTCCCCTACCTACACTCCGGGAATGGACGAAACTGGAGCTGTCACACTCACACTAATATCTGAGAATCCACCTTGCCAGCCCGACAGCTCCTCGTTGACCCTCTGGATCGAAGCGGTAGCCTCTGCCGATGCCGGTCCCGATCTGAGGACCTGCTATCTGTCGCCGGTATCTCTTGATGGAACCTCCGCATTTAATTATCAGTCCATTCAATGGAGCACCTCCGGCACAGGAACATTTGACAACCCAACCCTGGTTCATCCACACTATCTACCAGGCATAGAAGACTTTAATGCCGGGATTGTTACACTAACACTAACGGCTTTAGCCAAGATGCCATGTGCCGATCAATCAGATCAGCTCTTGCTGACATTCTCTCCCTTGCCGGAAGGAGCTACAGGCCCGGATGGAACAATCTGCCAGGGCGGAATCTTCCAGGTAACAGCAGCCGTTGCCAATCATGTCTCAGGGGTGCAATGGGGACACAACGGGGCCGGTGTGCTTGAGGAATCAACCACTCTCTCCCCTCTTTACATATCGGCTTCCGGGGAGACCGGGACAGTGATCCTTTCTCTTACCGCCTGGGGAGAAGGATCTTGTTCAGATTCAATGGTTGTGAAGGAGATGCAGCTTCACATCTATGCCCTGGAGGTGGATGCCGGCCCCGACCAATCGGGCGACTCAGGAGCTATCGCCCTCCTGCAAGGCATGGCGGATGCAGGGACGGGCAACTACCAGATCTCATGGGAGCCAAAAGAATGGTTGATTGATCCGGCTTTGCTTAAGACTGCAACACTCCCGCTGTCATCCAATACCTGGTTCATCCTTACCGTCACCGACCGTGTTTCGGGATGCAAACGTTCCGACAGCCTGTGGATTGAGGTGATCTATCCACCACCACCACCACCACCAGAACCCGAATGCCTGGAGTTCTACAATGTGATTACACCAAATGGCGACGGGATAAACGATACCTGGATCATTACATGCATTGAACAGCATCCCGATAATTCAGTGCAGATCATTAACCGTTGGGGCGACCGCATCCGCAGTTTCGAACGATACGATAATGCCGGACAAGTTTGGGATGGCACCAACTACAGGGGAGTGCCTGTTCCCGATGGAACGTACTATTATGTTGTTACAATCAAGGATATGGAGCCAAAAACCGGATGGTTATTCGTTCGAGGAGGATCAAAGTAAAGGGATATGAAGGGAAGAATTCTGCAATTACGAATTACAAATTACAAATTACGAACCGGAGGGAACCGTGGCTCAGCGAAGCCAAATTCGAATTTCATATTTCGAATTTCATATTTCGTTTCTCGCCTCTCCCTTCTCACTTTTTTCTTATTGTCCCTTGTCCTTCTTCCCTCGTCCCTCGTTTTTGGCCAACAGGACGCCCTGTTTTCACAATACATGTACACCAAGCTGGAGTTCAATCCTGCTTACGCCGGAAGCCGTGATGCCCTGTCAGTGGATATGCTAACCCGTTTCCAGTGGGTGGGAGTGGACGGAGCTCCCCGCACCATCTGTCTGACTGCCCACGCGCCACTGCGAAATCCGCATATCGGGCTGGGAGTCTATTTATACCGTGATGAGCTGGGGCCTACCGTGGATTACAATGTCATGGCTTCCTTTGCCTACCGGATCCTCTTCCCCTCAAGCAAACTCGCGTTTGGAATATCGGCCGGCATCAAGTATTACAACATCGACTGGAATGCCCTGCATCCAAGGGATCCAGGAGATCAGCTGTTGGTTAACGATGCGAGCAACAGGGTGGTTCCTGATGTCGATTTCGGGATCTATTATTCTCATATACGATACTATGCTGGGATCTCTGTCAAACACCTGCTTCAAAACCAGCTTGTTGTATCCGTTACAGCGCCAAACGACGACGTAAGCTTCACCCGATTGCGGTCCAACTTTTATGGCATTGCCGGCGGCTCAATTCCCCTCACCGACCGGTTTCTGTTTCTGCCATCGGTGCTTGTGAAATATGTCACCAACGCTCCGATCCAGGCAGATATCAATGTGCGTTTCCTGCTTCTCGACATCCTGACGCTAGGGGCAGGTTACCGGACCAACAATGCCATCGGCATAATGGTTGGCGTTGATGTGGGAATAGGATTTTCTGTCGGATATTCTTACGACATATGGTTTAATTCTTTACGCTCGCACAACAGCGGGTCTCATGAGATCAGGATAAGCTATGAGACCGACCTCTTTAAACGAACAAGAATGCTAACGCCGAGATATTTCTAATGACATGAATGAACAAAAATGAAGAATGCATATGAATTACAATCACCTCATCACTCCATCACTTCATCACTTCATGGCCATATAGCGTTATGATAAAACAACTACTATTCTTCCTGGCGCTGATCCTCACTTTCTCTTCTGCCTTTGCACAGGTGAAACAGGCTGAAAAAGAGATGGCTGTTTATAACTTCACGGAAGCCGTTGCACTTCTTCAAAAAGCGCTGGAGAAAGGGGATCAGGAGGAGGAACGTAAGGTTGTGGTCTTGCTGGCTGAGTGTTACCGCATGCTCAACGACTGGCCACAGGAGAAGACCTGTTACCGAAGAGCAATCAGTCTTGGGGAGACCAGCCCGGAAAACTATTTTTTTCTGGCCCAGGCTTACAGAGTTTCTGGCGATTACGAGGAAGCCCGACGCCTTTTCCTGCAGAGTGATGATCTCGACTCTGGAAAATTACCTGGCAGGCATTTTGCAATGAGTTGCGACAGTGCCCTCCTCTGGCTGCAACGGGATCCCGGCTTTGAAGTTCAAAACCTGGCATTACTGAACTCCCCACAATCTGAGTTTGGGGCAGTCGTTATCCCGTCAGGCCTTCTCTTCACCAGCGACCGGTTGCCTGCAAGAGATCCTGATAAAATTTACGGATGGACCGGCAATAGCTACCTCCATCTATTTCTGGCAAAAAAATCACCGGGGAGAGTGCCTGACTCTTTTCTCACACCTGACAATTACGATGAGTTTTCCACCCAGGAGTGGCATGACGGTCCGGCCAGCTTCAACAACGACTTCACGGAAGTGTTTATCAACCAAACACTTATATATGGTGATCAGACGAAACGGGATCCTGAACGAACCAGGACACACCTACTGAAGATATATACTGCAGAGATGAAAGATGGAAAATGGACGAAACCAGAAACCTTTTTCATCAACAGTCGCGATTACTCGGTAGGACATCCTGCCCTTACGCCCAATGGGAACACGCTTTTCTTCGTCTCCGACCAGCCGGGAGGATATGGTGGTACCGACATCTACAGTTGCAAACGAACGGACAACGGATGGGACTCTCCGGTTAATCTCGGACCGGTGATCAACACACCTGGCAATGAGATGTTCCCATTTGTAACGGAGAAAAATGAACTCTGGTTTGCTTCGGATTTTCACCCTGGTTTCGGCGGACTCGATATTTTCGTCACAAAACCGGATGAGGAAAACAGAACGGGAGCAGGGATTTTTCCAGAGACAGGAACGAAGCAAAGGCATGCTCCAGGAAAGGACCCGTGGGAAGTAACCTGGGAAAAACCGTTGAACCCCGGCTCTCCGATAAACTCCTCTTACGATGACTTCTCAGTATGGACAGATTCCACCGGAAATCATGGATTTTTCAGCTCCAATAGGCCGGGAGGAGCGGGGGGGGATGATATTTACTATTTCGAGAAGGCACAAAGGCACATACGCACAGAGGCACCGGATACAAGTTGGCAATGGACAGTTGGCAGTAGACAGTTTGCAGATACCAGTCACCAGTTACCAGACAGCTCCATCACCTCATCACCTCATCATCTCACCACCTCATTAGAGCTGAATAAACCTTATACCCTTGAAAATATTTATTATGATTTTGACAAGTGGGATATCAGGGAAGATGCGAAACCCGCACTGGATAGCCTGGTTAGGATCATGAAACAATACCCTGTAACCGTTGAACTGGGATCATATACCGATTGCAGGGGGACCGGGGAGTATAACCTTGATCTGTCGCAAAAGCGTGCTGAGTCAGCCGTTGTCTATATCATTGGACAAGGTATTGATCCCGGGAGAATCATCGCAAAAGGGTATGGTGAATCAATGCCGGTTAACAACTGTTCTTGTCAGCCAGGCAAAGTGTGTTCTGAGCTCGAACACCAGGTGAACAGGAGAACCGAGTTCAGGATCCTGTCATGGGGTACCTCATCGGCTCCCGGAAACCGGTAATCCTGTGTCCGTCAATCCTACTTCAGGACCACCCATCTTACTACTTGTTCTCTTTCGTTGTACCCAACCCTGATCAGGTAGATACCTGACGGGATCTGTGCTGCAGAAAGAGGGATTGCGCAATTAGCGCCGTCGAAACTCCAGACTATGTGTTCTAACCGCTGGCCGAAGGGGTTAAACACCTCAATATCGACCATTCCCGCTACTGGTTCCCTGAATTCTAACCAGGAGTCACAGCTTGTAGGATTTGGATAGAGTAACAGGCCCGATTCATCCGCAGGATAAGCCGGGATGCCAAGGAGACCCAGTTTTCCATCCAAGCTGATGTTTTGTGCAAAGATCATCCCGTTCGGATTGAAGGCATCATCACGGTTTTCGGCCCATGAAACCACAAAAATATCCTCCGAGAGATCCGACATATCCGGATAAAACTTTGTGCCATTGGTGGCAGCCATGAGCACGGTGGGTTTAGCCCAGGTTTGCATGCCTGAAGTGTCGATCTGCGTGGCAAACAGCTGATCAAAAAGAAGGGTATCCGAACCAACAATGGAATCGTACTCCTGTTCCAGTATTAGCACAAATTTATTATCGGCACAAGGTTGTATACCATTGATGTACCAGACAGTATCCAAGGTGAATCCCACAAAGAGTTTTCCCAGGTCTCCCCATGCAGTTGTTCCTTCCGGCTTGATCTTCTGTCCAAGCATCCCGAACGAATCAAATATTCCTGCCACCCTGTATTCTTCCCAGAAGACAAAAAGATCCTCGCTTAGAGGTTCCAACCCCATCCATGGGTCTACCCGGTCATATCCGAAATTTGTCGGAGATACCGCGATTCCGTTCTGGGACCACTTGATGTTTCCGGAGGTATCTACTTGCTGGACATAAATATTGGAAAAATCAGTTTTAAACCGGTCGTCAAACCAGGCAACGTAGACGTCCTGTTCTTTGTTCTGGATAGGGTGAAGCTTAAAAAACTCCGGCACGACAAATGCCGAATCACCGTGATCGCAAATCCTGGCCACATCAGGCCACTTCATGGTGCCGTCAGGGCCAAAGCGCATGGCATAAATATAGGAATACATTTCATAACCGATGCCAATACCTATTTCGAATTTTTTCTGCCAAACCATGATAAAATCATCCACTCCAACCGGTAAAAGATTCGGGAAGATATAGTTGCTGTCGGGGCCTGCCACCGTAATGGCGTCAGGCCAAAGTGGTGTTCCGGCTGGAGATAGTTTCTGGATTTTGATAAAGATTCCAGCGTTGGTATCCCGATCGCTGTTATCGGCATTCCAGGCAACCAGGATATTCTGGCTATTGGTCAGGCAAACGGTTGGGGAGTATGACATAAAGAGATCGGTGGACAATTGGATTCCGTTGGTATCCCACACCGCATGGCCATCGGGAGCAACAGCATAAACCGATACGTGACTGAATCCACTTCCTCCCCGCATATCTTCAAATGCAAGGATAGCATTACCACTCAAATCGGTCACCAGTGAATAATCCGAGATCCATGAACGGCTTGGATTGTCGCTGATCAGGATGCCGTTGGGCCCCCACTGGACATACCCGTCATGATTGACATACTGCAACCACATCTCATAAAAAATTGTGGTATCAGGAACATTCCTCCAACTCGAGATATAAAAATTCCCGTCGGGAGTGGCTGCAATTTTGGGAAAGGTATGATCCTGTCCCGTACCGGCGATCATGGTGTTTACCGCGGAATCATCTACCCACTGAGCAATAGCAAACATTGGGATTCCAATGAGAAGTCCCAGGAGAAGAGGTACTTTCATAGCTAAAGATCTTTATATTTTCAAGCATCTAAAGATAATATATATCTATCCAAAATGCAAGAGAATCAGTAAGAATTGCACAGAAATGGCTATGAACCGGAGCGAAGCGGAGCCCGGCGAAGCCAATTGAACATGGATTGAAGTCTGTTTTTTTTTGTAATTTTACGTGATAAATGAAACACGATTGGTTGTGAAGAATATCTATGCATTCGTCTTTTTTCTAACCGTGTCCATTTCTTGTTTTGCCCAAATCGACAAGGAGTTCTGGTTCGTAGGGCCGGAGATATCTTCTAATCATGGTGATATTCCTATATACATGCGCATCTCAACGATGGATGATCCGGCAAATATCCTTCTTCGGATGCCCGCAAATCTGAACTTCGTTCCAATTAGCCAGCTCATCCCTCCAAACTCCACGATTTCACTCAGGTTAGACCAAATCGGTGGTAACCCTACATGGAAAGACAGTATTGAAAACCATCCCCCTGATCAGGTATTGAACAAAGGACTTCTGCTAACTTCGGATAAAGTTATCACCGCCTATTACGACGATGCCAATTCAAGCAATCCCGCCATCTGGCCAATGAAAGGGAAAAATGCGCTTGGGACTGAGTTTTATATCCCCGGTCAGAATAACTATGCGAATCAGACTAACGATGGCAGTGAAGCTTTCGATATTGTCGCTACCGAAGATAACACGCTCATCACCATCACCCCAACCCTGGATATTGTTGGCCATGTTGCAGGGATTCCCTTCGAGATTGTGTTGAACAAAGGTGAGACCTATTCTGCTCGCACGCTGAATACAACGGCGGCTGCATCGTTAAAGGGTTCCCATGTGGTATCTGACAAACCCATCGCGATTACGATCAGTGATGATTCAATCATCACTGGAGGGTGGGACATCATTGGTGATCAGTTGGTTCCGGTTAACCTGTTGGGGAACGAATACATTGTCATTAAAGGCTTTGCAGATAATGTACCTCCAAATAACAATGATGAGCGCGTGTATGTTTGTGCTATTATGAATAACACAGAAATCCGCATCGACGGCAATCCATTGCCTGTAGCCACCCTGAATGCAGGAGAACAATTTAATTATGGAATTCCGGCAGCTTCAAATACGGTCTATCTCGATGCAACGAACCCTGTCTATGTTTATCACCTTTCAGGGCATCCCGGAGAGGCAGGTGCCTCCATTTTACCTCAGGATTCCTGCACAGGATCTATAAAAATTGGTTTTGCACGTTCAAGTTCTAACGCTTTTGCTATTCTCATCCTGACCCGTGATGGAAACCAGGGTAGCTTCCTTTTAAACGGGAACAGCACGATCATCACGGCTGCAAACTTCAATGTGGTGCCAGGTACAGCCGATGAGTGGTTGTACTATCGCCAGAACAATATGACTCTCGCTCAAGTCCCTGTAGGCGCCAACCTTCTGGAAAACACGAGTGGAAAATTTCATCTGGGTATCATCAACAATGTTGGAGCCAGTTCCGAATATGGGTATTTTTCTGATTTCAGCACGCTTTATCTAGGCGCTGATGCCAGTATTTGTCCGGGCGACAGTGTAGAACTCGACGGAGGGGCCAACATGACTACTTATGCCTGGTATAAACTGATCAGCGGTATCTGGACCCTGACCGGTACCGACCGTTACTACACGGTGAACGACAGTGGATCCTATTCCTGTGTGGTCAATGGCAACTTCTGCACCCTGATGGACACGATTAATATTGGCTATTATTCAAATGCAACTGTTGATTTGGGCCCCGATACCACCATCTGCGAAGGCACTACCGTTACGTTTGATCCCGGTCCTTTCGTCACGTATTTGTGGAGTAACAACACCACCGGCTCTACGCTTACCACCGGAACCAGCGGTGAATACTGGGTACGGGTGGTGAATAACAACGATTGCATAGCACGGGATACTGTAATGCTCTATATCGACTCACTGCCGATGGCTGACCATCCGGCCATCGGCCCCGATACCGTATGCCAGGGTCAATCAGACGTTTATTACTATGTGGATTCCCTTCATTTTGCAACCTCCTACATCTGGACACTTCCCCCCGGCGCGACAGGAACCAGTGATACGGCAGAGATTACCCTGAATTTTACCACTACTGCATCGTCAGGGACCCTGAGCGTGTACGGTCAGAACCAGTGTGGAAACGGTCCGGAAACAATGATACAGGTCACAGTAAAACCATTGCCTGGACCTGCAGGGTTTGTAACCGGACCCGATACCGTGTGCCAGAATGAAAGCGGAATCCAGTACACCACTCACAGCATCGATAATGCCACTAGCTACATATGGACATTACCCTCCGGAGGAAACATCACCAGCGGAGAGTATACAGACACTATCATGGTGAATTTCGGGACAGGAGCCATATCCGGGGAGATCATCGTATGCGGGCAAAATGATTGTGGCTACGGCGACAGTACCTTTTTCCCTGTCGTAGTTAAACCTTTTCCTGTCCCAGCCAGTGCTATCATTGGTGAAGATACCATTTGTCAGGGGTCGGCCGGCATCAGCTATTCCGTCGATACAATTACAGGTGCAACATTCTATCTATGGACTTTACCTACGGGAGCCTCAGTTTCAACCGGTGACAGCACTCGCTCTCTCACGGTGAACTTTGACTCTACAGCTCAATCTGGAAATTTAGTCGTGAAAGGATGGAGTGATTGTGGTACAGGCGATAGCTCTGTGTTTGCCGTTACAGTGAATCCACTCCCTCTGCCAGCCGGACCCATAACCGGGGTGGATACCGTTTGCCAGGGGCAAACAGCCATCATCTACGCTTTAGATCCAATTGCTCATGCCTCCTCATACATCTGGACGATACCGTCAGGTGTTTCCATCACAAACGGCTATGGGACTAACCAGATTACCGTGAACTACTCTACCGCTGCGATAAGCGGAGTTGTTAGTGCCCGGGGCCATAATGATACATGCGGAGATGGGCGGCGAAGTGTATTCCCTGTTTTCGTCAATCCGTTACCTGCAGATGCAGGAACCATCACAGGAGCTGACACCGTTTGCCAGAACCAATCGGCAGTGATATATACCGTTCCTATAATCCAGTATGCGGACAACTACGTGTGGAATTACACAGGTACTGGTGCAACAATCAGCAATAACGGATCCTCTTTAACGATTGACTTCTCACCGGCTGCCACCGCAGGGACCTTAACTGTGAAGGGTCAGAACGACTGTGGGTTCGGGGTTGTTTCTCCGGAATTTTCCATCTTCGTAAATCCCCGGCCAATAGTCACCCTTCAGTTCTGCCAACCCATAACAACCCGTGAGGCTCAACCATTTCGACTTCGTGGTGGGGTTCCACTGGAAGGGACCTATTCTGGCGAAGGTGTTTCTTCCTCATGGTTTACACCATCGCTCATCCCTATCGGAACCGATACGGTGCCTGTCACCTACCAGTATACAAATATTTACGGCTGCACATACAGCGACACACAACAGATCTACCTGTTACCATCCGCAGTATTTAACTGTGGCGATACTCTCATCGATGCAAGGGACAGCCAGCGTTATCCTTCAGTTCGCATCGGCTCTCAATGCTGGATGGCCGCTAACCTTAATTTTGGGAACCCTACCCCTTCCACACAAATGCAACGGGATAACTGCATCAACGAAAAATACTGCTTCAACGATAATCCTTCCAATTGCACCACTAACGGTGGTTTGTACCAGTGGAACGAAATCATGAATTATGATGACACCCCAGCAACTCAGGGCTTTTGCCCTCCCGGCTGGCATGTTCCAACTAATACGGAATGGATTCTCCTTTTCAATCAGTATATCAACAACGGTTTCGCTGGAAATGCACTGAAATCGAGCGGCTATTCCGGATTCAATGCCCTGCTCACCGGCATCCGATTCCATACGATGATCTGGAAGTACCCGGCAACAGATCCCGTTCTCCGTTCTATCCTCTTCTGGTCATCCACTCTTCATTCTACCTCTAAAGCCTGGGCACATGGCATGAATGAGGTGGTTGCCGACATTGAATATACACCCAGTGTCTCCTTTTATCCCGCCTTCAAGAGCAATGCCTTTGCGGTAAGGTGTTTAAAGGATTAGAGTCTGGATATGCAACTTTTTTTATATTTTTGTGTATTAATTTAGTAAAGAGTTGCTGGATGGGGAAATTGTCCAACCATTTTTCTATTTTCTTTTCTATTTTGTTTGCCTTTTTCACCATTCAAACTATTGGGGAGGGTACCAAAGAGTTGATGCCTGACAGTGCTAGTAATAAACGGGCATATATCCTGGTTGCCAATGGGAATGTAGGCGGTGCGTTACGGGATCCATTTGCCTTATATAATGGTGATACCAATTACCGTTTGTATATCCGGATCTCTGATTATACCAAAGAGAAGATTTATTTTGGAGTTGGAACGATCGTTACCGGCGGTGGGGCTGTCACCTATCGCATACACTACCCTGATGGGTCAGTACTCTGGAGTGGCTCAACACCAAGCCTGGGGCAACAAGGCTTCATCCAATATTACAGTCAGGCATACGCCGGCCCATCCAAATTCAATCCCACCAAGGGTTATCCTGCCAGAGTAGTAGCCCCTACAAGTAATGGTGATTACTTTATAACTTTTCAGGTTAGCTTTAATGGTTCCAGAGTCTTTGAAAAGTTTGACGTCTCCGTCATTGATACAACCACCATTACCTATAAGAAGGGACGGGTTCATTCAAAAGCCTGGCAGTTAAGTACAAATGAGCCCAGCCGGCATTTCTTTTACGGCAAATTATATGTATATTCCAACGACGGCGTCGTATCCCGTTTTGATCCAAACGGATTGGATGGCATGTGGTTCACAGTATCCTGCAATGAATCAGGATGTTATCCCATCGGCCCAACCCACAATGCTCAACAGGCACGTCAGTCAACCTCCGGATGGCATAATTATCCACAATATAAAATCTTTCTGAATAATCCGGATACCCTTCTATATCCGAGTGCCACCATTGGCCAGTTAGTGCCAAATTCATTATATACGGTCACCTATTGTAATTCCGGTATCATTGATTTTATTTTTCAAACCACGGCCCTGGGAACAGCTGAAATAACACTCGAGTTGAGTTCGCTTGGCCTACCTTATGTGAACAGGATTCTGGTTGAATCAGTCACCGGAGGTACAGATACCATATCCTGGGATGGTAAAGACGGCAACGGATTAAATATCCCCAACGGATCATCCTTTCCTTTTACTATGAGGTATTACAACGGATTGACTCACCTGCCCTTGTGGGATGTTGAGGGCAATGCAAATGGGTTTAAAGTCAACCTGATCCGCCCACAAACAATACCTCCCATTCCCGATCCGGAATTCTTCTGGGATGATTCACAGGTTGGTGGGATAATTAATATTACCCCACCCGGTTGTATAAGTACGCCCACAACGGGATGTCATGGTTGGAATCCTGAATGGGGAGATATGAAAACCATTAACACCTGGTGGTACGTGGTTAGTACCAGTACTGCCCCAGTGACAGTAACGTACAAAAAAGGTCCCAACAACCTTGGAACGATCTCCGGCCCTAATGTTATCTGCCAGGGTGGCACAGCCCAGTTTTCAGTTCTATCTGATCCAAACTCTCAAAAATATATATGGAACTGGCTTGGAGGGGGAGTGGATACAACAACGTTACCTGTGAAGATTATTGTCTTTTCCCTCGCCACACCGCCTGGACCTACTCAGGTAACAGTTCGCGGCTACAATACACAGTGCGGAGACGGACCCATCTCTTCGAAGACCGTCACTGTGAACCAGATTCCCGCAGTGACTACGTCACCTCTGGTGATGACCATCTGCAACAATACCTCCAGTAACATCTCTCTCACATCCAATGTAACAGGGGCCTCCTTTGCTTGGCGAGCCTGGAGCACCAATCCAAACATGGGAGGATTTCTTAACGGGAGCGGTTCCATCATCAACCAGACACTGACCAACTCAGGCACCACCACAGATACCGTTCGTTACCGTATTGCAGCAACGGCCAATGGTTGCCTTGGCGACAGTGTAACATACAAAGTAGCTGTACATCCGATCCCCAACCTCAGCAACACTCCAAAGAGCAAGCAACAGTGCAACAACCTCAACACCAATCTCACGCTCACATCAACGGTTGCCGGCACCCAGTTCACCTGGACCTGCACGCCCAGCTCACCGAACGTAACCGGATGGAGCAACAACGCTACTCCTGCCACACAGCTTGACCAGACGTTGGTGAACACCGGAATCCAGGTGGAGAACGTCATCTATCACATCACTCCAAAGGCCAACGGATGCAGCGGAGTGGTGACCAATTATGTTGTGACTGTCTACTCAACACCGGATCTCTCTTACTCCCCTGCCTTGAAAGGGATCTGTCAGAGTCAATCGACCAATATCACGCTTACTTCCAATGTATCTGGCACGACTTTCACCTGGACATGTACACAATCGTCAGGAAACGTCTCCGGCTGGTCACCAAACCCTGGTCCCGGCACTACGTTGATCAACCAAACGCTGAGCCTTACCGGTGTAGTCAAGGATTCGGTGCTGTACCACTTAATCCCACGGGCAAACAATTGCAACGGGGTAGTGACAGATTTCAAAGTAATCGTCAATCCGGTTCCCCAGCTCACTGTCAGCCCTATGGTGGACTCGATCTGCTCGGAAGCAACGACAACCATTGTGTTGACATCTACAGTAGCAGGAACCTCTTTTTCCTGGATTGCCATGGGTGGTGCCGGTCATGTTTCTGGATTCAGCGACGGATCCGGTTCTCTGATTGCCCAACAACTGATTAACCCGGATCCAACCGCTGGAAGCGTTTTATACACCATCACCCCGTCAACCGGGAGTTGTACCGGTAGCAGCTCCGTTTATACTCTGTGGGTCAAACCATTGCCTTATTTAATCAACCAGCCGAAAGGAGATTCAATCTGCGACAATACCGGTCCGAATGTAACCCTCGTGTCCAATGTCGCCAATACATTGTTCACCTGGACAGCGACTGGTTCCTCTTCATTCGTTTCTGGCTTCTCAGATGAACCGAATCCAACGACGTTACTGGATCAGACACTCTCCAATTCCGGTTTTGACATTGAATCGGTTTCATACCTGGTCACACCGACAGCAGTGGGATGTCAGGGCCCGGATTCCGTATTTGTGGTGACAGTCTTCCCGGTGCCTGATCTATCCAACAACCCGTCGGACACATCTATCTGTTCCGGGCAATCTACCGGTGTGACTCTGACCTCTAACGTTGCTGGAACACTATTCACCTGGATTGCTACCGGATCCTCAGGCAATGTGACCGGATTCTCAGATAATTCCACGCCCACAGGTATCCTTGATCAAACGCTGATCAATTCAGGTGATAACATTGAATCAGTAACCTACCAGTTAACCCCTGAAGCAAATGGTTGCGATGGCGTGGTTTCCAGTTTTGTAGTGACTGTCTATCCGGTACCCGACTTATCAATCACTCCGTTGGCAAAAGAGATCTGCAACAATAACTCAACCAATATAGTTTTGACCTCTAATGTAACCGGGACCCTTTTTACCTGGATCTCTCATGGTTCATCCTCAAACATCACCGGATACAGTGACAATACAACCAACCCAGTTACCCTGATCAACGATAACCTGATCAATTCGGGATCAGTGAATGAAACAGTGACATATCGAGTTATTCCACAAGCCAACGGTTGTTCTGGGGATACCAGCAATTACATAGTAACAGTGGTCCCTTCCCCCTATCTGACCAACACGCCCCTAAACCAGAACCAATGCAATAATGTCAGCACCAACCTCACCCTGGAATCCAATGTCACCGGCACACAGTTTACATGGACCTGTACCGGATCATCAGGAAATATTTCGGGTTATTCAAGCAGTACTACCCCTGGAACGCTTATTGATCAAAACCTGCTGAATTCAGGGTTTGATACGGAAACCGTTACATACCACGTCACCCCGGAGAACAGCGGCTGTCCCGGATCGATGACCGATTATATCATCACCGTATTCCCCGTTCCTGACATTTTCTTTCTGCCAAACGGAGAAACCCTTTGTGAAGGAATGTCAAGCAACATCCAAAACCTGTCGCACACGACAGGAACCACCTTTACCTGGGTGGCAACGGCATCGTCGCTCAACCTGACCGGATTTTCCG
>CAYUZX010000030.1:0-8151 GCA_964449285.1 uncultured Prolixibacteraceae bacterium
TCCTTAATCGCTCAGAACGTGCCGAGAGAGATGGTAGTTCTTGAAATTGGAACCGGAACCTGGTGTCCCTATTGTCCTGGTGCAGCCATGGGAGCAGATGACCTCCTTGAAAACGGCAAGAAGGTTGCTGTCATTGAGAATCACTATAATGATTCGTATGCAAATGCGTACTCCAACTCCAGGAATAGCATGTATGGGATCAGCGCTTACCCTTCCGCCGCATTTGATGGGTTACAGGGTCATGTGGGGGGCAGTAACACCTCCTCTGCATATAGTACCTATTTGGGGAAGTATAATGCCTGCATTGCCCTCACCTCTCCTGTTGCCATGACAATGGAGGTTGAACAAACAGATGCCCATTTTACAGTGACTGTTCAGATGACCAAGGTAGGCACGATAACAACTTCCAACATGGTTCTTTACTTCTTTGTCACCCAGTCACACATTTCACAAAGCTGGCAAGGACAAAACCACCTCGAACATGTCAACAGGATGATGGTTCCAAATCAGAATGGAACCCCTGTTAGTTTTGCTGGCGGCAATGTGCAAACTGTTGTATTGAATTTTGATATGAATACGTCGTGGCCATTAGAAGATTGCGAATTCATCGCTTTACTTCAGAATAAAACTCCAGGACAAGGTGTTATACCAGGAACACCACCTTATCCTTTAACCATATGGGAAGCCCTTCAGACCATTAAAAGAAGCGTCATTGATCTGAATGCCGATTTTGAAGCCTCAGCCACACAGGTTGATAAGAATACTCAAGTTAGCTTTACCAACAATACCTCTGGTGGATACATCGGCGTTCCCGAAACCTATCAGTGGTCTTTCCCTGGCGCTGAACCTGCAACCTCCACGAATGAAAATCCGACTGTCTTTTATAAGGATTGTGGGATCTTTGATGTTACACTCATTGTAAATCGCGGAGGTCAGATCGACACCCTGGTTAAAACAGCTTACATACATGTTGGTCTGGTGGCACAAATCACATCAACCCCTGGTGATACAGCCTGTTGGTATCAACCTATTACGTTGGATGCCACCAACCCAATAGGCGAATCCTATCTCTGGGAGCCTGGTGGTGTTACCACTCCAACCCTTACAGTCAACTCCAGTGATGTAGGGCTGGGCTCTCATACGTATACGGTTACAGTGACGTCAATTGGTGGTTGTGAGGATACAGAAACCCATACCATCTACTTTGACGAGTGTGTGGGGATCGATCAGCAATCCGGCACTGTCAGCGCTTCCGTTTACCCCAACCCAAGTAACGGACAATTTATCCTCGAACTGAATGCCCCGGAGAGATCAACAGTTGACATCCAGATCGTTAATACACTAAGTTCACTGGTTTATGAAGAGGCCGGAGTTCAGGTGAACGGAAAACTAATCCGGAATTTCAACGTAAACCTGAATAGTGGAATCTATTTTCTGGTGATTCGTTCCGGTTCTGAAAAAACCATTCAGAAGCTTTTTATTACCCGTTAATTCATGCATTTAACAATTTTAAAAGAGGGTGTCCAATATATGACATCCTCTTTTTTATTTGAATTTGTATCTTTGCAGGCAACTATTAGACCCGATATATTGTCTTTACTTAAAGCAGATCAAACTTTTCCAGTACAAATTATATCTTATATTTATGAAAAAACTTCTTCTCATCATTCTCGCATGCGTAGCGACTTCGTCCCTTTATACACAGGTGGTTGAAAAAACCTTTCATTTCTCTGATCATCACATTTCGCAAACCGGCAGCTACCATCTTATCACTTTCGCAGGGACCCAATTGAGTGGCTTACCAGGTGAACCAGCGTTACCCTACCAAATAGTTTCTCTAATTTTACCCCCAGGTGAGGTTGCAACAACCATTGAGATCATCGGTGAAATGGAACAGGATATTCCGGGCACTTACACCCTCTTCCCTCAGCAACACATCAGACCTCTGTCTGAAGGGATATCGGGCGAATTTATCCAACACGAAGAGATTTACCGGCAGCATGCAAATTATCCTGCCAGCCAGGCAGGGCACCTGATCACCCAGTACTTAAATGGTTATGCCTTAGCACTCTCTTCCTTCACTCCGGTGATTTACAATCCCGCTTCAGGACACCTCTCCTACTACAGGAAAGTGACGGTCAGGATTACCACCGCCCCCGATCTGTTGTCACAGAAAGCCTTAGAGAATTATTCTCCTTCAGCCACCTCGGGCAAACAGCTGGCCGCTCTGGCACAAAATCTGGAGATGGCAGAAACCTATCCGGTTAAAACCCCATTAAAGTCAAGTTATCAGATCCTGATCATCACTACGGATGATTTCAACAACTCATTTCAGTCATTGATTGACCTCTACCAAGCCAAGGGTATGATCGCCCAGGTTGTCACCACGCAATCCATCGGCAGCTCCATGACAGGCCAGGATCTCCAGGAGAAGATCCGCAACTTCATCATCCAGGAGTACCAGGCTAACGAAGTTGAATATATCCTGCTAGGGGGCGATGCGGAACTGATCCCCTACCGGGGTTTCTATTGCCAGGTGCATTCATCCGGCGTCTATGAAGATTCGAATATTCCGTCGGACCTCTATTATTCGGCTCTCGATGGTTCCTGGGACAGCAATGGTAACCATCTATGGGGCGAACCGGGAGAAGATGACCTACTTCCCGATGTTGCCGTTACCAGATTCCCTTTCAGCACAGAAACGGAACTGCAAAACATGATCCACAAGAGTGTCTTCTACCAGAGCAATCCGGTTGCAGAGGATTTGCAGCAACCATTTATGGCAGGCGAACACCTCTACGACAACCCGATGACCTTCGGGGGAGATTACCTCGATCTACTGATCGACGACCAGACAGCCAACGGTTATTATACGCATGGGATTCCCTCCTCCGAAAATACAATCGTCAAGCTCTATGATACACTTATCAGCGCGCCAAATAACATTTTCCACTGGGATGTGTCTGCTTTTCTAAATGAGATCAACATGGGGAAATCGTTCATCCACCACGTTGGTCATGCCAATGTGACCTATATGGCACGTCTCAATAACTGGGATATCACCAACCAGAACTTTTCCCAGGTAAACGGAATAGACCACAATTATACGCTGATGTATTCCCACGGTTGTTTGTGCGGAGCTTTCGACGAAAATGACTGCATTGCAGAGAAGATGGTGACAATTGAGAACTTCCTGGTTGGGGGTGTCTTTAACTCCCGGTATGGCTGGTTCAACGAAGGGCAAACTGAGGGACCTTCTGCACACATTCACCGTGAATTTGTTAGCGCTCTTTACAACGACACAATTGCTTTCAAGCGCATCGGGGAGACACACATGGTCTCAAAGATCAAAACCGCTCCCTGGGTAACTGCCCCGGGGCAGTGGGAACCCGGTGCCCTACGCTGGTGTTTTTACGACTGCAATGCATTCGGCGATCCTGCCATGGAGATCTGGACCGACAACCCAACAGTAAATGTTGCAGAAACCAAGGCTGAAACCTCCATCCATGTGTATCCCAACCCAGCAGGGAACCAAACGACACTCACTGTGCAAGGAAACCTTACAATCAATACGGAAGTATCCCTTGCCAATACGCTTGGTCAGATTGTGCTCCATTCCAATCTACCCACTCAGGAAGGAGAAAAAAATAGTTGGCAGATTGATCTGTCATCGGTAGATCCAGGCATATACATTGTCAATGTTACAACACAAGCTGGTATAAAAAGTTTAAAACTGATTGTGCTTTAATGACTATCATAATTATTTTTTATATTTTTGTAAACTACTTAAACCAATACGAAACCAATTAAACGAAACATGAAAAAATTTACTATTCTATTCATGCTGATGTTTGCAGTGTTTTTTAGCATTCAGGCTCAGCAGTACAGCTATTCAGACTCATGGGGAAAAGCCGGGTTCAACCTGGTTGCATCAGAGTCATCCGCCATTGAGGTGATTTACTCCGTTCCCATGTTCCAACTTGAAGACCAAACCATCAATGGTGAAGCGATGAAAAACATCATGCTTCCCGGGAACTTCCTGTTTAACGATGCAGGTGCGCCCAACCTTCCAGGAAACGGTCGTTATATTGCCATCCCTCAAGGTTCGGTACCCAGCATCCGGATCATCAGCCAGAGGACAGAAGTGTTCCAGAATGTTGAGATTCAGCCGGCGCCTGTTATCCCTACTGACGATAACGACAATCCTTTAGTTTTCACAAAAAATATGGATATCTACGGGGAAAATGCCTTCTATCCGGCAGCTCCGGTTACGATTTCTGAAGTAACCCAGATCCGTGGAACCGATGCCGTGATCCTTGGCATAACCCCATTTCAATACAATCCTGTTACCAAAGAGCTAATCGTTTACAGGGACATTCAGATTGCCCTCGATTGTGATGGAGGAACCGGAGTCTATGGAAACGACAGGTTACGTAGCCCCTATTGGGACGGCCTTATGTCAGATGCACTGCTCAACTACTCGGCTCTACCCTCTGTTGATTATGCAGAGAGGATGAATCAAACTCTCCAGAGTGTTACAGAGGATGATGAGTGTGAGTATATCATTATTTCTCCAACCGGAGATGATTTTTTACATTGGGCTGATTCGATCGCCAGATTCAGAAACGAACAGGGTATTCTGACCAAGGTCTTCACCGTAGATGAGGTTGGCGGCAATACCACCGGTGCCATTGAAGGATTCATCAACAATGCATACAACACCTGGACCACTCCTCCGGCCGCCTGTCTTCTTCTGGGCGATTATGGAACCAACGGAGCTTCCAGCATCATTGCTCCTATCTGGAACAGCTATTGCGCCTCCGATAACATCTATGCAGATGTCAATAATGACCAAATGCCTGATGTGATCTTTGCCAGAATGACAGCTAACAACAACGACCAGTTAACCGTTTTCATCACCAAATTCCTCGAATATGAACGGAATCCGGTGACAGATACCGCTTTTTATAATCACCCGATTACAGCCCTTGGCTGGCAAACGGAACGGTGGTTCCAGATTTGTTCTGAAGTTGTAGGAGGATATTTCAAGCATGTGAAAGGACGCCAACCCACCCGTATCAATGCGATTTACCAGGGAACTCCTGGAACTATTTGGTCTACCGCCACGAACACCGCAACCGTTGTAAATTATTTCGGACCAAGCGGATTGGGGTATATCCCTGCAACTCCTCTTGAGTTGGGTGGCTGGACAGGTGGCACCGCGACAATGGTTACTAACGCGATCAACGCCGGGGCTTTTATTCTCCAGCACCGCGATCACGGAAATATCACCTTATGGGGCGAACCGTCTTATAATAACAATAATGTCAATCAATTGACGAATGAAAAGCTCGTTCACATTTTCTCAATCAACTGTCTGACTGGAAAATACAATATCTCCAGCGAATGCTTAACCGAGAAGTTCCATCGTCATTACAAGGATGGACACAATGCCGGCGCTCTGAGTGTAACAGGAGCTTCTGAGACCTCCTATTCTTTTGTAAACGACACTTTCGTATGGGGGATGATGGACAACATGTGGCCCGATTTTATGCCGAATGAGACTTCTGAGGTAGCTCTTCGCGGTATTTTGCCCGCATTTGGAAATGCTGCTGGGAAGTACTTCCTGAAGCAGTCGAGCTGGCCTTATAATACAGGGAATAAAGCGGTCACCTATAACCTCTTTCATCATCACGGAGATGCTTTCTCCTGTCTATTCGATACGGTTCCTGCCAACCTCGATGTTGCGCATGATACTTCGATTACCTATGGCACCACTACATTTACGATCACCGCCACCGACAGCAGTTTCATCGCGTTAAGTAACGATGGTGAACTTTTGGCGACTGCTTATGGCGCTGGTTCAACTCCGGTTGTAATGACCATTCCCATTCTGCCTCCGGGAACCAACATAAAAGTAGTGGTAACCATGCAGAACTGCTTCCGTTATGAAGACCTGGTGCCAGTAACCACCGAACTGTTGATCGCTAATTTCGAAGCAAGTCAAACCCAGATTTGTGACAACACCTCGGTTGACTTCACTGACCTTTCGAGCGGGACTCCAACTGCCTGGGATTGGACTTTTGAGGGTGGAACTCCCGGCACATCCACAGAGCAAAATCCTACTGACATCCTTTATGAGGTAGCAGGTTCATACTCTGTATCACTGACAGTTACCAAGGCTAGTAACACTTCAACAGAGAGTAAGCCGAGCTATATCCATACATTCAACACACCCACTGCCAACTTTGAGAATGCATTGGGTTGCGAAGAAACTCCGATTGAGTTCACAGATCTTTCAAACCCTAATGGTGGATCCATCACCAAGTGGATGTGGAATTTCGGCGATCCCAACTCAGGAATCTATGACACTTCCACAATGCAGAACCCATCGCATATCTATGCCGACCCAGGCACCTATACCGTATCCCTGAGTGTAACCAACAACGGAACCTGTACCGATACTCACACCAATGATATCGTGGTTGCAAGCAAACCAGCACAGGCAGGCACGCCACAGGGTGATGCCACCATCTGCCAGGCCTCTGCGGGGAATATCTTTACAACCGATGGCACTCCGCTCGCTACTTCTTATGAATGGATCATTGATCCAACGACAGCAGGGATCCTCACCGGAAACGGAACAGAAATCACGCTGGATGTTGCCGAAGACTTTACAGGTTCGGCTACCTTACGTGTAAGAGGTGTTAACGATTGCGGAAACGGCAGCATCTCTGAGGCCCTGACACTGAATATCCTGGAAATCCTTGCTGCTCCTGCTTCTGCACCTGCTGGTCCCGATACGGTAGATCTAAAGGAGGTGACCAGTTCCGATTTCACCGCATCCGAAGTGACAGGAGCTATTGGCTACACCTGGGTGATTGATCCGGAAACTGCAGGAGAGCTAGATCCAAATGGCCTTCAGCTTACAGTAACCTGGGATCCTGATTTCAGGGGCGATGCCAGTATCACTTACGCTGGCGCTTCCGATGAATGCGACGGACACTTCTCACCTGCCAAAGTTGTTACCGTGAAAAATACACTTGGTATCAATGAGTTCAATGCCTATAACATTGCTGTTTACCCGAATCCGAATTCGGGTAGATTCAGCCTGGCACTGAATGTCAATGAGCAGAGTGTAGTGAACATCAGAATCTACAATCTTCTGGGAACTTTAGTTTATTCCGAAGAGAATGTAGGCATATTCAACAAACTTACCAAAACACTTGACCTCTCTTCACTACCTAAAGGAATCTATCACCTGAAGGTAGAAGGAAGTAAGGGAACCTCGATTATCCGTGTGGTGATCGACCGGTAAACAACCGGATCCAACATTCGAACCTGTAGGGACGAGGCATGCCTCGTCCCTACTTTTTTTGGTGGGGATTGCCCCTTCCTTTTTTATTTCATCGATATTTTTTGCCCCATTCCAACTTTTTTCATTTCTTGACGTCATTATGGCAAAACAAACCGATTTGAACAGGGCGGTGACTGACATTCACAGGGATCTGGTTGATCTTTGCAAAAAAGGGGATCGTGTTGCCCAATACCGGTTGTACAAACAATACTCACAGGCAATGTATAATATCTGTTTGCGTATGGTTGCCGATCAGGATGAAGCCCACGATCTCCTCCAGGAGTCTTTCATCAAGGCATTTAGCAAATTGAACGCGTTCCGGGGTGATTGTACATTCGGAGTCTGGCTCAAACGGATTGTGATCAACCAATGTATCTCCTATCTCCGAAAAAGGCGCCCTCTGATTGTGGATATGGATGAGAATCAGTTGAGTGATGTACCCGATGAACCGATCGAAGAGTCGGAAATCTCACCCGACCTGATCCACGATTCAATGAAATATGAAGACCTGATACTTCCTGATCTTAACGGTGAGCTCTCTTTGACCCTTTATGAGAGCGATCTGAAAGCCGGGATAATTGGAGGGAAAGCCTCGATCAGCATGAAATATTCAAAAGGCGCCATTGGCTCACTTCAGGATGTAAACCTGACCCTCTACGAGGCGAAGGCCGAAATCAACCACGCCGGAAATATTGATAACCTGAAAATCCAGGCCAAATACTGCAACTTCGATCTCAAATCGGTCAAATCGGTCAGTTTTCTGGAAGCCTATGAAGTGAAATTTTCCAGCAGTT
>CAYUZX010000030.1:8251-20630 GCA_964449285.1 uncultured Prolixibacteraceae bacterium
TCGGTCAAATCGGTCAGTTTTCTGGAAGCCTATGAAGTGAAATTTTCCAGCAGTTATGAAGATAAAATTAAAATAGAGCGCATAGGAAAAATGTTCACAGGCATCAGTGTCACATCAAAATACACAGATGTAGACATCATCTTTGAAACAGGAACCCTCTATAAAATTGATGCCACTCTCAAATATACTGATATCGATTTCCCTGAGTCCGCATTCAAAGAGACTCTCTATCACAAGGATGGTAGTGATTTTCACTATCGTGGGGTTATTAAAGGAGCAGATGAGCAAACCTGCCCGGTGTTACAGCTGACTATGTATGAAGGCAGCCTGAAGCTAAAATAGAAACACCTTATATAAAAAGGCGGTCGTTTTTTCGATTGCCTTTTTTTTATTGATCGTTTTTCAACCAATTATAAATATGTACCTTTGTCGTATTAATATTATTACTATTTAGTCCAGATTATGAACAAGTGCCTCTTCCTGATCCTGGTGGGATTCATATTCTGCCAGGCCTCTTCTGCTCAACAGCATCCGGAGTCAAATGCATCACTGAACGATACTGCCAGCTTTCCTTACTGGATCGAGATGATGCAGGATCCCTCTGTTAATTTCTTTCAGGTTGAACGTGCATTCGGCCTGTACTGGGAAAACAAGCCTGTAACCCGAAGCAGCGGATGGAAAGTATATAAGCGTTGGGAGTACATGATGCAGAGCAGGGTAACTCCTGATGGGACCCGGCCGGCTCCTGACGAAGTATTCGATGCATACGAAACATTTACAGATAACACTGAATCAATCAGCGGTAATTGGATCTCCTACGGCCCTTCCCTCATTCCCTCTCCGGGACCTCCGGGATACATCGGATTAGGGCGTTTGAATGTTATTGGCTTTCACCCGACTGTCGCCAATACCCTCTTTGTTGGATCCCCTTCCGGCGGCTTTTGGAAAACCACTGACGGTGGTCTGAATTGGATTACTACCACCGATACGTTGCCAACACTTGGCGTTTCAGCCATTGTTGCTGATTATAACAATCCGTTAAAGATCCTCATTGGGTCAGGCGACCGTGATGCAGGAGACGCTCCAGGATTGGGCGTTTTTAAAAGTCTGGACGGTGGATTAACCTGGTCTTCATCCAATGCCGGAATGGGAAATAAAACAGTTGGAAAGATCATTCAACACCCAACAACCGCTACCATTTTCCTGGCTGCTACCAGTGGAGGCATTTATCGGTCTACCGACGGGGGATCTTCCTGGACACTTTCCGTGAGTGGAAATTTCAAGGATATCTGCTTCAATCCCAACGATCCCAACATCGTTTACGCCGCCAAAAATGCCGATTTCTACCGTTCCACCAACAACGGGGCTTCGTTTACACAAATCACAGCCGGACTCACAACCGGGCAACGAGGAACCATCGCAGTAACTGCTGCCAACCCCAACTATGTCTATTTCGTTCAGTCAAATCCCTCATCCGGATTTAAAGGACTTTACCGCTCGACCGATGCCGGATTATCTTTCTCAACGCGCTCTACCTCTCCCAACATCCTCGACTGGTCATGTAACGGAAGCAATACTGGGGGACAAGGGTGGTATGACCTTGCCCTTGCAGCCGACCCCACCAATGCTGAAACCATCTATGTGGGGGGTGTCAATGTATGGAAATCCACCAACGGGGGATCCACCTGGGCAATCAACTCCCACTGGTATGGTGGTTGCGGAGTTGCGGAAGTACATGCCGACTGTCACTTCCTCACTTACTCTCCCGTAAACGGAGCCTTATGGGCCTGTAACGACGGGGGCCTCTACTTCACCCTAAATGGAGGAACCAATTGGACTGACCGGACCGTGACCATGACAATTGGACAAATCTATAAACTCGGCCAGAGCCAAACTGTTAAAGAGAAGGTGATTAATGGTTTTCAGGACAACGGCACCTATACCTATAACGCCTCAGGCTGGGAACAGTCCGGTGGAGGCGACGGCATGGAATGCGCTGTTGACTATACCAATGCATCTTATACTTACTATACGATTTACTATGGCGATATCTACCGGTTATATAACAACGGGAATGACCTGCACATAGCGGGAAACGGGACTTTCGGGATCACTGAGAGCGGGGCATGGATCACGCCGTTCATACTTAGTGAATCCGATGTCAAGATGATGTTTGTGGGGTATAAAAATGTTTGGCGATGCAATGATGTCAGAACCAACAACACCCTCACCTGGACCAAGATCTCCAACAACCTGGCAGGAAGCAACAGCAGCAACATGGCGGTCCTTGAACAATCACCGGCCAATACCAGTACTCTTTATGCCGCAAGGTACGACAGCAAATTGTTTCGAACCGACAACTGTTTGGCAGGTAGTCCTACGTGGACCGATCTTACCTCTTTTCTCCCTGCAGGAGGTGTTCCGTCTGATCTCGAAGCACATCCCACAGATCCCAACACAGTTTATATGACACTGGGAAATTATATTTACAAATCCACTAACAAAGGGCAATCCTGGTCAAACATTTCGGGGAACCTTCCGGTGATCCACATGAGCAGCGTCGTTTACTATAAGAATTCGAACGAGGGATTGTATGTAGGTACCGATGCCGGAGTCTATTATAAAGATCAGAATACCGGTACCTGGATCCCATTCAGGACCGGCCTTCCTATCAGTGCGGAAATAACGGAACTTGAAATCTACTACGACAACGACTCTATAAGTGCCGATGTGATCAGGGCAAGCACTTACGGCAGAGGACTTTGGGGATCAGATATGTACGTCCCCTATTCGGTTGATTTTTCAGCTGATTCGACTACCATCTGTCAAAACCTGAGCGTGGATTTCACTGACCTCTCTTCCGGATCGCCCACTGCCTGGAGCTGGTCATTTCCAGGAGGGACTCCATCCACATCCACGCTGCAAAATCCTCAGGATATCGAATACGGATCTACCGGGACTTACAATGTAACCCTTACCACTACCTGGAACACTTATGTAACTTCGATGACCAAAAACAATTACATCACAGTTGATTCATTACCGGATACACCGGGCATACCAGAGGGCGACACGCTATTGTGCCAAAACAATGCGAACACCCTCTACACCATTAATTCTGCCGCCAATGCCATCTCCTATACCTGGCAACTCACTCCTGACACTGCCGGAGTGCTTACGGTTTCCGACACATCAGTGGTCATCGACTGGGCCAATAGCTGGAGCGGTTATGCCGAACTCGCTGCCCAGGCTAACGGAACTTGCGGGGCCGGTTCCTTCTCTCCTGCACTCCAGATCCATGTCAGGCCTTTCCCTAATCAGCCAGCTGCACCCTCAGGGCCCACCCCCTTGTGCCAGGGGTCAGATAATACTTCTTATTCTACCAGCCATGCTTTGTATGCCCTTAGCTATTCATGGGATCTCTCCCCGGTAACGGCAGGCGCCATCGCAGGAACCGATACCATTGGCACCGTTACCTGGAGCAGTTCGTTTACCGGAACTGCATCCGTAGTGGTGAAGGGTATAAATGAATGTAATGAAAGTAGCTGGTCAGATCCATTCGACATAGCCGTGAACGAACATCCAGTAGTGAACCTTGGAGAGGATACCACAGTCACATATATCCAACCCCTAACCCTGGATGCCGAAAATCCCGGATCAACTTATCTTTGGTCAACAGGTGCTACTACTCAAACCATCGATGCTTCCTATAGCGGAAGTCCACTTGTGACGTATTGGGTCGAAGTCGCCGCCAACTCTTGTTCAGACGGCGATACAATCATTGTCACTTATATCGATCCTGTTTTCATCATGGAACAGGATCATGGGATCCGGGTAAGTATCATCCCAAATCCCAATGACGGCGACTTTGTTTTGGATATCACATCCGAGAATCCTGGTAAGT
Source organism: uncultured Prolixibacteraceae bacterium (assembly GCA_964449285.1). Taxonomy (GTDB): domain Bacteria; phylum Bacteroidota; class Bacteroidia; order Bacteroidales; family FEN-979; genus QYOJ01. The sequence continues at coordinate 12,156 of CAYUZX010000030.1, forward strand.
TTTCAATCGAGATCACTGATTTGACAGGAAGAGTAGTGGTTGAGCGAAAAGAAATAAATATCACCAGTAAACTTAACATTGATATCTCGATCCCCCTGGCGAAGGATGGAGTCTATCTTCTCAAGCTGAAGTCAGAAGAAAACCTGCTGGTCGAAAAAGTCCTGGTTTTTAATTAATTCTTTTTCACTTGAATGCAACCCTTCGATCCTTTTTTTGGTCATTATTAAGACCTTCGGAAGTAGAAGACAAATCAATCTGCTATGAAAAATTATTCGATATATTTATCTCTTTTCTTCTTTTTATTCTTCTCCCTCTCAGGCTTTTCCCAAAATCTGCCTCATTTTCCAAAGATTACTCCGGCTGGAAAAGGCAACGTGAATACCCGTATCGACAACATGGGATACTGGGATTTGATGGCCCGAATGGGTTATGTGGAGGTGAATCCATGGCGTATTATACCACAAGCAGTCAAAGGCTCCTCCATGATCCTGGCAGATGGCTTATTCGTTCAGGATTCGCCGGATGTGGCGATAACGACCAGCGGTGCAACTACACAGAGTGAAAATTCCATCTTCATCGATCCGGAAGACGAATCCATCCTGTTGAACTCCAACAACTCCAGCGACTGGAACGGCTCCTACGCCCAGAACCTATATGGCTGCGACCGTTACTTGTCCTTCGATGCTGCCTCTACCTGGGGAGGTTCCATCTTTGGTGTTGGCCAGACCAACAGCGGGGATCCGGCAACAGCTATCGGCCGCAACGGATGGTGGTATGTGGGGAAGATCAATAATGGCAGGGGGCAGTCTGTAGCCTATTCCACAAATCAGGGTCAGAGCTGGACCGATGTTGTGGTTGCTCACGTAGTTGGAGGTTTCGGAGACCTCCTGGATAAAAATCATCTCTGGATCGACAATTCAGAAGATAGTCCCTACCAAGGATACCTTTATGCCGCCTGGTCCTGTTATGTAGACGGATCTCCCAACCAGAATCAGATTGAGATTGCACGTTCCACCGACCAGGGTATCTCCTGGTCGATCCCCACCGGGATCAGCCACCATGTTAATGCCGTAAAACACAACCAGGGGGTGAATATCCAGACAGGGCCCAACGGAGAGGTCTATGCAACATGGATCATATATGATACGTGGCCTTCTGATGAAACAGCCATCGGTTTTGCCAAATCGCTGGATGGTGGCGAAACCTGGGTTCCGGGGAACCGCATCCTTTCAAATATCAAAGGCATCCGGGCAAGTGGTACGAGCAAGGATATGCGTGTAGCCTCATTCCCAGTGATGACTGTAGATCTGAGTAGCGGCCCAAACCATGGTAACCTGTATGTTGTATGGGCCAACATCGGAGTGCCGGGCATCAACACCGGCACCGATATCGACATATACATGATCTCCTCTTCCAATCTGGGCGATACCTGGTCGACACCTGTACGCGTGAACCAGGACCTTTCAGGTTTGGGCAAACAACATTTCCTGCCATGGATTACCTGCGATCCCATGAATGGAAACCTCTGTGTCATCTATTATGATGATCGGAATGTAGACAGTACCATGCTTGAGACCTGGGTCTCTTACTCTTACGATGCCGGGAATAGCTGGACCGATTTTAAGGTCTCCGATGTCGCTTTTACACCGGCACCCATTCCCGGGATGGCAGCCGATTATTTCGGCGACTATATTGGGATCAAGGCATTAAACATGAAGGTTTATCCGATATGGACTGACAATCGGGCAGGCAATGCACTTACTTACGTCTCCGCCTTTGACCTGGGTCCCCCTCCCGGGCAGCCCTATGTATCCTATTACTCCAATGAACTTACACGCATCCCTGAAGATCTTCCACAAACGTTGAATTTCAGTGACTCCCTGCACTTGAGCCTGGGATTGAAAAATATTGGAGACCAGCCTGCCGTTGACCTTTCGGCTGTTCTTTCTGTTACATCGCCATACATTACCATCACCGATTCTACTGAGTTCTATGCCACGATGCAGGCTGAAGAGATCAAGATCATTCCAAACGGATATGCGTTCAAGGTCTCCGATACCATCCCCGACGGCATCAAAGTGAAGTTCACGGTAACTGTCAGCAGCCCCGATACCACTTGGAAAAGTCACTTCTCCATCGAATCCCATGCCCCATCGTTACGGATCATCAGGTTGGTGATTGATGACAAAAACGGAGGAAATAACAATGGCAGGCTGGATCCGGGAGAGACCGCTGAAATCAGGATCACCACCGCCAACTATGGCGACTTCCCCTGCCTCAACACCTATGGACTGCTCTCCAGTGAATCATCCTTTATTACGATACTTAACGACAGCTCGTACCTTGATACCCTTGTTGATCTCGCTCCCAAAACAGCTATTTTCTCCCTCTCCGTAGATGATGAAGCTCCAACTGGAGCAGGGATATTCCTGGATTACAGGGCGATGTCAGGACTTTACCACGCCGATGCCTCATTCTTGCAGACCATCGGAATCATTGTAGAAGACTGGGAGACGAACACCTTTTTCAAGTTTCCCTGGCGCCGTACCGGGAACAAGCCATGGACAATTACAACTGTTAACCCATATGAAGGGATTTATTGCGCCACCACTGTTGTGCTTGGTGATGACCAATCATCCATCCTGGATGTAGACTATCTTGCTGGTGTCAACGACAGTATATCTTTTTACCGGAGGGTCTCTTCTGAACCCGATTATGATTTTCTTCACTTCTACATCGATGGTGTGCTTCAGGGAAGCTGGTCGGGTGATGTCCCCTGGGGCCGTGTTGCATTCCCAGTTGAGGCAGGCGCCCATAACTTCAAATGGAAATACATCAAGGATATCTACCTGGGTTTAGGCCTGGATAAAGCATGGATAGATTTTATTGATTTCCCCCCGCCAATATTACCCGATATGGATGCCGGTCCGGATGGCTTTGTCTGCAGCGAGTCACCTTATCAACTCAACGGAATGGCTTCAGGGTACGACAGCCTTCAATGGACATCTAAAGGAGATGGCATCTTCAGCAACGATACCATTCTCAATCCACTCTATTATCCCGGGACGAATGATATCCTCTCCGGCGAAGTAACGTTGTTGCTTCGCGGGTTTGTGGAGTATGGCAGTGCCGTAAACAGCATGATCCTGTCAATCGGTGAGACTCCTGATGTCTCAATCCTTGTAGACCCAAAAGACACCCTCTGCTCCTGGCAATCAGGAACTCTTTCGGTAGAAGAAATCCCGAACATCTCTTATCTTTGGACCCCAGGTGGTTATACCACTCCCTCCATTCTAATCGATACCGCTGTAGCCGGTGGAATCGGAACGACCCGATTTAAGGTAATTGCAAGCAATTCAGATGGCTGTTCAACCACCGACTCTGTTAACGTCACCTTTAAGGATTGTACTGTAATTGAGGATCTCTTGAACCATTTCAGCTATTCCGCTTCACCCAACCCTTCCAATGGTGAGTTTGACATCCGGATTCATGTACCCGACCGGGAGATTATCTCCTGGAACATCCGCTCATCCGGGAACCAGGTTCTTTTGGAAGAGAAAGATATCGCCATACAGGGATCCTATATCCGGCATCTGGATATCCGGCATCTGGCATCAGGGATTTATTTTCTGGAGATCGAAAGGGAAGCCGGGAAGGTAACGGAAAAGATAATTCTGTCCAGGTAATTGCTTTGCATAGCAATTGTTCTTGATCCACCTTTACTTACAAAAAAAACAGCGCCACACCTCCTACAGCTATAATGGCTCCCGTAATCTCCTTAAGGGATACGTTCTCTTTCAGGAAGATAGCTGAAGGGGCAATGATAAGCACCGGAACGATAGACATCAATGTGGCGGCGACACCGGCAGAAGCATATTTCACAGCAATGAGCGAGAACGAAACTCCCAGGAAGGGGCCGAAAAATGCCCCTAGTGACATCTGAAGCATCGATTTCCGGAAGGTTAGCGCCAAAAATACATCACGCCACCGTCGGAGGATTGTAAAAATAAGAACAAATCCGAAGATTCCCGCGAGAACACGGATCTGGGAAGCTGCAAAAGCATCGTACTCCTGCATGCCGAACTTACTGAGAACCAGCCCAGTTCCTTGTCCTATTGATCCTCCCAGTGCAAGCAGTACACCCACCATAGGAAAACCAACTTTGAACCGGTTGAACATCCCTTTCTGGCTGGAGCGATCGGCCTTTTTCAATATAACCAGTGAGATCCCGGCCATCGTCACCATCATGCCAAACCAGTTTTGTAGGGTAAGGGTCTCACCGAGGATGATCCAGCTGATAAGTGCGGTAAAAAGAGGTGTAAGTGACATGATAAGCATGGATACCCGGGCGCCGATCATTACAAAGGCCTGGAAGAGGCATAGATCACCGATAACAAAGCCTACCAGCCCGGAGATAAAAAGGTAGAACCACGCTTCCGCCGATGCGTCAACGGGAAAAAAATACCCCCTGTAGAAGAGGGTAAATGTGCTTAATAAAAGAAAGCCGAGGATCAGCCGGAGCAGGTTAAGAACGAGTGAGCCGATCTTCCTGCCGGCGGCTTCAAATGCCAGGGCTGTGACAGTCCAGAAAGCTGCTGTAATCAATGCAGCTATTTCTCCCCAGTGTGAATTCATCTGTTGCTGAGCCAGTCTTGTGGATTCATAATCGTTTTTGCCTGCCAGACCTGGAAGTTTATTTCTGATTTCCCCTCGTCCCGATCGTAATGTGCCCTTCCGATAACCTGGCCGGTTACCACATTCTGACCGCCCGTAACCGTTACTTCATCAAGATTTGAATAAACAGTAAGGTAATCGCCATGACGCAGCATCACCACCTTATTCAGGTTTGGGATGGAAAGAACTTTACTGACGACACCATTGAAAATTGCTTTAACAGAGGCACTCTGACTCGTCATGATGTCGATCCCGTTATTGTTCACCTTCACATACTTCAGCACAGGATGTTGATGCTCCCCAAAAGTAGAGGTGACTACTCCCTGGTCGGTAGGCCATGGAAGCCGCCCTTTATTAGCGGCAAAGTTTGATGAGAGACGTATCTCTGCCGCTTTAACGCCGGCATCCCTGGTTTTATCTGAAGCCCTTGCTCGTGCCTCTTCCGCCAGGATACGCTCAATCTCTTGCTGCAACTTCTGTAACGCCTTCTGATTCGTACGTAACGTTGCTATAAGCTGCTTTTCCTTTTTTGAGAGATCCTGAACCGTTCTGTCTTTCAGTTGTTTCTCTTTGTTGAGTTTCGATTTTTCTGTCGACTCCGACTCTGCCAGCTTTAGCTTTTCAGCCCTCGAAAGTTCCAATGCATGCATCTGTTTACTCAGCGCTACCTGCGCTTCACGGATACGCTCAGCCTGTTTTCGGCGATATGCCGTATACTGCTGATAATACTTTAACCTTTGATAGGCCTGGTTAAAATCCCTGGCTGAAAAGATAAATAGCAACTTATTCTGGGCCTTTGTTATCTTATATGCATAATAGATCATCCGTGCATACTCATCTTTCAGCTCCTTCAATTCCCGTGACCGTTTATCGATCAGGTTCTGGTCTTCCCGAATCTTTCGATTCACACCATCAATCTCCTTGCCGATTGTATTTATCAACGTTTCCCGCTTTTTAATACGACTGCTCAGAAGTTGTAAATCGCGGAGTGAAGTCTCCTTGGTTTTTTTTGTCTGATCGAGAAGTTTGGAAGTATATTCTATCTCACTCTCCAGCTTCTGGCGGTTTTGATTCAGCTCATCCTTGGTTGTTTGTGCGGATGATCCCAACCCAAAACACAGAAAAAGAGTAAACAGGGATACTATCAGGAACCGTTGGGCCGGATATGTAACCAACTGGCGCTTCATGGTCTGATACGGGTAAATTTAGATGGGATATTGAACGGAAACTTCATCGGTTCATCAATGTTGATCCTGGAGAATGTGACATCGACAATGATTCGGTTCTCCGCCGTGATCAGGTAAACCATCTCACGGGGAAATAGCTGGCTGCCAATTGTCTCAAAAGAGGAGTATGTGGCATCGAGTTTAATATTATCTTTTCTGATCTCCTTGACGTCGGCACGGGTGATTTTGAAGTTTTCGGGATTAAGCCAGATATTTTGGATAAAGACATTGCGTTCCTCCTCCTGATTTCTGATATACTTTTTCATTTTCTGGCGGGAAGAGGAAGACAACTTGTATTCATTCTTGTCGATGGTTGCTTTGAATTTTCCCTCCTCGTAAAATGAGATATCATTACCTATCAGAAAGGATTGCAGGATGTCATATTCAATATTCGTATTCAGAAATTTATTCAGGTCGTACCAATCTCCTATCAGATATGTGTCATTCAACCTGTTGATGTATTTTATCGAATCCTGGGAGATCATTAGCCGCATCCCTTCCAGTCCCATCACGGAAAGAGAGAGCCATATCAGTGTATCTTTCTGGATACGGATCTGGCCTGAGAAAGCGTATTTTTGATTCCCGTTTTTGTAATCAGCTGAAAATCTGGAACTTAGTGTAATGAATTGCAATTCCCTCTCCTTCAACTTGCCAAACAGGTAATCCGCTCCTTCTTCCTTGATCGGCTGTTTAATAATGCTCCGGTGTGTTCTGCAGGATGTGAACAGAAGAGCCCCGGTGAGGCCAATTAAAAAAAGGTGGGAGATGAATGATTTTTGTAGTTTCATTATTCGATCCATTTTCCCCCGGTAATCTTCTCCTGCAGAAGGTCCGATCCATTTCCTTTCTCCAAAGCTCGTTGCCAGTAACCGAGTGCTTCTTTTTCCCGACCAAGTTTATACAGCACATCTCCATAATGTTCCAGTACTTCACCGGAAATATTTTCCCTGTCTTCAAGTGACTTCCCAATCCATTCGAGTGCTTCCTCAAACCGGCCGAGTTTGAACAGGACCCAGCCGTATGTGTCCTGAAATGAGGAGTTATCCGGCTCCATATTCAACGCTTGCTTCGACATCTGTTCAGCCTTTTCCAGGTTTATTCCCCTGTTAGACAAGTAGTAGCTATAATTATTCAGGACATACGGGCTGTTATCTTTGATCTGTAACGACTTATCGTAAGCTTTATCCGATTCTTCAACCCGGTCGAGGGCGTGGTAGGTATCACCCAGGTACATGTAGTATTGGGCAAGGAGTTCGTTGTTGTTAGCCACCAGTTTAACCCCTTTGTTGAGGAGCTTCTCTGTTTCTGTAAAATTTTTAACCTGAAGTTCTCCCAGCGCTGTGAACAAATAGAGCACTGGTTGCTCGGGGTAAAGCTCAATGGCGCGATGACCGTATTTGATGAGGTGTTCGTAATCATTCATCAACAAATCCATCCGCAACAACTCCTCCCAAACAACATACTTACTACTGTCCAGGGCAATAACGCGAAGAAAGGCATCCCGGGCTGGTTTAAACTGTTTGTCCTGAGCCAGAAGATCTCCGTAGATTGAGAACACTTTCGGATCATCGGGATGCGTATGGATCAGCAACTCTGCCAGCTCAAATGCCTGCCCTTTTAAATCGGTTACGATCTCATTGATGGTATAGAATGAAAGGAGGATGTTAATCTTTGTATCAACGTCGAGGTTAGGATTGCCAAAACCAAGTTTCAGCTCTTCAAACACCTTTTCCTTTTCCCCGGTTTTCCGGTAATAGTCGGCGAGGGTCATATGAATATAGGCGTTATCGGGGTCAATCTCCAGAATTTTGTTATACAGTTCCAGCGCTTTCCCTTTTTTATCCCTCGACATATAGTACTCTGCCAGGATGCTGTAATAGTGGCTATCGTCAGGCTGTGATTCCATCAGTTTTATCAGTTCCACTTCGGCGTTCTGGTACTCTTTCTGATGGAGATAGATCTTATGCTTCTGCATAGAGATATCTTCGGAGATTCCCATGCGTTTTTCGATCTTATTGTAGATTTTAATTGCAAGATCATACTTCCCCAGGCCCAGGTAAAGTGCGGCCAACTGGTAGTAGTAATCCAGGTTGTCGGGATTGGTAGCGACAATCGTTTCGAAGATCACCATTGCCTGTTCGTAATCCTGGGCCAGCTGACAGGTTTCTGCAAAAAATAACTGGTACCATATATTCGACTGATCAAGCTCCCAGGCCTTCTCAGCGAATAGTTTGGCTTCAGGATATGATTTCCGACCCGCCAGGATTTTGCCGATCTCATAATAGGCTACCGGATCTTTCGTGTACTTGTCTATATATTTCCTGAGCAGGACCTCAGCATCCTTATCATTCCCTGCGATCAGCAGCTTCTTGGCATCAATCAGTGCCGACGGATTGCTCACAGGCTTCTCTTTCGGATACTGATCTACTGCATCTTCTCCCTGCTGGGCAAACAAAGGTGAACCCACCATTGCTCCAAGGAGCAACACCATCAAGCAAATAAATTTTATCTCACGCTGTTTCATCATCCATTCATTCTTGCATTCCTAATTCCCCCATTCCTGCATTGATGCATT
>CAYUZX010000030.1:20730-37456 GCA_964449285.1 uncultured Prolixibacteraceae bacterium
TCATCATCCATTCATTCTTGCATTCCTAATTCCCCCATTCCTGCATTGATGCATTCCTGCATTGATGCATTGGTGCATTCCTGCATTCCTGCATTGATGCATTGATGCATTGACTTATTTCGTTCCTGTATGGCCAAATCCTCCGGCTCCACGATCCGTTTCCATCAGTTCGTCAACCTCAATCCAGTTCGCCTGGGTATGTGCCGAGATGATCATCTGGGCAACCCTCTCTCCATCCTTCACAACATACTCCTCAGTAGATAGATTGATCAGAATCACCTTCACCTCTCCCCGGTAATCTGCATCAATGGTACCCGGTGTATTTAACACTGTGATCCCTTTTTTAATAGCCAATCCGCTACGGGGACGCACCTGCGCTTCATATCCAACCGGCAGCTCAATAAAGAGACCCGTTGGTACCAGCGCTCTTTCAAGAGGTTTCATAACAATATCTTCACGAAGGAAAGCGCGGAGGTCCATCCCTGCAGAGGAATCTGTTTCATAAGCAGGCAATGGATGATGGGATCTGTTGACGATCTTAACCTTCATAATCAGTTGAAAGTGGCAAAGTTAATAAAAAGCAGGATGACTCTACCCGTTTTTTCGGCGGATGGAAGCCCACAACGACACCATATCTTTTCTCTCCATAAACGCGATAATCAACAGGTATAGTATCAATAGCAGGGAATGAAATGCGACTCTGATGAATGCAGTCTCAGGCTTGATAAAGACAGTTAGATAATAGAATCCGATGGCGATCCCGAGGTAGGTAAAGATCTTCTTCAACTGATAAGGGACCCTGTAATATTTCTGGCCCAAAATGTACGAAAGAACCAACATGACCCCGTATCCGATAAACGTAGCCCACGCGGAACCCATATAACCGGAAAGGTAGTGGTCGGGCGACCTCGGTATCCACAGGATATTCAGCCCAACTGTGATAACTGCTCCCAGAATCCCCAGCCAGGCACCGTAATTGGTCTGGCCGGTAAGTTTATACCAAATGGAGAGGTTGTAATAGACCCCCAGGAAGAGATGAGCCAGCATCAAAATGGGGATCACGGCTTTGCCCTGCCAGTATTCCTTTCCGATCAGAAGCGGCATCACAAAATCGTCCAGGTATAACATCGTAGCCAGGAAGATGATGGATACAGCGATGATAAAATAATTCATCACACGGGCATAGGTGACTTTGGCGTCCTCTCTTTTGTAATACGAAAAAAAGAATGGGTCGGCGGCATAACGATATGCTGTGATGAAAATAGTCATCAGGATTGCAATCTTATAACATGCGCTATAAATCCCCACTTCAGCTGCAGCAATATCGGGGGGGAGCATATACCTTAGCAGAATCCGGTCGAAGGTTTCGTTGATGATTCCTGCCATGCCGGCAAATAAAAGGGGAAAGGCATAGATGAACATCCGTTTCCAGAGTACCCGGTCAAAGACCAGTTTGAAACCGGTCATCTCGGGGATCAACAACAGGAAGGTCAATGCGGAAGCTATCAGGTTGGCTATAAATATATATTCGATACCCCAATCGGAATTATATATGAGCCTCACAGCGCTTCCCAAGGCTTCTGAAGAGGTATGCTTCAGGATATAGGGACACAAAAGAAGAAAAAACAGATTGAAGAAGACGGCGGTTGAGACATTGATCACTTTGAGATAAGCAAACCGGATGGGTCTGTTGAGGGCTCTCAGTTTGGCAAAAGGAATGGTGGTAACGATGTCGAACCCGATGATCAGAGCAAACCAGATCACATAAATCTGCTTGTCGGGGTATTGGATCCACGAAGCTACCGTTCCTGAGAACCCGATAGAGAGAAATAAAAAAAGCAGGGTCGAGATGACAAGCGAGAGGAATGATGTGCTAAAGACCCTGTTCTTATCAGGCTCCTCCTGGGAATAGCGGAAAAAGGCTGTTTCCATGCCATAGGTGAGGATCACCAAAAGGAGCGCTGTGTATGAATAGAAGACACTGACAGTTCCATATTCACCTGGTAAAAAGAGGCGGGTATACAAGGGCACAAGAAGGTAAAACAGAATTCTTGAGACGATGAAAGGAAGACCGTAGATGGCGGTTTGACCTGCCAGGCGTTTGATGGGATTCATAATTACAAAAGTAACGAAACAATTACGGTTTTATGATTATTGTATCTTTGGACAATAAGAAATTGATCAATGCCAAAAAATAAATTTTACGTCGTCTGGATAGGGAAACAGCCCGGTATTTACAATGGTTGGAGCGACTGCAAGAAACAGGTAGAAGGATACAACGGGGCGAAATATAAAGGGTTTCCGACAAAGGAGCTCGCCGAAGCCGCGTTTCACGACGACCACGAAAAATACATGAGCAACGATTTGGCTGCTCCTAAAAAGATCGTTTGCGACAACCCATTGATCGGGACTCCCATTCCCGACAGTATTTGTGTGGATGCTGCCTGCAGTGGGAATCCTGGTGTTCTGGAATACCGTGGTGTGGATACCAAATCGGGGGCTCAGCTTTTCCGGCAGGGCCCTTTCCCGGAGGGGACAGTCAACATCGGGGAATTTCTTGCTGTAGTTCATGCCATTGCTTACCTTGGACAGCGGAACTCCGACTGGCCCATCTATTCCGACTCCCGCACCGCGATCGCCTGGGTGCGAAAAAAAACAGCAAACACAAAACTTGAGCGAACTGCAAAAAACGAAGAGCTGTTCCGGCTTCTGGAGAGAGCAGAGAACTGGCTGAGGGCAAACACCTGGCCGAACAAAATCCTCAAATGGGAGACCGAATACTGGGGGGAGATTCCGGCAGATTTCGGGAGAAAATAATACTCCTGCTTGCCCACAAACCCCCTAAAAGGGGCTTGGGGGTATTATATCCCCTGTTTATTATTCGTATATTTTTCGATTAATGTGATTCTAAGATCCTGATACATTTTGTGAACCTGATTCATTCGATCGATGGTTAGGTTGGTCAGATACTCCTTGCCTTTTTCAGGGTTCTTTTTCAATAACTCCGCAGCTTTTTTGTCAACCTCAGCCTGATCATCAAACAACGCTTGCTCATATGGATCGCGCACCGCATGTAGATCCTTGACTGCATCCTGCCAGCGAAGGTAGAGCAAGTTGTCTACAAAGTCAACACACCATCGGATGGAGTTGTCGTCGAATTTCTCCTTATCCCATATCTTGTAACACTCCGCTACGTCAGCAACACCGGCATAGATTGGAACATATGCACACGTAAAAACATTGTCCACATATATGTAATAGATCCCACCAACGGCATCAGGCAGCCAGGAACGGAGTTGGGCAATCATCCCGTACTCCCCGCGTGCACGCGCCACATTGCGGCGCCTGTTAATATTCAACAGCTTTCTCATCTCAATGGTGGGGAACGGGGTGGTGAGCACACTCCTGACAAGAGTTCCGCTGTCGGAAGGAATGTACCAGTCAGGCGCCAGCTCTTTATCGTAAATTGTTCCGGTAAAGGTGGAACGCTGGAAATTCATCACATCCTTCACCGAGATCAGCTTGTTGGGTTTGATGGAAAAGGGATAAAGTGATAACGGTTCCACAAACTGAGTATACTGGTCATCTCCTTTGAAAGGGTCGGTTGTCCACCGATCGGGAAGTCCGGGCAAATCAGGGGAATAAAGGGCATGGAAAAGCCAGAAGCGGCTGGTTGCCCATTCGCGGGGAACAGGTGCATAAATATCCTGCCAGATAAACTCCTTTCCGCTCGCCGGATCCCACCATCCATGATCGATGGCAATCTGCTGGTAATTGGAAGAAACTCTGAAGTTGTTGGTATCCGCGATGTCGATCTCCTTGATGATACTCCAGTTCGGGATCATTGTGACATGGTCGTCAGGAAGCCGTTGGGCAGCCCATAACGCTCCGGGGTTTCCACTTCCCGGGACCCAATCCGGTCCCACTGAAAAGAGCTCCAGGATCCAGACCTCATTTTTATCGGCAATCGCCAGGCACTCCGATTCAGTGCCGCAGGAAGGCAGAAAACCATAGTCATCCATCAGATCCGTGATCAGACTCAGCGCTTCACGAGCGGTTTTACACCGCTGCAGGGCAAAGATCATGGCCTGCTCAACCGTCATGATCTGTTTCCCGGTTTCACGGTCGGTACGCAGTTCATCCTTCTGGCTCATGGTACTCTCGCCGATGGCTAATTGAAACTCATTGATGTGGCTGTAGGCCGAATGGATGTACTGATAGGTCTCCTCTGCCTGAGGGATAAATCCTAACGTGTCTCCATATGAATCAAGCGGTTGCTGGGGATTCTGGATGCCCCAATAGACCGGGGCCATAGAACCTTTGGGAAACTTCATCCGCGGGATCACACGAAAGCGGCAATCGGGACCGCCATCAGAGTGGGAGACGATCACCGAACCATCGGTAGTGGCTTTCTTTCCGGCAACGATGATGGTGCAGGAATAATTTTGCTGATACGAAACAAGAAGGACCAGGAATATATAAAACGACTTTCTTTTCATAGGGATAGCATGTTGGTTTTAAATACGACTGAGAACAAAAATAAGACTTTCGGGTTACATGCCAAGACTATCACCGCTAAGACGCAAAGGAACCCGAAACCCGAAACTACTTCTCCAGCCATCTCTTTTGCGTCGCCACTCCCGACGAGAGTTGCGTTTTGAAGAAGAAAATCTTATTGATTGGGCGATTGTCGATTGGAGGATGTTCGATTAGTATCTTAAAATATCGTCCAGACCATGTTTGATCTCCTCTAAATTCTCCACAGTAATATCTCCGATTTTCCGGATTAGCCTCTCCTTCGAAATAGACCTGATATGAAAAATCATGATTTCTGATTTCTCAGCTAACCTGTTCTTGTCATCTGGTTCCAGAATGATATTGCCTTTATATCCTTTGATTTTTGTGGTTATGGGGCAGGCAATTACAACCTGCAGGTAGGTGTTTAACAGGTTTCCGCTGATGATGACAACCGGACGATGTCCTTTCTGTTCGCTTCCCCTGACAGGATTAAGGTCGGCATACCAAATTTCGCCTTGTTTCATTTGTTAAGCTGTTCCAGGTAGTCCTCCATCCCCTCTTCGGCCATGGTTAAAATATTCTCATCCATCCCCGCCTGTTTATACGATCTTATGTATTCAGCCCGGGTAAGTTGGTCGAGATAGATCTCCAGGGCCTTTTCTATTAGTTTATTCTTTGGGATTTTCAGTTTCATTGCCATTTCATGCAATTTTCCCAGCAGAGAATCTGGCAGAGAACTGGTGAATGTAGCCATGATTTATGATTTTTATTTATGTTTTGCAAATATAATAAATAAAGCATATGCTCACCTCACCATCGGATAAAACGCATCCGGAATATGGTTGATGCTAACGTTATCTCCCTGAACCAGGATTGAGACGATATCAAACCTGACTTCAACATCCCTGCGTTTCCATCTAACATACGCATTCGCCGAGCGGATAATAACGCGTTGTTTTTCACGGGTAACCGCCAACTCAGGTTCGCCAAAGACATTCGAATGACGGGTTTTAACTTCCGCCACGACCAACGTGTTGCCATCTTCTGCGATCAAATCCAGTTCATTCCGCCCAAACCGCCAGTTTGTTTCCAGGATTCTGTATCCCTTCTCTTTAAGGTGCCGGGCGGCAAGTTCTTCCCCCTTTTTACCCAATTCATGTATTGCTCCCATAAATCAAATAGTGATGTAGTGATATAGTGAAATTGAACCCCTAAATCCCCTAAAGGGGACTTACTCCCTCCCCTTCAGGGGAGGGCCGGGGAGGGGTGCATCTATCAATCAAAAATCACCGAAACCTCTTTCTCCACAATTAGTCTGGCCTTTCTTCCGAGGTAGAGAGCAACATTCATCTTTTCGTGGCCGGAGGGGAAGTCGAAACAAACCGGGTAGTTATACTCCTTTACAGCCTCCTGGATGATCTCTTGTGGACTCTTCCCAAATGGCACTTCGTTGTCTCTCATAGCAGTCAGCCCGCCAACGATCAGACCCTTCAACCCGTTCAGCTTTCCGCTCCGTTTCAGGTTCATCATCATCCGGTCAAGATGATATACATATTCATCCACATCTTCCAGCAGCAGAATCTTACCTCTGGTATCAATGTCGGAAGGCGTTCCGGCTAAACTATATAGGATCGATAGGTTCCCTCCTGCCAATTCGCCTTCCATTAATCCGGTTCGATCCCAAAAGGTTATATGTTTGGAGTAAGAAATTTTTTCACCGAAGAGTGCTTTTCTCAGCGATTCGACGGTTATTCCATTGATATCCTGATCCTTGATGTTATACGGCATCGTAGCATGGAGTGTCTGAATTCCCAGATGCCGGTGGATGTGGGAGTGAAGGACTGTGATATCACTGTAACCAACGATCCATTTAGGTCGTTTGGAGAAGGTTGTAAAATCAAGTCCATCGATGATCCTGACCGTTCCATACCCTCCCCGTGTGGCAATGATTGCTCTGATAGAGGGGTCGTCGAGCATTTGTTGAAGGTCCTGTCGCCGTTGTTCATCCGTGCCACTGAACTGATGATGCTTCCCAAATACATGTGTCCCGAGTACCACTTCCAGCCCCCACTTCTGAAAAAGTTTCATAGCAGGGAAGACCTCCTCGAAGGTGATGCTTCTGGCAGGAGAAACGATGGCGACTTTATCGCCTTTCCGGAGATACGGGGGAAGGGTCATATCCTTGATCATAGTCTGTTTGTACAAAGTTATGAAAGCTGCAGATATTTAGAGACCTTGGAGATATTTTCCGGCGTGCCCAGCAGATACAGAACGTCATCCATTTGAATCTCGGTAGCCCGGTCTATCTGGGTGATGTATTTTTGTCTGCGCTGGATTGCGAGAAGGGTTACGCAAAATTCCCTTCGAAGGCCAGATTCTTCCACACTCTTTCCAACAACACGATTGGCTTCACACTGAACCTGTATGGAGTAGATCCGGATGTGCGGGATATCGAGATGCAGGGGCCCCTTTCTTAGCAATCCTCTGACATCCCGGAGCATCTCATAGTTATCTGCCCGGATCGACTCGATATATGAAACGATTTCCCTCTCTGGCACCAGGTACTTATGCAGTACCCTGGCAAAAATCTCGATGGAGGTCTCAAACTCTTCCGGGATTACCTCGTCGGCTCCCAAACGCAGGTTCCCATCAATCTCTTTCAGGTTTCGGGTCCTTACGATAATATAAACGGTATCGGAGAGCTCCCGGATTTTCGATACGATCAGACGGGTAGCATCCGGGTCGGAAATTGCAATTACAACCACCCGGGCCGAAAAGGCATGTACATGTTTCAGGATGACCTCCTGTGTTGCATCACCAAAAACCACTAATTCATTATTTAACTGAGCCTCTTTCAGCAATTCGTGATCCTGTTCAACCACAATGTATGGGATTTGCGCTCCATGGGCTGCTTTCGCCACATTTTTTCCATTGATGCCATAGCCGATGATGACCAGGTGATCTTCCATTGCTTCCGGAAGCCGCTGAGATAGTGCCTTTACCTTCCGGAAGGTATCCAATCTCTTCTTGACCTTCTGTGAAAGTGGGAGTTTGAGAAGGAAAGCGGTGATTTTCGGGGACCATCCAATGATAAACGGAGTGGCTCCCATCGACATAATCGAAACAGCTAGGAAATACTGGTAATTTTCGGGCGATAACAGTCCTTCGGCGATACCGGTTGCCGATAAAATAAAGGCAAACTCACCAACCTGGAAGAGAGTCAATGCCGACAATAGAACCACCCTGAGCGGGTAGCGCAGGATGATTACCACAATAACAATGATCAACATCTTGGCAATTAACGAAACGATCGCCAGAAAATGGATATAGAGGATCTCCTGAAAGAAGAACTGCAGATTCAGCAGCATCCCGATGGAGACAAAGAAAAAGCTGATGAAAATCTCCCTGAAAGGAAGGATAATCGCTGTTGCCTGGTGACTGTAAGGAGATTCCGAGATAATCAATCCTGCAAAAAAGGCGCCAAGTGCCAGGGACAAACCCATGCTGTTTGTAAGCCAGGCAGTTGCAAAACAGAGGACAATGATAGTCAGGAGAAATAGCTCATTGTTATTCGTTCTGATTACCAGGTCGAGCAACTTCGGCACGAGGTAACGGGCCAGGAGGAAGAGGACTACAATGATGGCTGCGAATTTCCCAACAAGGATCAGTAGCGTCATCAGCACATCCGGAGAGTTCCCTGCCAGAATTGGGGAGATAAGTATAAGCGGTACGACGATGATATCCTGGAAAATCAGGATGCCGACGGCCACCCTCCCCTGGGGCGATGTGATCTCGCCCCGTTCCTGGAGAAGTTTCAGGACGATTGCCGTACTGCTCAAAGAGAACAGGAATCCCATGAAAACAGCCCGCTGCAGTGGCAATCCAAACCCAAGGCTGATTAATGTAATAATGCCGATAGTAAGTGTTACCTGTAAAAACCCTCCCAGGAAAACCGTTCGTTTGATGGACATCAACCCTTTGATCGAAAACTCAATGCCAATTACAAACAATAAGAAGATCACCCCAAGTTCAGCCATCAGCTCCACTTCATGGGATGCTTTGATCAGACTGAGGCCATAAGGCCCGATGATGATACCTGTGAGCAAAAACCCAAGGATGGAAGGAATCCTGAACCTGTGAAAAACAAGGATGATGACGACCGAAAGGCCCAGGATGATGACGACGCCTCTGAGGATGGGGATGTCCATACAGCTTGATTCAGGTTATCGAAGCGAAATTACAAAAATCATGGAGTCTCTTTCAGGTATCTCACTTCATAAAGATCATTCCGCCTGTCTTTCAGTGTCCTGACATTCCCAAAATGATGCAACTCCTTAAGAAGGTCGAGGTCGACATCCACGATCAGAACCGCTTCGGTATTAGGAGTTGCTTCTGCTTTTATGCCATTGGTCGGAAATGGGAAATCGGAAGGAGTGAAAACCACCGATTGGGCAAATTGAATATCCATATTTTCCACCTTCGGCAGATTTCCGACACATCCTGCAATAGCTACGAAACATTCATTTTCAATGGCCCTCGCCCTGGCACATGCCCGAACCCTGGTATAGGCATTCTGGGTATCGGTCAGAAAGGGAACGAACAGGATCTGCATCCCCTGATCGGCCAGCAACCTCGGCAACTCAGGAAACTCCACGTCATAACAGATCAGGATTCCGATCTTTCCGGCATCGGTATCAAAAACCTTCACCTGGTTTCCTCCGACCAATCCCCAGTAATGGATCTCGTTGGGGGTGATATGAATCTTCTCATACATTTCATGCGACCCATCCCGCCTGCATAAAAAGCCGACGTTATACAAATCACCCTCCCTCACCAGAGGCATACTGCCGGTGATGATATTCACGTTGTATGATTTCGCGAATTCGATGAATTTATCCCGCAACCGAAAGGTGTATTCAGCCAGCTTTCTGATCGATTCTGCTTCGGTCAGGTGATTGTATTCTGCCATCAACGGGGCATTGAACAATTCAGGAAACAGGATAAAATCGCTCTTGTATCCTGAAACCGTATCCACAAAAAATTCAATCTGCTCATAGAGGGTATCAAGATTTGGGAATAGACGCATTTGCCACTGCACCAGTCCGATCCTTACGGCAGATTTCTGAAGGCTGATCTTCCTGGGATCCTTTTCGTAAAATATATTATTCCATTCCAGCAACGTGGCATACCCTCCCGATTCTTCATCGGTACTCAGGTAGTTCTTCAGGATCCTCTTGATGTGAAAATCATTGGCGATCTGAAAGGTGAGGACAGGATCCAGGATCTCCCGCATCCTTACTTTTTGCAGGTACTCCTTGGGGGTAAGTTCATCGGCATATTTATGGTAGTTTGGAATGCGCCCTCCGGCGATGATACTTTTCAGATTGAAGGATTCACACAGCTCTTTCCTTGCATCATATAACCTACGACCTAAACGCATGCCCCTGTATTCGGGATGGATGAACACCTCAATCCCATAAAGCACATCCCCCTTGGGATTGTGTGTCTTGAACGTAAAGTTCCCTGTGATTTGCTGGTAGGTATGATCATCTCCGAAGTCGTTGTACTTGACCACAATGGAGAGGGCCGCTCCTACAACCTTTCCCCCAACGGTGACGGCAATCTGTCCTTCCGGAAATATATTCAATAATGTTTCAAGGTGATGTTCTTTCCAATATGAGCCTGCCCATGTGTGATAAGCCTCTATCATGGAGTCTTTCAACTCCAGATAGTCATTCATGTTTAGTTGTCGTATTTCAATATTTTCCATAAATTATTTTCCATTCTTAAGGTTTACATTTAATTCTGATCCTTCTACGAGCTGAAATGTTGCCGAAGCAAATTTTACCTTTCCTCCTGTTTTATCCACCTCCTCCAGAATTCTCATAAAAAGGTTGTCTTTTGTCGTTCTCCTCTTCTTAAGGTCGACCGTGTACCGTAGGGTAAATTCCACCCAGTTATCAGTAGCAACCAGTGTCACCATGGGTTCAGTGGATGCGTCTTCTATCATATATTTTTTGACCATCTGTTGCCAGGTCTCCTGGGCAATCCCTATATAGTGTCCTACAAGATCATGGGCTACCCGATTAAGAATCTCTCTTACTGCCTGATAATCACTGCCATATTGAATCGGGATTTTGATCTCATCCCATAAGAAAGGAAAGTCGGCTGAATAGTTAAATACCGGTTCTTTAAAGACAAAACTATTGGCAATCCGTACAATCCGTCCATTGTACAAATCTCCGTTAACCCACTGCCCTGTTTCCATCAGGGTTGTACGAATTACGCCAATGTCAATCACATCCCCTTTGATCCCGCCAAGTTGCACACGATCACCGGTCTTGTAAAATCCTCCGAACATGATAGCCAACCATCCGGCAAAACTGGCAATCACCTCCTGAAGGGCAAAAGCGATCCCGGCTCCGGCAACACCAAGTGCAACAGTGAATCCTCCCAGTTTATCAAAGAATACAACCGTAATTAACACTAGTGTCAGAAAATACCCTGCAAATAGTAATACCTTCCGGGTTCTGTATCGATTATCCGTATCCTTTATCTTCTGCAATAGTTTTCGTTGAGTAAGTGTAATTACAATCCAGATGATAAAAACACCCAGAAAAATAGCCACCAACCTGCCAACTATAGGGTTATAAAGAAATTCTTTGATCTGTTCTTCCATTGGACATGTGTTAAAGGATGGTTTGAATCGACGAAAATACTACTAATCAGGCTTGCCTGGTACCAGCCAGCAGGGCGCCGCACTGCCGGCAGAATTTGGATCCCCGGTCTGTTTCAATATGGTTGCAACCGGGACAGCTGATCATATGCTCCCTGGATTTGGTCCTGGCAATCTCAGCTGTGATGATCCCTGTAGGAACAGCGATAATTGAATAACCAATGATCATGATTAAGGAGGAGACAATTTTGCCCAGAGCAGTAACCGGCACCACATCCCCGTAACCAACCGTGGTGACTGTAATGATCGCCCAGTAAATACTCTGCGGAATGCTCTCAAAACCGTTCAATCCACCTTCGATCACATACATCAGCGAACCCATAATCAACACGATAAGGAAGAGTACCAGAAAAAAAACAGCGATGCGGTGAGCGCTTGCCCATAACGCTCTGGCGAGTTCCTGCGATTCCCGGAAATACCGGGTCAGTTTCAGGATCCGGAAGATCCGGATAAGCCTGAGAATCCGGATAGCGACCAGGAAATGGACGCTGGTAAAGAGGATTCCGATGTATGTTGGCAGGAAAGCAAAGAGATCAATGGCCCCCCAGAAGCTGAAAATATAAGTCCGGGGATGCCGGGTTGCATAGATGCGTAAGAGATATTCCACCGTAAACATAATCGTGAAGATCCACTCCATAATCATGAGGAATCGTCCAATTGCCAGATCCACAACATCCATACTCTCGAGGATTACCACCACCACACTCAGGATGATGGCCCAAAGCAAGATCAGGTCAAATAGTTTCCCGGCTTTGGTATCTGTACCAAAAATAACGACCAGAAGCTGGTCGCGGATTGGACTGCGTTTTGTGACCATATAAAGAAGTTTTCAGGAAATCTGATTCCCTCGTTTTAATGTCTAAAGATACGAAAATAAAGGAATTGTGAACCAGAATCAGGGATTTAGTCTACGAAGCTTATCTAAAAGCTCATCCCCGCTCATCCTCACTTTGTAATCGGGATTGACATACTCGTATCGAATGATCCCTTTTTGATCTACCACAAACAGGGAGGGGACAGGAAGGAGATCGAGCTTCTCCCCCGTAGCTCCTTTGCTGCGGATACTTTCATACAGGAACGTCGCCTTGTAGGCTATGCCCATGGCTTTAATCAGCTCTCCGCGGCTGTCGGATAAAAGGGTGTAACTGATCGAATTCTTATCGAGCGTTTTGCTTAGATTTTCAGGCGAATCCGGACTAACAGCAACGATCTGATATCCGGCAGCCAGGATCTTATCTTCATAATCGGCCAGTTCAGCCAGGTGATGATTGCAGTAGGGGCACCAACCACCACGGTAGAAAATGAGTACAGTGGGTTGTTGTTTCAATAGTTTTTCGAGCGATACTGTCGCTCCGGATGTTGATTTCAGGTTGATGGCCGGGATAGGTTGTCCGACTTTCAGCGGTCTCACATCTTCGGCTTTTTCCGGCAACTGGCTAAAAGCTCTTAGAGGGAATATCATCATTGTCATCCAAAAGAAATATCTTATCAGCATGTTTCTACCTATCTGAATGAATAATATTTAAGATTATTTCTAAATAACGTTCAGCCTGATAAAATATTTCCCTGATCTTTTTATATTTTTGTAATTCTATTCTATGAAAGCGAAACTGTTATACCTGATTTTCCTTTTCGTAATAGTCTTCATCGGACTGGAGATCGTTTTACGAATCTACAATCCTTTTCCTTCCCGACTGAGGATGGACAAGATCGTACTACCCCGTGATCAGCATATCGTTATCAAAAACAACTATGTGCCGGTTCTCGATTCTATAATCTATGTCAGTAAAAACAGCCTTGGGTTCAGGGGTCCCGAGATGCCGTCAGATACCAATCACCTGGTCACCCTTATCACAATTGGCGGTAGCACAACCGAGTGTGATGTGATTTCCGACTCAACTACGTGGCCCTTTCTTCTCGGCGAATACCTGGGCAGGGAAATACCGAAATTATGGGTGAACAACGCAGGTATGGATGGGCACAGTACCTTTGGTCATCAGATTTTACTGGATGATTACATCTTGAAACTTCACCCGAAATTTCTCCTCTTCCTGGTTGGAGTAAATGATGTTGAACGATACGACCTGAATAATTTTGACAAACGTTTCATATCAGAAGGGATCAAAGGCGTTCTGGAGAAGAGCGAGATTGTTGTGCTTATTGTTAATATGAGGCGAACCATGCTGGCCAGAAAACTGAAGATACAACATAACTACCGACCATTCTCAGAGTTAACAGAGGATAACATCATTTTTCCGAATACCTATACTGATTCCATTCTGGAGGCCCAAACTCGTTACTTAAATGCCTTCAGGGAAAGGTTGACAGGGCTAATGGATTCATGCCTGAACCATGGTATCACTCCGTTGCTTATAACCCAGCCTTCCCTGTTCGGTGGCGGGATTGATTCCGTTTCGGGAAGTGACCTTTCATACATGAACCTCCACGACGGAACCAACGGAGACCTGTATTGGAATCGGCTTGAACTCTACAATGATGTAACAAGGAAACTGGCACACGACAAGGGCATTTACCTGGTTGACCTGGCCCGGGAGATGCCAAAAAGTACACGCTACTTTTATGACGCCGTTCATTTTACCGTACAAGGTTGCCAGAAAGTCGCCGGGATTCTTACCCGGGAACTAAGGAAAGACTCTACCGGCCTTGGGAAATTCATATCTTTGCCCGTCGTGATCCCGCTTCCTCAGGATACCATTCATTGAAACTTGCAAGCATGAAAGCCGAACATAAAAAATTCAAGCGTACAACAGTCACGTCGGCATTGCCCTATGCCAACGGACCTCTTCATATCGGCCACCTGGCCGGTGTTTATGTGCCAGCAGACATTTATGTGCGATTTTTGCGGATGTCGGGCGAGGATGTAATCTTCATCGGAGGATCAGATGAACATGGCGTTCCTATCACGATCAAGGCGCGTCAACAGGGTGTTTCGCCTCAGGAGATCGTGGATAAATATCATGGAATCATCAAAAAATCATTTGAGGATTTCGGAATCTCCTTCGACATCTACTCACGCACTTCCAATAAGATCCATCATGAAACCGCTTCTGAGTTCTTCCGGAAGATGTATGATGCGGGACAGTTCATCGAGAAGATCACCGAGCAATACTACGACGAAGCGACGGACCATTTCCTTGCCGACCGTTACATCACCGGAACTTGTCCGGTTTGCGGATATGATAAAGCTTATGGCGACCAGTGTGAAAAGTGCGGATCTTCTCTCAATGCAACCGATCTGATCAACCCGAAATCGGTGCTGAGTGGCAATGTGCCGGTGATGAAGGAGACAAAACACTGGTACCTTCCCCTCGATCAATATGAGCCGTGGTTGCGGGAATGGATCCTGGAAGGGCATAAAGAGGATTGGAAAACCAATGTGTTTGGCCAGTGTAAATCGTGGATCGACCAGGGGCTTCAACCCCGTGCTGTTACCCGCGACCTCGACTGGGGCGTGCCGGTGCCGGTGAAAGGGGCTGACGGGAAAGTCCTGTATGTGTGGTTCGACGCTCCTATCGGATACATTTCGGCCACCAAAGAGTTAACCCCCGAGTGGGAAAAATACTGGAAAGACCCGGAGACCAGGCTGATTCATTTTATCGGAAAAGATAACATCGTGTTCCACTGCATCATCTTCCCGGCCATGCTGAAAGGGGAAGGAACCTATATTGTTCCGGATAATGTGCCTGCCTTCGAGTTCATGAACCTCGAAAACGATAAGATTTCCACCTCACGCAACTGGGCGGTATGGCTGCACGAATACCTGGAAGAGTTTCCCGGGAAACAGGATGTATTAAGGTATGTCCTGACTTCCAATGCCCCGGAAACCAAAGACAACGACTTCACCTGGAAAGACTTCCAGGCGAAAAATAACAATGAACTGGTTGCCATTTTCGGAAATTTTGTGAACCGCACGCTGGTGCTCACAGAGAAATATTTCGAGGGGAAGATTCCTCCACAGGGGGCTCTGAATGATCTAGACAAGGCCACACTTGAAGAAATGAAGCAGATCCCCGGCCGTATTGCCGACAGCCTGCATCATTTCCGCTTTCGCGAAAGTCTTGCCGGTATGATGAACCTTGCCCGGTTGGGGAACAAATACCTCACCGAAAGCGAGCCCTGGAAAGTCTTTGCCATTGATCCGGGCAGGGTAGGAACCGTTTTGAATATCTCCCTTCAGATTTGCGCACAACTCTCCATCGTGGCCCAACCTTTCCTCCCTTTTACATCGGAAAAAATAAGGAAGATGCTAAACATCCCCGAATACATGTGGGCTGATGCAACCCTCCTGACCTGGCTTCCTGCCGAACATCAGCTGAATAAAGCGGAGCTGCTCTTCGAAAAGATCGACGACAAAGTCATCGAAGCACAAATCCAGAAACTACTAGACACCCGCCAAGGGAATGCCGATGCCGCAGAGCCGCCATTCATGGCGGAAATCGTTTACGACGATTTCTCCAAACTCGACATCCGCGTTGCCACGATACTGGAAGCCGAGGTGGTTCCCAATACCGATAAACTCTTAAAACTGAAGGTTGACACAGGCCTGGATCAACGAACCATCGTATCAGGTATCGCGCAATATTTTAAACCTGAAAATCTTATTGGTCAGCGGGTCACTATCCTGGTAAACCTTGCTCCGCGAAAACTCCGGGGGATCGAATCCCAGGGGATGATCCTCACAGCCGAGAACCCTGACGGGACACTTTATCTCATCACGCCAGACGAAGGAGCAGTGAACGGGGCGTCTGTAAAATAAGTTTAGATTTCATGTAATCGTTGACAATTCCCTGACTATGAAAAACGATTTCACAAACGAGAAAAAGCAGCTTAAGTCAATTGTTGATAAGCATTTTATACCCGTTCTTGAAGCGGACCTCGAAAACCAGATCGCATTCATTGAATCTGTAAAAAGACTCCAGAAAAAGTATGCAGATGTCCCTTACGATCAACAACAGAGGAATGACTGTGTTACCGCGATAAAGCAATATAAGGAGGATCTGATCCTGTTGGTGGAGAATTATTTTGCCACAAAAGAACCAGCAACCTTTCATGTTCAATTCCCTTCGTTCGTAAAGGCAGTCGATACATTTATTGAATCTGTCGAGGATCGAATTGTGAGGATCCAGGAACCTGAACGGTTTATCAGTCAGCCTGAAGACTCTGCATTTATCAAATTCGGAAAAAGATTCAAGCGCTGGAGCTTTGTTATCTCTAAATTCCCGGAACGAATAGAAAATCTCTTCAGGAAGGCATCTAAAAAGAGTCTGAAGCCCCTGAAAGAATGGACACATCAAGTAGATACTAAAAATCTGGCTCAATTTTATCTGAAAGAGCGCCTCTCCTATCGACTTGCCGGTTTGCTTAACATCGTTCACAAAAGTAAATGCAGTACGTCACTCCTGGTTTGGAAAGCAGATGAAGAAATTATGGCCAGGGCAGAAGATTTCCTGG
>CAYUZX010000031.1:0-5274 GCA_964449285.1 uncultured Prolixibacteraceae bacterium
TCTCCTTTTATCCCTCTTCACGGATTAATGGGTTTGCGGTGAGATGTCTGAAAGATTAGAGTCGAGGTATGAGGGAGGTGGGTCGAGGTGCTCTCCCGATGAAGACAAGGGGTTCCGGAAACCCTGAACCCCTTGTTTTTACTGTTGTCGGGGCGAGAAGACTCGAACTTCCGACCCCTTGCACCCCATGCAAGTACGCTAGCCAACTGCGCCACGCCCCGATATCCTTATTGAAAAGGATTGCAAATTTATTAATTATTCTTTAACAAAGGAAGCTATTTTAACTGAACCCATTCCTGACAAAAAGACGAAGTACAGATCGGTTTAATTATGCTATTTTTGTTTAAAAAACAGGTTTGATAAAAACGCAACCTAAGCAAACCTTTTCTTTGAAAGGTGTACTCAAAACCATAGGCCCCGGGGTTCTGTACGCCGGAGCAGCTATCGGAGCCTCCCACCTTGTACTCTCAACCCAAGCCGGAGCAAGTTACAGTTACCGGCTTATCTGGGCCATCCTTCTGATTAACCTGTTTAAATACCCTTTCTTTGAATTCAGTTACAGATATACTGCTGCAACAGGCAAAAGCATTCTTAACGGATACCGGCAACTGGGAAGATGGGCGATTGTGACCTTCTTCCTTCTCTCAGTGGTGTCTGCGATTGCTAATTTTGCTGCGGTTACTAAGGTGACAGCCGATCTGGCAACCTATTTGCTTCAGATTCATCTCACCCCGTTTGCGACAAGTACTGGCTTATTAAGCCTCATCCTGCTGATGTTATTTGTTGGAAGGTATGCATTCCTTGACAGATTTATGAAAGTGATGATTGCCATTCTGGCGGTTTTTACCGTAACAGCTTTTATTTTCGCTCTCACACAAGGGGCTCATACAAAGCCAGGGTTTATTCCTCCTCCGTTGTGGGACACTGCGGCAGTCACCTTCCTGATCGCTCTGATGGGCTGGATGCCTACCCCTATGGACTGTTCCGTATGGCCATCGCTCTGGGCTGTGGAACGAAATAAACAGACCCTTTACACGCCAACTTTCCGGGAGTATCATATTGACTTCCACATCGGGTATATCGGTTCAGCGGTGATGGCATTATTCTTTTTAGGGTTGGGCGCCCTGGTGATGTATGGCACAGGAGAGACTTTTTCGGCCAATGGTGTTGTGTTCTCTCAGCAGCTTGTTTCGCTCTATACAAATTCTATCGGCGGCTGGAGCCATACTGTCATTGCCATCATCGTGGTTATTACCATGTTCAGTACGGCTATCACTGTTATTGACGGGTACCCCCGGTCACTTGAGGGTTCGCTGCATCAGTTATTCCCATCGTTCAAGATGTTCGGACGCGGACTCTATATCTTCTGGATTATCATATTATCCATTACGACAGTCTTGATCATCGTTTTCTTTACAAAGAACATGGGATCATTACTTAAGTTCGCGACTGTTCTCTCATTCCTGACTGCTCCCGTGTTTGCCATTATCAACTACAAAGTTGTCACCAGTAAACATTTCCCTGCTGCTATCCATCCACCACGGTGGTTGAAGCTCCTCAGCATGGCAGGCATATCATTTCTGATCCTGTTTTCCCTGGTATATCTTTACTATGTTTTCACTTAAAGCAGTCCCATACAAGTATTGTTAGTAAAAATAGTAAAATTTCATATTTCAAGGGATATGCTGACTAATTCAATCCTTACATTTGAGCAGGTTTTAATTAACTGATGTTTTGGTATCTCGTATGAGCAACAGTCAACCAGCAAGAACCTGGCCTCTCTTCCTTAATGTTCTGGGGCTTTTATGTATTGTCGGTGGTGTAAGCTTGATCATTTTCCGAAATTTCTTAGGTGTTTACTCCATCGGTTTTATTGCGTCTGTTTTTAGTCAGGATAACAGTCTGAACATGGGGGTTGACGTGTTTTCACTAGCTCTTGCCGGATTAGGAGTAGTGATTTTTATCCTTGGATCCTTGATTCTAATTCGCCAAAAGCGCCCCTTTTGCTATATCGGAGATTTTATTAACAACTATTTTTTAAATTCCGATGTTCGGGACTTCTTTTTTCCCTCAAATTGTTTTTTATCTCAATCTTACTACCAATTTATTTTCTCTATTTCCCTGATCATCACATATCTGCTCCTTTTTTTATTCAGATTCCACTTTTCGCCTCTCATTGAACCACTGTTTCTGGAGGATGGCGTTTTTGAATGGATGACAGTCGTCAATTTATTCATTTCCTGTATCCTGTTAATTACTTCGCTCTTCCTATTGTTTCGCAAGGGAAGCCTCCGGGTAAACAAACCGTTGACAATATTAGTAATCCTCGGTGTTTGCGCATTCTGTCTTTTCTTTATGCTGGAAGAGATCAGTTACGGACAACGGTTGTTCGGATGGGAAACCAAGGGGGTATTTGAGTTAAATGACCAGCATGAGACAAATTTTCATAACTTCCTGAATCCCCTTATGGACGATCTATCCAATCTATTTGGTACTCTATTATTCTTTTTTCTGCTGTTTGGATGGATCCGTCACCGGGAGTCACAAACCCTTACATTCAGAACTTTGTTTCCACATCCAAGCCTTTTTTTTATAGTAGCTACGGTATTTGGAATAACAGCGACAGGTCAAAGTGACGTGATGGAAGAGATTATCTCAATTCTGATGCTCGTTTACTCTCTGACCCTTTTATTGCTTTTCAGAAAGAGATATTCCAATTGAGGAAGTAAGGCCAGATTTATCTATTAGGCTAAAATTTATTGGGCTATAAATACCAAAAAAGGAGGGCATCCCGTATAAAAAACGTAGGGGTTGTCTCAAAACATCGAGACGACCCCTTTTAGTTTCCACAAACACGATAGATATTTCTTTTTTTTCTTTTTTTTTCGCTGCCGCTTCCGCAACTGGAACGCTTGAGCTTTAGATCTAAACTTTTCAAGTCAGGAATAAACCCCGCGTTCCTAGGTTGCTCCGGCAGCAGCTGATGTGTTTTTCTTTATTTGTAAGGATTCCAGGGAGATTAACACTCCCATTTGGCGAGGTTATGCGCTATGGAGAGTAAACCTGCTTCGATTTCAACTTTATCACATCCTGTTAGCATAAATCTCGTAAAGCCTTTGTTGTATTTTATATTCCCAAAGACCGACTCTACGTCCCAGGGCCGTTTTTTTCGGTGCCTGATCCCTTCTTCACTCAGCAACAATTTCCGGGCTTTGGCTTTGAGTAACCTGAGATGATGATTTACTTCAACGACCCTATTGTCGGGTTTTTCATGACACATTCCCCGCAAGGGACAACCCTGACACCTCTGAGCCTGGTAGCAGGCAGGTAGAGTTTATCCGCACCAAAGGGATGCTTTTTATCATTGTCCTCCTGGTCTTTGTATCGATCAAGAGCTTCAGGCCAGTACTTGGCTGCATATTTTAGCTTTTGGTTTACCTTCTTACTGACTGGTTTATCTTTGAGGGCTTTGTTTGTTTTTTTGATCGTATCGGTTACTTTCTCAGAGTCGATTTGTTCGAAAGTCGTAGGGCTTGTATCCTGAAGTTCTTCTTTTGCAATCTGCTGGGTATAATCCCAAAGTTCTTCTAACTGCTTCTTTATTCTTTCTTTATTCAGTTTAATTGATTTCCCCCACACGAAGGTGTACCGGTTTGCTTTGGATTCGATCTTGGTGCCATCGGTATTAACTTCTTTAAGGTTCACCAATCCCTCGGAAACTAACAGTTCAACTACCTGCCCAAAAACCTGCTTAAGAACTCCCTTCAGGCGTTCACTTCGGAAACGGTTGATCGTATTGTGATCGGGAGTGTTCATCCCGGAGATCCACATAAAATGAATGTTCTCCTTCAAGGATGCCTCCAATCTGCGCGAAGAATATATGTTGCTCAGGTAACCAAACACAACCACCTTGAGCAACATCCTGGGATGATAACTCGAAGTTCCTCCTCCCTTGAATTTAGCAAAAAGAAGATCAATGTCGATCTTATCGATGACTTGATTGACAATATGCACAGGATGATGAGGGTCAATCATCTCCTCAAGGGAAGGAGGAATCAGCATGATCTGATTCTGTGCGTAATCTTTGAATTTAACGTTTGTACGTTTTATCTGTTTTATCCTGCAAGTTAATCATATCTTACAGATAATCAGGAAGATAGAACAATTGTTTATCAATAAGTTATTAACATTCAGTACGTTAAAGAAGCAAAAAATAACATCAGCTACTGCCGGAACAACCTAGGAACGCGGGGTTTATTCTTATCCTAAAAAGCACTCATAAATACTTAAGCGTTCCAGTTGTGGAGGCAGTAGCGAGGCCTGTCCTGAGGACATAAAAAAAGAGGCTGCCTCAACTTTTGAGACAGCCCCTACAAATAGTAATTTTAATTTGTTTTATAAACCCTACGGCGCCCAGATATAGGTAGTATTCCTATACCCTGCCCCTGTGTTGCTGTACCAGTCGGTAAATAAAGTCCCTCCTGATTGTATCCATTCGATAAAATGGAGGTAAGCAATGGAGGGTTCCCTGTATTCGCAGGTATATTCATAAGCAACCGGGAAATCCATCCCCCAGGGGAATCCTGTAATTGTATGATAATAGGTATCTGTTCCAGGATCGCTTGCATCATCTCCCTGTCCGAAATAATCAGGATCCATCAGGGCGGTCGGTAAATAATCGATTAGATGAACTTCCCGTCCACGGGTGAGGTCAATAAAGAGGAATGGATTCCAGGTATCCAGGGCGAAGTCTGATTCTTCGAACGGACCACCGCCGGTCACTGTCATCGTGATATCAATCGAAACAGGAGGAGTGTAAGCGCCACCGGGAACTGTATTGTAAATTCCTTCCATCAGGTCCCATGTATCATCGAAGGCGATGACAACGGGATATGTGTGTCCCGACTCAAAGTGGCTGGTTCCATCGATCGTGATGATCCCTTGCGTAAGGGAATAACCCGTAACAACTATATTGGATGCAATTGTGGCATCGGCATCGGGTAATGCAAATCCGAACCCATTGTGCATTTTAGCTCCATTTGCGCGAACTGTAAAGGTTCCGATTACTTCAACTACTTCGTTGTCGTAATTGGTAACGGTCTTAAACCGATAGTCCAGGATCAGGTCGTTGAAGTCATAATCGCCCCACCAGGGCCAGAGGTCTTCAAATGCCAGGGTACCTGTGCCGGCAACGGGGTAATAGTTATCAAATGCGCGGGTATCATCCAGTGGATAGTCATCGTCTTCATCTGCTACTCCGTCTCCGTCACTGTC
>CAYUZX010000031.1:5374-36803 GCA_964449285.1 uncultured Prolixibacteraceae bacterium
TGATCACCTGGTTCTGGGTTCCAGTGATATGGAAATTAACCGGATGAGCCATTTTCCAGTCAAAGCCAGCCGGGATATTTACTTCTGGTAAAGAAGGGGGTTGCTGAGTGCCCTTTTCTTCTGGTTTTCTACAGTTGGCCATAACAAGGATGACTCCCAGTAATAACAAAAATTGAAGATTTTTCATCTTTTATAGGTTTTTGATCAGACAAATATAACAAACCTTTATTAAATTTCAAAATTTTCTCTATAGTAACGTATTGAATCTGAGGACGAACAAATTATGGTTTCATATATAACATCTTACGTATCCCAATGTTGATAATGGTTTTGACTACATGTGTAAAAAATACAAGAATAGGGGGTGTATGCATTTAGCTCGTAAGTGTAGCTAATTATTTAGTAAATGTATAGCCTGGGGAGTAAAGCATTTAATCCCAGGCTTTCCCGTTGCGATGGCGGTGTTGCCCTTGCCCTTGATCCTGTCCCATTCCAATGCGCGGACACCCAAACAAGTCGCAATAGACATTTGAGAGCGCTTGCTGTTGATCAGGATTACAGATGGACCGAATTCGCATGTACTGGCTTGCTGCCAGGATGGTCATGCGGGTCTGTGTAGCGCCGAGCTCTTCTGACAATTGCAAGATATGCAATGTGTCGGGGGTATCACTCTGCAGCTCTTCCATCAGGGTAAACCTGGTCCGACGCAGTTCGGCAACCAGAGCAGCAGAGGAATCCCTGAAGTGAATCAAAATTTCATCCATCTGTTCTTGCTGAGCCGGATCCAGCTCCAATTCACCAGATAGCATCTGGCAGGATGAGGAGCAAACAGATGGGTCGTTACTTTCTTCTGGCTCAGCCCATGTATGGTATATCATTGAGCCCAGAATTGAAAGTGTGATGATCAGCAATCCAACAAGGATCCAGATAACCACTCTATTTCTGATGAAAAAATTCATATCACCTCCTATTTCATTAATAATATCTGTTCATTAAAAGAACCACTAAGTTCCCTGAAGATAACGGTTGTAGCATCTTCTTCGGCAATGAATCCGGCACCTGTTTGTCCCTGAAAAACGACTGGGGAACTAAGCACCCTACCCAATGCAATTCCGCCGGTTATCCCTATTACCAACACCATCACCGCCAGGATGGGTCTTAGACGAAAAACCACCATCCCTGCCCATCCTCGTTTAAAGGATTGATCGGACGCTTGTTCCATTCGCGCTGTCAGGCGGGAATAAAACCAGGGATCCTCAGGGAGGTTCCGGTCTATTTGAATGAAATCCAGGGTTTTTTGAACCCTTTCATGGTTTTGATGGTCCATACTATCTCAGGTTTAAATGATAATAATAACTCAATCGTTTTTGCAGGTTAAGCTTTGCCCGGTGAATCAATGACTCAACAGACGAAAGAGAGACATTCATCACTTCGGCAATCTCTTTATAAGGCAGCTCCTCATAGTTATGCAGTGTGAACGCAATCTTTTGGTTCACAGGCAACCGGTTGATGGCTGCATGCAAAACCTCTTTCAGCTCCTTCTCTTCCATTGCAACATCCCCGCCATGATATGAATTTCGATCGGTGATCTGCTCTCCTTTTTCCCCTCCCCTGCGATCCTGAAAGGAGAAAAGAGTGAATGCCTCTCTTCTCTTTGCTCTCTTCAGGTGGTTCAACGATTTGTTGACTGCAATCCTGTAAATCCAGGAAGAGAGTTTGGCATTTCCACGGAAGGATGACGCTGATTTCAGGATTTCAATGAACACCTCTTGTGCCAGATCCCGGGCATCCTCCAGGTCATGTACCAGCGAGTAACAGGTTCGGATAACAAGTTGCTGGTGATTTTCCACCAGCAACTTGAATGTGGCCTGGTCATGGTTGATAATGCCCTGAAGAAATTGCCGGTCGGTCATAAAAGCAAGCTAGATCACGAAGATACAAGGATAGTAAATGGTGAAATGGTGAAAATAATTTTAACTACCTGTATTTTCGTGATTACGTTGAATTGATTATTTCTTTTCCGGCTGAGTGGGAGTGATTTTCGGGCAGTTATTTTGACCATTACGGTGCTGATGTCCCATTCCTTTTCCGCAACAGTTTCCTTTGTTCATATTTGGGCAGTCACCTTTCTTCATGCCTTTTCCGCAACAGTTCCCCTGACCACAGTTTCCGTTTCCTTTGCAATTGTCACATACTCCATCGCCATTCTTATCAATAAATTTGGCGCAGTTTGCCTGTTTGCCACGGGTCTGATGGTTGTCGCAAATACCGTCGCCATTTTT
Organism: uncultured Prolixibacteraceae bacterium; assembly: GCA_964449285.1. Classification (GTDB taxonomy): domain Bacteria; phylum Bacteroidota; class Bacteroidia; order Bacteroidales; family FEN-979; genus QYOJ01. The sequence continues at coordinate 7,657 of CAYUZX010000031.1, forward strand.
GTCGACAAAGTTGCCGGTGGCAGGTTGGCTAGTTTGTGTTGTCTGGACCTTAGGTGCTTTTTCAGAGCTCTGCGTTGTTTGAGAATTTACTGAGCTTACCAGGAACGTCATTCCTATGACCATTCCTGTGATTAAAATGAGTTTTTTCATAAATTTGGTTTGTTTGGTTTGACAAAGTGTTTCTATTTGGACAAACCGGGGCAAGAAAACTTGCGGTCAACATTTTTTTCACTCCATAGGCACGATAGGGCACAATAGTATTACTAATGTGTTCAATGTGCCTATTGTGGTTTAGTTTCGTCTAATTCCAACGAAGAAAACCATTGTATAGTTCTTCCGATCGTTCCCAAAGTTGTTTGCCATTCTCCGGATCAGATGCTTTGAGATCAATCTCCTGCTGTGACATCAGGAAGAGATAATCAAAAGGTTTAGCTTCTACATCAGGGGAAGAAGCGAGGTAAACAACTGGCTTCGCTGCTTCTTTCGGAGATTTGAAAAAGAGTGCAAAGATCACTTTCAATAGTGGTTGAAATATCTTGGGTGCTTCGCGAGCAATGTTGGAGTTCACCGGCCCCGGGCACATGGCGAAGACTGACGTATTGGTTTGTCCGTTGGGATTGAGCCTTTTTGAGAGTTCGCGGGAAAAAGTGACCAGCAAGAGTTTATAGTAGCCATACAACTCCATCGACTGCTTGATCCCGTACTCCTTATATTTCCCAAATCCTTCCCAATCAAATTTCTCAGGATTTCGATGAGATTCGGAAGTGACAAAAATGATCCGGGATACCGGCATCAATCCATGGTCTATCAGTAATCGAATGAACACAAACTTCGCGAAGTAGTTCACCATGAACATCTCTTCTATCCCCTGAGGGGTTTTGCGGGATTTTTTGGGGACGATGCCGGCGTTCAGAATGTAAATATCGGGAAGTATGGATAGTTGGCTGATGCCGGATACCAGATTCCGGATGGAGGATATATCTGCTAAATCGACGTGGAGCATATGGACGTCGGGGTTACCTGATAGCATTTTTACTTTCTCCCCTTTCTCCTGGATGCCGCTTCGGCAAGCCATGATCACTTTTGCACCACGTTTTGCCACGTCGACGGCGATAGCAAATCCCAGTCCTGAACTGGATCCGTCGATGAAAACGGTCTTCCCGTCGAGGCGGTCAGTATCCATCAGTTCGCCGCACGCCTCTCTTTTTTTGAATAGATCCCGAATCCCGGTAACCACAGCCATGGCTGCGTTGTCGTACTTTTTTTTATGTGGCTCTGTCATAGATAGCTGAAGAAAATTGTTGATAGTGGGAGGTGTGGCGATCGATATCCGCTCTTGTCATGCCAAAATCAGCTAGATCATAGCGATGTACGCCGTGTTTCTGAGGTGGGTGTTCCTTTTCATGATGGACAAAAAGCTCTCTCAGTTGTGAAGAGAGTCCGCCGTCCAGTCGGTAGATCTTCTGCATCTCTTTCATGCTATCCGTCACAAGATCCTGGTAAGAGACATCAACAAATATGTTATCATTATCGCCTTGCTGTCTGAATTCAATGGCCTTTCCAAGAGAATAACCGGTCTTCCTTATCCACCTCTCAGCAATCCGATTCGGGCTTGCTTCATCGCTAAAAATCATATGGTTATAGGTCAGCATGCTGAAGAAAGATGGGATCGACTCATAAATCGTGCGATGAGACCAGATGAATTTAGCATCGGGCATCTGCCTCGAAATCAGATGTGGAAATTCCAGATGGTGGGGGCTTTTCAGGACCCACCGTTTACCCGGGCGAAGCCATTGAAGAAGCTTCAACAACTTGACATAGTAAGCATATGCAGGAGTTTGATCAATCGATTCAAGCCATGAGGCATAAGAGGAAACGTCCATCATGGCTTCAGTCGTTGTACTTAGAAAACTAATATCCAGCAACAAAACGTCCTCTTCTGGCAGCAAGGGATCAAGTGGATGAACAGCGAAAAAGCCTGGGGAAATGAGTTTTACAGCACGAACTGAGGTGCGGGCGATGCGGATACGCTTATCCTCAGATGACGGATGCCGGCTACCGGATGTCCGATGCCCGATACCGGATTCTGGATGCTGAATCCTGGATATGGGCACGGGGTTTATTGCTTCCCAACTTGGGAGGACCCGGTGATCGGGATCGGCGGATAGCAAGCGCTGAAGCTTGGTTGTGCCTGTTCGTTGTAATCCTACAATGATCCAGGCAGGATAGAGCTGTTGTTCCAGTATCTCGGGGAACCTATTAAAATATTCCGTGGCCCTCAAGCGAATACTGAGGAGGTTTACCAGCCTCTCCCGCGAAATATAACGGCCTACTGGATTCAGCTTCGCTTCTTCGTTCATTGAGACAAGCATCCGGTCTAATGGTTCATCCCAGAAATCAGCACCAAGATCATTCAAGCCAGTAACTTTTTTGGCCCGTTTGATCAGGTCATCCTTGTCAAGTTTAATTTTCGTTCCCAAAGAGTAAGTGAAAGCCCAACTATTATTCAGGGTTTTATACCACAGAGGTTGGGGCAGGAAGTTAGAGGAGTTGGTCATTGGTTATATGGAAATAAGAAAATACAGAAATGCTAAATTCGTCATTCGTTATTCGTCATTAATTTACAGATGGGGTCCACTTTCTCCTCCCCCTCCTTCAGCCTATACCAGCGCCAGCACATCGTTCCCTGGTAATGGCCACAGGTGTTGATCCAATTGGGAAGTCCAGGATCAGTATGAGCTACGATCACCTTCACACGTCCATCTGATTCGTATGTTGCCGTGGCTTTGTTAATGCAGATATTAAAATAACGGTAATCCAAAGATTCCATCCAGTAGTTGTTAAGTTGAAAATTCCAGGAGTCACATGCAGGAGGTTTCACTTCAATCACAAGCGCCTGCCCCGGATCAAGCTTCCAATGGCTATGATAATAGATGATGTTCGGATCTCCACCGGCAGCATTGCTAGTTGAAGGATCAAATAGCGGAAGCTTATTTGTATGCTTTTGGAAACCGTTGGCCCAACGGGCGAAAATCAGAGAAGCTCCACCAACAAACATGCCGGCCATCCTGAGGCCTTCATCCACCATGGCCGGAGTAATGGGATCGGGCGCTTGACGCCCATCGAGGTTTTTAATATGAAACTCGGCTGCCACCTCTTCAAACCGATTAAAAAAAGTTTGCCGAACAATTACCAGTCCTGTTTCCTCTTCGATCTTCAGCCAGTTCTTTCCTTTCCGTTCCTTGCTCAGGATCACTTCAAAACTTCCGTCCGGTTCATATTCGATCTCATTATGATCCAGCTGGCCGCATGGCGCCAATCCACCAGTAGAGCCATAGTCGCCATTCTGGGTAAAGAGCCCGAAATAGTGAACACTATTCCGTTTGCCAGTGATCCTGTATTCATAGTTGCGCCCGTCGATCTGGGCGTTAAAATAGTAGTTGTCAGGATTATCTGCACCCATCTTAATCGTTTCATGGACCATCCGGCGCAGAATGGGAAACGCCGGATCGTTAAATTCAACAAAAGCTTCCAGGCCTGCCTGTGTGAGTCGGGAAAGGTACCTTACTCCTTCAGCTTGATCGAATGCATCACGAGGTGTCCCTGGGTACATCAGAGATGCTCCGGCAGCTTTCAAATTGTCACAGAACTCTTCCCAGGCTCTTCCGGAAACGATCCGTTCGGCATGAATATCGGATTCCAACTTCCCAGTTACTCTCCGTATCATCTTTTGCCAGGATTTGATGATTGACAGAAACAGAAACAGGAGTTTTCTCATGTTGGAAAGAGATTGATTATTCTGACTACTTTTGCGACTAAGGTTTCGGGCAAAAATAGGAATAAAATGAATCGGTTGAAGGAACAGTATGGCAATTGGGTTCTTATTGCTGGGGCAGCCAAGGGGATTGGTGCCGGCTTTACGACATTTCTTGCTCAACGTGGGGTAAATATCGTGATGGCTGACAACAATCTGGAAGACATGCAACAGTTGGCTGATAAAATCCAGGCAGAGACGAAGGTGGTTGTTCGTCAGATCCACATTGATCTGGGAGTACAGGAAGCATCAGATTTTATACTTGAGTCAACTGCAGACCTTGATTGCAGATTATTGATCTATGTAGCTGCCTATAGCAAAGTAAAGCCCTTTTTATCAAGTCAAAAAGAGGAGCTTGACAGATATATCGGAGTGAATAACCGTACCCCGATACAGCTAATTCATGGGCTGGTAAGTCGATTGAATAAGCAAAACAAACCCGGAGGAATTTTACTTATCTCCTCCCTGGCCGGACTCCTGGGACCTCCGCTTGTGGCTCCTTATGCTGCCACCAAAGGATTTCTGATCAGATTGGCCGAATCGCTTGCAACAGAATTCAAACCCCTCAATATTGATGTCACCGTGTGTTGTGCCGGCCTCACGTCCACGCCAACTTACCAGGCCAACACCCCGGAGAGGACTAGAAAAAAAGTAAACCCGATGGGACCAATTAGAGTTGCTGAATATGCCATCAAGCAACTTGGCAGAAAAACAGTTTGCGTCCCCGGATGGAAAAACCGGTTCAACTACTTTCTTTTATTACGGCTATTTCCAGCTTCCCTCTCCTTAAAAATTTTACATGTGACAATGAAAAAGATGTATGATTAAACCTTCTTCGAGAAAAAGAATCAAAACCATCAACTCATCAACTCATCAACTCATCATCACATGAAAACAACATTTGTTCTGGCGATAAGCGTGCTGTTATCCATCAACCTCTTTGCACAGGGTCAACGGCCGCGAATGCCCAACCCCGAAGAGCGGGCCAAATCAACAGTCACCTATCTGGCCGAAAATATGAAGCTGGCAAAGCAGAAGCAAGAAGCCATCACTCCTCTCTTCACCAGCTATTACAAAGCTACCATTGAGGCCAGGCAAAAGCAGGACCAGACCGGCCGGGAGGCTGCTAAAAACACCCTGGAAAAGGATTTAAAAAAGGTTCTGACAGAAAGCGAAGTAAAAGAGGTGCAGAAGCTTCTTGAAGAGCAACGTGCTAAAATGCAGCAGCAGCGACAAGGGGAAGGAAGGAAGTAGCGAGTTAGCGTTGCTTCGCTTCGCTCGAAATGATGACAGCGAACTGCGATTCTAGTGTATTATGAGTTTCGCTGTTGTGACCTTATTCCCGTTGATGGCGGTGAGGGTGTAGTACCCGGATGCCAATCCTGTTATATCGAACGTTACCTGTTTATTCATTCCATCTTTCCTGTATACTTCTTTCCCCCGGAGGTCAAAAATTCGGATTTCATCGATTGGCGTATCTGACCGGACTACCATGTAATCGTGAGCCGGGTTGGGGCTGATCAGCAGCCTGGATCCGGTTTGTTCATTCAGTGCTACAGCCACCTCCACCGTGATACAATCGGCATTGGATTCGCCAATGTCATACTGAGCTTTTACGCAATAGATGTATTCTCCCGGAAGATCCAAAAGGTCATCAAAGAAGAGTTCTGAAATAGGGTTGGTGTTGAGCCGGATGCCATCACGATAGATATTATAACCTATCAGTGTGAATGAGGGTGCGTCACTCAAAGGGGCTTCCCAGGTGAGGTGTGCATCGTAACCGATCACGTCGGCCTGTAAGTTGTATGGCGAAGGCAATGGGGGCAGGAGCACTCCGATGTATTTATAAACACCATTTTCGGTGGCACTGGCATTCACTCCACCAGCCCATCCACAGTGGTTATTTACCCAGGTCATATTCATGTACTGTGACCCCTGAGTTCCGGCAAAGTCGGCCCATGTATGGCCTCCGTCAAAACTATAGGAGCTGCCGTTACTTCCCTGAGATCCCGTGCTGACCCAGGTGTTTTCAGTTCCCGGAACATAGGTCAAGTCGGAAGGATAGATTGGCCCGGTGAGGGTAACCAGCGCCCAGGTCGTTCCTCCGTCGAACGTTTCGCAAATGGTTCCAGTTGTTCCGGCGTCTTTATCCTGCACCAATCCATGCATCCCGGTTCTGAAGCTAGGTTTGATATACTTTCCATTTAACGGTTGAACGACTGAAACAGTCCAGTTCAATCCCTTATCAGCCGACTTATATACCCGGCCTTTGTTGGTACCGAACCAAACTGTATCATTCACCGCAGAGTAGTATCCAACAACCCCGAATTCTCCTCCTAATGGGTTAGGGATATTGGCTCCCGGTACCTGTATCCAAGTGGACCCTCCGTTGGTTGTGGTATAAATCTCATATTCGCCATTGATAGGGTCTCCCATGCACCACCCATCGGTTTCGTTGAAAAAATGGACCACATTGGGAAAAGAGGCAGAGTTGCTATAGGATGCAGAAGTCTGACGTGTCCAGGTAACTCCACCGTCGTCAGTGGTATAGATCCCTTGTGGTTTGCTTCCCGAAACACGATACATCGGAACCCATGCTTTATCATCATCCATACCATATATCATCGCTGAAGCAAGGCCCTGGCAGTCATTGATCAAGCCGGGAGTCCAGGTGTCTCCTCCATCAATGGTACGTGAGAAATCCTGGCAGGCGCCTGTTGGATTGGAGACATCATACCCGGCAGCCCATACGACGTTTGAGTCGACTGCCGACATATAATTGATCCCTCTTTCAGCGGTAAAACCACTCGCCTGGGAGATCCATTCGGCCACATTCAGGATGATCTTATAATAGACTGTATCGGTATCTGTGAAGGAATATGCCCTTACCTCATGTGATCCAAGGTCGGCAGAAGTAGTGTTCCATGTATAGGATAGTGAAGTTTCCGTCCCGGAAGCCATTTCGTTGTTATCAATGAAGATCTTCATCAGGTTGGGAGTCCCTCTTTCTGTAACTGCGTCGATATCAATAGTATAACCTACTCCTATAACGGCATAGTTTACCGGATGTGAGATTCTGACGATCAGATTGGGATTATATGGTTTGATATGCAAAACGACGGCATTGTTCAGGTTGAATGTATTTCCTCCCGGATTGAGCGCTCCAATGGCATACCAGCCATTCGCGGAACCAGACCAGCCCCAGTTGAAATGAAACTTATCGTCGCTCAGTCGATACCCGTCGCACACGAAAGCGTGTCCAACACTGGGGTTACTCCCACTATAATAGATAGGTAAGGAGTTATCCAGGTCATCCCGTAACAGCTCTTTAAAATCGTTCATATTGGGGTAGTCATCTTTGTATTCAATGGTCACATCAGGATGGTAGTTAAAGTAATCGAGGAGAGCCCCCGGCACATTCTCGCTATATGCTCCGGAGCCGCTTGGGCTGTACATCATATCGACAGAAACCCCGGCATGATACATGATCGTTGCTGTAGGGATGTTACTGCTACCCACATTGTTTGGCATAGAAGCCCAGTTGTAGGTTGTATTCCCGAAGTTAGCAGTTTGCGGGCCATAGGTACCGCAGGTGTAAGTATGGGATCCCATCCCCTGTGGCGGGAAATTATGGTACTTCATGATCTGGGCCATTGCAGTGGCAACACACCCCGTGTATACATGCTGACAGGCCCCTGCTGCATCGTAGGGACAAAGTTCATTGTAATAGCATCCCTGATCCCAGGTAGTCATCAGCAACGGGTTGACATCCCTGGTAGGAGCTGGAAAATTGCCGCTTCGGATCTTATTCCATGATTCGATGGTCTCACGGTTACTAAGTTGGGCTTGGATAATTTTACTGATCTCTTCGCTGTATCCTTCCAGCCATTCTTTGGTTGCCGGATTGGAGATCTCTTCCGGCAAGTTATTTTCAAACGAATATCCAAGAATTGGGATCGATGCATCGTCGGCAGCCACGAGGACAAATCCACCTGAATTGAAGGTGAAAGTATAGATCGTTACAAGATCGACCTGCTGAGTTGTCCATGCGTTTTCGATGGTATAATCCGTAATGGATACCGGTGCGTTATGAATATAAAACGCAATGGCGATTTGCTCGGCTTCAGCCTGTGATACCGGCTTGGCCATAGTGCTAATAACTATGCACAGCATAGCCAGGGAAAGGAAAAAGTGCTTCATAAGAAGGTAGTTAAGGGTTCTGGTTTCGAGGACAAAAATAGGAATAAAATCAATAGGTTATATAACCCCTCCACCAATATCATCCCAATGTAAAAATGAGAATCCCCAATCAAATTTACATACATTTGCCAGGGGTAAAAAAGAATCAGAATATCTCAATCAGGTATAAATTTGGGAAGCACTGCAGGCATCAGAAAGATAATCAAAGGAGATAAGCGAGCCATCTTTGGTTGGGTCATGTACGATTGGGCCAATTCGGTTTACCAATTGACCATTGCATCAGCCATTTTTCCTATTTATTATAACCAGGTAACGAAACATAATGATGCCTTTACGGTCGATTTTTTCGGCCTGGAGGTGATCAATACCGTACTATACTCGTGGGCCATTGCCGGAGCCTATCTGCTGTTTGCTCTCTTTTCCCCTCTCTTTTCGGCGATGGCCGATTATACCGGCAGACGAAAAGCCTTCATGAAATTCTTCACCTGGCTCGGAGCCCTCTCCTGCGGGATGCTCTTTTTTTTTACCGGTGATAACGTGGAATTCGGAATCATCTTCTTTGCCTTGGGAACGCTTGGTTATGGGGGAAGCCTGGTATTTTACAACTCATTTCTGCCGGTGATCGCGGAACCTAAGGATCAGGATCGTATTTCAGCCCGTGGATATTCACTCGGATATCTTGGAGGGGTGGTCCTGCTTGTCATCAACCTGGTGATTATCCTCTTTCCCAACCTCTTTGGAATAACCAACCCCACCATACCAGCTCGCATCGCTTTTCTAACCGTATTCCTGTGGTGGATAGGATTCTCTCAGATCACCTTCTTACGGCTACCGAAATACACACTCCCACAGCGACTTCACGGAGAGCGGGTTATCACCAAAGGGTACCTGGAGTTGGTAAAGGTATTTCGTATTGTGAGGAAGAGCCGGCACATGACCATCTACCTGGTTGGCTTCTTCTTCATCACCATGGGATTGCTCACAGTGATGTTCATGGCTGCCACTTATGGGGAGAAGGAACTTGGCCTTTCGGAAGAGATCCTGATCTCAACCATCTTATTGATCCAATTGGTGGGGATGGCTGGAGCCTATCTGTTTGCCTGGATCTCCTCAAAACTCAACAACCTTAAAGCCCTACTGATCTCTGTTTTTTGTTGGATTTTGATCTGCCTGGGCGCCTGGTTCATCACGGATGCCATAGGTTTTATGATTGTGGCTTTTTTTGTGGGACTTGTCATGGGGGGATCCCAGTCACTGGCCCGTTCTACTTATTCCAAGATGATCCCAAAAACCAATGACCATACCTCCTTCTTTAGCTTTTATGATGTAACCGAAAAACTGGCAATCGTTGCCGGAACTTTTGCTTTCGGCGCCATCGAAGCTATTACAGGCAGCATGCGGAATTCCGTTCTGGGAATTGTAGTGTTTTTTGTGATTGGGTTTGGATTGCTGGCGATGCTGATTCCTGGGGAAGAGAAGTTCGTTGAGCATGAAGAGAAATAATACAGTCTCTATTTCTTTTGTACATCAAGATCAAAACTCCTCACAAGGTTTACCAGTTGAACCCTACTCTTCACATCGGTTTTAATAAAAATCCGGTAGAGGTGGTCCTTAACGGTTTGCAAAGTAATGAAGAGTTTGTCAGCGATTTCCCGGTTGGGTCTCCCCTGACAAAGCTCCATGATGATCTCTGTCTCTCTTGGTGATATTTCATACTGTTTGCAGAAGGCTTCATATCCTGTAAGTCCAGGCATCCCGTCCGATTTAAGTTCCACTTTTTCTGATAGCAGGGGCGACAGCTTCAGGAAAACCACCGGGACAATCATTCCAAGGAAAAAAAGCAGGGTCACAAAAAGATCCAGGATGTAAAACTTCCCTGAAAAGAGGGAAGGAATACTAATCAATAACCCTGACCCAATTAGTAACCAGCCCAGAATTGTGATCGAGGATCCTTCTTTATATACATTTGTGATAGAGCGGGAGAAGATCAGAATCAAGCCGGCGATCAGGAAATATATAAAGGAAAATGAGGTAAAAAATATCCTGCTGCTATCGGTGATGATGGAATCCGCTGAAAAGACCCTCAGAAAGATCCACGAGAGGATGATACAGGATACGTTTATCAGGAAGAAAGCTATGATCCAATAGGTTGGTATCTTTTTGAACCGGATATCGAGTGTCAATTTCAAAAGCATAAACCAAGCGGTGACCAGAAATGGAACACCAAGAAAGGAAAGAAACAGGGAGATCTTTCCCATCAACACAGAGCTCTCAACCGGTGTAAGGACATAGAATAAAAATTGCTGTCCCCAGATGCCATACAACCCATAAGCTGACAGAAAGACCAGGTAGAAAAGCAGGCTGGAAAGATAGTGCTGACCGGTTTTCTTTCTTAGTTCAATTGTAATCAGTATTCCCATGATGGAAACAGCGAGGCACAGAATAAAGTCAATTGAAAAAAAGATCTCTTTCACAACATCGAAGATAAAGAATTTCCCAAAAGTAAGGATACGACTTTAGTTTCAACCCCGACTAAGGTAGTGATTTTTGCATTTCCGACTAAAGTAGGAAGGAAACCAGTCCTGGTCGATATACATTTGCTGCTTCATCAATATATACAACCATGGAAAAAATCACACATCACGCATTAGTTCCTTCCCTCTCATCAAGTTTTAGTTACGGATGGGAGATTATGAAAGATTATTTTCTGAATTTCTTTTTATTGCTTCTCGTACTTTGGCTGGTATCCACTCCCCTCTGGCTGGTCCAACTGAGTGCAGATCAACATACAGCCGGAGCCATCCTAATGAGAATCCTGGGAATTGGATATATTTTCCTTGTTTACCCGATATTTAATTTCGCTTCAGATTATCTTTTCCTTCAGGGAGTAAGGCGGGAGAATGTTGACATCAAGAATATCCTCCGGGGATTTGATTACTATCTCAACATCATCCTGGCCTACCTGCTGATGACTGCACTCATCGCTATTGGTTTCCTGGCCCTAATTATTCCCGGGATCATTGTCGCTTGCCGACTCGCTTTTATCCCCTACCTTGTAATGGATAAAAACATGGATGCCATTGCTGCCGTGGAAGAGAGTTGGAGAATGACAAAAGGATATGGCTGGACCATCTTCGGTATGGGGATCATAAGTTTCTTCATTGCTATTGGCGGGTTTCTTTGTCTTATCATCGGAATCATCCCGGCAGCTATCTGGATCAGTGCTTCCTTCGCTACAATCTATCAGACGGTACTGAATCAAAAAGAAGCAGAAAAAGAGCGTGCCGTTACATCAGAACCACCTCCGGCAGAACCACTTCCGGAAGAACCACCTCAATAGAGGATCAAGATACCCGGCGGTAAAGGGTTTCCGTCGGACTGCCACTCGCAGGCAATAATTGCGATTTGGGATTTTTTCAACGACGAATGACATGAATGACGAATGTTTGAATTCATGTCATTCGTCATTTTTGCTCATTCTTGTGCATTAATTTTTATACCACCATGCCGGCACCCGGTGCTTCTCCATTTCCGGACCTTCAACCAGCACCTCCAGCCCCTCATCTCCCCCGTAATCGAAAAACTGTACATTGATAGGGTGAAGGCCTTGTTCCAATGCTACCTGTCCCGGTACTTCCATGATTTCGTGAAGGCCATCATTGATCGCAACTTGATGGCCGTCAATCGAAATGCGACCCCCATCATCAGAGCGGATATAAAAGGTATAGATGCCTCCTTCAGGAATTTCGACATAACCTTCAAACTCAAGTGCGTAGGCATCAGCTGTATCTCGAGCCGTATAAGCATCGATATCGGGCACTATCACAGTCTTGACCGGGACGAGGGTGTCGAAACCCGGAAGGTTTCTGTACCGACCTTCATAATACTTGCAGCGAAGTCCGGGCGATACATCTCTGGCTGTTATGGAAGGGGATAGTAAGACCTGTTTGAAGGTTCCGTAGACAAGATTGCTTGCCCTGTTACTCCCGTTCACCGCCACTGCTGTAAGCGAGGTCGTTCCAGTCAGCACAACCGGAGATCCATCATAGTGATTCGCATCCTTATTGGGCAAATCATCACCGCTGGTATAGAAAATCTCTTGCCTTTCATATTGCTTCATCCTTACTGCAGTTGAATCGAGAAACAGGGTGCCGGGAGGTTCCATTAGGGGAGGGAAAACATAACGGTCATTATAAAACCATACATTCATGGCACCCGTTCCCCGGTTACACCAGGAGTAATAGGGTCGAAGTGTCAGGGTAGAGGGTCGAAGTGCAACGGGTTGGTTAAATCCGTCTCCCCGGAGTTTGCCAACCTGTCCGATCAGGGTTCCGACCCCGTTCAGGATGTCTGGGTCAAATGTATATGTAAAAGGAGTTTTCAAGGAGACGACAAGGTCTTTCACATCCCCGTTATTATCTATACCTTCTGCACAAAAAACGATTGGGCCTCGTGTTAGGGCGACTTTGTCCCGATCCTCCTCAATCTGGTTACTGGCGATTACTTTTCTTACCGGCATCGGGAGAGAGAGATGAACCTGATCGCCATGATGCCAATTGTTGGTAATGGTAATATACCCGTTATGTATCTTCAGCTGCCTCAATTTTCCGTTTATATCCAGTGATGGAGAAGCGTCTGAAAATTCAGCAAAATGATACATTCCGCCGGGCAGTACTTCATTCCTGGCCCAACCGGGGATCCGGAGAGCAAGGGTCATAAGAATCGGTTTCTCCGGATCAATCGTTATGTTGACCTCTCCCTGCCAGGGATATTGAGTGGTTTGAACAATGGTGATATTCTGTCCGGCTATCTGGATATTCCCTTCATTACCCATATAAAGGTTCACGAACAGGGTGTCGGCACGAGTGGCGTAAATGTATCCCGAAACAGAAGGGATAAACCGGGAGATGTTGGAGGGACAACAGGAGCATCCAAACCATTCGGAGCGGGCGTAGTCCCCTACCGATTCAAGTGGATTCGGATAAAAGAAAGTAGTACCGTTCAGTGACACTCCCGAGATAAGGCCGTTATATAAGGTCCGTTCAAGCACATCGATGTATTTGCTTTCGCCATGCAGTAAAAACATCCGATAGTTCCAGAATACATTGGCAATGGCCGCACAAGTTTCGTTGTAGGCCGTGAGATTAGGCAGTTCATATTTGTCACCATAGGCTTCTCCTGATGATCTGGAACCGATGCCGCCGGTGATATAAATCTTCCCCGAGACAACATCGTTCCAAATCCTGTCGATGGCCCTGATGTAAGCAGAATCACTTGTCAGGGCCGCGATATCTGCCATGGCAGAGTACATGTAGGTAGCCCTCACAGCATGGCCCACAGCCTCTGCTTGATCGATCACCGGGAGGTGGTCCTGGGTGTAAGTACTTCCGCTCTTCTCCCCTTTTCCTCTTTGGTCAAGGAAGAATTTCGCCAGGTCCAGGTATCTCTTCTCTCCCGTAACACGGTACAATTTTGCCAGACCGATCTCGATCTCCTGGTGACCGGAAGCAATATGCTTTTTATCCGGGCCAAAGGTATTGCATAGCAGATCGGCATTCCTGATTGCTACATCCAGCAGGATCCGTTTCCCGGTGGCATCATGGTAAGCCACTGCAGCCTCGTACAAATGTCCCATGTTGTAGAGCTCGTGACTTCCATTATAGCGGGCATTCTCCCACCGGACTCTAGCCCATGATTTATCAATGTTTATGGTAGCCATTGTATAAAGATAACCGTCAGGTTCCTGGGCTGAGGCGATATCGGAGATCAGATTGTCAAGAAAACCCTCCAGCGCCGGATCAGAATAGGTGGCCAGGGAGTAGGCTCCTCCTTCTATGATCTTATATACATCTGAATCGTCGTAACCGTATTTGCTGCAGAAGTTTCCAGTTTGAATGATTCCAGCATTGACCTCTCCGGCGACAGTGAAATTCTTCAAACGTCCGGTCTCTTCCGATTTCTGAAAAGCGAAAGGGATGGTAACGATCCGATTGGTATCCTGCCGGGGAGTCCAGAATGCATCCTGAATGTGTACATTTGTGAATTTAACAGGCGTATAGGGATAATCGCCTGTTTGCGCATACATGCTTCCATAAGTCAGCAGACACGTTAGAATCGTAAAGAGAATTTTCATGAGGGTGAGAATTGATCTGGACAAAGTTCGGAAAAACCATTGAAACATCGAAAATCCCGGAGACTGCTTCATTGCGAGCGAAGTGAAGCCATCTGTCAGCTCAATAGTAAAATGTCAGTTACATCTTTCACCATCTCCTGATGTTAAGGGTATTGGTACTTCTGAAATCGTACAAGATTACATGATTTTCTTCTTCTCAAGGAGCATCTGAAAGCTCTTCTTATAGCTCTCACCAACCGGGATGAGTTTGTCGGTCACCTTTATCATGTTGCCTTCGATCGATTCGATTTTATCGATAGCGACAATATAGGATTTATGAACCCGGATGAAGTTGGCCGGGGGTAGGATCTCTTCAATACCCTTGAAAGTCTGAAGGGTCATGATCCGGGCTTTGGGGGTGACAATCTTCAGGTAATCTCCCTGTCCTTCCACATACATAATCTCATCGAAGGCTACCTTATGCAACTTGAATCCGCTTTTGATGAAGAAGTATTCGATCTTTGGATTGAAGATGGAGACCTCTTCCGGAGGGCATTTCGCATTAAGCTGCCGGCAAAGCTTTTCATGCACCTTATCCACCGCTTTCACAAACCTCTCAAATGAGATTGGTTTCAGCAGGTAATCGGTAACGTCTAACTCATATCCCTGAAGAGCAAACTTGTCGTAAGCAGTGGTGAAGATCACTTCAGGTTTTGGCTTCAGGATATTCAACATCTGAATTCCAGTAAGCTCTTCCATCTGGATGTCGAGAAACATCAGGTCGATCTTCTGCTGTCTCAGGAAATCCATTGCCTGCAATGCATTATCAAAGGTTTTTACCAATTGCAGGAAGGGTATTTTCTGGATATAATCTTCAATCACCTCGAGAGCCAGAGGCTCATCGTCGATGGCAATACATGTGATTTTCATAACCGTAGTATCATTAAATGGACATGGTACTCCTCGCCGTTCTGCTCAATATCCAGCGAATAGGTCTCAGGATAGATCATATCCAAACGTTTCTTTACATTATCAAGCCCAATTCCCCCCTGTTTATCCTTATTCATCGGAGAACCAGCGGGAAGGTAATTCCGGATGTCGAAATCCAGTCGGTTTTCCGAAACCTCCAGGCTGATTGTAATTCCAGGTAATTTATAATTTTTCCGGCCGTGCTTGAAGGCATTTTCAACAAAGGGGACCAGAAGCATTGGCGGGATCATTTTAGCCTGGATAGCACCTTCTATATCAAACTTCACGAATCTGCCCTCTTTCATTCGGAGCTCACTCAATTCGATAAAACTCTCCAGGTACTCGATCTCCTTCTCCAGCAAAACTTTATCACTATTGGAATCATAGAGCATATAGCGCATGATGTCGGAAAGTTTCATGACCACGGAAGGAGCTTCATCCGATTTCTTATAAACTAGTGAATACAGGTTGTTCAGCGTGTTGAAGAGGAAGTGCGGATTGATCTGGGTCCTGAGCAATGCCAGTTCGGAAGTTTTCGTACGGGCCAAAAGTTCACTTTTCTGTTTCTGTGTATTAAACCAGTCAATCATAAATTTGATCAACAGCGCCATCAGCGTAAAGGAGATAGAATAATAGGTTTCAAGAACGATGTTGTAAAACCGTACCGTCACCTCCTGGTAATCAAATCCAGCCAAGTAAACGTAGACGACCACCATCATAATCAACCGCAAGCAGATGAAAAAGGAGATTGCCCCGAGCACCTTCAAAAGGTTGGTGACGATCTTCCGTGTGTTCAGGAAATCAATGGAGATCAGGAAGTAAACAAGGTAGAAATTAAACACGTTGAGGAGTTGCGAGGAGAGTGTATAATAATAGTAATAGAGAGGATATTTCTTATCGGGAAATATCATCGGTAGCTCAGGAACCAGGGCAAACAGGATCCAGAATGAGATGTGCAACAGAATGATATATCGTTTACTCATACCTGGTAAATCATTTGTAAAGATAGGAAGATCGGATTCAAATTGATTCGGCAGTTTTCGATTTATCGATGAAACGGTCTTGTTGATCTGTAAATCAGGTTTTTCACGACATGATAAGATACATCCCGGTGAAACAGCAATAAGCCGAGCTAACCGAACTGTTGATCCAAAATATTTTTTAAAATGATTGTATGCGTCTATTTTTGATTCCGGAAGCTGATGAGAATCGATGGTTTTGGTTTAATGAATCCAACAATTTTTAGTTAATAGTTAATCTTACTTCCCTCCTTAAAAAATCCCCGAAATTCCATCAGCTTCTTTTTTTTACTCCTGCTAAATGATATGACAGAGAAAAGATCAATCCTCCTAACCGTTATTCTGATCTTCTTTTTTAACACCCTTCCCATAGCCGCCCTGCCATCAAACCTCAAAGAGAACAGGTTAGACTCTGTATCCTTAACGCGTAAAATTATTGAAGCAAAGCGGATCACTACACCACCGAAGATCGATGGCGAGCTAAACGAACCATTCTGGAGCACTCTTCCGGTAGCAACCAATTTTGTTGAATACTCTCCCCGAAACGGGATTTTACCACCCTTTGAGAGTGAGGTCAGATTTGCTTACGATGATGTGGCTTTATACATAAGTGCCATCATGTTCGATCCGCACCCCGACAGCATCTGCAAAGAGCTTGGGCGCAGGGATCAGATTGAACTACTTAATACCGATTACATCTCATTTGATATCCTCCCATACAACGATGCCCTTAACATGTTCGAGTTCAAGGTCAGCCCGGGTAATCTGCAAAGTGATACGAAATACTCCCCTGTAGGGCAAGATGTAAACTGGGATGCTGTATGGGAATCCTCTGCCAGGATTACGGATAAAGGATGGGTTGTAGAGGTTAAGATCCCTTACTCCGCTCTCCGCTTCCCGAAAGCCGAGGAACAAGTATGGGGCATCAACATGTGGAGGCATACCAGACGTTACCAGCAGTGGTCAACCTGGTGTTTTGTCGACAACAAGGTGAGGGAACTTTTTAACTACTACGGAGAAGTAAGAGGTATCACGAATGTAGACCCACCGGTGAGGCTCTCTTTCTCCCCTTACATAACAGGCTATGTTGAAAAAAATCCTGACAATCCCAGTTGGTTGTGGCTCCTCCGGGGTGGCATGGATCTGAAGTTCGGCATCAACGATAGTTATACCCTCGACATGATGCTGATTCCCGATTTTGGGCAGGTTCAGTCAGACGATATCATCCTGAACCTCTCCCCATTTGAGATTAGGTACGACGAGAAGCGCCAGTTCTTCACAGAGGGGACAGAGTTGTTTGACAAATGTGAAATCTTTTACACACGACGTGTTGGGGAGTTGCCACGCAATTTTGGGGCTGCATGGGACAGCCTTGGTCCAAGCGAGAAGGTGGATAAAAATCCTGAAGAGACCCGGATAATTAACTCAACCAAGATCTCCGGCCGAAATTCGAGAGGATTAGGACTTGGGTTCTTCAATGCCATGACCACCAACACATGGGCTACCATTGAGGATACGCTTACAGGAGCGAGGCGCCGGGTCTCCACCCAGCCATTTACTAACTACAATGTTATGGTAGTGGACCAGAACCTGAAGAATAACTCCTATGTGACCTTGATCAACACCAACTACTTTACTCCTGATGATAGGTACTCGGGAAACGTTACGGGAACCGAAGCCCGCATCTGCAACAAGAGAAATACCCTGGCCGTTTTCGGAAGATTGAATTTGAGCCAGGCGTATCAGATGGGTGCCAAACCGGTCTTTGGCCACAGGTACCGTATCTCCGTCTCAAAACCCAGCGGAAAGTTCCAGTACGAGGTTTTCAGGGATGCCATGGATAACAAATACAATCCAAACGACATGGGTTTTCTGACCAACAACAACGAAGATTTCAACTACGTCAGCTTGGCTTACAATACATATGATCCCTTCTGGAAGATCAACAGGACCCAAACATACTTCTATACCTTCTACACAACGCTTAACACACCAAATAAATTCATGGATTTGAGGTTTGAGCTGAACCACTATACTCAATTCACAAGTTTCTGGGCCGTTTATCTGGAAGGCGGTCTCAGCCCATTGGGATCTCATGACTTTTATGAACCCAGAGTATGGGGATGCGTCTATAAGCGTCCGCTTTCCTACGACTTCACCTGGAATGTAGCCACCGACCTGAGAAAACCATTCCGGATCCATACCAGCATCTCGGTTACGAACCAGCCCGAAAATAAAAATTTCTCGTGGAACATCGGCCTGGTTCCCCGGATCAGGTTCAGCGACAGATTTACGATAACGTTAAATTCAAGCGTCTCGAAAGATCTAAATGATTTCGGTTGGGTTCAGACCTCCTATGATTCACTGGGAGACCCAACCATATTCTTCGGCCGACGGGATGTCTCAACTGTCAACAACATTCTGGACGCCAGGTACATCTTCAACCCGAAGATCTCTCTTTCGCTACGTGTACGTCACTATTGGTCGCAGGTCAACTATCTGGATTATTATACACTGAACCCTGATGGTAATCTCAAGCCAAATAGCTACTGGCAGAATCACAATATCAACTTCAACGCATTCTCTGCCGATTTACAGTTCATTTGGTACTTTGCCCCGGGCAGCGAGTTGAGTGTTGTTTGGAAAAACTATATCATGACAATGGGCGACAAATTGAACCATGAGTATTTTAATGATCTCGCAGCCACCCTCAGCGCACCTCAAACCAACAGTTTTTCGGTAAGGATTCTCTATTACCTGGATTATCTCTATATCAAAAAGATTTTCACCGGAAAGAAAGGAGGAGACCGGCTGGGTTAACCGGTTAAAGTGTTGATGAGAACTCCCCTACCTCCTCAATGATCTCCTTGCCACTCTTTGGTTTTTTCCATGATATTCCTCCCCAGATCATCAGGAACAGAGAAAATATAAAAACGATCAGCAAAACATACTGGTTGATCACTTCCGACAACAGGGATGCTGGTATACTCAGAAACAACAATATGTTGATGAGTCCACGCGGAGCAATGAAGACCTCCGGCATGATGGAACCTCTTGATGAGATGCGTAAATAGGCGAACCGAATAATAAAGATAATCGTGATGATGACTGTGCCCCAGAGAAAGAGCCAGGGATTTCCCATCTCACTTACCACAATCGTAAACCCGAATACCAAAAAGAAAAAAGTACGGATTAAAAAAGCGGACTCGCCGGTGAGCAGTTGCAGTTGCTTTAGATTGACATCTACCTGATTATGATCAAGATATTTTCTGATTGGGCGTGGAAAGAGCGTCCGGCTATTTGCCATGAATAATCCAAAGAAGAAAACCATCATCAGGGAAGAGACATGGACCATTTTGCCCAGCGCATAAAGGATAATCAGCACCGCAATCGGAAGGAAATACTTTATCTTATGTTCTATTCGCTTGAGCAGTTTGATTAAAAGAAAAGAACAAACCATGGTAACTACCAGCACCACGATGACTTCAATGCCAAAGTTGAAGAAGATCTCTGGTTCGAATGTTCGGTTAGCCAATGCATGATTGAACAGAATAATACCTATAATGTCAGAAAAACTTGATTCATAGATGATGAACTCGCGTTTCTTTGGAGCAAATCCCATGGAACTTGGAATCGCGACAGCACTGCTTATGATGGAGAGAGGAATTGCATTTATCAGGCTGATATAAAACCCCATGTGAAACCCATAATGAAATAGGATCGTTAATGCAGTAATCGTGAGAATCATGACGATCAGCGACGAAAAAAATGCACGCACGATAAGTCCAACTTTCTCCCGTTCTGTTGAGAGTTCAAGTGCCCCTTCCAGCACGATGAGAATCAGGCCGATCGAACCCAGGGTAGGGAGGATATCCTCAACAACAGGAAACGTCAACCCTTCGGCATCAGAATACAGACGAAAGAGAATCCCTATCAGTACCAACAAGATGACTGACGGAAATTTTGTTTTCTTTGCCAGCAAATCAAAAATGTAAGAGAGGATTGTCAAGACCCCTAACCCCAGAAGCACCCATTCGGTATGTATCTCCATAAAATCGGTATTCTGGAGTAAATGTACAAAATAATCAGGTTGCCTTATCTGGCAGTACTTTTACCGACCAGGGAGGGGGATTAGTAGAATATTATTTCAGAAAAGAATCCAATCATGTAATTTCGCAGATTGATCAGCCTGGCAAATGGCAAGAAACAGTTATCGGGTACTCATTTCATTCCTCGTCCTGACCATTTTTGGTTGTGTCCCTGAAGAGGAGAAGCAACATGAAACAGGCTATGTAGAATCATTGCAGATGGTTCATGCAGAGGCCTTTTTTCAGCAGGGTCTCAGAGGAAAAGGGGTAAAAATCGGGGTGCTTGATATCGGCTTCGCCGGGATCGGTACCGACACAGCTCTTGCTCACCTGAGAAAGAACAACCAGATTGTTATTATCAGAGATCTTATTCCCCTGCATCCGGTAAGTATGTTTCGATACAGCCATGGGACCCAGGTATTGAAATACATTGCAGGGATCTATCCTGATGATACTGTTTTTGGCGGAAGTTTCGCCCGGGATGCCAGTTTTTATCTTATCAGACCGGCGGGAGGTGCCGGGGCCAAAGAAGATTGCCGGAACGATGAGTTGTATATCGATACCGCCTTTATGATCCTTGACTCATTAGGCGTAAGGCTGGTCAATATGTCGATCGGCTTTTGGAATGAATACACCAGGGAGGAGGAGAACTACTCATCTGACCAAATGGATGGGCAAACAACCGTGATCTCCCGGATTTGTCAGAAATGGGCCGAAAAGGGGATGATCATCGTCAACAGTGCCGGGAATACCGGAGAGTACGCATGGCGGGTCATCTGGGCTCCGGCCGACGCTCCGGGTGTTATTGCAGTAGGTGCGGATCGTTTTACCGATAAAGTATTCAAAGCCAGCTACAGTGGAATAGGGAACCCGGATGTTCCATTTGTTAAACCCGATCTGATTACCTACACACCATGGGGCACCTCTTTCTCAGCGCCAATCGTGACCGGGATTATTGCCTGCATGTTGCAACGAGACAGCACCCTGAAAACAAATAAGGTTATGGAGATCCTGCATAAATCAGGTTCTCTCTATCCCTATCCGAACAATTATGTAGGATATGGAATTCCTGATGCACGAAAAATTATTGTCCTGCTGGACAACCAGGATACAACTGTTTCCAGCGTAAAGGCGGTCAGGTTTCGGGATGACAGATTCACCCTATATACGTCAAGTAAAAATATCGTCGTGTTTGACAAAACAGACTCCACAAGAGTTAGTCGCCAGGCCATCCGTGAAGCTCCGGGAGGTACATTGGTTCTGAAACGTAAGCGAAATATATCCCGCACGACAGTTGCTATTGGTCTCGATGAAGCCTGGGAGATATTTTGGGAGAATACCGAAATAAATTGATATTAACCGGCTCACGGTTGCAGATATCGAGAAATAGGTACACTTCGTATAATTTCGATGGAATCTTTCCTGTTTCCATCTATTTTTGAATAAACTTCTCTTCAAATCGTCTTCCGTCGGGCCTCTGCCAGGTGGTCCTCCTAACAGAACGTTCTTTATATACGCGGAAGATCGTGCTAATTAGATGATGAAGTTGTCTGGTGCACTCAAAGCCGGTTGTCAGTATGATAGCCGGTTTTTTTTTGTGATTCTCTTTTTTGTACATTCGTATCTCAATTCCATTACCGCATGGCAGATGTCAAGATAAAAGGAAAAGAGAACGGATTCGGCACTGCTCCGGTATTCTTCACAGCCGTAGCAACTATTCTGGGGGCTATTCTCTTTTTGAGGTTTGGGTTCGCTGTTGGCACACTCGGTTTCTGGGGGGTAATCCTGATCATCATCCTTGGGCACCTTGTAACCATCCCAACCGCCCTGGCTATCTCTGAACTGGCTACAAACAAACGTGTTGAAGGAGGCGGTGAATATTTCATTATCTCCCGGTCATTTGGCCTGAACATCGGCGCGACAATCGGATTTGCCCTGTTTCTCTCTCAGGCAATCAGTATCGCATTTTATGTCATCGCATTTACAGAAGCTTTCGAACCTCTCTTTAACTGGGTTCACACAACATACGGCATCCTCCTTCCAAGGCAGGTAATCAGTGTCCCTGTGATGATCCTGCTTTCACTTATGCTCATCCTGCGTGGCGCCAATATTGGCGTTAAAGCACTCTATACTGTAGTAGGTATATTGGGTGTATCCCTGATCCTCTTTTTTGCAGGGAGTACTGAGTACGCTTCCACCGATGGATTCACCCTTGGAAGCGCCCAACTCAGAAACATGGATCAATTCTTCTTTGTATTTGCGATCGTCTTTCCAGCCTTTACAGGGATGACAGCCGGTGTAGGACTGTCGGGAGACCTGAAGAAACCATCCCGTTCGATCCCGGTGGGCACAATCGGAGCCACATTCATCGGAATGATCGTTTATGTCTTTGTTGTCTATAAGTTAGCCAATTCCGTCGCTCCGGAAGATCTTATCAACAATCAACTGATTATGAGCAAGATCGCCATCGGTGGCATCATCATCATCCCACTCGGTCTTGCAGCCTCTACTCTCTCGTCTGCCATTGGCTCTGCCATGATTGCTCCACGAACACTTCAGGCCCTCAGTGGCGACCAGTCCTTTCCAACAAAACGGATCAACAACTTCCTGACCCGGGGACGGAAGCAGGACGGTGAGCCTCAGAACGCTTCCATTGTTGCCTGTTCTATTGCCATGGTATTTGTTCTGCTTGGGAATGTCAATGCTGTGGCGGAGGTGATCTCCATGTTTTTCCTGGTTACCTATGGCTCATTAAACCTCATCTCTTTTCTGAACCATTTTGGCTCCTCCCCCTCCTACCGTCCTTCTTTCAAATCCAAATGGTATCTATCCCTGATCGGCTTTATCGTCTCTATCTGGGTGATGTTCAAGATCAACACGCCTTATGCCCTTTCGGCATACCTTATCATGATTGCTCTTTATCTGACCATCAATTATTATCACAAGAACAGGAAAGGACTGGAGGCCATCTTTACCAATTCCATCTTTCAGATGAGCAGGAACCTGCAGGTATACCTTCAGAAAAGCCGGAAAAACCGAACCAGTCAGGAGTGGCGTCCCAGCGCTATTTGTATCTCCGAGCACTCATTTGAACGCCGGACAGCTTTTAACTTTCTGAACTGGATCTCTTATAAATATGGCTTCGGAACCTATATCCACCGGATTAATGGTTACTATTCGCGGCAATCGCATCTCCAGTCGAAACATGAAATGCAACGGTTACTGCGGTTATTTGACACTGTAAGCAATCATGTCTACATTGATACAATCATCTCGCCTTCTTACTCATCAGCGATTGTCAATGCCATCCAGGTGCCAGGTATCGCAGGGATGGAGAATAACATGGTCATTTTCGAATTTGACAAAGAGAATCCGACCAACCTGGTGGATATTGTGGACAATTTTGGTCTGGTCAACTCCGGGGAATTTGATATCTGCATTGTGGGCAGTTCCCGCCGGGAGATCAACACGAAGGGCGATATTCACTTATGGATTCACAGCAACTTCGAAGAGAATGCCAATCTGATGATTCTCCTGGGATTCATCATTCTGGGTCATTCCGACTGGCGAAAGTCCACCATCAAGATCTTTGAGATCTGCAAACCAGATAAGCTGGAGGAGAACAGGGAGAAAATGGATAAACTTATTCGGACCGGGCGACTACCCATTACCAAAAAAAATATCGAAATCATCCTGGATGCGCCGGAAGTGAGTAAGGTTGATTTGATAAATCGAAAATCAGCCGATGCAGGACTTACCTTTATCGGCTTCGGGAAAGAGACATTAAGACACAAGGAAACTGAACTTTTCACTGGCTACAGTGAACTGGGAACAGTCGTCTTTGTGCACGCCCATGGCCCTATGGAGATTGAGTAGTCTCATCGCTGATCACCTTCCCGTCCTCTACCTGAATTACACGCCGTGCTTTGTTCACCACACGCTGGTCATGTGTGGAGAAAATGAAAGTGATATTCTCCTCCCGATTTAGCTTCTCCATGATATCCAGCAGGTTGCTTGTGGATTGTGAATCCAGGTTAGCTGTAGGTTCGTCGGCGAGGATAAATTTCGGTTTCGATGCCAGTGCCCTGGCAACAGCCACACGCTGCTGCTGTCCACCGGAAAGTTTGGCAGGCCGGCTGTTCACACGATCACCCAATCCTACCGATTCCAACAACTCCATGGTTCGTTTACGACGTTTTTCCTTGCTATACCCCTGCAGACTCATGATGAATTCCACATTCTCATAAGCCGTCAGGACGGGGATCAGGTTGTAGGATTGAAAGACAAAGCCAATGTTATTCAACCTGAAGTTGATCAGTTTGCGACTTGAGAGTTCGCCAATATTTACTCCGTCAATTTGAATGGACCCTTCTGATGGTTCATCCAGTCCACCCATCAGATTTAACAGGGTTGTTTTTCCACTTCCTGAGGGTCCGACGACGGCTGCAAACTCTCCCTGATCAAACGTCAGGTCCACTCCGTTCAATGCGTGAACGGGTACTTCCGAGTCGTTGTAGATCTTCTTAAGATCCTTGATTTCAATGATATTATTCATGAGATTCGGTTTATTCAGTTCTGACGGCTTCTGCCGGATTGAGTTTCAATGCTTTTCTGGCCGGATAGATGGAGGCCAGGACTCCAATGCAGATGACCATGATCGTAAGGGTAATGAAAAATGTCAAATCCAGATATGGATACATAATTGGACTATAACCGATTTTTTCGAACCCCTCGGCGAAATTGCTAAGGTCAATTCCTGTAAATGAAGTATAGAGTGTGAGAAAATATCCAAGAGCCATGCCGATAGCTGCCCCTGTGAGTGAAAGGTAGACAGATTCCAACATAATCATCAGGAAAATCCGTCGCTTATTCATCCCAATAGCTGCCAGCATCCCAAGCTCTCTTGTCCGCTCCAGGATAGTCATCAGCATGGTGTTAATGATCCCAAATCCCAATGCGAGCAGGATGATCGCCATAAACATATAGAGCCAAACCGCTGTAAGATCTGCCATCATCCCAATCATTGGATCTATCTCCTTCCAATTCCTGACAAGCAGTTCGGGAAATCCATCAGTCAACTCCCTCTGAACAACTGCCAGTTGATCCGGGTCAGAAAGGCTAACGACCACCTCCTGATATTCCTGAGGGTTCATGATCAGCAGCGAAGCGATATCGGCTTTTTGCACGAATACATTCATCTCGTCAAATACGGAGTTACTGGTCCGGTAGATTCCGCAGATCCTGAAGGCAGCACCGGTGAGGTTCCCCTCCTGATCCTGGAACGTCAGTACAATCTTAGACCGGAGTCGAAGCTTGAGTTTTTCAGCGAGAGCGTTCCCTACGACTATCTGGTTCTTGTTTTCTCCGTCGAGGTAGGTGCCACATGAATCACAGATCATAGTAGCTATCTCAGTAACCTGCCTCTCCTTGTTCGGATCAATTCCGTATATCATCACGCCTGTTCCTGCGTTGGCACTGTTTGCCATTGCCAGAAATTTGATCCGGGAAGACCAGCTCTTTACGTCCGGTATAGAATCAAGTTTTTGCTCCAGCTTCCGAGCTTCTCCATCAATGGTATACTGAACATCATTGTCGTCAATATATTTGGGATTGTGAATCTGAATGTGAGCTGTTTCCCGACTGACGGCCTCTTTGATACGTTGCTCTACCATCCCTTTCATGACAGCAGATGAGAAAACACCACCAAACAAGCCAAATGTGATAGCCAGGATCACAACAAGGCTGCGCACCTTGTTCCTCCAGATATTCTTCCAGGCAATTATCCAAATCATAATGTCAATGTATTATCGTCGTAAAGCATTTATTACTGTTAACCGGCTGATTTTTACAACCGGCAGAATCATTACTGCCAAGATAATGATAAACACGGTCAATGCCTGGGCAATGAAGTATGAAGGCTCCCATGCCACCGGCATGATTGGTTCAAATCCCATGCTGATGGTAGCATTCGCCACATCGCCCGTGAGGGGGATCGGATTCAGGAAAAAATAGTATAGGAGAGGGATCGCCGCAACAACTCCTGCTACTATACCCAGCAGTCCAATGAAAAAGAGCTCAGTCACAACAATCCGGACCAATTTGAGCTTTGGCATGCCGATAGCAATCATCATCCCAAATTCCCTGATCCGTTCACTGAACATCATTAGGATGGTTCCAAAAATTCCGAATCCAACAATCATGTATAATATCGACAGCATGATCAACCCAGAGGCGTTATCCGATTGAATCTGCTGCACCACATCAGGCATCATCTCCTCCCAGGTCATCACCCCATAGAGGTCCGGGTCAAGTTTCTCTTTCAGGCGACGCGCAACTCGCTTGTAATCTTTCTTATCATCCAGGTTGAACGCAATTGATGTCAGCCTGTTTTCAGCAGAAAATAGTGCCTGGGTAGTAGGCAGACTTAAGAAAATCATCCGGCCATCGAGTTCAGGAGATGGAAAGTGAACGATCCCTCTCACTGGAAATACGCCTGCAGCGCTCACTCCATGATAGCCCTGTCCGATCAACACGAGCGTGTCACCAATACCGATCTTCAGGTATTCTGCCAGTTTCTGACTAACCAATGTCCCATCATCATCCGGAGTCAGGTAATCCCCTTCTACCAGTTTTCGTTGCAAGCCAGTTAGCTTATTCTCTTCCTGCGGGACCACACCATTCACCATCACGCCCTTGGTTTGTGTTCCATAGGAGCCAAGGGCAAATGATTCAAGGCGAGGCGCATAGCTTGTAATTTCAGGGACCTCTTCAATCTGATTTCCCAGCTCACGTGTGTAATCAAACGTATTGTTGATGATCTTATCATCCCAGTAACCTTGTGCATGAACCTGGAAATATCCTGAATAGGCATGAACAACGTTGTAGACCATCAGCTCGTAACTGCCTAACTGGAATGCACGCATGAGCAAGGCCAGGAAGATGGCGAAAAACACGGAAGCCGAGGTGATCAGTGTTCTTCGTTTATTTCTCCAGAGGTTTCTCCATGCTATTTTTATCGTTTCCATCAGGTAATTCTATTTTATTGTTTTCATGTTTTGCTGGGAGAAGAAGTTTTCAGGTATCTCGATGTCAAACTTAACATTTTTAATGTCCACCAGCGTTTTCTGATTCGGCTTGTCTTCGGGGATGATCTCAAAGTGGGTTGGAATTTTCCGGTCATACATAAACTTGATGTCGGACAGGATGTGTGTTTTGACCAGGTAACCATCTTCGTCATAGTACTCAACCCGGAATTGATACAACTCCTCCTTGCTTATCCACATGAGGATCTTTCCCCATACTACGGCAGCCTCTTCTTTCGGGTCCAGTTGAATTTTATAGCAATCAAAACCTCCAACTGTTTCATTACC
The DNA here is from genome assembly GCA_964449285.1 of uncultured Prolixibacteraceae bacterium. Taxonomy (GTDB): domain Bacteria; phylum Bacteroidota; class Bacteroidia; order Bacteroidales; family FEN-979; genus QYOJ01. Next base: position 35,229 of record CAYUZX010000031.1, read on the forward strand.
CACTATTTTATGGGTATAATCTACGACAATTGATGACTCTTTCAGGATGTCGTCATTCGAATAGTCAGATCCCATCCACCCTTGCGACATCATGGAGGGTGGGAGTTTGATCATACGGTTGATGGTGGGATTCCAACTCCACATATTGTTTTTAAGTTTCAGGAATGTTTGACCGCTCTCCTTCGCAGGTGCAGTAATTAGTGTAAGGGAAAGGTCCCGGCCTTTTAACCAGCTTTTAAAACTGACTGTTCGTTGCCAGGTTGGCCTTACAATAGTCATAACCATCTCTGTTTCACTCGAGACACCTTCCATCTTGTCGTTGGCTTTTTTAACGATCCCGGTAGCATCCTGAGCCTGCAGGTGCAGTGATGTCATATAAACTGTAGCGAAAAAGAATGCAGTCGTAACAGCGAGTGATCCAAGATTTTTCTCAATTTTCATGGCAAATCCTCCGGGTATTAAGGTTTACAATATCGTTGAATAATTAATTCTTTCAGCCGGTCAATCGGAAAGTTATCAGGATTGAATACGTAATTCATATATATACCATCCAGCATGGCATGGAAAAACCATGTTTCAAGTTCCGGGTCTTCAAAATCGTGATTCCTGAAGTATGCAGCAACCTTCTTCCACATCCCTGATGCCATTAGTTCAGATTGCATCTGATTAACCAACTTCTCAGCAAATGGCTGTACCAGTAACATGTATAGGAATTTCCAGAAATCGATGTTCTGCTTTAGCATCCGGATCTGTTGATCAATAAAATATTTCATCTCCTCTGTTGTCAATATATCATCGTGATTGGCGTCAAAGAAATCATACAGGTGATCGAAACTGTTTTTGATGATCTCTTCCAATAGTATCTCTTTACTTGTGAAATAGTTATAGATGAGGCCTTTGGATATCCCTGCCTTTTTTGCAATCTGATCGATCGTCGTATGCGAGATTCCTTGACGGGCAAAGAGCTCCAATGCCGTATTCAGGATCAATTCCCGCCGGTCTTCCCGTATCTTTGCATACTGTTCTTTTGTTCTGGGGCTCATGACATTCGGCTTAAAAACTCCATTTCAGTCTGAGGGCAGAGATACAAGCCTGAAAATAAAGGTTCTGATCCTTCTGGGGGCCTGTATTGGTAAACCTCCCATTAAAGTATTGAAGGAAGAAACTCAGATCAATATTCTGTCGGATTGAATAATTTACGTTTGGTCCGATAAAATATCCATTTAAATCGGGATAATACATAGCAGCCAGGCTCACATCAAGTAGCGGAGTGATGGGGTATGAACCCTGAAGGAGGAGGTTCCATTGAGCAAAAGAGAGCGTTTTTGGGGAGGGTGGCGCCTGGTAGACGGAGAGGAGGCTTTCGGGCTGGAAGTTGGGTGGCAACTGGTTATAAAACACCTGAAAGACAAGGTAAAAGGAGTTCGAAAAGGAATAGTCAAACCCCACGGTAGCCAGTAATACCCCACTTGTGTCTCTTGAGAGGGTTTTTGGATAAAAATAGCTCACTTCTCCCCTGAATCCTGCCTGACTAATGTTTCCTGACCACCCTGTCCCGATCACCCAATCCTGATC
>CAYUZX010000032.1:0-2934 GCA_964449285.1 uncultured Prolixibacteraceae bacterium
GTCCGCTTGTTCACCTGTCCAACCTGTCCAACTCCTCTCTCAGCTTCTCTTCGATCGGCAAATAGTTAAAGTTTTCCCAGAAGGCTTCGTCAGTTTCGCCAACCACTTCATCCCAGCGCTGATTAACGCCAATGGATTTATCACCTTGAAAGGTATTGATGAGAGATGGATCACGTGTGAGGTTGGTGACAACCACTTCGTTTTTATACCCGTAACTCAATCGTTGCCGGTTTTGCGGATGGATATATGTAACCCAGTATTGTTGCCTGATGGCGCTCAGGGACCAGAATTCATCTCTTTTGGAGTAGGTGATGGTGGTCTCCCCCAACGGCATCTCCTGAATCCATCCGGATTGATTGTTCAGGATCCAGGTACGGTTAAATTTCTTCTTTTCAAACGCGTCGTAAGCTTTATAACTGGGCTTATAGGTGATCTGCATGATGGCGAAATCGCGGGAATCTATCAGGATCTCTCCCTGGTATAGGGTCTTACTGGTTTTCTCATTCTGGTCAAACCTGATCCGGTAGATCTTTCCTCCTTCAGGGTTAATCAACTCCTCCATTTTCAGGAAGTAATGTTTCTGATCCCGCACATCGAGGATAGTTTCGTAAGGGAACTCTGCGATATCCCTGACGAAATTACATCCCAGACACTGTGCGCTGGCGCCCACTTCTCCAAGCATGTTGACAAGATTTGTATCGGAAGTTACCCGGCCTTTAAAGAGATATGGAATGTTAGATGCCTGATGCCGGATGCCTGATGCCCCAGGCTTGATCAATGAGTAGCCTGTTTTCAGGTCCTCGACGATAGCTTCAGTGTATTCGGCCAACTTTTTATTGACCATTTTCTGTGTCCGGATGAAAGCGGTCAGGAGAACTGAATCTCTCCCGTAGTTCACAGGAATGCTGTCGAATGCCCGGTGTAATACTTCCCGGGGAGATAATGCGATGATCTCAACCTCCCGGAGATCGAAAGCAACAGGTTTCAATGATACTTCAAGGATGACTGAATCAAAATTAGCTACCGGGATTTTCTTCGTTTCATACCCGAGAAAGGAGATCATCAGCGTATCATTTCTCCCGGAAGCCTGAATGGCCAGCCTGAAAAGCCCCTCTTCATTGGATACAGTTCCTAATGAGGAATTCTTTACAGCAACCTGAGCGTATGGGAGAGGTTCACCGGTTACGGCATTGTTGACGATCCCGGAGATTGATTTCGGCTCCTGGGAAAAGGCAAATCCAATCAATAGAAATGTAAATGAGATTAGTAGAGCCGTTCTCATAAGTTAAGATTTCACCTCAAAGACGCGAAGGCGCAAAGCTCGCAAATAATCATCATCTCTTCATCACTAAAAATAGGAGCTTCCATCCCAGCAGTGCGTACACACCTGCTCCTTCGGCAGGCCGATGGCGTCAATCAGATCGGAGAGGTGCTGGTATTGCAACGTGGTCACCCCCAGGCGTTCCCTGATCTTCTCAATCATGGCAAAGTACCGGTCTGTGCCGGGTGTAGCGTATTCATCCAGATGTTCTTCGCCTTCACCCAATTGGTCGATGGCAAGGCGACCAGCCAGGTCGAGGGTTGTGCGGGAGGTGGAGAAGTTGAGAAATTCGCAGGGATAGACCAGGGTAGGGCAAGCCGGACGGATATGGATCTCCCTAGCCCCACAGTCTAACAGGGTCTTCACATTATCTTTGAGTTGAGTGCCACGAACGATGGAGTCGTCGCAGAAGACGATCCGGTTCCCCTCAATAAGTTCTTTCACAGGAATCAACTTCATCCGGGCAACGAGATCCCTCATCTCCTGGTTCTGAGGCATGAAGCTGCGAGGCCAGGTGGGAGTATATTTCACGTAAGCCCGTTTGTAGGGGATCTTCTTTTCGTTTGAATACCCGATGGCGTGGGCGATGCCTGAATCCGGCACACCGGAAACAAAATCCACCACCGCTTCATCCCGTCGTGCCAGCGCTGCTCCGCACCGATACCGGCAAGCTTCCACATTTACCCCTTCATAACAGGAGCTGGGATAGCCATAGTAAACCCAGAGGAAAGCGCAGATCTGCATCTTTTCATTTGGCTTCCTTAATTGTTCATACCCCTCGGCTGTGATGAAGAGGATTTCGCCCGGTCCGATGTATTTTTCAATCCTGAATTCGATGTTATCAAACGAACTGCTCTCGGAACTAATCGCGAATGCGCCCTTTTTTTTTCCCAGGACGATGGGGGTGCGTCCCAGCTTGTCGCGAGCAGCAAAGATCCCTTTTCCCGTTAGCAGGATCATGGTACAGGAACCCTGCACTCTTTCGTAAACATTCTCGATCCCCTTCTCAAATGACTCTTCCTCGTTGATCAGCATCGCTATGAGTTCAGTTGGGCTGGTGCTGTCGACACCTGTTTCCGAAAAATGCTGGTGTCGCTTCAGCGCCCGCTGCGTAAGCTCTTCGATGTTTTTGATCTTACTCACCGAAACAATCGCAAACTCTCCCAGGTGCGACCGGATGATGATCGGCTGCGATTCGGTGTCACTGATCACTCCAATTCCACTCTTCCCCTGGAACCAGGGAAGGTCCGGTTCGAACTTGGTTCGGAAATATGAATTTTCAATGTTGTGGATCGCTTTAGTAAATCCGTTTCCATTGAAGACCGCCAATCCACCGCGGCGAGTTCCAAGATGCGAGTTATAATCTGTTCCGTAATAGAGATCGTTTACGCAATCTGACGTGGAGATGGTGCCGAAAATGCCGCCCATAAAGGTTTAAAGTTTGGTAAGATGGTGAAATAGTGAATAAAAATATTGTGACTATGTAAAGTTAGGACAATCGAAAAGGTGCAGGAGGAATTGTTGACAACTTTGGAAAAAACACCTATAACCTTTATGGGTGAAACCGGATTAATGGTTCACACACACATTTCCCCTCCTATTTTTAGGAGGGG
>CAYUZX010000032.1:3034-35818 GCA_964449285.1 uncultured Prolixibacteraceae bacterium
AATGGTGCCTGAATTCCTCAATCTTCGTACCTTCGTAATTCAAACCAGCTATACGATGGACTTTTTGGAAATCGAAGAATTTTTACAACAGGTCGAACTTTTCCGGGATCTTACCGGGGAGGAAATTGCGACTACCTCAAGGCAGGTCACCATCAAAACGTTTCTAACTGGAGAGTTCCTGTTTAAGAGAAATGAACCGCGAAAAGAGCTCTTTTTTGTGGTGAGCGGGAAGATCGAATTGTTTAAAGCTACCCCATACGGGAAGGAGAAGTTCATCACCTCCTTCCGGGAGTATGATTTTCTTGGGGAGGGATCTCTCCTCGACAGCTACCCCCACTCCACATCAGCCCGCGCGATGGAAGAGAGTACAACCCTCTGCCTGGGTATTGACTTTTTTAAAAGTCATGGCGCCATTGCCGTAAAAGTGATGTCGAATATTTCCAGGGTTATCTCACGGAGGCTCCGGTATGCAGTACATCTTAATTCGGATGATTCAGCCCAATATGAGTCGGGACGAACACGGCCCGAACATGATATGCTTGGGGAACGGGAAGTGCCATACGAATACTACTATGGGATTCAAACCCTCCGGGCACTCGAGAATTTCAATATCAGTGGTGTCAGGTTAAATTTCTACCCCGAACTGGTAAAATCCCTGGCAATTGTTAAAATGGCCGCTGCCAAAGCCAATTTCGACCTCGGACTCCTTCCTAAGGATATTGCCGATGCAATTATCCGTGCATGTCAGGAGATCGTAGACCGGCATTTTCTTAACCATTTTGTGGTTGACATGATCCAGGGTGGGGCCGGTACCTCTACCAACATGAATGCCAATGAAGTGATTGCCAACCGTGCGCTTGAGATACTTGGTTATAAAAAAGGAGAGTATCAATACTGTCATCCCAACAACCATGTCAACCTATCGCAGTCGACCAATGATGTCTACCCCACTGCCATCCAGCTTGCTCTTTTTCGAAGCAATGAAAACCTGGTGAAGGTACTTCAACAACTCATCGACTCCTTCCGGACAAAATCGGCTGAATTTGCACTTGTTATCAAGATGGGCAGAACCCAGCTACAGGATGCGGTTCCCATGACCCTGGGCCAAACGTTTGGAGCATTCGCTACGACCCTCGAAGAGGAGATCGTTCGATTGAATGAGAACGCAAAGCTCTTTCTGGAGATTAATATGGGTGGAACCGCAATTGGCACCGGGTTGAATGCCAATCCTCAATACGGTGGCAAAGTCGTAAACTATCTGCGGCAGATCACTGGCCTGGATATCGTACTGGCCCTTGACCTGGTAGAAGCTACCCAGGACACCGGACAATATGTCATCTATTCATCTGCCGTGAAAAGGCTGGCGATCAAGCTCAGTAAGATCTGCAACGACCTCCGGCTCCTCTCATCAGGTCCCCGGGCCGGGCTGAACGAAATCAACCTCCCTCCCATGCAGCCAGGCTCCACCATCATGCCCGGCAAGGTCAACCCGGTGATCCCTGAAGTGGTGAACCAAATTGCCTTCAAGGTGATTGGGAATGACCTTACCGTGAGCTTCGCGGCAGAAGCAGGCCAGCTCGAACTCAACGTGATGGAGCCCGTGATCGTTCAGAGCCTTCTCGAATCGATCGAGATGCTGAAAAATGGCATGGATTCGCTTCGGTACAGATGCATTGACGGTATCACAGCTAACGCTGAGCATTGCCGCAGGATGGTTGAAAACAGCATTGGACTGGTGACTGCCCTGAACCCATACATCGGTTATGAGAATAGTTCGCTGATTGCCAAAGAGGCGCTGGAAACCGGAGCGAGCGTTTATGATCTCGTCCTGAAAAAGAACCTGCTTTCGAAAGAGGAGCTCGAACGGATTCTCGATCCCGAGAATATGATACAATCCGGGAAACCATGAAACAAGCATTCATCAGCGAAAACAGACGATCAGCAGGAGTTGGGTTGAAGATACTGACAATCCTCACCGGATTGTTTTTGCTGGGCTTGGTCCCTGTTGTCTCCCTGTCGCAGGGCTCATGGAATCCTCCCGGGGCAGATCTGAGTTTTCCCCGGACATTATTGGATACAACCCAGATAGAATTGATCCGGAATACCTTATCGGATCCGGAGATCTATTCCATCTATGAACAGGTATGGAACAATGCAACCAGTACTCCGCCTGCAGGAAACAGCACGGACGGCGAACGGTTTAGCCGCTCTGTGATCGCAAAGGAGGCAGCGTTTGTTGCCCTCATGAACCGAAAACCTTCAAGCGGATCCATCGTCCCTCTTACAACGATTGAACGCGAGCAGCAGCAGGAGAAAAGCAAACAGCTGCTTGAAGAGATAAATACCGCTGTTGGCTTTCAAACGGGCTGGATCTTTTACCAGGAGTGGCAGCACCGGTCGAAGGAGCTGATCAATTACCTCATTGCATATGATCTGCTGATGGGACAACAGTTGGCAGTTGGCAGTTTGCAGTTGGCAAAAGATAGCCTGATAGCGTTTACTGCGCATCTCTATCACCGGGCGATGGCAACTTATACGGTACTGATCTTTCAGTTCAGGTTTTTCGAGTTCCAGTTCAACAACCACAGCATCATGACTGCTTCAGCGCTCGGCCTGGCGGCAGTTGTGCTAAATGATCACGAAAGCAGCGATCCCGATTACCAGCCACAAAACTGGATTGACGCCGGTTTATGGAACCTGGATAACACCCTCTGGCGGGAAAATGGCATCTATCCGAGGGTCTCCGAGCCGGATAGCCTGGCCGGATATGCCGAAGGGCCAGCCTATTTTGAGTATGGGTTTGAGAATGCCTTTCCCTTTATCCGTGCGTTCTGGAATTTTCTGCCGGATGGCACATACCCTATGACCTTCAACACCGTTACGCGGAATATCAGGAACCCATGGTACGACACCAGTTATGCCAACCTTTACGAGTGGCTGAACCTCATAAGGATGCCTGATGGCAGCGCCCCGGCAATCCACGACAGCCCGATTGGTTTTGGGACCAGCATCACAGCACTTTCGGGGAACAGCCGGTTCAACATCCCCAATCCACATTTCCCCCCAACCGATGTGATGTGGCGCACCCAATATATCAGTACGAATGTTGCGGATGGCATCTATTCCGACACCCTGTTCAGGGCTCTCCCCGAAGCCGGCAGTCTTATTTTCCGATCGTCTAATGATCCCGATGCCATATATATGCACTTTATCGGGAAACACGGTATTCCGTTATCCGGTGCCAAAGCCCATCACCAGGGAGATGCCAGCAGTTTCTCGCTAATGGCAAACGCGGAGCTCCTGGCGGTGGATCCCGGTTATCCCGGATACCAGGAATCGTTCGCGGTGAACATGGCCTCCAACCACTCGCTGACACTGGTGAACGGATACGGGCCACTGCCTCCAGTCGGGGAGACTGTAAGTGTTGAAACAAACACCTGCTGGATCGAGCGCTATTTCGACACCCCGGGGCTTGACTACGGAGAAATCCGGACAGCCTATTTTGGTGCAGATGTCATCCGGAAGAACCTGTTTGTCAGGGATCGCTACGTTATCCTGGCTGATTTTATCGCCTCAACAAACACCAACACTTACACATTCCAGCTCCAGGGAAACGGACTCACCGGAGGGATTCCTGGAACTCCTGAAGGAGCTTTCACCCCCGATTTTGCCAATCACCAGGGGATCTATTCCAGGGATTCAACTCAGTTGCTTGTTCATACCATCGCAACCAACGGGGCTACCAACTATTCAAGTGCCCTTGACAGCCTGGCTACCGGGACAAACGCCTACCGCAACTATTCCAAAATGTTGGTACGAAAAGATAGCGTGACGAATTCACAATTTCTCTCGGTTCTTTTCCCGTTTAAAGTGGTTCAACCTGATGTAGTTACCCTCCCGGCACAGGTTGGGGTTAGCGCCATCACAATCGAAGAGGGTTCATATCATGATCTGATATTCAATCAGGAAGATTCTTTACTTGTTGAGATCCCCTCAAGTGTGAGCGGACTACAAAACAATATCAGAGGAAACGGAACCATCAACTTTACATCGTTTTATAACAACAATTTCCACTCTCTCTTTCTGGAACATGGCGATTCTTTATTCCTGGGAAATCAAATTTATTTGAAAGCGGACCACAAGATGGATGTTGTGTATGAGCATACCTCCACCTTCCTGTATAACGGATTTGTAAGTGATGGCGGATGGGTAGGGTTTCTGACCTTCAATGCAGCTCATTTCTTCCCCACATCAGGGAACATCATTACCTATACATACGATGAATACAATTCGCTTCTTATGATCCTCTTTGGTGGCCCCTGCTATTTCACTCTGGAGTACTGGGTTGGAGAGGAAGATCAAAACATACCACCTGACAACCGCAACATCCTGGTCAGAAACCCTGGGGGAGGGGATTACGAACTTGTACTCTTCAGTGACGAGAGTTTCGAAGGGACCCTGGCTGTATATCAGGCATCCGGGAAAAGACTGATTGCCAGAACTATTTCGGGAGGTACAGGAAATAATACCTACCTGATAGATCTTCGGGGATCGGCGCCCGGACTCTATATCGTTCGGGTTGGTGCCGGAAGTCAAATCCTGACAGCAAAGTTGATACATTACTGACGATGAAGTTACACCAGTTCACATTTTTGTTGATTGAAGAATAATGAACACCGATTGAAGATTTCTGATTTGATTGTGGATCTAGGAACGTTCCCTTAGGTTTTGTTCGGCTGTTTTTATGCTTTTAACGAAAATCGAGATTAATTCATCCGTTTCTTTTCTGGTGCTACTAAGCTCTTGGGGATTCTTGTATGTTTTGGATCTGCATATTATTTCCAGGCATACCAGTGTTTCTCTCAATTCCTTAAGAATTATCTTCATTTTGTGGATGAAGTCTTTCCTTGATTCAGCACTTTGTGCTTCTCCATAGTTTAATGCTACCGATGTGCCGGATCTGAGGAGTTGCCCAGCCAGATGATTCCCTGCTTTTGTGCCAGGCAAATCATTCGTAATAGAAATAATTGTAACTGAAAATTTAATCAGCCTTTTTTCCAAATCGAATCTATTCATACAGCCGGGTTGTAAAACAGAGAAATCATACTACAAATCTTCAATCTTCTATCGGTGTTCGATATTCAGAAATCAATTCTATAAAAGTAAAAAGCAGTTAAAATGAATCCTCCTTATTCTTCCAACAGGTACATCTTAAGCCCTTTCTCTTTCACAGGTTCAGCCAGTATATGAGCGAGCATCTCCCTATTGCCGAACCGTTTGAGGATCTCTTCCTTGGGAATCAGCGTTGGCCAGGTGGTAACCGTAGCCCGAAATGAAGAGTAGCGGTAACGGGAACAATCCTCAACCAGTCCATGCTTTCGGGCATTCTGGTTGATATAACGGATCACGTTCCTAAGAACCGTCTCGCGGCGGATCTCAACACGCTTGAGTTTGAATTTGAATAGCTTACCGTCGCTGCAGTGCTTTTTATGATAACCTTTGGCATAGGAGTTGAAAAGCAGCGCAAAAGGTTTGTAAGCATTCCCGTTCAACCCCTCATTCAGACGCACCAAAAAATGAACATGGTCATCAAGAATACAGTACGCCCAGGTCTCGGCCACAGGCACGACATGTGTTTTGTAAAGTTTCAGGAAGAACTGTATGTCTTCCTCTTCGGGGAACAACGGCTTCCCGTTTTTGGCCCGGTTGTAAATGTGATAAAATTTACCCGGTTCAAGAATTGTGGCTTTCATGGCTTTTTTTAGCCATTAATCCGGTTGAGGGGCAAAAGGTTATATGTTAGGGTAGAAGTTTTTTTAAACAATCTACAAATGACAAGAATGAACAAGAATTACGAATGAACATGAACCGGAGCAAAGCGAAGCTCGGCGGAGCTAATACCATGAAACATCATTATCAAACGGTGTTATATTTTTTTGGTTCGCCAAGTCGTTCCAGTAATTCATCAATCTCTTTTTTAAGGTCAACCATTTTAAGCTCTCTTCCAACCATCACCTTATTAAACCGGTCGAGTTCGTCCATCCTTCTTATCAGTTCATCTTCTGCCTGTTTTCGTTCAGTGACATCCATGATAAAACAAGAAGCCCCAATTACCTTGCCTTCTTTTCGTACCGTGTTCCAATGAAATTCATAAACGATATTCAAATTTGGCTGGATTTGAATCTCAACAAATGACTCACCCGACAGAACCCTGTCAATGCTGGCTTTTGCCTTTACTTTGGCTTCAGAAATGGAAATTAAATCTAACAAGTTCAACCCGACCTGGATATCAACATGATAGACTTTTATCATTTCTCTTCGGTGGTTTTCGTTGAATACTAAATACTTATATTCTTTGTCAACCATGAAGATGATGATCGAGTGCGAGTTATTCATGATTGCATTGAGTATTGCATGCTGGGTTTTTATCTCTTCTACTGCCTGTTTCTGCTCATATTCCAACTTTTTTGCAGCCAAAACATTTAGGATCGTATTCGGAAGACGTTGAATATGTGCATGTGTTTTTATCACATAATCACTGGCGCCCCGTTTCATTGCGGACACTGCAACCTCTTCCGACCCGGTTCCGGTAACAATAATAACCGGGATTTCAGGAAAATGGCTTTTCACATAATCCAATACCTGCAGTCCTTCGTATCCCAGAATATTAAAGTCAGTTAAAACAAGATCTACAGGTTCATCCTGAATTGTTTGTTCGAATTCAACCTTTGAGGTAGCCTCAAGCAAGATAAAACCACCATGTTCTTTTTCCAAAGAATCACGGACCAATGCTCTGTCCAATGGATTATCTTCGATGTAAAGAATTCGTAATTTTTTTGCCATGGTTACTGGTATTATCCGTTAAGGGGAGGCTCAATGTTGAGTGCAATCCAATAATCCGTCACCTTTTTTACAACTTCCAAAAAACCATCAAACGAAATTGGTTTCACCAGGTAACTATTGGCCCCAAGGTCATAGCTCATGGCACGGTCCCCCTCTTCTTTTGAAGAGGTGAGGATGATAACCGGAATTCGTTTGATCCCGGAAGTATTCTTGACCCTCTTAAGTACCTCCAGCCCACCTATTCCCGGCATTTTAAGATCTAAAAGTACGATATTCGGCAGAGGATATATACTTCGGTCAGCAAATTTTCCTTCACCAAACAAATATTGTAGCGCTTCTTCTCCATTTCGTGCCACATGGATTTTATTCGCCAGACGAGCTTCACGAAACGCGTCGAGGGTAAGAGCGATATCCATTTTGTTGTCTTCTACCAATAATATATTTGCCAACTTTCCCATTAGTTCCTGTATTTAGTGAATACCATTAATCATGTCATTCAAACGCTTATTAAATCTTTGGAAGAGTTACAATAAACATACTGCCTTTATTCACTTCTGATTCAAGTGTTATCAATCCTCCAAGTGCAGTGACCGCTTTTTTTACAATCGATAATCCGATGCCGGTTCCTGGATATTCGTCATTGGAATGAAGCCGTTGAAAAATATTGAAGATCTTTTCATGATGTTCTTTGGGAATACCTTGACCATTGTCTTTCACTCGAATAATAAAATATTGTTCACTTTCGTCAATAGATAAAACAATCTCAGGGATTATCCCCTTTTGCTGATATAAAATGGCGTTATGAATTAAGTTCGTGAAGATCTGAATAAGCAGGGAATTGTCTCCGGGGATATCCGGCATCGTTTCAGGAAGGACTATTTTGGCCTTGTGATCCTGGATATCCTGAGTAAGACTTTGTAAAACAGTGTCGAATAGTTCGTTCAGATTGATCAATTCTTTATCGACACGTTGTTTGGCAAGCCGGGAGAAGTGCAAAAGATCCTCGATTAAATTTGCCATATTTCTACTTGCTTCCAGAATATACCCGAAGTATACGACGCCTTCGTCATTTAATCTGTCTTTATGTCTTTTGGAAATAATCTCTGAAAATCCCATGATGGAACGCAATGGCGCGCGAAGGTCATGTGACACCGAATAAACAAACGACTCCAGCTCTTTATTTACATCCTGTAACTGAGCCGTACGTTGAGCTACACGCAATTCTAGTTCAAGATTAAGTTTTCGAATCTCTTCTTCTGCATTCTTGCGTTCTGTTATATCGTTAAAAACTGTGGCAAACCAACCTTTTTGAGGAGAAAAAACAGAAATATCAAAATGCTTTTTCAGTGGCAGAAAATATGTTTCAAAGTGAGTAGGATTACCTGTTTCAGCAACGCTTGAGTAAATATCAAGATAAGGTGGCGAGTCGGTGTCGTAAAATTTACTTGCTAACTGATTCTTCGCCTTTTCAGCTTGCATACCGGTAAGGATTTCAAAGGCAGGATTAGAATCTAAAATCCGATAATCAACGGGTTTATTTTCTTTATCATAAACAATCTCATGCAGAACCATTCCTTCACTCATGGAGTGAATGAGTGAACTGTATTTTTTTTCACTCTCTATCATAGCTTTCTCTGCTTTCCGAATCGCTGATATATCGAACGAGGTACCGCGTGTTCCTATCACATTTCCATGTTCATCATGCACAAACTTTGCGTTGAATAACAGGTTGATTTCCCTGCCGTCTTTCCCAATGTGAACCGTTTCCAGCCCTTTTACAGTATTTCCATTTATTAACGGGTCAAATTCTTTGAGATCGCGCTCAGCCCATTCTTTCGTCTGAAAATCGGTAAACTTTTTCCCCAGCATCTCTTCGATGCTATACCCGAATACTGCCTCCCATGCCGGGTTCAGGTAGGTGTATCTGCCTTCAGCGTCACATTGCCAGATGAGATCCTGAGCTGTTTCTACCAGATCATGGTACATAGCCTGGGAATTTCTTAAGGCTTCGCGCGCTTTCTGTTCTTCCGTAACATCCCGGGCCGTCGATAAAACTCCGTTAACCTTATCATTAGAATCTTTCAGCACATGGCACCACCAGGCAAGCAACCGCTTTTCGCCGTCTTTCCTTCGTTGCCAGCTTTCAATATATACATTTTCCTGACCTCCGTTAAAAAGTGGTTTGACCCTATGATATGTATTCTGTTCCCCCTCAAAATAATAGGCAGCTTCTTTCCCGATGACATCTTCACCAAAGAACTCATAGCCTGCCTGATTTGTCCAGGTATAGACCTTATTATTGTCAACCTGCATGATGATATCAGGAACCGAAGCAAGGATGTCCTCATTCCGGGAAGATAGTTCTTTGAGGTTATTTTCTGCTGATTTACTTTGGGTGATATCCTGAATATGCGTAATAAAATAGAGCGGGGATCCATCAGCATCGTGTTTCAACAATGCACGCACGCTAGCCCAAACAATTTGACCCGATTTATGAATGTATCGCTTTTCTAAATCGATGATAGTTGCTTCGCCATCCAGTAATTTGTTTACCCATTCGTTACTTCTGGATAGATCTTCAGGATGTGTAATCTCTCTGAAAGTCAGAGATAACAGCTCGGATTCTGAGTATCCGAGCATGTCACAAAACGACCGGTTAACTTGAAGAAACCGTCCGTCAATCCCCACCAATAACATCCCGTTCGGCGCTAATTCGAAAATGGAGCGGAATTGTTCTTCACTTTCCTTTATCTGTTTTGAGGTTTCAATCTCTTTTAAGTTTTTTAATCCGATTCCGGAGATGACCTCAATCAATTCCTTGATGTAAAAAATGTAACTGTCAAGTTGTTCTTTGTCCCAAACAGGGACTCTTTTTACAGCTTCCAGGTATGCATCTTCATCAAATCCATATATTCTTGCCTGTTTTTTAAAGAATTCCAGATCCGGTGGTTCAAATAAAAACTGTCCGGTAAAAAAATTCCCATAATGAATGTCATCAATAATGATTGGCATGGCACAATCAATAAGCCCATTTTCGCATTTATAACAAAACGCCGGGTTGGCTTCGTGGATATGCTTCAGGATATGCAAGTCACTCTGTTTGCATCGCATTCCGGATTCAGGATGAACACGGTGGAAATTTGTACAAACATCCTGCCATGCTGTTGATGTTAAAATAGTGCCATCGTTATCCAGAATGGCTGTCGTGAAACAGGAAACTTCGCTCAGCTTATTCAGCAAGGATTGGAATTTACCAACATCAATTAAATCCTGGAGTTTATATTTAGCCTTGGTCATATCTAATTGCATTTAAGCAAAGATACGTTATCCTAAGATGAAAAGTCAATTAAATCCTTAGGCTTATAGACCACCCCGAAGCTCTTTTTTCCATCCAGGGCTATTTCGCAAGGGTTGTCAAAACGGACATGCCGGATGTACTCATTCTCCCATTCAGCAGGCTGACTGTTCAGGAAATCTACATTGTAGGATCCCTCCCCAATATGCGAATTTATCGTAAAATAGCCCACGCGGAACGAGGTCAGGTTCTGAAAGAAATGGGTTCCCTGGCTGGGATCGATCCGGTAATTCTCCAGGCTAGACTCAACGATTAGACGGGCGGCAGATATCTGAGGCCAACGGATGGGGATCCCAAGCCATGGGTCGCTTGAGCCCCACCGGCCAGGTCCTATCAGGATATAGTTTTTTCTCTCTTCCAGAAACCGATCGTTAATCGTTTCCAGCTGAGCTGCAAATTGCTGGCTTTTTGAAGCATCAAAGGCATCGGGTTTTATGTAGATAATGTCGGAAATATCCTTTATAATCCCATTCCCCAGGGCTGCATTTGAGATCAGAAATGTATCCTCTTGTTGAATTGTTTCAGGGGCAAGATGAATGGTCTCATCACGGCCTGCAATAGGTCGGATCTGAAGCATGCTGAAAAGTCTTGGTTGCCCTTTTGGCATATCAAGGTTCACAGCAAACTCAATTTCTATCGGTTTATTCATCTCCTTTTGTCCAATCTCGAGAATCTCCTTGAGGATATCTGCCAGAGGGAAGGTGTCGTGTGTAAGGATATTGGAGAAAGTTACCAACCGCTTTCCGTTCGTTAACATTCCATCTTTCAGGGAGTGGGAATCGTAATCATACGTCGATGCAACCAGTTTTAGCACCGGGTCACTCTCGGCATCCTTAACTTTAAGTTTCAGTAAATTGATGGTCTCATCACAATCAGCGTAAAAACTATCAGGGTTCAGGTCTAACGCGTAGAAACTCTTCTGGGTCTCGGTGAGGGCCAACTCAGGAGTGGAGAGTTGGAGTATTTTTTTCGGGTATCGGGGAGAGAACCTGACACCATTCCCCCCATCAACAATGTATTTTCCCAAACCAAATGCTATATTGACGATGCCATCATCAGGCTGTTCCGGTGCGATAGGATAAAAATTAATGGATCGGGCTACTCCTGAAATAGTGGGATAAAACCGGTTACCATATTGCTTGCCGGTAACCTCTTGCAGGACAATCGCCATCTTCTCCTCGTCAATCATATTTAATGTAGCAGCCATGTAAGCTTTGCTATCGTGGAAGAATACTGAGGCATACACACTTTTAATAGCTTCACTAAGCATCTCCATCATAATGCGATCGTTGAACCGGATATTCGGGATCATGTATGTGGAGTATATTCCTGCAAAAGGCTGATAATGTGAATCTTCCAATAGTGAAGATGACCTGATTGCAACCGGGTTCCGGATACACGTGATGAATGTATAGAGATCTTCATGGATGAGGAAAGGCAGCCTGGCGGTTACGAAATGGTCCAGGATTTCTTTGTCGGTACGATTCGACAAAGCAATCTCATAAAGATTATTCTCCTCCATAAATTCGTCGAAGACATCGGTCCCGATCACCACAGTCCGGGGGATCGAAATGGTCACACCATCATATTTATCAGTAAGTCTGTTACGTTTTATCAATGAGTCGAGAAAAGCCAGACCTCTTGCCTTTCCCCCAATAGATCCCTTGCCGATACGTCCAAAGTGAAGAAACTCATCATACCGTTCGCGGTCGAAATCAGCAATCACTCCCCGTGCTTTATTGATCCTGAAGGCGGTGATGGAATCATAAATATAGCGTTTCGCCTCATCCATGTCATGAAACTCTGTCACCGAAACTTCGGAAAACAAATCAGCTATCGGAAATAACGCCCTGGCATTCAGCCATTTGGAAAAATGATTGCGTTGCATATGATAACGTAAGGATTCGTTCGGGATTTCGAAGATGCGCTCCTGCATTGTGCGAAGATCGGCAACCCGGCTAATCTCCCTGCCACTCTTTGGGTCAATGAAAACAAAATCACCGAAAGAGAAATGTTCATTGATATAATTTTTTAACTCGATGGAGAGGGTCTTTGATATCTTGTTTATAAAACCTACCCGCATCTGCAGGGCAACATCTTTATATTCAACGTCGGACGACTGAAACAAGACCGGCATGAATTCATCTTCCGCCCTGATCTTTTTCACAAACTTAATTCCGGCTGTTTTGTCGCTTTCTCCCTTGCGCTTAAAACTGATGTCGGTGATAATCCCAAGAAGATTATTCTTGTATTTATCCCACCGTTCAACCGCCTCTTCGTAATTGGTAGCCAGTAGTATTTTGGTACGGCCCCGCATCCTGAGCATCTTCTGGTGTTCGTTCAGTCCCTCCGTCATGAAGCCTTTGGATTGTTTGAAGATGATCTTATAAATATTTGGGAGGTAACTTGAATAGAACCGGATGGAGTCCTCTACGAGGAGGATTGCCTGTACACCCTGTCTTATATCCTGGTCGATATTCATCTCATCCTCAATTAGTTTGATTATTGCCAGCATGATATCGGCATTGCCAAGCCACGTAAAGACATAATCGATGGCGCTCAGATCTTTCTGGCTCACCTTCAGGTTGGCCTCACGGGAAAAGGGAGTCAGTGCCACGATAGGGATCTTTGGGTAGTTGCTTTTTATCCGCAGGGCGAGATCAAATGTATCCGACTTTTCAATACTCAGCATCGAGATGACCAGTTCTACCCGTTTATCCTCCAGTACGGCAAAAGCCTCCTCCTCGGAAGTCACTTTAATAAATTGTGGTGGATAACGGAGGTTAAGCGAGACATACTCCATAAAAATCTGCTCATCAATACGGCCGTCCTCTTCGAGCATAAATGCGTCATAGGTACTGGATATCAGCAAGATCTGATAAATTCGCTTCTTCATCATCAGGTTAAACTGCGTTTCAGCGAAATAGTACTTTTTATGATCCAGCCTTGATGGGAGGTTGACCTTCTGTGTCATACCGAATGTCCAGGATGATTTTTGATGATCAGCAACCTTGCCAAACACCTTCCTGCGGATTCAAAGATAGTGAAGATTTATTAGTGATCCTTGCCCAGCAGATTTATCTGGGAGTCGTGGAGTAGATTTGTAAGACGTCTTGCCAACTGCCAACTGCCAACTGACCTCTAGTTCTCCCGCAGGATATAATCGTCATACTCAATCTCAAACCGCATCTTATGCTTCGATTCTTCCATAGCCAGATGGCGGAACATCTCCTGCATTTCCGGTTGTCGGGCGCGTTCGGCCAACGCCGTATATAGCTTGAAAGCGGATTTTTCCTTTTTCATCGCAAGGATCAGGGCCTTCTCGTACGACATATCCGGTGTGGGTTTAATATCTACCAGGTAATCCGCTAGTTTCATATCCACTATTGGGATAGTGCCAAACACAGTTGCACCGTTGACCTTCACCTCCATCAGCTTCGCCTTGTGAATCATCTCTTCTTCAGCAAACTCATGAAAGATTTTTTTGATCTGTTCGTTTTTAGACAGTTCAGCCAGTTTCAAATAAAATTCAACCGCTGCCTGCTCCTCCCCGATCGCAAAATCGAGAACGTCGTTGATGTTATTGAATTCTTTCATATTTGTTATTTTAAGATTTCTGTTTGTTTAAAGATCCCGGATTCCGGATCCCAGATAAAAACTGACATCTGACATCTGGCATCAATATTCATTCCTGCATTCCTGCATTCCTGCATTCCTGCATTCGCAAGTTAAATTCCTCTTCAAATCGCTTCACCAGGGAATCGCATCCGTAGTTAAATGACCGGTTGGGATTATCGTCATGAGTGAATGAGAGAGAGAGTTTCTCAGCCGGGACTTCTTCTTCGGTTTGTGGCAGGAGGTGTATGACCTCAGCGAATACATCTTCCCTGCTTTCCAACCCATTCATCCCAAACCCCTTCATGATACTGATGAGTTGCTGAATGGAATCCTTTCCCAACCGGGAAGGAAGAACCTTATCAAACTCAAGGATTACCTTCTGTGTGTTGGAGAAGGTGCCGCCAATCTCTGTCGGGAATGAGGCAGGCAATATCAGGTCAGCCTCTTTTGCTGTGTCGGTCATAAAGTAATCCTGTACCACCTTAAACGGAATCTGCCGGATCAGGTCTGTATAAGAACCAGTAAGGTCACAGCCGATCGGATCTTCCCCGAAAATGAATATGTTCCGGACCTTATTTTGTGTGAGTTTAGACTTGAGGCTTTCCCTTCCAGTACCCGGAAGGTCTGGCACCTTCCACATCTCCTTAAGGCGGGCAACGAAGGCGTTATCGGATAAGGATCTACCTCCCACCCCTGTTTTGCTGCTGATACCCATATCAAACAATCCCTGTGAGTTGTTCTTTTCCTTCAGGACGATGAGCCCGTTTGCTGTTTTTCCCAACTTCCCGGTAATCATCGCCAGGTTCATCAGGGCCAGCGAACCATTTCCCGAAACCTCTTTTTCAGAGTATAGGATGATGCCGTTCAATTCTTTGTTGTAAGTATCAGCGAAGTCTTTGATCACCGCTTCATTTACCCCGGTTTTGGCTACCAGGGCGGCATAATCCCCTGCCTTCATCTGCTCCATATATTCGTCGAGTCCATCTACCCGGTCACGCAGGAAAAGTGAATTTTCCAGGTTGTTAGCCAGAAGATAATGGTTAACGGCCTTGATGAAGTAGTAGTAAGATTTTACATTGATGATCTGGTCAACTTTATGGGCCATGGCATTCTCCTTTTTGGATGTAACCAGCACCACGGGAACATTCTTCTTCGCCCTGACATTGCTCACCATGAATCCGGCCACGGCATTATCCCTGTTAATCTCCGAACCGATCAGGTAGAGCCTGGATGCCTGACCGATGGTTTCGAAAGAGGCGTTCATTGTCTCGTCCAGTCTGTAAGCCTCCTCTCTGTTGAGGTAGTGAAAACTCCCGATATTTCCTGTCCTGGCAGCTGCGCGGGCCAGTTTTTGTATCAGGTATAGCTCTTCATTGGTAAGACGTGCTCCGGCAAAAAAAGCATTATCGTCAGGCTCCACCTCTTTAATCTTCTCGTGGATGATCCGGAAAGCCTCTTCAAACGTAATCTTTTCAAACGTTCCGTTGATCCGCTTCATCGGAGATGTGATCCGGTTCCTGTCGTTCAGATAGGAGTAACCAAATCGTGGAAAACGACATATGTTCCCGTCCACGTTGATCAGTCCGGGATTCCCGCTGACGTTCATCACAAATCCGTTCAGGTGATTCAGGTTCAATGAACAACCGATCGAACAGTAGTTGCAGATAGTTTCGGCAGGTGTTGTACGCACAGGACCAGGTTTAAAGAGCACATTTTCGCTGATAGCCCCGGTGGGACAGGTAGAGATACACATCCCGCACGATTCGCAGTAGGTATCCTGCAGAGAATCTCCCATGCTTGGGGAGACGAAGGTTTCGAATCCGCGGTTGACAAGGCCAAGGGCATTTGCGCCCACCACCTCGCGGCAGATACGAACACATCGTGAGCAAAGGATACATTTGTTGTTATCGATCTCAATATAAGGGTGGCGAAAGTCGACCTGATACTCTTTATAAGCTCCGGCAAACCCCTTCTGATCGGCGTTGTAGTCAGTTGAATATTGCTGCAGATTGCAGTCGAAAAAAGCATTGCAGCCACACTCGAAGCACCGTTGGGTTTCGTGAAGCGCCACCTCTTCACCCGCGTAGCCAAGCTCTACCTCATCGAAATTCATCCGCAGATCCGCTTCCAGTACCGGCATCTCTTCCCGCTGTTGGGTTTCAAACGCTCCGATGTAATCTTCCTTCACCTGCTTTTTGAAATTCTCACGCTTGCTGGTAAACGGTTTTTTGATTGGCGTGATCTCTTCACCTGACAGGAATTGGTTAGCGCTGTGGGCAGCTACCCGTGCCTGCGCGATGGCTTCGATGATGGTTGCTGGCCCGGTAACGCCGTCGCCGGCAGCAAACACCGATGGAATCCCGGTTTGTAACGTGTACCTGTCGGCATCGATATCGCCCCATTTGTTGATCTTCAGCTCACCCTTTCGTGTATTTGCATTGATGTCGTCGATGAAGTTTACATCGGTCTTCTGCCCGATAGCAGCAAGGATATAGTCAACCTTGATGTCAAACTCCGACCCTTCGATAGGAACCGGCCTGCGACGGCCCGACGCATCCGGTTCACCCAGCTCCATTCGGATACAAGTCACTGTCTCCACTTCTCCCTTCGCATTTTTATTTATTTTTTGAGGAAGGGTCAGGAACATATATTCCACCCCTTCAAGTTTCGATTCATGAATCTCGATCGGGTTCGCGGGCATCTCTTTTTCCGTCCGTCGATAGATCACATAAACTTTATCGGCCTGACACCTGACAGAGGTCCTGCAGCAGTCCATGGCTGTATTTCCACCACCAACAACAGCGATGGTCTTTCCGCTGAAATCGTAACGCTGTTCGGTTACCTCCATATTTTTCAGGAAGTCGATTCCCGGGAATACATTCCCTGCATCGTCGCCTTCACATCCAACCCCTGTTCCTATCTGCGAGCCGATCGTAAGTATAGTAGCATCGTATTTGTCAACAATTTCCTTATAGCTCAGGTTTCCACCCAGATTCTGGTTGTAAAAGATCTGAACACCCAGATCGGTGATATTTTTCACCTCCTGATCGAGGATATCATTGGGCAATCTGTATTCGGGAATCCCATACCGAAGCCAGCCACCCGGATGGGGAGCTGCTTCGAAGATATCTACCTGGTGTCCCTGTACCTGCATGAAGTAGCCAACGGACAATCCACCTGGCCCGGCTCCGATCACGGCCACCTTCTTTCCGGTAGATGGTTGAATATCCGGCACAAATTTATCCGGTGATGCCAGATCCCAGTCTGCTGCAAACCGTTTCAGGTAGTCGATGCCAACAGGCGACCCTTCATCCAGCAGGTTTCTCCGGCACTCTTTTTCGCAGGGACGCACACATACCCGACCGCAAATCGCGGGTAACGGGTTGGTTTCTTTGATGAGGGCGATGGCATCGGAATACTTTCCTTTTTCAATCAACGAGATGTAACCCTGAACGTCGACGCCGGCAGGACAGGTCTGCTTGCATGGCCCGATACAGTCGGCATAATGGTTGCTTAGCATCAACTCCAGAGCCATCTTGCGCGATTTCCTGATGGATTCGTTATAGGTGGTGATCTTCATCCCTTCAGTAATCCTTGTGGAACAGGATGGCTGGTGGCCCCGCATCCCCTCTACCTCCACAACACAAACAAAGCAGGAGGAATAAGGCTCAAGGCGTTCATCATTGCAGAGTGTGGGAATCTCGATCCCATGTCGGGTAGCAAGTTGCAGGATGGTTTCGCCGGGATTCCCTTTAACGATCTTTCCGTCTAATATGATGTTCAAATATTGGTCGGGCATTATAATTCGGTTTTTTGTGGTTTCTAGTTTCTATTTATCAACCCCCAAACCCCCTAAAGGGGGCTTACTCCCTTCCCGAGTACTCGGGAGAAGGTTGGGGAGGGGTCACGTCAGGATAATCGAGTCGAACTTGCACTTTGAATAGCATACTCCGCACTGTGTACAGAGTTCCTGGTTGATGAAGTGTGGCAGCTTGCGCTCCCCTGTAATAGCGTTGGCCGGACAGTTTTTCAGGCAGACCATGCAGCCGGTACATTTCTCCTGATCCACAGTATAGGTCAGCAGCGGTCGGCACACCTTGGCCGGGCATTTTTTATGTGTGATATGCGCTTCATACTCATCTCTGAAATATTTGATGGTAGTCAGTACGGGGTTAGGTGCGGTCTGGCCAAGTCCGCATAGTGAGTTGTTCTTGATCTCATAAGCCAGTTCCTCCAGCTTTTCTATATCCCCTTCTCTGCCTTCTCCGTTTGTGATGCGTTCAAGGATTTCCAGCATCCTGACAGTCCCAACCCGGCAGAACGTACATTTTCCGCAAGACTCCTTGCAGGTGAAATCCAGGAAGAACTTCGCTACATCCACCATACAGGTGGTCTCGTCCATCACCACCATCCCTCCGGAACCCATGATCGCGCCGGTTGCATTCACCGAGTCGTAATCCACGATCGTTTCCGAAAGGTACTGCGGGATACACCCTCCCGAGGGTCCTCCCAACTGAACCGCCTTGAATTTTTTGTTATTCTTGATCCCGCCACCGAGTTTCATGATTACATCGTTGATCGTGATGCCCATGGGAACCTCCACCAGTCCCGAGTTTTTGACCTTCCCGGCGAGGGCGAACACTTTGGTCCCTTTACTCTTCTCAGTGCCGTAACTTGCGAAAGCTTCAGCTCCATTCAATACAATCCAGGGAATGTTGTTGAACGTCTCCACGTTGTTGATGTTGGTGGGTTTGCGCCACAATCCCGATTCGGCCGGAAATGGCGGCCGTTTCCTGGGCATCCCGCGCTCGCCTTCAACAGAGGCGATGAGGGCCGTCTCTTCGCCGCATACAAATGCTCCGGCTCCCTCCTTAATATAGATATCAAAGTTAAAGTCCCTGATGCCAAGTATTCCTTTCCCGAGGTATCCTCGATGACGAGCCTGATCGAGGGCAATATTGAGTCGTTTAATGGCCAGGGGATACTCGGCGCGACAGTAAATCACTCCTCCGGTTGCTCCAATGGAGTATGCTGCGATGATCATCCCTTCCAACACCGAATGGGGATCGCCCTCCAGAATACTGCGGTCCATAAAAGCGCCCGGGTCTCCCTCGTCGGCATTGCAGATCACATATTTCTCATCGGATTTATTCCCCCTGGCAAACTTCCACTTCAGACCCGTGGGGAATCCACCGCCTCCACGGCCACGAAGTCCCGATTTGAGGATCGTTTCAATGACCTGTTCGGCCGGGATCTTCTCCCCTGCTATCCGTTTGATTGCCTTGTATCCGTCGCGAGCTTCATACTCATCAATCGATTCGGGGTCCATATAGCCACAGTTCCTCAACACGATCTTGACCTGGGAGTTCATGAAGCTATTCTCGGGCGCTTCAAACAAGTCGGTGTATACAATATATTCCCTGACCGGATCGTGCTGGTTGACGTGCTTCTCAATGACTTCGATCGCTCGTTCGGCATCAACATCCCCATAGATATAGGTCCCGGTATCGTCAACGATCTCTACCAAAGGCTCGCGGTAGCACATCCCGATGCAACTCGTTTTTTTTAGATCAAAATCGAGCTTATCGGCCTCTTTAAGGGCTTTGATCTTTTCATATGTTTTATTCGCGCCGGCAGCAATCCCACAGCTTCCAAGTCCGACGGTTACGGTAGTAGTCATATAGTGTATTTTTTTTATGTTGGTTTCTTTTTTCAGATGCCGGATGCCGGATGCCGGATAAATTGTTCATCTGGGATCTGGGATCCGGTATCTGTATCAGTTATTCTCAGCCAGCCTGATGTTTTTAATCACTTTCACAGCCTCGTTGCCAGTCAGTTTGCCATAGGCCTGCCCGCCGATCATCATGACCGGGGCAAGGGAGCAACAGCCCAGGCAGGCAACCGATTCGAGCGTAAAGAGGCGGTCGTCGGTAGTTTCGCCATCTTTGACCCTGAGAGCCTCCTCGATAGATTCAGTTATCTCTTTTGCATTCTGCACATGACATGCAGTTCCATGACACACCTTAATGATGTGTTTTCCAACTGGCTTCAGGCGGAACTGGGCATAAAAGGTTGCTACACCGAACAGATCACTGAGCGAAAGCCCGGTTCCTGCCGAGATCCGTTCGAATGCAGCCCGGGGAATAAACCCATAGAGCTCCTGGGCTCCCTGAAGCAGTGGGATGACATTACCCTTTTTACCTTTGTATTTGTCGATTAACGGATCGAGTAACGTGAGGTCGATCGCATCAGCATCCGTTACGGCCTCTTTTTTGTACACTCTTGCAATTCGCATAAAATTTTCAGTTTTTATTTTTCAATTGGTTTCATGATTTCCCGTGTCAAATGTGACAACAGAAATCCGTTTCTTCCCGTCCATACGAACCGTCAGAGGATTCTCAAAGTGGACGATAGAGAAGTAGTCTGTTTTTATACTATCAGGTTGTCTCCTCAGGACATCATACCTGATATAGCTTTTAGAGAGTTCCGGTTGAACGCAGAAATAGCCAACATTCATGGAGGTAACGTTGTGAAAGAAGTGTGACCCCGATGAGGCATCCAACGGGAAGCCCTCAAGGCTTGTCTCCACGATAACTTTGGCATTGGATATCTGAGGCCACGATATCGGGATGCCTATCCATTTATCGCGGGTACCCCATCTTCCAGGCCCGATGAGGATATACCTCCTGTTCTCCTTCACCATTTCGGCATTGATTCTGCCCATCTCCTGTGCCATCTCATAGGTCAGGGTCTTATCGAAGCTCTCGGGATCAACAAACACCACATCATGAATATCACTGATGATGCCATTCCCCATCTCCTTCTCCGAATAAATAAGAATCTCCTCGTTGGAAATCGTGTTCATATCGATCACAAAATCGGTGGCATTCCCTATCAGAGGTTTGATCTGAAGGAGGTAAAAGGATGCTTTGTTATCAATATCTTTGTTAAGATCTACAGCAAACTCTATCTCGACGGGCGAACCCATCGCTTCCTGGACAACATCCAGCACCACATCGATCGTTTTGGCAAGGGGGATGTAATTGTATTTCAGGATGTCGGCGAAATTGATCAGCCTGGGTCCGGCGTGACTCAATCCTGGTATGATCCTATTGTTCTCGGGGCTGAAGACAGAAGCAAGGTGCTGGATAGTCCCCTGTCGTTCCGCATCGTCAATATCCAGTTTCCTGAGGCCAGCATCTTCGCCTTCCAGCAGATTCACATCTTTCTTGGCCAGGTCAACGGCATAGAAGTGAACCTGGCTTCCTTTCAGCTGATCTTCAGCCGAGTTGATCTCCAGGTTAGGGTAACGCGGAGCAAATCTGAAAGCCTTTTCGCCTTCTACCACAAACCGTCCCAGTCCCAATGCAATCACGGCAAAACCCTCTTCGGGCTTCATGTGGGCAAAGGGGTAATAATTGTATGATTGAGCAACGCCGCTGATATGCGGGTAAAATACATCTTCGTGCTGACTGCCTACCACCTCCTGGATGACAACTGCCATCTTCTCCTGTTCGATCCGGTAGTTGATGGCTTCGATATATCCTTTAGCCGTGGGAGAGTATACTGATGCGTAAACGAGCTTGATAGCATCTTTGAGTTGCTCCAGCCTGACCTTGGGATCGGGATGGTCGTTGGGGATGAGGTAGGTTTCAAAGATTCCGGCAAACGGTTGATTCAGGGAGTCCTCAAATAGTCCGGAAGATCGGATAGCCAGAGGTTTGTTCAGATACTTGATCAGCACCTTCAGCTTCCGGATCAATGTTTCAGATAGCTTCCCCTCAACGAACCACTGTCGGATTTGCTGGTAATCACTCTCCTGAACTGCTCGTTCCCGCAGGTAATTCCTGTCCAGGAAATACTCAAATTCATCGGTGCCAACAATCGATGTGGCGGGAGTTAAAATGTTGATGTTAGGGACATGCCGGGAGAAATCGTAATTATATATCAGTGTATTTACAAAAGCCAGTCCACGGCCTTTCCCTCCAAGAGCGCCTTCGGTCAAACTAACGATATTGGTGGCATCGGTGATCGCTGACTCTTCAAACGGGATCACCTTTCCCCGGCTCTGCTCATTCCTGAAATTGGAGATGACCGAGATGAGGTATTCACGCAGACTGGCGGCACCCTGGAAGTCGGTGACTTTTGCCGGGTTGAGGATCTTTGCCGCCTGGATCTCTCCACGTGCCGTCAGCCAAAGGGAGAAGTGGTCTTTCCGTGCATGATATAGCAACGACTCTTCAGGGATGGTTTTTAACCGGTCTTCAAACTCTTTTAGAGATCTTGCCAAACCGATTTGCTTCCCTTCATTGTCGCGATAAATGAAGTTCCCAAATCCAAGATAGTGGGTAATGAAGCTCCTGAAATCGCCCAGAAGGGTCTCTGAATTTTTATTGATGAAAGAGGCCTTAAGTTCATACGCTTTGACTGCATTGGCGTCGTCTGACGACTGCAGGACAATCGGCAGCTCCCGGTCCTCTTTCCGGGTTTGGTTAACAAGGGTGAATCCGGCAGTTTCGTTTAGTTTCCCATCCTTTTTAAACTTGACATCTGATATCAGGCAGAGAATAAACTCCTTGTATTTATTGAAGATATACATAGCCTCCTCATAGGTGGAAGCCAGCATAATTTTCGGACGGGCCTTCAGGCGAAGAATCCGGTAAAGCTCATCCGTGGTAACATCTTCTATGATGTGCTTGGTCTGCTCGAGTACGATATTATATAGCATCGGCAGATACAGGGAGTAATATTGTGGAGAGTCTTCAACGAGCAGAATCACCCTGACCATCCCCAACCTAGTATCATTTTCCACGTTGATCTTGTCTTCCAGGTAATTGATCATGGCAAAAAAGATGCGGGTGTCACCGTTCCACACAAAGACCCGGTCGATCCAACTCAGGCGGTCAGGTTCTTTTTCAAACAGCGCCAGGTTGGTGTTGCTGTTTAGCAACAAAAAAACAGGGATATACTGAAATTCACTTTTTATGACCTTGCTGAGTTCAACAGGAAATTGCTTGTCGACACCCATCATGATGATTACCAGATCGTAATGCTTGGAATGCAGTTGCTCCATCACCTCCTCGATGGAAGATACTCCGGTGATTCTTGGCATTGTACTGAGACTCAACTGGTAAAACTGACCAAGCACGTGCTCTGAGAACCTCCCCTCCTTTTCAATGCTATAGGCATCGTATAGGTTTGCAACCAGCAGAATCTCCCTCACCTTGAAAGGCATCAGATCGTGATAGATATCCCGGTTGCTGTTGGTACGGTTGAGGAACGATTGCAGGAGGTGCCGGCTGGAGTTCTCATCGAAGCTGCTTGAATCGGTTTTCTTCTGATCCGCAGCGCGGGATTTGCTGCTTTTCAGAATCGCCTTTCCCTTGATAGAATTAAGATACCCTGCGATCAGATTAGACAGGTTGATGATCAGGTCGCGTTCCTCCTCCAGGAAAGGACCTTCAAATGCCTGGGGGAATGCTTTCACATAGCAGATCTCGATGGATCCGGTTTGG
Organism: uncultured Prolixibacteraceae bacterium; assembly: GCA_964449285.1. Lineage (GTDB taxonomy): Bacteria > Bacteroidota > Bacteroidia > Bacteroidales > FEN-979 > QYOJ01. Next base: position 26,366 of record CAYUZX010000032.1, read on the forward strand.
GTATCGATCGTTTCAAAAACCTGTAATTGTTTCCAGTTTGTTTCGCGAAAGTTGGGGCTCTGGACGTCAATATTCCCATGTTTGATCCTGCAAACGGCAAATTCGGGATATTGCCATGCCCTGGGAAGGACCATGCAGATCTGGTGAAGCGCTTCATCAGGAGGAGCTCCGGTACGGAGGATGTTTGTGGTTTGATTTATCGCCGAGAGCTCTTTCAACCTCTCGGTAGTCACGTACCTTCCTTCCCTCCCCTTGATTGCATTCAAATACCCCTCGATCAAACTTGTGAGCGTGTTGATAAGATTCCGCTCCTCTTTGAGGAACGGCCCTTCATATGCTTTTGGGAACTCTTTCAGGTAGAAGACCTCCAGTGAGCCAACCAGGTTATCGATGGTTTCAAAAACCTGTAATTGCTTCCAGTTTGTCTCCCGGAAATTATTGGTGGTAAACTCCATCTCATCAAACCGGATCCTTACAACTGTATACCTTGGATACTGCCAGGCTTTGGGTAGTATCTGGCAAACACGGGTAAGCGTATCAGGGATAGACTTATTATCTTTGAGGATTGAGGTAGTATGATTGATCGCCGTGAGTTCTTTGAGCCGCTCACGATTATTCAGAAGAAGTCTCTCAAAATCGTTCGGGTTGGCAGGAGCCTTACCTATGCGCTTAATTTCTTCCTTACCTGGCATGCTAAAATGGGGGATGGTCGTGCCAAAATTAACACAACTTTCTTAACTGGGAAAATTAAAAATCCGGCGATAAGCATAATACGAATTATACTGAAATCGAAATCAGTAAAACACGGAGCTCACGTCCGAATATCTCGTAAGTGCCTGAAAATAAGTAAATGATATTTAAAAAACAAGGTAAAATCCTTGTTTTGAATGAAATCTTTTCTTTAATATTGTGAAAAAATTCACACAGAAACCTTTAACCAAAAATTTTTTCTATGTCAACTAATCCTTATCAACAACAGGTAGATGCGTTCATGGCGAAGATTATTGCCAAGAACCCGGGAGAAACTGAATTTCATCAGGCGGTGCTTGAGGTAGCAGAATCCCTGATTCCTTTCATTGAAGAAAACCCAAAGTACAAGGCAACAAAAATCCTGGATCGGATTGCCGAACCTGAACGAGTGATCATTTTCCGTGTTCCATGGTTGGACGATAAAGGAGATGTTCAGATCAACCGTGGATACCGCATCGAGATGAACAGCGCCATTGGTCCTTACAAAGGTGGTCTTCGTTTTCACCCGACTGTTAACCTTGGCATTCTGAAGTTCCTGGCTTTCGAGCAGGTTCTCAAGAACAGCCTTACAACCCTTCCTATGGGTGGTGGTAAAGGTGGAAGTGATTTCGATCCCAAAGGAAAATCTGACAACGAAGTGATGAAATTCACCCAGAGCTTCATGTCGGAACTCTTCCGTCACATCGGTCCGAACACCGACGTTCCTGCCGGCGACATTGGAGTAGGTGGCCGTGAGATCGGCTTCTTGTTTGGCCAGTACAAGAGGTTGAAGAATGAATTCACCGGCGTACTTACCGGAAAAGGCATCGATTGGGGTGGCAGTTTGATCCGTCCGGAAGCTACCGGTTACGGAGATGTCTATTTTGCCGAAGAGATGCTGAAGACCCGTGGCATGGATTTCAAAGGCAAGATCTGCACAATTTCCGGCTCAGGTAATGTTGCCCAGTATGCCACAGAAAAAGCGACCGAACTCGGCGGAAAGGTTGTTACCCTCTCCGACTCCCAGGGATACATTCATGATCCGAAGGGTATCGATGCCGAAAAACTTGCCTTCGTCATGCGTCTGAAGAACGTAAAGCGTGGCCGTATCAGTGAGTATTGCGACAAATATCCAGAAGCTCAGTTCTTTGAAGGAAAACGTCCATGGGAAGTCAAATGCGACATCGCACTCCCCTGCGCAACCCAGAACGAGATCACTGGCGAAGAGGCTAAGATGCTGATCAGCAATGGTTGCATCTGTGTTTCTGAAGGAGCCAATATGCCTTCAACGCCGGATGCTATTGAGATTTATCTCGACAGCAAGATTCTCTTTGGCCCTGGAAAAGCCGCTAACGCTGGTGGTGTAGCTACATCCGGACTTGAGATGACTCAGAACTCGATGAGGCTTGGCTGGTCGCGGGAAGAGGTTGACAGTAAACTTCATAGTATTATGATCGCCATCCACAAGAACTGCGTGAAATTCGGCACAGAATCCGACGGCTTTATCAACTATGTCAAGGGCGCCAATATCGGCGGTTTTGTGAAGGTTGCTGATGCCATGTTAGCTCAAGGACTCGTTTAAACTATCATATACTCATTTAAATATGACAGCAGGGCTGTTCTGAATCTCAGGACAGCCCTCTGTTTTTTTCCGCTGGCATATAATAGAACAGCAACGCATTGAAGAAGGCATAGAAGACTATGCCAGCCTGGTTCTCGAACATCGACTCCGTGAGGATATTCATCCCGAAGAGCAAAACGAAAAAGAAATAGATATAATCTTTCCTTCTGAATGCTATGATGCCGGGCCAGACCAGCATGGTAACCAGCACGATAAATCCAATCACCCCCACCGAAAGATAGGTCTGCAGGTATTGGTTATGGGCATCCAGATTCCGTGAATAGGCATATTTGATCCCCTGTGTTGAATACTCCTCCAGCAGGGCGTCTTTCACATCACCTGTCCCAACCCCAAACAGTGGATGTTGCAGGATGATATTCCAGGCCGATTGCCAGACAAGAACGCGTTCCCCGGTCGATTCCTCCGCATCAGGTTTAAGCGAACCGATGTTTTCAACAACATTTGTCGTTCGTTCAACTCTTGCCATCGTTTGAGGGAGTGAAAGCACAAAGAGTATCACCGTTGCCATCATCACCAAAGGAAAGATGGCCTTCAGGCGGGTTGCTTTGCTGAAGAAGAAAATAAGCGTCATCAGCAGGTAGATCACAAGAAGGCTGAGGATTCCCATTTTAGATGACAGGAGGACAACCATCAGATTGAAGAAGACCAGCAGAAATGTGATAAGAGCCAGGTGCCATCGTTTGAAAATATGAAGATGCTTGAAGGTCAGAAAAACGACCAGGACGATCGCAAAGTTGATGAACATGGATAAATACCCGGAATGGTGCAGGATAGAGAATTGCATGTAGAAGAACGCACCGGCATCACCCGTTTCACCGTACCGAATCATGGCGTTTGCCAAACATACAATCGAAGCGGCGAGGCATCCGGCAATATAGGTCAGAAATATGTAGTTGATCCGGAGAAATGAAAAAACCCGACCGTCGATAGTGGCAAATAAGAGAGGAAAGACCAGCAGGGAGAGTTTCACAGTGATGTCAAACCTGGCATATTCAATGTTTTTGGTATAGAGCAGTCCAATCAGGTAGATAAAATAGAGAATTGTGAAGAGGAGGATATGCTGCCGGTGCTTCTCCTGTAATATTCGTTTCAGTTTCGCCCAGAAACGGAACTCAGCCGCCCAGTTAATCACCATGAAACCAATCACCCATGTGGCCATGCGGTTTTTAAACGGGATTGCAAAACCCAACGCAATAAAAAGCAGGATATAAACAACCCTGTGAAACAGAGCGATCCAGTCCCATAGTTGCAACCAGCTTAGCCCGCTACATTTTTTTTTCTGCATCCAGGTGCTGTTGAATAAATTGTTGAAAATCAACAAAGATCTTATCGCGATTGAAATTCTTCGACACGTAAAAATAGGCATTTCCCGACAGCTCATCGTACAGGGCTTTGTCACTATAGAGCTTTCGGATAGCTGCTGTAAGAGATTTTGGATCTTCAGGAGCACATGCGATACCACATCTTCCATCATCGATGAAGAGCGTTTTAGCTTCTCCTTCTACACCAAGCAGGATAGGTTTTCCCATGGCAAGGCTTTCAAAGATCTTGGATGGGATCGCTCCCTGGAAGAGATCCAGTTTTCGGAGTGGAATGATAGAGATATCAATTTCAGAGATCACATCCGGCATCCGGCTCTTGGGATAGGCCGGAAGGAAGGTAATATTAGTCAGCTCCATTTTCACTGCCTGATCCATAAGGTCCCGCTTCAAGGGTCCTTCTCCAGCGAGGATAAACTTCATCCTGCTTTCGTGAGCAAGCTCCTGGGCAGCTTTCAGAATGACTTCAAGACCCTGTGCATGCCCCAGAATTCCACCATAGAAAGCGATGAAATCATCCGGTGTGAATCCAAGTTCAGCTCTCCAACCGGGCGTCCCTTTACCGGGTGAGTAGAAAGAGAGATCAACACCGTTTTTTAGCCAAAACACCTCTTTCTGAGGCATCCGTGAAGAGATGTTCGTTACAATGCCCTGGGTTTGTCCACTGATCAGATCGGAGTGCCTGTAAAGAAACTCTTCAAGTGACTTTGATATCCTGAGAAGAAAACGGTTCGTAACCAATCCAAGTTTTTCAGCACTTTCGGGCCAGAGATCCGAAACATTGAAGAGCAGTTTTGCTCCTTTAAATTTTGTTAGTATCCACGCTGATATGCCCAGAAACAGTGGCGGAGACTCACAAATGATGAGATCAAACCGTTTCAGGTTGAAAAGCCCTACCCAAATCGATGAGAAGACAAACGAAAAATAGACCAGCAGCCGGGCCGTTACCGACTGGCTCTGTCGGGCGAATATCGCTGACCGGTTAATGATGACCCCATCCATCTCTTCCCGGATGTACCATTTGCCTTTATAGCCATCAAAGACCTTCATGAATGGGTAGTTTGGCATGGCAGCGAGGACCTCTACATGGTTTCCTGCCTGATGAAACCGAATAGCCAATTCCGAGAGCCGATTTTGGGGGGCGCCTACTTCTGGTGGATAATATTGTGTTAAAAAGAGGATCCTCATCTGGGAGTAATCTATAAATGACCGATTCCCTCTTTGACCGCTACTGCATGACGAAGAAAGAGCGTGGACGCAGCACCCTGTCGAAGGCAAAATACTGAACAAGCACAAAATCCTCTCCGTCGTTAACAAGTGCATAGAACCTGTCGAGGTCATGCCTGATCTCATTGCCATTCAAATCTACATCCCCATACCCCTGTTTGAAGTAGGTTTTAATGGTTTTGCTAACACCCGCCGAATCTGTCAGCGTAATGACGGTGAAAGGTGTGGACGATAGAATCGAGTCTTTCTCGGCTGTGTCTATTTCGCTCAGGATCCCTTCGAAATTGAGGTTCCTGAATCCGGTAAGGAAATTCAACGCAGCGAGTGTATCAAAGCCTGGAATCAGTTGCATATCAGGATAGGAGTATAAGGAAACGGAGTTATTCTGATTGTTGGTAATCACAAAAGATTCATTTTCTTTAATTGGAATCTCAACCTGAACAGAGGCAATCTGGGGGAGCTCTTTTTTAAAGATCGTATAATCACGCCAAACATTGGCCATGGGGGTGAACCGCGGGGAGACGAAGCCCCTGAAACCGGGCATATAGATCACGAAAGGAGTGGCGGATCCATCCATAAGCATATAGCTCCCCCTATTGCTTTGCGTAGCACCTCCAACATAGAACACTTTCGTAAGTTTCTCATAAGGAAACCACCTGATGGCGTTGAAGAGATCAATCCGGTAAGCCTGCTGATAAACCTCAACCTTTACCGAATTAACGGCCAGTTCTCTGATCACATTGTTATGTGCTGCCTGGGGGACCGGCTCTTTCACTGCCAGGTTGAGTATGGTATGGAGCAGCATATCCAGGTTGAACTTTGAAGCTATGTATTTGTTGTTGACCATCCACCCTCCGTTTTCTTCTCTACTGAGAGTGACCATGTTGTTGTTTTTGTCGGACATAAAGATCTTGGTAACAGATGCTGTATCCGTAACGGCAAAATCACTCAAAGAGCCTTGAAACGTCTTATCTGACTGCGTAAAGAACAGAACAACAGCGACAATAGCTAATATCAGAACAACAAAAAGAACGAGCCGGTTTTTTTTCATACTCTGTCAGGTTTAAGGTCGAGGGCCGAGGTTGAACACGATGCGGAGAATGGTTATTTAGCCATTTTTTTTGCATATTTTAGTTTACGAAAGTGATACTTGATCAACCCAAATACAATGATCAAAAGGATCGGGATAACTACATTTACAGCTTGCCAAAGAGGTCGTTGGGAAGCCAGTTTTGTCATATCCAGTAACCTCAGTTTCAGCTCCCTCGAACGAATGGACATCAGTCCGGAATCATCACACAGGTAGTTCATGATATTTATCAGAAGCTCCTTATTCCCGAAGGTCTGGCCTGTAAATTGATCAAATCCGAGAGGTAGCGGATATTTCTTTGTCATATGATATTGATTCTTTGCGATATCTCCATCGGCAATCACTATCATGCGTGTGGGTTGGCTTTTATCCTTGAAACCGAGTTCTTTGTTCAGCTCAATCTCGGGAGGGAGCCTGAACAGGTACGCCGATGTGAACTCACCCTCAAGCAGCACAGCAACCGGTTGCGGTCCACTGTTATACATCCGTGGATCGGGTTCATCCCGAAGGATCTCAAGATCTATCAATACAGGCGCATTCGCAATCCGTGAGTATGGTGAAGTAGTAAGAAGTACGGTTTTTTTAACGCCAGCAGCCTCAACCGTATCAATGCTGCTGATAAACTCCGTTTTTACGGCATTCAGTCCATTCACAACCGGGTGATTGCTGGCCGGTGTGATCAGCGGAAAATAGTACCATGGAAAGAAGTCAAACTGTGGCTGGCTTCCCACCTGTCCGGTTTTTACCGGAATAGGAAGAGCGCTCATGTCCATCACGAGGTTCTTGTTTAACCTCACTCCATAATTAAAGAGCATCTCGTCGAGGTTGATGTCATTTGCCAGCCCCATGGTGGAAGAGTAGAGTTGGAGGCTATCCATTTTGGCAAACACCGGGTCGATCATCCACAACACCCTGCCTCCCCGCATAATAAACTGGTCGATAAGAAATTTATCCCTGTCGTCAAACCGCCGTTCGGGGCCGGCTATAATCATTGCCTTATACTTGTTCACCAGTGGCGAGCCCGATGAGTCGGTCTTCAGCCTTACTGTCAGGCTGTTGATCTTATTGTTGATAGCTACCCGTTCAACATTGTAGTACTCTGATAGTGCATCTTCCAAATCTAATGTCATCTCCCTCGACAACTCTCCCTGCCCCTCCAGGATAGCAACCCTGGGCTTAGTGGTGTTGATTAGTTTCTCAACAGCATTGCCCAGATTGTATTCGAGAGCCTGAATGGATTTGTTTAAAACAATATCAGGATTATCTCCTTTAATCTGTGTGTTCAAAAGATCTACCGGCAATTCCCGACCCCTGTAAACCACAATAGCCCCCGGGAAGATGATCAACTGGGATGATTCTCCTTTATTAGTGACCCTAAGATCTGTAGGTTGCAGACCTTGTTCTGCCAGAAGCCGGTAAGTGTCATTCCGTTCACGGGAGTTTGGACTTGCCGAAGGATTGATGAACTCGAAGTGGATATGGTCACTATAAGCCCTGAACTCATTGAGCATGTCCCTTGTTTCGTTGGAGAGTCGACGGAATCCCGAAGGCAACTCCCCATCGAGGTATACCCTGAAGAAGACATCGTCCTTTAGCCCTTTTAACATGGTTTTAACTGCTGGGGAGAGGGAGTAACGCTTTTCGGCCGTCAGGTCAAAACGGGTAAAAACAAACGAAGCGATCATGTTGATAAGCACGATGATAACAATCCCCAGGGTTACCTGAAGTATGTTATTTCGTTTTATATCCCGCTTTTTGCTCTTCATTTTTTACTTTTCGCTTTTCGCTATTTGGCTCCGCCGAGCTCCGCTTCGCTCCGGTTCACCATTTCGTTTCACCACTTCCTACTCTCCAGCTTCAACTTTGTTAAAAGAATAAACAGTGTTATCACGCTAAGAAAATAGATCAGGTCGCGCGAATCGATTACCCCACGGCTCATGGAGGAGTAGTGGTCACTCAATCCCAGCGACTGGATTAACAACCCGGTTTTCCCGGAAATGACGAATGTATAGATAAACTCAAATCCGATGTACATGAAAAAGCTCAGGAACACGGCAAGGATAAATGAGACAATCTGATTATCTGAAAGAGAGGACGAAAAGATCCCAATCGATACGAATGCACCACCAAGCATGATCAATCCAATGTATGATCCCCAGATGCTTCCCAGGTCAAGATTTCCCGAAGGCAAACCCAATCGATAAACTGTATAGACATATATCAGCGTAGGGATTAGCGAAAAGATCACCAATACAACCCCGGCAAAAAATTTAGCCAGGATCACCTGTAGATCATTTACCGGCTGCGTCATCAGCAGTTCAAGAGTCCCACTCCGCTTCTCATCGGCAAACGACCGCATAGTGATGGCGGGAATTAGAAAGAGAAAGACGAATGGCCCAAGCAGGAAGAGCCCATCAACATTGGCATATCCAAAGTCGAAGATATTGAATTGCAATGGAAAAACCCAGAGGAAGAGCCCTATGACAAGCAAGAACACAATGACCACAATATACCCTATCAGTGAGTTCAGAAATCCATTCAGTTCCTTCTTAAAGAGGGTGTACATGAAGCAATCCTAGTTTGGAATGCAAAGTTAAAATATTAATTAAGATGCCAACGGAGTACTACTCTACCTCAATCAACACCGAGGTATCCAGCCTCAATCCCAGCAGGCTGCTGGCATCGCCCCGGTTGATGGCAATTTCAAGGTAGCCGCTGGTGCTGAAGAGAGCAAGCATCTCCCCTTCATGAACATCCAGGTACGATTTACTGATCCGGGTGATCCGGTAGGTGGGAGAACGGAATGTGATGACAAACTTCCGGTTCTTTATCGTGGATCTGAAGAGCTCTTGGGTGATGTTTGCAAAGGCGTTTCCATAACGATCCACGTAGATTACCTTCCCTTTGATCTGGTCGGCACTGATCACCGGCTGAAAAGCCATTTTTACCAGTACTTTATCCTTTTTATGCCCTAATTCCTCAACCGGTTTTCCAGCGACGATATGGCATGCAGCCTTCACAAAGACATCGCGGGTGGAAAAGGTAAAATAGTCGGAATCCTGGATGATATCGATTTCGATGATTTTTTCAGGAGGTTCATTAAAAATTAACGAGAAGATGCCATTATCGGCTCCAATGAAATAGTGCCCTTTGTGAAAGACTACAGTATGTGGGCTCTCGATGGATGCTTCGGTATTGATCCCGATGATATGCACAGTGCCTTCCGGGAAGTTTTCGTAGAAGTTCCGGATAATAAAAGCGGCCTGGTTCAGATCAAACGATGGAATCTCATGCGAAATGTCAACGATGACTGCTTCTGGAAGCTGGCGCAGTATCGCCCCTTTCACGGCTCCGCGGTAGTGATCCTTCTTTCCCCAGTCGCTGGTCAATGTGATGACAGGCATCTATTTATTTGTACTTTTGCGAATCAAAGGTATATATTTTTT
>CAYUZX010000033.1:0-35603 GCA_964449285.1 uncultured Prolixibacteraceae bacterium
GGAAGCCCCTTTTTTGTATCTTTACAAAACAGTATGACTTCCGGTACATCATATGAACTCTTCTCCGACGAGTACTTCATGAATGAAGCACTTAAAGAAGCTGTCATGGCCTTTGACAGGCATGAAATACCGGTTGGCGCAGTTATCGTATGTGGCAATGAAGTACTGGCCCGCGCTCACAACCTCTCCGAAACCCTGAACGACGTAACGGCCCATGCTGAGATGCAGGCCTTCACGGCAGCTGCCAATGGACTTGGAGGTAAATACCTGAATGAATGCACGTTGTATGTTACACTAGAACCCTGTGTAATGTGTGCCGGAGCAGCTTTCTGGACCCAGATCGGGAGAATTGTTTACGGTGCCGATGACGAAAAAAGAGGCTATAAATTGGTTAACCATCCATTGCTTCACTCGAAAACAGAGGTAACATCCGGAGTGCTTGCAGAAAGGAGCAGTACATTGCTGAAGCTCTTCTTTAAGGGGAAACGATAAAAGGTCAGGAAGGGTCAGGAAATTAGGAAATTTTACGTCTTACGTCCTTCGTCTCACGTCTCACGTCTCACGTCTCACGTCCCTTCCTGTAGGCATTCCACATTTTCCGTCCGCCATATGTGGCTCCCATGGCTAATAGAATTCCCAATCCTCCATCAATTGGAGCTCCTGCCGGTGCGTTGCCATTCTGACCATGACCTGTCGGAGGTGGAGGAGGTTCGGGTGGATCTGCCATGGCTGAGATATTGGCACCTATCCAGAGGGCCAACCCCATAATTAAAAGTTTCCAATACGCTTTCATGTGTTATTTGCTTATTACTTATTATCAGTTTGTTGGATATTCAAGATAGATTTTCCGTGAAATGGAGTTGCTGGATGAGATCAGTTTTACAATGTAGATTCCTTCGGGTAGATGTGTTTCAACAGATGGATGGCTGGAATCTGCAAATGCAGAAAGAACCAGGTTTCCGGTAAGATCATACAAGTAAACTGAAATGGCATAGTCTAACGTTTCAAGACCATGGATGATGATCCTTTGATGGTCTGTAGAGACAGAAAGGACTTGAAGGGGTTCCTCTTCCAGGTTACCTGCAGGATTACCAATCCGGATGGTGAACCTGGTGTCATCGAATCCTGCAGAAGCCTGAAACTGATACACGGAATCAATCCTGAGATTGATAACCTGTTTTTCCAGGTGATCTTCCAGAAGAAGATCCTCCCCATTCGGAAAACTTGTCTGTCCGTTGAAAACCATTTGGTGTTCACCGTCAGCCGCTGCCATAAACCCAATGGGTAATACCAATCCGGAAACTTTTCCGGGTTGTACATTCACCGACAGATAAGTATCCTCTTCAATCCAGAATAGCTGGGGGGCATCAGGGGCCCCGTAAAATTTAAGGACATCGTATAAGGGATCATACCCTTCAGCCGATAAATTGTTGATTGACAGGGCTATTTCGTCATTTCTATTGCCGTGAAATAGAGTCATGTTCAGCGTGTTCTGCGGAATATCCTTGTAGAATGCCTGGGTTGCGTGCACGCGTGAGAAGGCAGGAATGGTGAGCGATGGAGCCGGGCCATTTGCATGTACAAAGAAGCCCTGCATAGCCGGAATGATCCCATCTGTCAGGCTTCCCACACTCCCATTCCAGCTTTTGTAATTCCCCGCTTCACCATCCCACACCCAAACCGCATTATCGACATTGTTCTTCACCCAACTTCCGATTTCAGCACTCAATGCCGACGAAAAAGGATTTCCGACGAGGTTAAATCCCGCGTAATCTCCTTCTGTATATGTTATTGTTGGCGACAGATCCGAAGTAATCAGGGATCCGTTGAAAAGTTTCAGTTCATTTTCCGGATAAGCTACAAGGTACCCTCTGCCCGGAATAAAGTTGCGGTTATCCCCCGACTGAAAAGAGGTATTCCAGTTGCCGGATCCATCCTTGGCGTTGATCCACGCCCCTTCCGGTTCGTCCCACCGATAAAAGTCACTCCCGGCTTCAGGCGGATCAGCAACAAATCCGGGTTGTATCTCCTGGCTTGCCACTGGTCCCGACAGCATATGGTACTTCGAATCACCCGGACTCTGGTATTTATTAATGTACCGTTCTACCTGAACTGTGCCTGTGCCAGCTATCTCTCCGTTAGGAATAAAAGAGGCTGTTACACTGGAGTCGGAAAGTGATTTCAATATCAGGCATCCGGATCCTGAGAAAGAACAGCTTCCGGAAACACTCACTGCATTTCCAGCCTCAACCGTCAATACGGTACCCTCTTCAATCGTAAGATCTCCACCGACTATTATGTCGGACTGAATGGTCTTGGTTCCGGCACCCGATAGTAACAGATGATGATAGCTTACCGGATTTCCTACGGCTTGAGCCGTATCCCCGGAATAGATTATAGTGGATCCTGGAAGAAAATTATAGATGTTATTAGTTAATCCGATCTCTCCCCAGTCGGCAGAAATAAGGTTCAATATTCCACCACTCTCTATTGTGAAAGAATGACCTGAGTTGCCGCTATTTGGACAGCTTATGGATGCGGTTTCAATAACTCCGGCACTGGTAATTGCCACGGATACCGGATTAGAGGAGTTACTATTGGTCAGGTAGAGGATTCCTGAGACCATGAGGGTTCCGTTCACAGTGATTGAACCTCCTCCTGTAGAACTTGCCGCCCCATTGACGCCATCGATAGCGATATTTCCGGCCGTTGTTCCATCACCAGATATATTCAATGTATCTCCGGCTTCAATGATCACCTGAAAAACCGTCCCCGACCGGTTGTTATACAGAGCCGTTCCACCGATGCGAAGCGTCACGAGGCGGCTGATGCTCAGGGTTGTGGTATCGGAGTCATTCAGGTATTTTCGGATCCGGGAGGCATCGAAAACGCCTGTTCCCGTTATCTGACAGCTATCCCCCTCAATATTGAAGCCAACAAGGTCATAGGTTGACCCATTCCCGATCGTACCATTGCATAGAATATCGCCGTAGACGTAAATATACCTGGGATTTGAACTTGTGGAAGAGTTATTGGAGTACAAAATGCCCAAGCTATCAATGGTCAGGTTATGGCAACTTTTCCCGCTAGATTCGACGATAACAGTGTCGCCTGAGAGGATCGTAACAGAATCGTCTTTCGTTGGGACACTTCCCCCTGTCCAGGTAGAGGTGTTGCCCCAGTTTCCCGACTGGGCAGTGACTATATCTGCAGCCGAAGAGAATCCAGGGAGCCACCAGCAGATCAGCATTAGCACTGCCGGATAATGTCCAATTCGTTTCATTTGAAATTTTAGACATTAATCCGGTTTTAGGGCAAAAGGTTATACGTTGTGATGAAAGTTTTTTAAAAAAGGTTTTACATTTGTTGAAAAACTCACCAAATATAAAGCAATCCTTATGTCCCTTACCCGAACGCAGGCATTGGAACTTCTTCATACGTATATCAAGAACGAAAAGATGATCGCGCACTCTCTCGCATCGGAAGCTGTTATGCGGGGATTGGCCGGGCATCTTGGCCGGGATGAAGATAAATGGGCCTTAGCTGGTTTGCTACACGACCTTGATGTAGAGATCACCAATGCGGAACCTTCTGTTCACGGAACCAAGACGGAAGTATTACTGAAGGACTTTGATGTGGATACCGAAATTCTGGATGCGATCCGGATGCATAATGAATGGTCTTCTGGAAAAAATCGGTCTAACGAATTCCAGCATGCATTGGCTGCCGGAGAGACCATCACCGGATTGATCTTCGCCACTACATATGTTTATCCGGATAAAAAGTTAGCCAGTGTGAAACCAAAATCAGTGGTTAAGCGGATGAAAGAAAAAGCTTTTGCAGCTTCAGTGAGCCGGGAAAACATCCTGGAATGTGAGAAAATCGGCATTCCGTTACCCGAGTTCGCCGCTCTGGCCATTGAGTCGATGATACCGATAGCAGAAGAAATTGGCCTCTAGGAAGATGGTGATATAGTGATATGGTGAACTGTGAATTTATGAAATGTGACTACGTGTTTTTTTCAGGCCTTCCAGCACCTCTTGCAGCTCTTTGAAGGAAAATGGTTTTTTAAGGATAGCATTAACTTTTAGCAGACGAGCGGTATTCAGGTATTCCTCAGCACTTAGCTTGCCCCCCCCCGACATGGCAATTATCTTTAAATCAGGATTTATTGTCCTAAGCATTAGGATTGTTTCTATCCCCTCCATCACTGGCATGATGATATCTGTAATTACCAGATCAAAGCCAAGCGTGCTGAATAAATTTACGCCCTCCTCTCCGTCGCTGGCAGTCATGGTCATGTAGCCCGCTTTTTCGAACATTTTCGACAAAGAGGCCCTAAATACCTTATCATCATCAATGATTAACACATTCGACATGCGCTGAAATTTTTACAATCATAAGAGGCAAAAATACATTATTTCCTAACAGAATAAACAAGTTCATAACAAAGCGCCTTTTTTTCACTTTTTTTAGCGTACTCATCTTTTGAAGACTCATTATTAATTGAAAATTTAATCCTGCTTCCCGGATCATCAAGAAAAGGATTCAGGTAATCGCTGATTAGCTTGTTCCATTTTTCAAAACGATGTGCTACTAAATCCTGGCGCGCCGAATCATCTTTTTCAGAATAGGCAAGATGTTGAAAATCAATACGTATTTGAGATTTTTCCGTGAGTATCTGGGTTATTTTCTCAAGCTGACGTTGTTGCTGGTTATTCAAGGCTTCCTGGTCTTCATCAAAACAGATATCTTTGAAAAACTGGCTGTCTTCACCATATTCCTTGGCAAGTTGGCGTGAGGGTGAAGTGAAAATTTTGCGAAAGAAGTTCCCCAGCGCCTGACCGATCAGGTTCCAGTAATTCACTTTCGGGTCTTTCAGATCCCCTTTGATAGGTATCTCAAGGAAAACATTTCCCTCTTTATCCCTGACAATAGCCAGGATCAGTTTCATTGGCAAATGCAGGCCGACTTCATTCTCCACTTTTTCCCCCAGGTATATTTTCTTGATAAAGATGTTGTTGTTCATCTTCAAGATCTTGTTTTTCGATGAAATGGATCCGTTGTAAAAGAGAGTTCCCTCTTTAAAGGGGTAGTCGGTATAAAAAATCGAATACTGGTTGTAATGAATAACCTCAATGTTTTTCAACTGATAGGTCGCTTCAAAATCGTAAGGCTTAAACGGACAAAAAGTAAAGTTCGCATGAATATACCCTTTGCTCTCAACCTTTGTACGGAAGGTGCCTTTGGCGTTACAGTTCGAAGAGTTAATATCACGGACCGTCAAGGTGAGATCTTCAATTGTAAGGTTCTCGGGTTCAAGCAATGTATAATCAGTATAATGAAATACACCGTTTTTAATGGAAACCTTGTTGACTGAAAAAGAATCGATTACCACAACCTCCTGCATTTTTTGGATAAAGTCGATCAGTAAAATAAGCGGGTTTGATCTGCTTGCGATTATAAATGCAGAATCAGGGGCCTTTCCATCAGGGGTATACCCGTCGAAATTGCGGATGATCAGCTGTGAAAAGGAGTCAGAACTATCATATCGTTCTTCCCTGACAAATAAACCATCAAGCAAAACATCTCCTATAATCGCAAATCCCTGTATGGTATTCATGGAGTCAAAAGCAATGCTTAAATGCTCAAATGCCAGCTCTTTTTGCTCTTTGGATCCCATCAGATCGAAATGGCGGAAGGCTACCTGGCCTTGTATCACCGACCTGTAAGGATCATTGATATTCCCATCGATCGTCATGGTTAAAGAACATATCCCATCCAGTTGCTTTACTTTCAGATAGGGTTTTAGGTATGGAAGGATAAGGGAGATCTGGAGGCTATCCACCTTCACTTGTTGGGTGTAGCCCGAGGTTTGTTGGTTCAGATGAAACCGACCCTCTACAGCGCCACCTGATGCCAGGGAGAGACTATAGGTAAGGTTCAATTCCGGGTTATTCCAATCCACTGCCGGAATCTCAAGGTTCATGTTACTAATCTGGATGTCAGATTCGAAATCGGAATTGATATAATGTAAATGGCCACCCGAGATGGAGAAATCTTCAATCATATACTTCACAGGCTTTTTGGCCATGGTGTCAACAGGGCTTGAAGCGGTTTCTTCAGAAAACCGGGTCATGAAATCGGAAAAATTCATAGAATCGCCCTCTTGAATGATTCGGAAAAATGGATCTGCAATGTGGAGGTGTTCAATGTGATAAACACCTTGCCATAGCTTCCAGAGGTTGATATCTGCCATGATTCCATTCACATGAAAGAACACTGTATCCTGATCTGCTTCAAATATTGTCAAATCCCTGATATTAACGTGTCCATTAAGCAAATTGATCCCGATTTTATCGACCTCAATTTTCCTTCCGATCCATGATTCACTGTTCTTTTCAATGACGTACCTGGCAACAGGTGATATAATCAGGAGAATTAACAGGGCTAATCCCCCCAAAACACCGCTAATCCAAAGAATAATTCTGTAAATAGGTCTCATAAGCGATAATCAAACAATTAGTTGATGTAAATATAGGGTAAATGCCAACTTAATCCAATTTTTTACCTTCCTCCTGCACATTTCTTGGTTTTTTCCATCTCCTTTGGCCTGGTCATGGCGGCCCCAGATAAAATCTTTGTGAATTCTTGAGCAAAGGGTCTTAATCACACATGATATCATGATTAACTTTCATGCTCTTTACATATAGTAATGATTATATTTAACAGGATGTTCCCGATTAATCCGGATGTTTTTCGGGGTATTAGTGTCAAAATGAAATTATTGTGATAATATTAACACTGAAACCGGAAAGTTCATTAATTTTTTAAAATAATGCATATATTTACCGCCTTTTCTATCATGAAAATTATTCAAACCCAAAATTCTTAACCTGTGGACACGAACAACGATTACAATTTCAGCATTTTCAAGCCTGTAAATGAGTATTCGAGAAGGAACAGGAATATCATCCTCTCAATTATTCTGATCTGGGCGCTATGCGTTTTCGGGTTTCAGTTTTTGCTGCTGATACTTGAAAAACCAACTCCGGAAAAAGCATTGATTGTCTACGAGAGTGTAGCTGATAATGTGATGAAGGGGGAGGCTACCATTGATGAGAAGCAAGCTTATGCCGGATCGCTATTGATGGTTCTTGGCAAGACGTTAAAACCTGATGCCCGTAGGCTACTGGACAATACCCTGACGGTGACAGTTTATGACCTACTAGCGGATTCTACAGAACAGGCTATACTGATGGAAAAACTGATGCCTCTTTCTGAAAAAAGGGCAGAGTTGATGGGACTGAAAGTTGCCTGGGATGAAAGATCAATCAAGTATGTCGAATACAAGAATGGTAGTCTTGTACTCAATGACCAAATCGTTCTGCTCAAAGATGATCTGGGCCTTTACCTGAACCAGGTTGCCTACAAATTGATACCAGCTGAAGATAAATTCCGTCATGTGAAGCTGATCTGGTTGCCCTATGAGATGAGGGCCGAAGCAATCCTCAACCCACAACCGGTTGACAGGGCACAAGTTGACAAGGTAATGACGCTTTACCTAACACATAATCAGTCATTTCTGACTGATTTCAGGTTTCTGGGCTTCCCTTTCCACTATTTCTATACAGCAGTTTTCCTGCTGGTACTTTTTGTTTTTTTATGCGTGATATATGCTTACCGCATCCAGCATTTACACCGGAAATATGGAATGGAAGAATAACTATAAAAAATTGAAAGAGATGAAACAGTTAACTATAACACTCTCAATGATTTTTCTCCTGCTTCTGCCTTCTATAGCGAATGCGTCAGGAGTGACAGAACTTGAAGGAAGCTTCAAAATGGGGCCTGCAATCATCCTGATTACAATCCTCATTTTATTTATCGTGGTAGGGATCATTTTCCGGGCAAAAGACACAACCGATTTTTATGCTGCCGGGCGCCGTATCTCTCCGATAGGTGCGGGGATGGCAATTGGCTCGAACTGGATGAGTGCAGCCTCTTTCTTAGGGATGGCTGCCCTGATGTACGGTTCGGGATACAACGGACTAGCTTATGTAATTGGCTGGACCGGTGGGTATGTGCTTTTACTCGTTCTGATGGCCGGACAAATCCGCAGGTATGGGAAATATACGGCACCCGATTTTATCGGCGATAGGTTCTATTCAAATGGTCTTCGGGTGTTCAGCGCTATCGTTGCCATCGTGATATCCATCGCCTATTGCGTAGGTCAGTTTGGTGGCATCGGGCTGATGTTCAAATGGATTCTTGCGATTGATTACGCCTGGTCAGTGATAATCGGAGGCTCAGTGGTATTATTATATACGTTGATCTCGGGGATGCTGGGGGTGACAAAAAATATGCAGATCCAGTATGTCATCATCATCATATCATTTGTTATTCCGTTATTTATCCTGACCTATAAATTTGACTATTTCTGGTTGTTACCTCCAATGGGATACGGTACAGCTGTTTCCGATATCGTTCATGGGATTCCCATTCCTCCGATGGTCGACGGAGTTGCGCTGACCAATTTCTTTGGGAATGAATTTGTGATGATGCCCAGCCCCGAATATGCAATGCCCTGGGATCCATCTACCGGAAAATCTTTTTTCCAGTTCATCGCTATTACCTTTTCCTTGATGATCGGTACAGCCGGTTTACCTCATGTACTGCAGCGTTTTTATGTTGTTCCCAAAGCTAATGATGCCCGCTGGTCGGTCGTATGGGGACTCTTTTTCATCTGCATTTTATACTGGGGCGCCCCGGTCTATTCTGCATTCGGAAAGATTCTATCGATCAATCCAGAAGTAGGATCCCTGGCCAAAGACGCCATTGTGGTCTATACGGCACAGCTCGGCGGAGTGAACTCCCTTCTGGTCGGATTCCTCGCTGCAGGAGCCGTCTCTGCGGCATTCTCCACCGTTTCGGGTCTGTTCGTTGCTGGAGCCTCATCCTTCTCACACGATATCTACTATAAAGTGATCAACCCCAATGCGAAACCAAAGACCCAGCTGTTGCTGGCCCGATTGGGAACCGTGTTGATGGCTGTAATCGTGACCATTCTTGCTATTCAGCAGTTTGCCCTGATCGGCGAGCTGGTTGCTGCTGCCTTCTCAATTGCTGCCTGTACACTCTTTCCTCTATTCCTTCTCGGAATCTGGTGGAGTGGCGCTAACAGGGCTGGAGCTATCGCAGGACTCACCACCGGAATGCTGGTCACTGCCATGTCGATCATCTATTTTGTTTGCGGTAAAAACGGGATCCTGTTGCCCGGCCATGAATTTATTAGCTATTACTTCCAGCTTTGGTACTTCGCATTCATTGGCACCCCGCTGGCGATCATCGTAAACATTGTCGTGTCCAAGCTTACCAGGCCAACACCGATTGAAATTAAGAAATTCCTCGCAAAAGAGGTACATGCACATTGACCAAACAAACAAAAATCCTGCTCCTGACAATGTTCATCATTGTAGGGATCGGGATTACCTTTGCCTGGCTCTATTACCGTTACGAAAACGCAGCTGAGGATCCCAGGGTGAAAGGAGCCAGGTTACTGCTTGAGGAATATGATGGCCTGATGAAAAGTGGAAAGTTCGATAAAGGGCTGATCCTTCTGGATTCTATCGAACAGATCTACAAAGCCATTCCTTGCTACTCCGAATCCTTTGAAATGGGGGTGATCCACAACAACAGGGGCTCTGCCTGGCTTACTCTGGCCCTCTATAACACCGATGATTCCATGCGCAAGGCAGAGATGCTGGTGCTTGCCCAAAAAGAAGTCAGGCTCTCCATTGTCTCTTACGAAGAGTGGCTTCAGCGGTTTGACAGCATGCCTTTTACCGAACTAAAATCGATGGTTGAACAATGCTTCCCCGAACGAGACCCTGCATTTACTGAATGGGATTACCAACGAATCATTGACCGTAGGATTAAGGATATAGAGCTGGCAAAAATTGAAACCCCTCGCCGTTTATCTGTCAGCTATTCCAACCTTGGGATTATCCAGCGCCACCAGTACCAACAGGACTCTGCCATTCAGAGCTATATAAAGGCCTTAAAACTCTGGAACCGTAACCCCTCAGCCAAAAATAACCTGAATACACTGCTGGGAAGAGAGGCCGAAGATGAATCGATCCTCAGACAATTATTTCCACCCGACCGCCGCAAACCCGAAAACTAGATGGTCCCTCCCTTAAAATCCGAAGCCACTTCCCCGATAAATTCAGAGATCTGGCTAAATACTTTCTTCAGCATGGCAAGCTCAACGGTGGAGATGGTTTCTGGATTGATGAAATTGTCGGGCGAGTCCCCGCCAGAGAGTTGTTCAACCTGATGTCTGAAGCGGATACTCATCAGGAGGTTGTAAGCCTCTTTACGCTCGTCAAACTGATTTTCATTGATCACCCCTCGCTGATATAACTGCCGGAACCGGCCCAGGGTACTCGTTTCCCGGATTCCATCTTTCAACGCGTAGAGCCTGGCAATATCAATTAGGGGAAGCATTGCGCGCTTACTGTCAAAAGCTTCAGGCTGGGATTTTGACGAGCCCACAACGATATTTCCGAAAAGGCTCAGAGGAGGCTTTAGCCTCTGGATATTTCCAGTCATGAAGATGAAAAACGCCGGATGTCTTTTGATCAACTCCTGAATATGCCGGTAAAGGTCATTGCAGAGCTGGTTCTCTCCGTAAACCGGACGAAAATCAAAGAAGATGTTAATATCCAGCAGATCCTGCGGTTCCGAAGAGATAATCCATGAAGTGAATTTTTCCTTCCACCTGCTAATAGGTTGGCACCAATCTGGGTTGCTGGCCATGATCTTCCCTTTGCAGAAAGAGTAGCCGGATTCGTTCAGCCACTCACTTACGAGTGTTCCAACCCGCATGAAATAAGCGTGTACCGGGCCTAACTGCTGTGGGCTGACATCTTCAAACAGGATCGCATTATCCTGATCTGTTGCCAGTGTCTGCTCCTCCCTCCCGGCACTGCCCAGCACAAGAAAGACAAACGGAACCGGGGGATTTCCCATCTGAACAATAGCCAGTCCGATGAATTTTTGTACGATCGCATCAAACAAAATAGCATTGAAACGAACAAGGTTCATGGCATCCGACCCGGTATTCATGAGCGTAGCTGTAAGCTCCGGAATCCGCTTACCGATTTCTGCCACAGCTTGCCAGGTCTCAGCTTTTTCAATCTGTTTTTTAATCAGTGAAATGGAGTATCGATGAACCTGAAGCAATTCACGGTTGCTGACGATGCTAATGATCTCACCCTCCTGGCTTCTCACACCAAGGTGGCTAATCTCTCTCTCCTGCATCAGGGAGATGGCTTCATAAAGCATCCCCTTTTCTGGAATCGATACCAGGGGAGAACTCATGATCCGGTGAACGGGCTGATCCGGTGCAATACCTTCAGCAATAGCCCGTTTTCGGATGTCTTCATCCGTGATGATTCCAACCGGTTCATCCTGTCCGGTGCAGATTAGAATGGCATCATATCCTTTGTGAGTCATAGACAGGGCGGCCTGTCGGATCGATTGGTTAAGATCACAGGTAAGCATGGTTCTTGGGAGCTGTCCGATAGGCTGACTCAGAAAAAGAGCAGAGGTTTGAAAATCATTATTCAAGTTTTCCTGAAGCCGGATTTTGCGTTTGTCTTCACTCAGGGGTTTCAGCTGAACAACGTGTACAAAGTCGTTTCCAAGAGGCATCAACGAGATCGTCAGCTCCACGTCGAGGAGATCCCCCGATTTTTTCACCAGTGGAATCTCAACAAAACCTGCATTTCCGGTCTCATCCGTAGTCTCTTTTAAGACAGCATGGATTGTTGCCAGATCGGGATCTTTGAACAGTACCCCGAGACCTTTTTCAACCAGTTCATTTTCTGTGAAATCCGTCAGATCCTGGAGAATCTTATTGGCATAAATTATTTCACCTTCCGAAAGCATCAAGGTGCCATCGGATGAGGCTTCAACCAGGGTTCTGTATTTTTCCTCCGATAGTTTGATCTCCCTTTCAGCCAGCATCCGTTTCTGCTCGATCCGGAAGCTTTGAACAGCAACAATCCCAAGTAAAACCGCCAGGATCAATGTGATTATCAGAACCACCGTTAGCAGTCCCCTCTCCAGCGTAGTGATCTCTTCTTTGACATCCTCCAGGTAGATGCCTGTACCGATCACCCACCCCCATGGTTTAAAAAGTTTCACGTAAGATAGCTTTGGGACGATTTGGGCCGAATCATCCTTCCACTGCCACATGTACTCCACAAAACCCTCTCCGTTCACCGAATTGGTGGCACTGTCAACCATCTCCACAAACAGCTGCTTTCCCTGAGGGTCTTTGAAGCTGGTCAGCTCCATTCCGTTCAGATCTTTACGGTATGGGTGCATAACCATCAGTGGCTGCAGATCTGTGATCCAGAAATAGTCCTTCCCTTCGCTTCCATAGCGCAGGTATTCAATACGGGAAGCTGCTTCCCTTTGAGCTTCAGTTTTTGTGAGCGTTCCGGCAACTTCGTCGAAATGATATTTTTGCAGGACACTCCAGGCAGAATTCGTCAACTCACGGATCATTTCAGCCTTCCGTTCCATGATGCTGCGCTCATAGGCAGGAAGGATCACAGCATAAAAAGCGACAATAAACAGAATGATGGCAGCCAGAACCGGAAAGATGATCCGGAAAATGAATCGCCAGCGAAATGAAATATCTCGTTTCATGATGGAATAAGTGTATCGATACGTATGGTGGATACCAGTCCGGATTCTAAATCAATGATCATCAGTCCGGAAGATACTCCACCCTGGGTTAAGGGCGGACATGTAATCCAGGTCCGCCTCCCATTCAAAGAAAATTGATTGTTCAACGAGCTATGAAGATGGAACCAGGTTCCACTAAGCGTTCCCTCAATATGGATATGGCCACTAATTCCGATGTGGCACCCTTGACGTTTCATCCACTTCAGGTGAGGCCAGATATTGGGAGCCCATGAAGGCATTTTTCTCAGGGAACCACTCAGATCGGGATAGAGATGATGAGAAAACAGGATTCGTATCCCATGATATTCCAGGATGGCAAATTCGGGCAATCTGGAGAGATAGCTTCGTGAGACATCTGACAGTTGGATCTGATCTTCCGCATGGGAGTAGTCCCAAATTTTTCCTTTTCCCATGCGTTGTCGCTCCCCCAAAGGTATTGAATACCAATGAGATGGATAGTCAAACCGAGATTTATATTCAGGGAGTTTTTTAATTGCAAAGAGGTCATGATTACCGGCGATAGAGAGTGAGCAGTTCTCCTTTAAGAGCCTGATACACTCTTCGGCATCCTGAACACGGGCAGCACCATAATACCCATTGTCAAAACCAACGATATCGCCCAGGGAGACTACCTGATCGCAACGCTCTTTTTCCATGATCTGCAATGCCCGGGTCAGGGAGATTACATCTTCATGGATATCCGACACGATCCCGATTTTCATGAATACCAATTTAATGATATAAAATTAACAATTTTCAAAGGACATGATGTAAGTATGATCAAAGTCTCTGCTTAAAAAGTTCTATTTTTGTATGCATCTTTTAAACTATGATTGTATGAAAAAACTTCTCTTAGTGATCATTATGAGCTGTTCACTGGGATCACTGCAAGGTCAGACCAGTTTCAGCCTCGCTGCCGGCTACCTCTTCACCCATACGAGTGTTGCTGAATATAAGCGCCCCGATTATAATTACTATTTGCTTGATTACGTCTCCGTCGATCCAAATATGAGCTCATTTCATGCCTCCATCAATATCGACATTGATCTTGGAAACCAGTTTTTCTTCTCTACAGGGCTTCATTACCAGGAAATGGGAATGTCCAATATCAGTTTTACCGATACGCTGAATGATTTTTACTCCTATAAAGCTAACCAGCATTACATCGGATGGTCACTTCTGTTGAAGTACCACTACCAGTTTCGGCATAGTAAGTTTGGGGTCTTTGCCGGGGTAGGCCCTAAAGTAG
Organism: uncultured Prolixibacteraceae bacterium; assembly: GCA_964449285.1. Lineage (GTDB taxonomy): Bacteria > Bacteroidota > Bacteroidia > Bacteroidales > FEN-979 > QYOJ01. The sequence goes on from CAYUZX010000033.1 coordinate 14,012, forward strand.
ATTTTGCCATTGGATATCTGAATATCGCCGAACAGGCCCCATTCAGGGCAAGGGATTCGATGACACCCTTTGCCCGTTTTAACACGATCGATTTCTCGATTGCAGTGGAAACCGGAGCTACATACCAATTGGGTCCCGGTTCTCTTTTTGCAAAAATCAACTACTTTCAGGGATTAAGTGATGTGTTGCGCGATGATTATGTGGTTGGTAAAACGATCTCCGTTGGTGTAGATGTAGGCTATACCCTGAGCCTTTCCTCCTTTTCAAAAAACAAACCAGTAATTAATTCCAACTGACAAAATCGACTCTATGGTAAAACGAATCGTATCGCTTTGTGGATTATCTCTAATTGTAAACACCCTGATCATTTCTCAGGAAATTGTTCAATGGCGCGGACCTCAACGCAATGGCAAATACTCTTCTACTGGCTTGATGACAAACTGGCCGGATCGGGGACCCGCGTTACTCTGGCATGTAGATGGACTGGGCGTAGGCCATGCCTCAGCCGTGGTAACAGAGGATTACATATACACTGCCGGGACGCCGGAAGAGACAGGATATATCTTCTGCTTTTCCAAGGATGGACAACTCCTATGGAAAGTGCCCTATGGCCCGGAATGGACCGAGAGTTGGCCAGGTACACGAAGCACGCCACTTTATGTTGAAGGAAAACTATACATGTTGAGTGCTTATGGAAAACTTAACTGCATGGATGCCGAAGATGGAACATTGATTTGGCAAGTGGATCTTTTTGCTGATTACAATGGAAAAAATATCAAGTGGGGCATTACTGAGAATTTACTGGTTGATGGAGATATCTTGTTCTGCACGCCAGGCGGGGAGAAAGATAATATCATTGCATTGAACCGAAACACCGGTCGACTAATCTGGTCCTCCGCCGGAAATGGCGAGTTGAGCGCCTACTGCTCTCCAGTCCTGATCAAACTTCCCAAACGGACCCTTCTGGTCACGCAAACAGTCAATTCGATTCTTGGGATAGACACGAAAGACGGCACATTGCTCTGGTCGCATCCACAAACAAATAAATGGTCAGTGCATGCCAATACCCCGTACTTTCAGGATGGGTACCTCTATTGCGTTTCCGGTTATGGACAGGGAGGAGTGCAGCTGAAACTCGCTGCCGATGGCTCGGCTAAACAGGAGATGTGGCGTAACACTTCAATCGATAACCGGATGGGCGGATTTGTTGTTCTTGGAGATCGTATCTACGGCTCCGATGATTCGAACAAGGGATGGTTTTGTGTCGATTGGAAAACCGGACATGACATCTATACTGAGAAGATGATGGGAAGAGGGACTACGATCTGGGCAGATGGAATGCTATACTGCTACAGCGATGTGGGTGAAATGGCGCTGGTTAAACCAACCGAAACAGGTTTTGAAAAGATCAGCTCCTTTGAAGTCCCTTATGGTGAAGCTCAGCATTGGGCGCATCCTGTCATCGTGGAAGGAATCTTATATATACGGCACGGTGGCTCTTTAATGGCATTTGATATCCGGCATTGATTGCTGATCGAGATAAAGCTCCGGTTGATCAAGTTTTTTTCACTGGGATGCTTCCTTTCCATAGATTTGCTTCCTGCATGCTGAACAGCTAGTTCAAAAGCAATTATCTTTGTGAGGTGACAATAACAAAAAACCATATATTTAAATACATTCCGTATGTCTTTGTAGTTCTTGCAGTTGGTGTGGTTTCCTGGTGGCTTCTTTACAATCCGGTGAATTCCCTTGCCTTGGCTATACCAGGAATGGATAACCGTACCGACAATTCTGCACGGGTTTCGGAAACCGTAAACATCGGTGAGTTTTTTGAATATTATGGTGATACGGAATCCATTCCGGGTACCTGCTGGCCACGTTTCCGGGGTGCCGATTTAGACAATATCAGCAAAGAGCGTATTCCATTAATTGACTCGTGGGGAGCTTCCGGCCCAAAGATCCTCTGGACGCTGGAATTGGGTGAGGGACATGCAGCACCAGCTGTGTATAATGGGAAGGTATACATACTCGATTACAATGAAAGCCTGAAGCGGGACGCCCTTCGTTGCCTCGTCCTCGAAACGGGCGAAGAACTCTGGCGCCGCTCCTATAGCGTACACCTGAAACGAAACCATGGACTTTCGCGAACTATCCCGGCCATTACAGAAAACTACGTGGTCACCATAGGACCCCGATGCCAGGTGATGTGCCTGGATAGGAAATCAGGCGATCTCCTCTGGGGAATTGACCTGGAAAAGGAGTATCGCGTGGAGATTCCTTTCTGGTATACCGGACAGTGCCCGCTGATCATTGATGATACGGCTATCATTGCGGTTGGAGGCTCATCCCTGATGATAGGTGTGGATTGCAAAAGTGGCAACATCGCCTGGGAAACACCCAACCCAAATGGCTGGAAGATGTCCCATGCTTCGGTGATGCCGATGACTTTTAAGGGGAAGAAGATGTATATCTACCCTGCCATTGGTGGAATATGCGGGATCTCAGCGGAAGGAAATGACAGGGGAGAGGTTCTCTGGGAGAACCTGGAGTTTTCTCCTTCGGTGGTAGCACCATCGCCGGTAGTTCTCGATAAGGGCAGGATCTTTCTTACTGCCGGGTATGGCTATGGAGGAGCCGTGATGCAGGTAAAAAAGCAACAAGGAAAATTTAAAGCGGAGATCACACAGAAATACAAGCCTTCGGAAGGGCTGGCATCCGAACAACAGACTCCAATCTACTACAATGGATACCTCCTGGCTATCATGCCGAAAGATGCAGGGGGATTGCGCAATGAATTTGTCTCTTTTCATCCTGATAATTGCCGGAAAGTTGTGATGAGGAGCGGAAAAACAGACCGGTTTGGGCTGGGTCCTTATATCATTGCGGATGAAAAATTTTTCATCCTGAATGACGATGGCGAAATGACCATTGCGAAACTCTCAACCAATCAGTTCACGGTACTTGACCGCACAAGGATCATCGACGGCCAGGATTCCTGGGGGCCGATAGCGATCACCGGAGGGTATCTGTTGATGAGGGATTCGAAACATTTGGTTTGTATTGATATCAAAGCGGATTGATTTAATCATACAATTGCCTGACGATGAATTAATGACACGAAAATGAAACAGAGACTAATTATTATTGTTTCCCTGGTCCTGCTGCTTGCTGTGATCGGCTATATGGTGTTTGATCTCTTCTTCTCCGAAAGTGAACGCAGCAACAATCCCTATGATTACGGTTTGTCAGAACTACGAAATAATGATTCGACCCTGATCGCCTACCGGGAAGCTCAACAATTTTCCACTGGTATTTCACAGATATATGGGATCGCGATAGATTCTTCTGACCGTATTTATGTCACAGGGTCGGATGGTGTTGAAATCTATTCGTCAGAAGGATCACTCATTTCAACATACCCATTTCAGGATACTGCCTACTGTATAACACTCGCCCCGGATGGAAAACTATTGCTGGGAATGGAGGATCATATCGAGATCATGAGCCCGGAAGGAGAAATCATCAGCCGATGGAAGCCGGAGAGCGAAAATTCCGTCCTGACCAGTTTGGTCACTGACGGAACCAATGTTTTTGTCGCCGATGCCGGGAAAAAAATTGTCTATCGTTATGACTGGGATGGCAATCTTCTAAACCGGATCGGTGCAAAGGATTCTCTGAACGGGATTCCCGGGTTTGTGGTACCAAGTCCTTATTTTGACTTGGCACTGGGCCGTGATGATGAATTATGGGTGGTCAATTCGGGACGACACCTGTTTGAAGCTTTTCGTCCCGACGGAACCCTGATCTCCACCTGGGGAAAAGCATCCATGGATATTGAGGGGTTCTGCGGATGCTGTAACCCTTCTCATTTTGCCATTCTCTCTGATGGGTCATTTGTAACCAGCGAAAAAGGAATTGAGCGAGTGAAAATCTATCTTCCATCAGGAGAATTTAACTGCCTGGTGGCGGCTCCCTATCAGTTTGATGAAGGAACCAGGGGGATGGATGTAGTTGTCGATTCAAAGGAGAGGATCGTGTTGCTGGATCCATGGAGAAACCAGGTGAGGATATTTGTTCACAAGGAAGACCAACGTGATGAAAACCAGTGATCCGGAAAACAAGATGAAAATTCCGAGGCGTAGGTTTTTTACTGCGCTAATGCAAGGGATTATTGGGACTGCCCTGACAGTCTCGGGCGGCTATCTCCTCCTGAAGGAAGAGAAGGAGGATAGCTGTTCTCTCGAGTTCACCTGCACCCTTTGCGGGAAATCGGAACAGTGCGGGCTTCCCGCCGCCAGGTCCTTCCGTGACTATGAACGGCAGAATAAGAAAAGGAAATAGCATGGAAGAAAGCAGCCAGGGAAACAACATTAACAGACGTGCATTCATTCGAAATGGGATCCAGATCTCCGTGGTGGTCGGATTGGGGGGGATAACAACACTTCTTGCCAGAAGAGTGGGAAGTGACGAATATGTGTGGCAACTCGACCCCACCAAATGTACACAATGCGGAAGATGTGCTACAAGTTGTGTCAAATCCCCCTCGGCCGTAAAATGTGTCCATGTCTATGCAATGTGCGGCTATTGCGATCTTTGCGGAGGTTACTTCCTGCCGGAGACTAAGATACTGGACACTGGCGCCGAACATCAGCTTTGCCCTACCAAAGCGATCAAACGCACCTTTATAGAGGATCCTTTTTTTCAGTATACAATCGATGAAGAGCTCTGTATCGGTTGCGGGAAATGCGTGAAAGGATGCAGCGCTTTCGGGAATGGTTCGCTTCAGCTTCAGGTGAGACAATACCGTTGCAACAACTGCAATGAGTGTGCTGTTGCCCGGGACTGTCCGTCGGACGCATACTCCCGGGTTCCGGCGGATAAACCCTATCTCCTGAACGGACTTGGGAAAGAGAAACTGGATATCACACAGGAATAGAAACCCGGCATGAAAAAAGGAATAACATTGGCAGTCCTGACCATCCTCTTTACATGGCAAATGGTATCCTCTTATGCCGTCCAACGATTTCCAAAGCCTGAATTTGAATCGGGTTATATCACACCCGACACCTTGCTTCCCGCTCCCCGGGCGGAGATTCTGGAGGTAATGGACGTGTCGGTTCTTTTGTTAACGCTGTCTGTGGTTACCTGGGCCGTTCTGAAACGGCGCTCACGGAACAGGGTCTTCTGGATCTCCGTTTTTTCTCTTGCCTATTTTGGCTTTTACAGGGAAGGGTGCGTATGCTCTATCGGTGCTATCCAGAATATGACCCTGGCTATCTTCTCTGGCACATACATTATCCCCTGGACAGTTCTCGTTTTTTTTATGGCACCCCTGCTTTTCACGCTGGCCTTTGGCAGAACCTTCTGCGCGGGAGTATGCCCTTTCGGTGCATTTCAGGATCTAATCTCCTGGCGCCCAAGAAAAATTGGCCCCCAACTTAATGCTATACTTGGTGTGATACCATACATTTATCTGGCATTGGCTGTGTTATATGCTGCGACAAGAACCGACTTCATCATTTGCAGGTATGATCCCTTCGTTGGCATATTTCGTTTTGATGCTACCTTCGGCATGTTTCTCTTTGCTGGCGCTTTGCTCCTCTCCGGAGTGTTTATAGCCCGGCCCTATTGCCGATTCCTATGCCCTTATGGTGTGTTGTTAAATTGGATCAGCCGTTTTTCCAGGTACCACATGACAATTACTCCATCGGTTTGTGTACAGTGCCGGTTATGCGAGGACTCATGTCCATATGAAGCCATTGAAAAACCAGTTACAGTAAAAAATCCCGAAAGCAGGCAAACGGTCGTGAGAAAATTCATTCTGGTTATCTTTCTGATTCCTTTTTTCATGCTTCTTGGAGGATGGGCCGGTTCCCAAATACATGAATCTTTGGCTATGGTTAATGGGAAGGTTAAGTTAGTAAACGAGTTGTTGCATCCGGAAAAAATCAAGGAGAAACCGGAATCGATTGAGATGACAGCTTTTAAGGCTTCCGGGAAACCGGTTAAGGAGCTCTATGAAGAGGCATCGTTGATCATCCGTCAGTTTTACATCGGGGGATGGATTGTAGGAGGTTTTATCGGGCTGACCATAGGTGGAATGGTTGCAGGTCGCCTGATTACGCGTTACCGGACTGATTTTGAACCCAATCGGGGCACCTGCTTCAGCTGTACCCGGTGTGTGGATTATTGCCCGATCAAATCATGAGAAGGATTGATAGCACTATGGAAGAGACGAAATCAACGAAACCTACCACTCAATTGCTGAAAAAGGTTGCCATTATCAGCGGGGTCGTGGCCTTTATCTTCTGTATTCTTATCATTGCCAATTACATCCAGGTAAAGCGGGTGGATCCGCTCAATACGCAGGCAATGACTGTCATGCTGGAAAGGCTCAAAAGCAATCCCGGAGATGACGCCCTTCGTCTCGAAATCCGCGAGCTTGATCTTCTCTCCCGGAAAGCATTCTTCACCAGTCAGTGGCAGATCCGTACCGGAGGATATATTCTGCTGGTATGTGTGTTGATCGTGATCATCTGCATGAAGTGGATCGAACTGATCCAGCCAAAAATTCCAAAGCGTCCCGAACAAGTCAGAGATAGTTTCTGGGAACAGCGGAAGACAAATCAGCGCTGGATAATTTATACCGGGATATTCTTCGTTGCCGGGTCGCTCGTCCTGGCCTTCCTCACGTATTCTGAAATCGGGAAAACCCTTCAGAACCAGACCGCTTCAACAGAATTTGTAGCCGATTCAGTAGGTTCGGATACTATCCGGGATCAACATGCTGGTCTATCCCAATCTGATAAACTCCTGTCAGATCAACCCCAGGCTATTTCTGACCAATCAGCCTCCTTGAATGCCAATACAAATAAGCCTTCAGATAATCAGTTGATTACGAGTTCTGGAAAGACAACTCCAGCACCATTCACCCTACAATATCCCTCCCGGAAGGAGATTCTCGACAACTCGGCGACCTTCCGCGGCCCCGATGGAAATGGGGTGGTTTCAACGAAGAACTTTCCGGTAGACTGGAATGGCGTAACAGGAGCGAACATCAAATGGAAAGCCCAGACCCGGCTTCCCGGCTACAATTCACCCATTGTATGGAACAACAGGGTTTTCCTTTCGGGCGCCAGCGCCACCAAGCGGGAGGTTTACTGCTTCGATGCAGCTACGGGAGAATTTGTTTGGCTTACAGATGTCTCAACTGTCCCAGGCACTCCGGCAACTACTCCAAAAGTGGACAGGGAGACCGGATTGGCAGCCCCCACAATGACAACAGACGGTCAACGGGTTTACACCATCTTTGCCACGGGCGATATGGCAGCGCTGGATATGGATGGGAAGCTGGTATGGTCGAAAAACCTGGGACTTCCAAAGAATCACTATGGACACTCCTCATCTCTCATAATGTACCGCAACCTACTGATAGTCCAGTGGGATCAGTCACAGGGAGCTAGCGTAAAGGCTTTTGACGGAGCAACCGGAGAGCTGGTATGGAATACGCCCAGGAATGTCAGGGTTTCCTGGGCCTCACCAGTCCTGGTCAATACCGGAAAACGAATGGAGCTGATCCTCTCTGCTGATCCCTGTGTGGCATCCTACGATCCTGCTACCGGTAAAGAGCTCTGGAAGCTCGATTGTATCTTTGGTGAGGTGGGATCCTCCATAGCCTATGCCAACGGGATGGTATTTGCCACAAATGAGTATGCCAAACTGGTGGCTATAAAATTGGGTAATCATCCTATAGTTTCGTGGGAATCAACAGATTACCTGTCTGACATTCCAAGCCCTGTGGCGAATGACACCTACCTCTTTCTGGCTACTAGCTATGGTACGATTGTTTGTTACAATGCTAAAACCGGAGAGGAATATTGGATCAAGGAACTGGAAGAGAACACGTATGCTTCGCCGGTACTTGTTGATGGCAAGGTATATCAGATGGATAAAACAGGCGTTATGCATATATTTAAAGCGGATAAGGTTTTTACGTCAATTGGTGAGCCAGCTCTTGGAGAGGGATCTGTATGCACACCTGCTTTTTCCGGAGGAAGGATCTACATAAGAGGAAATCAGAATTTGTATTGTATTGGTAAATAATATTGAAAATCAGCTTTACCTCATTCCTGAAGGGAGCCTGATTTTCAGCAACTTCTACCTTTAGGACAGGGGTAACAAGTTGCTGAAAATGGAATATGGAGATAATAAGGATTAATTGAATAAGAAAACGTGCCGGAGAATAGAGGAAATATAAACGAAACTGTTGACGGGATTGTTGCAAAACAGGGAACTTCCGTTGAAGCGGTAATCCCGATTCTGCAGGCGATTCAGGAGGCGTATCATTACCTCCCTGTTGAGGCTCTTGAAAGGGTTTGTGCCACTACCGATATCTCGCCTTCCCGCATCACAGGTATCTCCACATTTTACGGACAATTCCGGCATCAGCCCGCAGGAAAGCACAGCATAAAAATTTGTACGGGAACAGCTTGCCATGTGAAAGGAGCCCTGCAGGTTTACGATGGATTCCGTAGGGAGCTGAAGTTGAAAGGCCTGGAGGATACCGACAGCCAGGGCCTCTTTACCATCGAAAAAGTTGCCTGTCTGGGTTGCTGTACCATCGCACCTGTCATCCGGATCGATTCGGTAACATATGGACAGGTAGCCCCCGAAAAAGCTGGAGAGATCCTCAATGATTTTCTGCTCAACAAAGCCACGCTACAACCGGAGGAACATCCGGCTGAACCCAGCGGCCCAAATGGCCAGGGGGAGATCCGGATCGGGCTCGGCTCCTGCTGTATTGCCAGTGGTAGCTCTGAGGTGAAATCAGCACTGGAGAAAATCTTGTCGGAGGCGCATATCCATTTGGATGTGAAGCAGGTAGGATGTGTAGGGATTTGTCATCAGGTGCCTGTTCTGGAGATCGTTAAACCTGGCGAACCGGCAGCTTATTATGCAAAAATCAAACCCGAAGAGGTCAAAGATGTGGTGTTAAGCCACTTCAGGCCTGAAGGATTTTTCAACAGGTTGAAGATTGATGTAGTTGGTCTTTTTGAGCAGATCCTGCGCGACGGAACACCCTTATCTGTTAGGCGGTACCGGGCAGAAGAGCGCGACACTCCGGTTGCAGAATTTCTTGATCCGCAGATGAATATTGCTACAGAGAACAGAGGGGTAGTGAGGCCAACAGACTTGGCGGAGTACAGACGATCAGGCGGATTTAAAGCCCTCACACAATGCCTGAAAGAGTTTACTCAGCAGCAGGTGATCGATACGATCTTCGAAAGTGGCTTACGGGGCCGTGGTGGCGCCGGATTTCCAACAGGAAAGAAGTGGAAGATGGTAAAAGAGGAGAAAGCTTCTTCGAAATATGTGATTTGCAACGGAGACGAAGGAGATCCCGGAGCTTTTATGGACCGGATGATCCTGGAATCATACCCTTTCCGAGTGATTGAAGGGATGATCATTGCCGGGTTCGCCACAGGAGCACAGGAAGGAATCTTTTACATCCGGGCCGAATACCCACTGGCTGTCAGCAGGGTAAACGAAGCATTGGACAAGTGCAGTGACGCTGGTTTCCTGGGTGATGATATCCTGGATAGCGGATTCGCATTTCAAATCCGGATTTTTGAAGGAGCAGGTGCTTTCGTTTGCGGTGAAGAAACCGCCCTGATCGCCTCTGTCGAAGGAAACAGGGGACTGCCGAGGATCAGGCCACCCTATCCAGCCAAAAGCGGGTTAAACGGAAAACCTACCCTGGTAAATAACACGGAGACTTTCGCGTTCATCTCCTGGATCATCCGGCATGGAGCCGAAAAGTTTGCCCGGATAGGGATTAACGGCAGTAAGGGAACCAAGGTCTTTGCCCTTGCAGGGAAGGTAAACCGCGGCGGCTTGATTGAAGTACCGATGGGGATGAGCATCAGAAGGATCGTTGAGGAGATTGGTGGCGGGATTGCAGGCGGAAAAGCCTTTAAAGCCGTTCAAATTGGCGGGCCTTCCGGGGGGTGCATTCCTGCCTCTCTGGCTGACCTGACTGTCGATTATGAAGGGTTAATGGAGGTGGGATCCATGATGGGATCGGGTGGCATGGTGGTGCTCGATGAGACCGACTGCATGGTGGATATCGCATACTATTTTCTCTCCTTCACCCAGAGCCAGTCGTGTGGAAGGTGCACTTTTTGCCGGATCGGAACGCGACGGATGCTGGAGTTACTGGAAAAGATCCGCAGCGGCAAAGGTGTACCGGAAGATCTCAAAACACTGGAACATCTCGCCGGCTCCATCAAACAGGGGAGCTTGTGCGGACTGGGAAAAACAGCCCCAAATCCGGTCATCTCAACCCTGGTCTATTTCAGGGAAGAATATGAAGCACACCTGCAGGGAAGGTGCCCGGCTGGAAAATGCGCCCCGCTGATCAGCTATACTGTGACCGATGAATGTATTGGCTGTACCAAATGTGCCCAGCGATGCCCTTCGGAAGCCATTGAATACAAACCTTTTGAAAAACATTTTATCGATCAGGAAAAGTGCATCAAGTGTGGCACTTGTCGACAGGTTTGTCCCGAAAATGCTATTTTGATCACGTAACCATGCAGATTACAATTGACCATATAACCATTGATGTTGCTGAAGGGATGACCGTCATGCAGGCCGCTGGGTTGGCAGGGATTCTCATCCCTTCGATGTGCTACCTGCCAGGGCACACCAACCATCCCTCCTGCATGGTATGCCTGGTGAAGGATCTCGACAAAGGAGTCATGTTTCCCTCCTGCGCTATGCCAGTGTCGGAAGGGATGCACCTTTCGGCATCCTCTGATGAGGTGATGGAAGCAAGGAAAAAGGCATTGGAGCTGCTGTTGAGCGATCATGTTGGCGACTGTGAGGCCCCCTGCCGTTTCTCCTGCCCGGCCTTTATGAACATTCCCCTGATGAACCGGCTGATCGCTGAAGATAAGGTTGAAGAGGCACTTTGTATTGTCAGGGAGGAGATTGCCATCCCCTTGGTACTCGGATATATCTGTCCGGCTCCCTGCGAAAAGGCTTGCCGCCGGACAAGCATTGACGAACCGGTGTCAATTTGTCTGCTGAAACGCTTTACCGCAGTGGATGAAGCTATTCGGACAACAGGCCTTGAATTGCCTGATTATCAAAGCGGGAAGCGGGTCGCCGTTATTGGTACCGGTCCGGCCGGACTTGCAGCTGCTTTTTACACCCTGAGAAAGGGACATGCCTGTGTTCTTTTTGATAAAAATGAGAAGGCCGGAGGAGCCTTACGATATAGCATTCCCGATGACATTCTTCCCAAAGAGATGCTCGATTCTGATATAAAATCCATCCTCGCACTTGGGGGAGAATTTAAGTTGAACTACCATGTTACCGCAGAGATATGGAAGAAGGAAATCCTTCCCAGCTTTGATGCCGTGATCCTGGCAACGGGGTTCAAGGAGGATCACCCGGTGGATGGATTTGGGCTTTCAATACTGGAAACCGGATCCGTCATCCATAAAAAGAACTTTGCTTCCGGACTTCCTGGTGTCTTTGGATGTGGCAGCATCATCTCTGAACAACTACTTACCGTGAGATCTGTTGCCCAGGGTAAAAAAGCGGCGCTGGAGGCTGATGCCTTCCTGGAGGGGAATAGAGACCTGAGAAGGGAACCCATGTTTAACTCAGCCATTGGCCCACTCAAAGAGGAGGAGAAGAGGGAGTATATGCAAGAAGCTTCAACTGCAAATAGAACGAACCCCGATAAGGGATATCTGGCAGGATTTACACGCGAGGAGGCCATCCGTGAAGCCCAGAGATGCATGCATTGCGACTGCCGGAAGCCGGTTAGCTGCAAGCTGCGTATCTATGCTGATGAATACGGAGCTAACCGGAAAAGATTTTCCGCATCGGAACGAAACCAACTGACCCGGAATCTGCAACACGAGATAGTTGTCTATGAACCCGAGAAGTGTATCCGATGTGGATTATGCGTTGAGATCACCCAAAAAGAGGAAGAAGCATTAGGGTTGGCATACGTAGGAAGAGGATTTAACGTGAGGATCACAGTCCCTTTCAGCAAAACGATGCAGCAAGGATTGGCCAGGACAGCACAGGCTTGTGTGGAGGCTTGCCCTACGGGAGCGTTGGCGACGAAAGAGGGTAATGAGGCGATGAAGTGATGGGATGGCGCCGTGGGGAAATGGTGATGAATTGATGAAAGAAATGATAGTATTGTAATGAAGATGAATGAAATAGAAGGAAAGGTTTGGCGTACATGGAACCATTTACCTGAGTGGCGGTCTTTGTGTCTTTGCGTCTTTGCGTTAAAAGTCTTGGTATTATTACTCCTGGTGACACTGTCAACCCCCAAAACTGTTTTAAGTCAGATTAAAAGTCCCGATTGCTGGCCATCATTCAGGAGTGATCCTCAACTATCCGGCTTGTCTCAGGCCATCCTGAAACCACCATTGAAACTTCTCTGGACCTTCAAAGCCGGCGATGCGATCAAATCCTCTCCGGTAATCTGCGATAAACTGATCTGTTTTGGAGCCGACGATGGGTTTATCTACGCTCTATCCCTTGACGGAAAACTCCGTTGGAAATTTGATGCAGGGACCTCCGTTGAAGCGGCACCATTGTATCTGGATCATACAATCGTTGCTGGTTCGCTTGAAGGGATTATTTTCGCAGTGGAGTCGGAATCCGGCAAACTGAAATGGACATATCCCACGGAAGGCCAAATCTCTGGTTCCTCTAACTGGGCATGGTCGGCCGACACCAAACGAAAAGAGATTCTCACCGGCAGCTATGACTATAATCTCCACGCGGTGGATGCAGTTTCAGGGAAGCCGTTATGGAAATACGAATCCAATAACTTCATCAACGGAGCGGCAGCCATCAGTGGCAACATGGCTGTTTTTGGCGGATGTGACGGATACCTTCATCTGGTAAATACGATTACCGGCAAGGCGGATGATACAATCAACCTGGGAACCTATATCGCTTCATCGGCTGCCATCCGGGGAGATAAAGCTTGGTTTGGAAACTACGACGGGGAGTTCTATTGCGCCGACTTGAAACTGAAAAAGGTGCTTTGGAAAACCGGAGGCGGCGGCCCATTCCTATCTTCTCCTGCGATTAAAGGGGACCGGGTCCTCATCGGATCCCAGAACCGTTATCTATTTTGCTATCAGGCGAATACTGGCGAACTGTTGTGGAAGTACAAAGCCCTGGGCAAGGTGGATGCCTCTCCGGTCATTGCAGGAGACCTGGTAGTAGTTGCCTCTGCCGATGGAAGACTCCACCTGTTGGAGATCGAAAGTGGGAAAGAGGTTTGGGTTTATGAAATAGGCAGTCAAATCACTGCCACGCCTGCTGTTACAACCGGAATGATTCTTGTGGGAGCTTATGACGGAACCCTTTACGCCTTTGGGCCAGAACAATAAACAGCACCAAATGAACATGAATTAGATTAGAAGAAAATCGAAGTAATTGATAGCATGAAAATTATACAAATAGTACCGGGTTTTGGAGGAACATTTTACTGTGGAAACTGCCTTCGCGATAATGCGTTAATCCAATCACTTCGTAAGAAGGGACATGATGCGCTTTCGGTCCCCATGTACTTACCCCTGACGCTGACCGGTGAAACTAATCCCGACGGAATACCGGTTTTTTACGGGGCGGTGAACCTCTACTTGAAACAGAATTATCCCTGGCTCAGAAATATGCCTGGATTTATGGAACGGTTCCTGAACTCGGGACCTATCCTCAGTTTTGCAGCGCATAAGGCAGGTTCAACGAGGGCAGAAGGGCTGGAGGAGATGACGGTATCGATGCTGCTGGGAACTGAAGGGAATCAAGGGAAAGAGCTCGACGAGCTGGTTGACTTTCTCAGGAAAGAGCAACCTGATATCGTTCACCTGTCGAATGCACTGCTTCTTGGACTAGCAAGGCGGATCAGGGAAGAAGTACATACGTCCGTAATTTTTTCTCTTCAGGATGAAGATGTTTGGGTGGATGCAATGCGCGACTCCTATAGAGAACGTATCTGGGATTTGATGACTGAGAAAGGGAAGGATGTAGATGGGTTCATTGCTGTCAGCCACTTTTTCGCCGGAGTGATGAAGCAACGGATGAAAATTCCTGATGAAAAGATGCATGTGGTTCATGTCGGAGTGAATCCCGCCGCGTATGAACCTTCTCCCCCGGCAACCGATCCACCAGCGATTGGATTCCTTTCCCGGATGAACGAGGGGAATGGATTCGGACTGCTCATCGATGCGTTTATTGAGCTGAAACGAAATGAACGATTTTCACCACTTCGATTATATGCTACCGGAGGAATGACAGGCGATGATAAATCCTATATCCGCAAGCAGGTTCAGAAGCTGAAACAGGTAAATTTGTCCGGCCAGGTTGAGATTCAGCACGATTTTCGGCAGGATAAATTGAAAGAATTTTTCAGGAACATAACGCTCCTCTCTGTTCCTGTTTTGAGAGGAGAGGCATTTGGTCTCTATCAGCTCGAAGCGCTGGCATCCGGAGTTCCTCTTGTACAGCCCGCAATAGGCGCATTCCCCGAAATCATCGAAGCCACTTGTGGCGGAGTGGTCTATCATCCGAATACCTCTTCCAACCTTGCTGCAAAACTTGCAGAGGTATTGGACACGCCTTTACAACTTGAACAGATGAGCAGGAATGGAATTGAATCCATCTCCCGGGATTTTGACTGTGGCAAACTCACTGGGAAAATGGTGGGAATATATCAACAAATCCTCGAAAATAAACGAAAACATTATGCTGGCAGAACTTCAACAGGTATCCAGGCACTATGATCATCAAGTTCTGAACGAGATCTCTTTGACCATTCACCGTGGAGATTCAATCGCCATCGTAGGCCCGTCAGGATCAGGGAAAAGTACGTTGCTGAATATTCTGGGAACACTTGATCGCCCCTCATCGGGCCGAGTGGCTCTCAAAGGCGAAACCGTCGAATCCATGGATGATAACCAGCTCGCTGGAATCCGGAACCATTTCATCGGCTTTGTGTTCCAGCTGCATTATCTGCTCCCTCAGCTCACGTTGCTGGAGAACATCCTCCTTCCGGTACTTCCTGAGAGAGAGAGATCGATTATAAAATCCGCTGAGCAAAGGGCATTCCGCCTTATTGAACGGGTGGGTCTCAGCGATCGGATCAACCATCTACCGGGAGCGCTCTCGGTGGGTGAGTGCCAGCGTGGTGCTGTGGTCAGGGCGCTGATCAACAAACCCGGACTGCTGCTGGCTGATGAACCAACCGGATCGCTTGATGAAGAAAATGCAGCTGCCCTGGGAACCCTGCTCGCTGAGTTAAACTACGAAGAGGAGATGGGCATGGTGGTGGTCACCCACTCGATGGAGCTTGCCCGGCGGATGAAACGGATATACCGTCTTCATCTTGGCAGGCTTGAAAAGATCGAAACGGCATGAAGATAGGAAAGCTGATCTTCCGGAATGTGCTCTTTTACCGGCGGCCTTACCTGGCTGTCCTGGCCGGTGTGATCGTCAGTACAGCTGTATTGACCGGAGCACTGCTGGTCGGCGATTCGGTAAGGGGATCGCTTGGAAGATTGACCGAACTGAGGCTGGGGACAACACGCTGGGCTGTGCAGCCGGGCGACTATTTTTTCAGGTCGGCCCTGGCAGATGATATTTCAAGTGAGCTGAACCATCCTGTAGTACCTCTATTGCAACTGAACGGAATCGGAGTCAATGCATTGACAGGCAATAGGATACAAGATATTCAGGTAGTGGGTGTCGATCGTAATTTCTCTGCTCTGTGGAATGCCCAGATTGTTTTACCGAAAGAGGATGAAGTCGTTATCAGCAGAAACCTAGCATCAAAGCTGGGCCTTCAGATAGGAGAGCCGTTGTTGATCAGACTTCCAAGGGTGGTGAGAGCACCACAAAATACCCCTTTCGTTGCAAATGAGACTCCCCAGGCTTCTTTACGGCTGACGGTTTCAGCTATTGCCGGAGAAGAGAAGATGGGTCGATTCAGCCTGAAAAGCAACCAACGCGCCCCATTCAATGCGTTTGTTTCACTGAATCAACTTGCCTCACAAGTGGGCCTTCCGGGATCAGCCAATATGCTACTGGTACCAGGAAGCGAAAACCCTGAATTGAGTATTGAACAGCTTAATGAGGCCTTAGCCCTGGTCTGGCAGATGCCGGATGCCGGAATCAAGATAAAGAGGCTTGATGATGCCGGATCATCTCAGCTGACTTCTGACAGGATCTTTTTTGATAACCAAACTGCCGATGCAATTCGGACTGCGCTCCCTGATGTCAGGACAACCTTGACTTATCTGGCAAACACCCTGGCTTCAAATGGCAAAGAGACACCCTATTCGTTTGTGTCCGCTTTGGATGAAGGAATTCTCCCGGTTCAGTTGTTACCCGGGGAGATCCTGGTCACCGACTGGCTGGCTGACGATCTTGGGATTTATTCCGGTGACTCCCTCTATATGACCTATTTTGTGATGGGCCCACTCCACAGGTTGCGTGAGCAGCAGGCAGGGTTTAAGGTTTCGGCCATTATTTCGCTGACAGCTATTCCATTTGGTGAGAGTATGATGCCCGATTTTCCGGGGATGAGTGATGCAGGCCATTGCAGCGACTGGGAAACCGGAGCGCCGGTAAACCTTGATCGAATCCGCGACAAGGATGAAGCGTACTGGAACAGATACAAGGGAACACCTAAAGCATTTATCTCAATAGACGAAGGTAAACGCCTATGGGGCAATCCGTTCGGCACTACGACCGCTTTCCGGTTCAAACCTGACTTAGGGATTACGAAATCTGAATTTTCATCCGGCATCCGGCATCTGGCATCTGTTGATTCAATAATTATGGCTGGGTTAGACCCATCATGGTATCACCTGGATTTTCAGCCGGTTTGGGAACAGGGACAGCTTGCTGCTTCAAATTCAACTGATTTTGGCGGCCTTTTCCTGAGCCTCAGCTTTTTTCTCATTGCCTCTTCCCTTCTCCTCACCGCAATGCTCTTCTCACTTCATGCCAGAACCAGGATGTCGGAGGTGGGTGTGCTATCGGGACTGGGATTCCATAGATGGTTGATTAAACGCATCCTATTTTCGGAAGCTCTTCTGGTTACAATTCCCGGAGTGATTCTGGGCTCGATTGCCGGAATACTTTATAACAAACTCATACTTATAGGATTAAACACTTTTTGGCAAGATGCAGTGAGAACTTCGATGCTAACGATGGATGTGAACTTATCTTCAATCGTAGTGGGAGCAGCTACCGGATTTCTCCTGGCAGCAGGTGTTCAATACCTGGCGCTCAGAAGCCAGCTGAGTCAAATCATCTCTGGCCAGGTGAAAGGGACATTCATAATGGATCCACATAGATTGCAACGGCGAAGATGGATTTTACAGGGGGCGGGTACGATGCTGGTGGTTAGTTCCATTGCATTGCTGGCAAAGTTACTTTCAGGAGGTTCAAATCCTGATGCGGGCTTGTTTCTCATGGCAGGAGGGCTGATGATGGCGGGAGGTATTTGCCTTCTGAATGCCTTCATGATCTGGCGAGCGGAGAGTCCTGCCACTGGGAGAGCAGGCCTGTTAATAACTGTTTTGAGACTCGGATCCATGAAGCGGGGAAGGAGTATATCTGCAATAACTTTACTGGCGCTGGGGACCTTTACTGTGGTTATCACCGGAGCTAACAGGAAGACATTTTACGGAACAGAACAGGAGCGTCAATCGGGAACCGGGGGTTTTCTCCTGTGGACCGAAACAACCATGCCTCTGTTATACGACTTGAATACCGTTTCCGGCAGGAACTATTTTACACTTGACGATGAACCATTGCTCCGCAATATTCGGTTTATACAACTTCATCGACTCGATGGGAACGATGCGAGCTGCCTGAATCTAAATCTAGTTCCGCAACCCATGATGCTCGGCGTCCCGGATAAGGATTTTGATTTATTGGGTGCATTCAAACTGGAAAATGCCCTTCCCGAAGTGGATCTGAACCATCCCTGGCTAACTCTCAGCCGGGAACTTTCACCTGACGTGATCCCGGCATTCGCCGATCAGACTGTAATCACCTGGGGATTACAAAAGAAGGTTGGAGATACCCTCGTATACCTCGATGAAAGGGGGAAAGAATTAAAAGTGAAACTGATGGGTGGCTTGGAAAATTCTATATTCCAGGGACATATCTTGGTCTCTGACAGCCTGTTGAGAGAGCGGTTTCCCTCTATCAGCGGCACCCGGATCATGCTGGTCGACGGACCGCTTGCCAGTCGGTTTGAGATCTCTGACCGGCTTGAGAAGCTCTTCGCGGATTATGGAATGGTGACGATTCTGGCATCCGAACGCCTCGCCGAGTTCAACGCCATCGAGAATACCTATCTATCGGTCTTCATGCTCCTCGGGGCACTCGGTGTGCTGATGGGAACTGTTGGATTTGGCATCATTCTCTGGCGTAATAACCTCGAACGATCCGGAGAGTTGGCTCTATATCTGGCCATTGGATTTCGTAAAAAATTTATCCGTATCATGTTGATGACTGAATACCTGTTTATCCTTTTTGCCGGGATGCTTCTCGGAATAATTGGAGCGATGGCAGGCATACTGCCCTCGTTGATTTCACCGGCCTACCAGATGCCAGGAGGATTTCTCCTGATCCTCCTGGGTGTGATATGGATCAGCGGAGCCCTGTGGATTTTTATTCCGATACAACGATTATTTAAAACCGATTACCTCGTCCCTCGTCCCTCATTACTTCGGGTGCGTCAGTTCGCGCGTGCCGTTGATATATTTCACAATAAAGGCTCCCTTTAATCCGGGTTTTGAACGGAGGCTAGTGACGAACTGCTTGGCTTCGGCTTCATTTTCAAACTCTCCTACATAATACCGGTAATAGCCTTCAGAGAGCTCTTTCGTGACCGTCTGATTCAGCTTAAAATAGGCTTGGATGCTGTTCGCACTACGCTGACCTGAAGAAGAGGCGAAGATCTGGATGCGATAGAAAATATCAGCTTCGAGGCCGGGAAGCTGATATGGTTTTGGGTTCGTTATTTCCTGAGAAGGTTGTGTAAAGAGGCTGTCTTTTTTCGTTATGCCAGATGCCATTTTCATTTGTTCTGAAGAGGGCTTTACCGTTTGGCCTGCAACAGGTTTGGCGAAAGATTCAGAATTCATGTTTGCCTGAGGGCTGGGCTCAATCGGTTTTTCAACAGCGGGAGCCTGTGGCTTGGGGAAAACAATTGGCGGTAAGGTGGGTTTTACAGCATTCAGTTCTACCGGATTTCGGCGGTTGAAGTTGAAAACCAGATTCAACGAAATATAGGAATAAAGATCGTATGGGAACCCACCTGGGGTTGCATCCAGTTTATCGGAGTTGACTCCCCGCAAGGTCCACTCCACTCCCAGGTTTACTTTATCGTAGATGTTGAAATAGGCTCCCAAACCGGCAGGTACAACCCACTCTGTTGTCCAGTTGCTGATTGATCCGCTACCACCAATCGGCTGCTGTGTGACGAGATCCGTCTTTTTGGTGATCCAATTTGACATACCCACACCAACAGTTCCATAGATAAAAAAGATCCGTTTGGGCTTATACCGAAAGAGTAAGTTACTGAAGTTTATGGTTGTATTGACGTTGTACTCCAGGATGTTTCCTGTGAAATACTCATTGCAGGGAGAGCCATCCGAGTAATTTTTTCTGACACTATAGATTTCACCATAGAGAGCCTGTCCTCGCAGTGCAAAGACGTGACTGAGCTGCCGGATCAGAGAAAATGTACCGGCATACTTGATTTCATTGAACGTTGATATACCCGGAGCGATTCTGAATGGATTCAGATCTCCATAGAAAATGGTTGGGCCTCCTCCAACACCAACAGACCAGTTGCCATACCATTTCTTACTTAATACGCCCTGAGTCTGAGAAAAGGAAATTACAGGGACTAATTGAAATCCCAGAAGAGCAAAAAATAAAAGAAGTCTTCGCATCGAGATCCGATAGATTTACCGGATAAAGATATTTGGAAAACAATGGCAGTTCCCGGGTGAAAAAAAAACTTTATCAACAACCCATTGTTACTTCTTCAGTTCGATGGCCCGGGAGTAGTCGGTGATAGACCCTGCAAGATCGCCCATAGCCTTTCGTGTAAAGCCACGGTAATAATAGGCATCAGCAAATTTATGGTCGATCTGAATGGCATCAGTGAAGTCGTCAAATGCCTGATCATACTTTTTCATTTTCAGATAAACAAGGCCCCTGTTACAAAGGGCATCCAACAGTGAATGGTCTTTGCGGATGGCAACGGTGAGCGTGGAAAGGGCTTTCTTGTCATTTTCGATATAGGCGTAAAGGCATCCCCGGTTATTATAGCCTTCGGCAAACCTGGGATATTTCGATTTGAGCAGGATATAGGCTTTCATGGATTGATCAGGGTCGCCAGCGAGGCGATAAACATAACCCATGCAAAGGATGATGGTAGAGTCGTATTCAGGTTTCAATTCAAGGGCATGCTTATAGAGATCGATTGTTTTGTTGAACCGGCCATTCTGGAAATTCCAGACGCCGTAATTTATGTAGGCTTCGAGGAAATCCCGGTCCCTGGTGCCAAAATTGAGGCAGGCCTCTATCAGGTTTGTGTCGGTAAGGTTGTTTAACACTTCGTTTGTGCCGATAAGGTAACCTGAAAAGATGTGGTCCTGTGTGACTGGAGCATTCTGCCAGAAGGCTGGACTCTTCAACTGGGTTGTTGGAACATTCAGCGCTTCACTGCAGATTTTGAGGATACTGTCAGACTCATTGAGCCGCATGAAGGCCACTCCAATGTAAAAATTACAAAATGTTCGGGAAACCGATGAATCGGTTCGGGCAATCCTAAAATCATGAATGGCTTCCAGGAACATACTCTGTTCCAGGTAGGAGAGGCCACGATAAAAATGTACGGCACCAAGTGTGGAGGAGGAGGGGAAGAGAGAGTCTTTATTTTTTTCGAGTAGGGAGGCAAAATCGGTCCTGTAATCGAGGTAACAAATCTCCCGGAGTTGAAGTTCCTGGGATGATGCAACTTTTCCCACACTAATAATAAGCAGGGATAACAGAAGAACCGAAAGTAGTTTTTTTGTTGAATTGATCATAGGATTTTCGCTCAATGATTAATCAAAAATAGCTATTTCCATAGAATAAATCCCAAGAGTTATTAACTTACAATTATTATTTTTGAATTATCTGTCGAAAATCAGTGATCATGCGGAAGAAACCAAACGAAGAGAATCCGGGAAGTGTAAAGTATCATGTGAAAAAGAGGTTAATGGGATGGCAGCAGCATCTGGCCGGAAAAACCATCGGAAGAATCGTGAATCTAACCTGATCAGGTTCCCAGGGGTCTTCTTTGAACGTTTCAACCTGATAATAGCCTTTGCTTTGATCGTACGTCGCATGAACAAATATCGCAAGAAAACTATTGTTTTTTCAGAATTTATTCTAACTTTGCACTCCCAATTTTGGGATATTCCTCCTTAGCTCAGTTGGTTAGAGCATCTGACTGTTAATCAGAGGGTCTCAG
>CAYUZX010000034.1:0-35175 GCA_964449285.1 uncultured Prolixibacteraceae bacterium
ATTTTTGTAATTTTTAGTGGTTTGGCGGCAAAACTTCACCAGGAATGCAGGAATGCAGGAATGCAGGAATGAGAGGATAGCTAGAAATATATCAGTTTTAGGGTTCGGGAAACTCCGTTAACCGTGAGCCGGCAGAGGTAAACCCCGGGAGTCAATCCCCTCCCCTGGTCTGCTGTTCTGAGATTAAAATTCCCATTATATACTCCTGGTTTTATTGATTCATTTAGAAATTCTTTTAACAGAATTCCCGTCAAATCATATAAACCCAAAGTTACCTTACTTTCATTCGTAATTCGTAATTCATAATTCGTAATTCCAGTGGATGGATTTGGAAATAACGTAATCACCTGGTCAGTCCTGCATTCACTGGGAATTGCCTGAAGCGTGGAGAACGCCACTGGCGCTGCCCAGATCTGGTAAATGCCGGTGGAGTTATCCATCCACACCGGCCAGAGAGTGCTGTCGGTGGAAGTGATGTCGATGTTGTCGCCCTGATACCCTTGTCCCAGTCCGCCGATAGGTTTGGGTTTGAAATTGTGATCGCTCAGCTCATATTCGATCCAATGATCACCGCCATCAGTAGATCGGGCCAGGGTTACTCCGGCCGAATCGCTGGTAGTATGGGTGTCGTCATAGAAGATCACATCAATGGCTCCGAACTGATCAACATGTATTGTGGGGAAATATTGCTCTTTCCCATTGTTCAGCGGATCCTGGTTTACCCGTATGCCGGCCGACCAGGTGAGCCCTCCGTCGGTGGAGCGATTGAGAATTACATCGGGATCGGTACCGGCGGGTAGCAGGTTTTTTTGTCCGGTCACAATATAGATCCACCCCCTCCTGGGGCCATCGGTCAGGTCAACATCCATGTTTGGCAATCCGTTGACCCGAATGTTTCCTTTATTGTAGAGCAAGCCCGTGATGCCATTTACCGGATAGGCATTTTCGGTGACATCCCATGCTGATCCTCCGGTGGTACTGGAGGCGAACCCCACCAGAATCTCTTTGAAGGGAGTCGTGTTGGTGACTCCTGCCCAGCAGATATAGACCTCCCCATCGGGACCTATCGCCATGTCGCCCCCGGCGCTCCGGTAAGAGGGATTGTTGACGGCAACCGGTGTGGTCCAACTCTGCGCTCCATCATCCGTACAGGCGAACACCAGGGGAAACGGGGGAGCAAACCTGACCCAGGCCGCATAGGTTCGACCATAGAAAGCACTACCCGGATTGGCATCAGATATTACAGCAGCCCGTTCCAGATCGTCGGTCGAGATCACCTTTTGTTCCGACCAGGTGGCCCCGTTATCATTGGAATGGTGTGAATAGAGCCCTCCAAAGGGGGTGAAACCCAACCGTGTGAGGATGAAGGTGCCGTTTTTGTCAATGGCAATGCCGGGATCTCCTCCGTGAAAGTTGATAGGCGGCCCTGTACAGGTGTCGTTTCCCCTCCAACTCTGTCCCCCATCCGTTGTCACATAAATCCCTTCACTGATAAAAAAAGTTTCGAAGTTAAGCGTGTTGCAGGTAGAGAAAAGGATTTCCTGATCCTGGGGACTTTTCACAATAAAGACCTCCGTTTGGTTGATGTTGCTGGGATAAAGACGGTAGTTGGGGCTGAACCGCAGGTTAACAGAATGATCCTGTGCAACAAGGACAGAGGGGATTAGGAGGGAAAGGAATACTGTTTTTGTAAATTTCATCTCTCTTCTGAATTCAGAGGGTATTTTATCCAATGGAACGCTGATAACGCAAATGAACGCTGATATTCGCGGATATTTTTTTCAAATATACCATGTTTTCAGTAACTGTTTACCCCTGCCCTAAAAAAAGCAGTTACTGAAAATCAGACTCCCTTTAGGGTAGAGGTAACACTGATTTTCAGGCAGGGGAGATCACAGCCCCTCCCTCCCCGATGGGAAAGGATTGGGTGGGTATTAGAATCTGTACCCCACGTTCAGCGAGATAAAATAGTCGCGTGGAGCGCCAGCTTCGAAGTACCGTTTATCCGCTGAATTTGTATTGGTAAAGCCAACGTAGACTGCATCGAACATGTTGTTTACGCCACCGGAGAGCATCAGGTTAAATTTGCCGAACCGCATATCTACCCCCAGCACACTGTTTAGCAGGCTGTAGGGAGCCGTTTCATCGGTGTTGGCATCGTCGACCCAAAGGCCGCTGATCCCCTGGTAACTCAACTTTGCAAAAATGTTGAAATGCCTACCAAGGGGATGGGCATAAGAGAGGGCCATGTATAGATTGTGTATGGGAATGCTTGGCACGATGTTACCCGCAAAATTCTGGTCAGTCTGGATGAAGTTGCCAAGGGTGTCTAACTCGATTGTACGTGCCTCGTATGTCTTATACCGGAAGTGGGACCAGGTGTAGGAGGCTTCAAAGTTGAGGTTCTCCCAAATCTCCACCAATCCGCCCAACTCCGTTCCAAGCCGGTGAGTTTTGGCTGCATTCCGGTAAAAGACATCTCCCAGTATTTCATAGGGGACAATTTCGCTGTTTACAACGATGTAAAAACCGGTAGCTTCAAACAACACTCGTTTAAACCACTTGGAATTATGTTGAAATAACCTGCCTTTGACACCCACTTCAAGGTTCTGCGACTCCTGTGGTTTCAGGTCGGTATTGAAAAGAAATCCCGGATTGGGGCTATCGAGCTCATTCCCGGCAGGTGCGTCGAAGCTATACCCGAACGAACCATACACTGCCAATAAGGGCAATACCTTATAATTAAGCGCTATTTTAGGTGTGAAGGCCTGGAAACGAAGCTGATCCTTCCGTGAGGGGAGGGTCTCTTCCTCCAAATGATAGCCAACGTTGTCGTATCGGCCGGTTAAGAGTATAAACATCTTTCCGGGCAGTACCTCCAGGTTATTGGAAATGTAGATTCCTTTGTTCCCGATATTTTCGGAAGTCAGTTGGTTCAATTGATCTCCCCGTTGGCCATTGATGTTGTCGTAGTATTCGGTACGGGCTGGCTGAGCATAGAGGTCTCCTCCAATTGAGAATTCATTGTGAATCCTCCCTAAATTGGCCTTGTAGATGTATCTGCCGCTTAGTCCCAAACCGTACCGGTTGATGATCCGGTACTCTTTCGATGTCCGTTCAAAATATTTGATTGTGCCATAGGTGGTAATCTCTATATCATGATTCAGTTTCCGGCCAAAAGTGGCATTGTACCGGATGCCAATCCTCCCTTTGGTGGTAATCCGCTTTTCATCCCGGTCGACCGAACGTGGATTTGCCTGTAAGGGATCCTGTTCGAACTCGGCTTTATTGAGCGAGCCAGGAAGCTTGATCAATCCATCAACAAAATAGCCGAGGATAGTTAGCCGTGAATGGGCTGACGGGGTAGCTTCTGCCACTATGTTGAGGATGTGCCAGTATTCGTTGTTATGAACCCGGTAGCCATCGTAATTCTGATAGCTGTAGGTCGTCAGAAACCGGTAATTGTCCGTTCTAACCGCAGCTTTAAATCCACTCCTGGATAACCCGAACGACCCGACTTCACCGAACCCTCTGACCGATGAACGGTCAAATTCAATGTCGTTGAAAAAATTTACAACCCCGCCAGGAGCATTGGTATAGAGGGAGGAGGCGTTTCCTTTTACGATTTCGATCCGACCCACGGAGTTGAAATCGATCGCTTCGATGCGCGTCTGGCCGTCGGGTTCCGACTCGGGAATGTCGTCGAGAAGGATCCGGATGCCACGGATCCCTGAATTGGAACGGCTTCCAAAGCCGCGCATTGAAAACCTGACGTCATGATTCCCATACCTTGACTGCAGAAAGAGGCCAGGGACAGCTGATAGCATGTCGTTGGCGCCGATCTTCCGGTCAAATTGAAAGTTTGAATAGTTGAGTCTCACGACAGAATATGGGATATCAATGATCCGCTCCGGCATCCGGGTGGCGGTGATCACGACCTCGTTAAGTTCTCTAAAAAGGGTATCTTCCGAAGCTCTCACAGAGTCGGTCAGGGTGATCTGTTGAGAGACCACTGGAACGGTTCCTAAAAAGAAAAGAAACAGGATTGTGAAAAGAAGCCAGGCTTTCATATATCGATATTTAATAGATACAAATGTACGAAGAACTGGTGGTTTTTTGTTACTTTTGATGTGAACGATTGTAAAATGAATGTAAATATTATCGGGGCTGGGGTGTCGGGACTCTCTGCTGGTTGTTACCTGCAGATGAGTGGTTTCAGTACACAAATTTTTGAACAGAATGACCGCGCTGGTGGACTATGTGCCAGCTGGAAGAGAGGAGAATATACTTTTGAGAGCGGATTTCAGTGGTTGTTAGGCTCTGGACCGGCAAATCCATTTTATCAGCTATGGTCGGAGCTCCTGGAAATGCAGTCCATCGATTTTATCACGCATGAAAGCCGGATGGACATAGAAGTAAAAGATACACAAAGCCCATCGGGAGATAAGATCTTTCATTTATATACCAATCTCGATGAGCTAAGGAGTTATCTTGTTGAAATTTCTCCTGAAGATCGACTCTCAATCGAAAAGCTGATCCGCTCCATGAGGAAAATACAAGCCTTTGAGATTCCTCCCATGATTAAGAAGGTTCCACAACTGTTGCCTTTGAAGCAAAAAATCAGGTATATCCGGTACCTTCCGTTACTATGGTTCCTAAACAGGATACGCAGAGAGACCAATTATTCCTTTGCCCGGAAACTGAAAAGTTCATTTCTGAGGGAAGCTTTTGAACTTCTCTTTGATGGAGAGGATCGTCCGCTGATGATCATCACGATACCCCTGGCATATGGAGATCTGCGTGCAGCAGGGTATCCCATTGGTGGAGCGAGCCTCTTTGTTGAAAAATTAACGAAAAAATACCTGGCCCTGGGAGGCCAAATCCACTATCAATCACCCGTCAGGAAAATATTGGTACGCAACCATCAGGCCACCGGCATTCAGTTTGAGAATGGAGATGAAGTAAAATCAGATCTAATTCTTTCTTCCGCAGACTGGCATTTTACACTCTTTGATGCGCTGGATGGCAGATACGTAAATAAGGAAATTAGGAAATTAGGAACCGAAGCGAAGCGGAGTTCGGCGGAGCCAAACCAGAAAAAACTGAAGGTATATTACTCCCTTGTGATCATTTCTTTAGGAATAAAAAGAAGTTTTGAAGGAGAACCTCATTTTCTGAGGTTTCCTGTTGATCGGGATCTGGTCTCCCCTGATGGCACCCTGTACTCCCGGCTTGAAGCACATGTCTATAACTACGATCCCACATTGGCGCCAAAAGGTAAAACCGTGGTTTCAGTCAGTTTTTATACCCAGAAAGCCGATTACTGGATCAATCTCAGAAAGCGTAACAGGTTGTTGTATAACGAGAGTAAGATGGAGTTTGCCGGAAAGGTGATTGACCTCATGGAGAAGCGATTTGGTAAAATCAAGGAGTTTGTTGAGGAGGTGGATGTAGCTACACCCGCTACCCTGTTCCGATACACGTCTAACTGGAAAGGATCAGCTCAAGGCTGGCTTCCCGGAGAAAACCTGATTGCGCAGTCACTGGTTAAACCCACACTTCCAGGGCTCAAGAACTTCTATTATGCTGGCCACTGGTCTATTCCCGGCGGGGGACTTCCGGTTGCACTGAAATCGGCAAGAGATGTTGCACAGATTATCTGCCATGACACCGGGAAACGTTTCGGAATCGATCAGTAATTTCTGCTATTTTAAGGATTTTGTTTTCTCCTTAAACTCCTTTAGCAATGTAGTGAATGTCTCTTTTACAGAGATGATGGATGTGGCCTTGAAAGCATTTGTTCCAGCGAATGCATAGCCGCCATTGAAGTTACCTTTAACGGCATTGATCAAGGCAATGATGATGCAGTAAGGACTGGATGAAACGTCGCAGGTCCTGATACATTTAAACGGACAGGTGATTGGTTGCTTTTTCCCCTGTTTGACCTTCTCCAGGAAGTCGTTAAAGATAGCCCGGCCAGGCATACCAACCGGACTCTTGATGATTCCGATATCCTCCTTCTTGGCCACAAGATAAGCCTGCTTAAAACCATCAGCAGCGTCACATTCGTTGGTGGTGACGAATATCGTTCCCATCTGCACACCGGCAGCTCCCAGCTTCATGATATTATACATGTCCTCGCCTGTATAGATCCCTCCAGCCGCAATGACTGGTATCTTTTTGCCATATTTTTTTTCAAAGGGTTTCAGCTCTCTGATTACTTCCGGGATAAGATTTTCCAGCGAATATTTTTCATCTTCGATTTGCTCGGGCTTGAATCCAAGATGGCCGCCAGCTTTAGGCCCCTCCACAACAACGGCATCCGGCAGGTAATTATATTTGCTAATCCATTTCTCACAGATAAGCTTTGCTGCACGTGCCGAAGATACAATGGGGACCAGTTTGGTCGTACTATCTTTTGTCAGATAAGAGGGGAGCTCCATGGGCATTCCGGCCCCGGCAAAGATCACATCGATCTTCTCGGCAATGGAAGTTTTCACCATATCAACAAAATTTGACATGGCCACCATGATATTCACGCCGATGATCCCTTTTGTTTTCTCCCTGGCCAGGCGGATCTCTTCTTTCAGCCCATAGATACTTGCTTCGAGAAAATCAGAAGAGATCTTCTTATAAAGCAACCCCAGGCCTGCGCTTGAGATGACACCTACACCCCCTTCATTTGCCACAGCCGAGGCAAGTCCGGAAAGTGAAACACCTACACCCATTCCACCCTGGATGATGGGAACGGGGATCTTAAAATTACCTATTGAAAGCTTTTTCAGGGGAAATATTTTTACAAAGGTACGAAACTTATACCTCCATCCTTTATAATAATAAATCTTAACCTGATTTTAATGTCAGAAAACCAGAGACTTACTGCACCATCATTTTGTGTGTCACGCTCTCTCCATCAGCCTCAACACAATAGGAGTACATCCCTGCAGGCAATCCAGATATATCCAGAGAAATCAGATTGGTCCCCGAATTCATCCTGCCCAGCTCTGTACGTCACAGTGTCTTGCCAACGACATCAATAATACTGACAGAAACGATTGAAGGGATTTCTATTTGTATTTCGATTTGGGTGGATTGGAAAGCTGGATTAGGGTAATTCTGCGATACAACAAATGCAGAAGGTTCACTGGTTTGCGGAATCCCTACAAAAAAGGCTTTGGGAAAGTTCATATGGTTAATGAAGCACTCTTCACCCGAACCTGTTCCAGGCGTAAAATTTTCCTGGAAGATGACATGAACCTCATCGTCAACGATGGGTGAAACGCCTGGGAAAACGCATTCCGAATACCAGAACACCACTCCGTCGGTTAGGTCCTTGATGCCATTCCAGGTTATTCCGGCGTTGAGGATCACGCCGTCGGGGGTCACCTGCGATTCACATAAGCTGGGGTTGGTCGGGGTTAAATTGTCAGTCACATGCCTGTTCTGCGCGTACGCTGATACCATTGCAAGAATAAGCGCCAAAAAGAGGATCTGCTTTTTCAGCGTTTCTTTGTTGTCTGATTACTTTAGTAAAGATATTAAGATAATACCTGAATAGCAAATATCGAGGAAAACAACAAAATACCTTCAGGGCGATTATCAGTATGTTATTAATCTGCTAGCCCGAAATGCAATAGAGCTCAGATTCGTTATAGCGTGAAGCAATGGCGATGTGGGTGCCATTGGCATGCGGCGCAAAGAGTTCGGAGACGATCTCAGGGCGGTTGTTGTTTACTGAAAGGTGCGAAAGGATCAGCAATTTCAGGAAGGGCGCCCGGTACCAGATAAACGTTTCCAGGGCCTGCGTGTTGGAGAGATGTCCCCTGCCTCCACGGATACGCCGTTTCAGGTGTATTGGATAGTTCCCCTCCTGCAGCATGGTTTCATCGTAGTTGGCTTCCAGGAAAGCGGCATGACACTGGCTGAACCGTTCAGACACATCATCACAAGCTATCCCGATGTCGGTAAAAACACCAACTGTGGTTCCATTGCAGGAGACAGAGAAGCTGTACGGGTCGATACCGTCATGTTGCTTGGGTATGGGGTGAACGGTGAGGCTTCCGATTTGCACCGGCTCATTAGCCGAAAAGGATCTCAGCAGATTTGGATCAGGCCTCATCCGGCTCTGGTTGTAAGTTATGGAGGTCATGAAGACCGGAATCCCGTATCTCCTGGAGAGGACTTCCACCCCCCGGATGTGGTCGCCGTGCTCATGGGAGATAAAGATGGCACGTACCTTCCTGAGAGACAGCTCCAGCCGAGTCATCCGGCGTTCGGTCTCCCTGCAGGAGATGCCGGCGTCGATTAAGACGGCATCGTCGTCATTTCCAATATAATAACAGTTTCCGTTGCTTCCGGAGTTGAGAGAGGCGAGGTAGAGTGACATGGGGGTAAAGGTACCCACAAATTATTGCATTCAACCATGTACAAAGAAGTATCTTTGCATCATTATTAAACATCTATTTTAACGGAACATGTGGAAATTAATCTTGTTATCGATATTGGTCATCGGAATTGCAATTGCTGCCATTGCAATAAAGATGTTTGTAAAGAAAGAGGGGGAGTTTAAAAAGTCCTGTTCCAGCGTTGATCCCTCAACGGGAACCCGCTTTGGCTGTACCTGCGGCAATGCCGACGGCGGGGAAAACTGCGACAACCGCTAACTCATTAAAATATGGAAAAACTTATCTCTTGCTGTGGATTGAACTGTGCGGCTTGTGAAGCCCGGATTGCCACGATAACCAATGATCAGGCATTGCGCGAAGCCACGGCCGAAAAATGGCGTACCGAATACCACGCCGAAGGGATCACTGCCGAAATGATCAACTGCACAGGATGCAGGGCTGAAGGGGTGAAGATCGGTCACTGGAGCGAATGTAAGATCCAGTTGTGTGCAACCGACAAAGGATTCACCACCTGCAGTGAGTGTCCCGAACTGGAGACCTGTACCACCGTTGCATTTGTTCACAAAGCCGTTCCGGAAGCGCTGGAAAACCTGAGAAACCTGAATTGACACCCGGCTATTCCATTAATACGACGCTCAGGTAACAGTACACCAGGGATTGTTCCCTCACCGGTCATACTGTCACTTTTTTATCTCCTTTGCAGATCTCTTTAGCCCCTCTGTCATCAATGTTTGATAGCTGCCTTCGGGCCCTGAGAAGATAAAGTAGGCTTCCAGTCCAGTGGTGTCACGTTCAAGGAAGTTCATCGCACTGTCGACTCCCATTACCATGAAGGCGGTGGCATATGCATCTGCATAGGCGCAGCGGTCGGCAACCACGGTGACGCCCAGCAGGGAGTGTTTTAACGGGTAACCCGTATGTGGGTCGATGGTGTGGGAATACCGGATACCATCCTGCTCATAGTATTTCCTGTAGTTTCCGGATGTTGCTACCGCACGGTTGTTAATGGGTATTTCGGCTCCGATCTCCCGGGCTGAAGACTGATCTTCCGATGGCTTCTCAATGCCTACCTGCCATGGTTTTTCCCCTGGTTTGGTGCCGTGCGCATACACCTCTCCACCGATATCCACAAGGTAGTTTTCGATACCCCTGGATTCCAGAAAATTCGAGATAAGGTCAACGGAATAACCTTGCGCTACGGCATTGAAATCAATTTTTATCCCTGGATCTGTCTTGATCAACCTGTTGTTCCTTATCTGGACATTTCTGAAATTAACCAGCGGAAGCAGGCTGTCGACCGTCCCCTGCCCGATGGCAGGCTTGTTTTCCGGTCCGAATCCCCAGGCATTGACCAGCGGCCCTATGGTGATGTCGAAACACCCGTTTGTCTTTTCCGAAACCTCCTGCGATATCTTTAAGAGTTCAAGAAAATCATCATTTATACCTACATCTTCATGGTTGTTTACCCTGTTGATCATTGAATTCTCCACCCACAAGGAAGCGGTCAGGTCGAACGCTTTCAGCAGGGAATCGATGGAAGGCTGGAAGTTCCTTTGCTCAGGATCATAATAGGTTACGGCGTAGTAAGTACCCTGGGCTAGACCGGTAAAATGGACCTTATCCGATGTGTTGGGCTGGCCACATCCGATGAGGAAAATAAGGCTCAGGAGAATCAAATAACCGAATGGCTTGAGATGACGAAAAACAAAAATGATGTTGGTTTGCAAGTTTATTTAATGTATGATAGATGATTAACCTCCGAAATCATCAAAAGCGATCATTTCTTCCGGCACTCCCAAGTCATCGAGCATTTTAAGTACCGCATCATTCATCATGGGCGGACCACAGAGATAATACTCAATCTCTTCCGGTTCAGGATGATTCTTCAGGTATGCATTCAGGATTACCTTGTGTATAAATCCAACAGAGCCCTCCCAGTAATCTTCGGGCTGTGGTTCTGATAAAGCAACATGGAGTGTAAAGTTGGGATTTTCCTCTTCTATTTTTTCAAATTCATCGATATAAAACAATTCCCTGCGCGATCTACCACCGTACCAGAATGTAGCTTTGCGCTTGGTATGCTTCGTTTTGAAAAGATCAAAAATATGGGACCTCATGGGGGCCATCCCCGCACCACCGCCTATAAACATCATCTCTTTTTCTGTATTTTTGATAAAGAAATCTCCGTAGGGGCCCGAGATGGTCACTTTATCGCCAGGTTTCCTGGAGAAAATATAAGAAGAGCAGATCCCGGGATTGACTTTCATAAACCCTCCTGTCTTGCGATTAAAAGGTGGTGTGGCAATACGTATATTTAGCATGATGATATTGCCTTCAGCCGGCTGGTTTGCCATGGAGTATGCACGGAATACGGGCTCGGGGTTTTTCATCTTCAAATCCCACATATTGTATTTATCCCATTCATCAACATACTCCTGTTCTACGTTGATATCTTTGTAATCAACCTCGCATTTAGGGACATCAATCTGGACATAACCTCCTGAAATAAATTCAAGGTTTTCCCCTTCAGGTAGTTTCACGACAAATTCCTTGATGTAGGTAGCCACATTATGGTTGGAGATCACCTCGCATTCCCATTTCTTTATTCCGAAGATCGCGGGTGGAATAGCAATCTTCATATCTTCCCTCACCTTGACCTGGCAGCTGAGCCTCCAATAATTTTGTTGCTCTTTCCGCGTGAAATAACCAACTTCTGTAGGGAGGATACTGCCTCCACCTTCCAGGACCTGGCATTTACACAAGGCACAGGTACCACCGCCCCCGCATGCGGAAGGAAGGAAAATGTCGTTTGCAGAGAGGGTGGTCAGCAGGGTTGAACCCGGATTGACTTCCAGCTCTTTTTCACCGTTTATAGTCAATCTGACTTCCCCTTGAGGGGTCAGCTTTGCCCTGGCATAGAGCAACATGCTTACCAGTAAGAGTAAAACGACGAGAAAAACGACGATACTTGATAAAACGACAACTCCGATGCTAACTTGCAGAAACATATCCTTCTTGTTGAGCGTGCTTAGATTTTAATTCCCATAAACATCATAAAAGCCATCCCCATCAATCCGGTGATGATGAAGGTGATGCCCAAACCCCTCAATGGGGCAGGAACATTTGAATAGCGTATCTTTTCACGGATGGCAGCAATGCCCACGATGGCAATCAACCAGCCCACACCCGATCCCAGTCCGAAGGAAGTGGCTTCGGCGAGAGATTGGTACTCGCGCTCCTGCATGAAAAGTGACCCTCCCAGAATGGCACAGTTAACGGCAATCAATGGCAGGAATATGCCTAATGAATTGTAGAGGGCCGGCGAAAACTTTTCGATAATCATCTCGACCAGTTGTACCATGGATGCAATTACAGCAATAAAGACAATGAATGAGAGAAAGTTGAGATTGACATCCGCAAATGACGCATCAAGCCAGGAAAGAGCACCTGGTCCTAACAGGTACTCATTGATGAGGTAGTTAACCGGCACAGTGATGCCCATGACAAAGATGACAGCAATCCCCAATCCTACAGAGGTCTTCACAGTTTTCGACACGGCGATGTACGAACACATGCCCAGAAAATAGGCGAAGATCATATTGTCGATGAAGATGGACTTGACGAATATATTTGTTATTTCTTGCATGATCAGATGACTAGAATTGGTTCACATTAATTCTCTTCAATGAGGTCGCGGAATTTAGAACGTTGGACCCAGATGATGATCCCCACAACAATCAATGCCATAGGGGGAAGGATCATCATTCCGTTATTCTCATAGCCCCAGTTATATAGTCCGGTCTTTTCCAGTACGGGGTATCCCCAAATCGTGCCTGAGCCCAGCAACTCCCTGAAAAAGCCTACTACAATGAGTATCCAGCCGTATCCAAGCCCGTTCCCGATACCATCAAGAAATGATGGCCAGGGCTTGTTGGCCATACCAAAAGCTTCAAACCTTCCCATGATGATACAATTGGTGATGATCAGGCCAACGAAAACAGATAACTGCTTGCTGACATCATAGGCAAATGCTTTCAGGAACTGGTCAACCATGATTACCAGGGTAGCAATCACCGTTAGCTGGACGATGATCCTGATTCGGGGGGGGATGGTTCTTCTCAGAAGCGAAATCAACACATTGCCCACGGCGAGGACAAACACCACCGAAAGTGCCATAACCACGGAAGGCTCCAACTTGGCCGTTACAGCCAAAGCGGAGCATATACCCAGCACCTGTATGGTGATTGGGTTATCCCGGTTTAGGGGTGCACTTATTAATTTTCGGTTCTTTAGAGAAAATAACGGATCCTTCTCTTTTACTTCCGCACTCATATATTGATATTATTTTGAATATACGTTGTATAATTTTCAAGACAGTTTTTCAACATTACGCTAACCCCGTTGCTGGTTATGGTACCGCCAGAGATGGCATCCACTCCATGGATCTGCTGAGCAGGCGCCATCGTGGATACTCCTCCCTTCACGACTCTGATCGAGACGAACTTGCCGGCATCATCAAAGATCCTCTTGCCAATGAACTGGTTTGAAAACTCCTTCGTTGAAATTTCCGCTCCCAGCCCAGGTGTCTCCTTGTCATGCGAAAAGTCGGCTCCGAGGATTTCGTTGAAATCAAGTCCGAACGCAATATTGCCATAAAGCGGACCCCAGAGTCCGACACCGCGTAACGGAACAATGTACATTGTATCTCCCTCAATTT
Source organism: uncultured Prolixibacteraceae bacterium (assembly GCA_964449285.1). Classification (GTDB taxonomy): domain Bacteria; phylum Bacteroidota; class Bacteroidia; order Bacteroidales; family FEN-979; genus QYOJ01. The sequence continues at coordinate 13,123 of CAYUZX010000034.1, forward strand.
CAGCAATAAACAGAGGGCTCAGGAAGGGATTCCCCATCTTTTTATTAAAGAGCTCTTTTTTAAGATCTATGTCAAAAGGTCTCACTTCTCCTTTTTCAAGATTGCCATTCTTGTAGATACTGGCAATCTGACCATTCTGATCTATCGCAAGTTCGGTTTTAATATACTGCTGGTATAATTCCTCTGCATCTTCAGCAGTCGCCTTCATATTCAAAGCAGCAAGGATACCCTGGATATTGGCAATGGTGATGTTTTTCTCTTGCCGTGGCTGCAGGAGCACTGCCGTCAACGACAGCAATACCGCGACGATGATCACCATAACCGTCGAATAGATGAAAATATATCGGTTGCTAAACATTCGGTAATTGCTTTATACGATTGTTCATTTATACATTAACATGAGCTTTTCGCCATCTTTTTCTTCTTTTTCCGATATTCGCCTTTACGACATAATGGTCGATCAGTGGGGCAAAGACATTCATGAACAGGATGGCCATCATCATTCCTTCGGGGTAAGCCGGATTAAAGACCCTCACCATGATGGCAAAGAAGCCTATCAGGAATCCGTAAATATATTTCCCCCTGGTTGTTTGAGTGGCTGTAACAGGATCTGTTGCCATGTATACCGCGCCAAAAGCAAAGCCCCCCATGATTAGCTGTTTCCAGGCAGGAACCATCATGTAATCGTTAAATGCGACCAGATTAAATATCAATCCCATCACGATACCTCCTACCAATACCGACAACATGATTCGCCAACTGGCAACACCAGTAACGATTAAAATCAAGGCGCCTATAATAATTGCCAGTTTAGATGTTTCACCGATAGATCCCGGGATATATCCAAGGAACATATCCATGGGATCGGGGATCCTGGAAACCTCCCCGATCATGGCATCACCAAGGGGTGTTGCACCTGAAAAGGCATCAGGTTTATCAACAATCCAAACCATGTCGCCCGACATCGCCTTGGGGTATGCAAAAAACAGGAATGCCCGGGCTGTAAGGGCCGGATTGAGGATGTTCATGCCAGTCCCGCCAAAAACCTCTTTCCCGAAAATCACGGCAAACGCAGTGGACAAGGCTACCATCCATAGTGGCACATCGGGGGGCATGATCAGGGGAATCAGCATGCCTGTTACAAGAAAGCCTTCATTTACCTCGTGTCCCCTGCTTTGCGCAAAGGCAAACTCGATGGCAAGCCCCGTTACATAGGATACGATAATAATGGGAAGAACTTGTAAAAAGCCAAACCAGAAAGTCTGCAAAAGGGTGGTCTCAATGCCATTGGCAAGAAAATGCTGGTAGCCTACATTCCACATCCCAAAAAGTAATGGAGGCATCATGGCAATCACAACGAAACTCATGGTTCGTTTCATGTCAACCGCATCCCGTATATGGCTCCCTGACAAGGTCACCTTGTTGGGGACAAAAAGAAACGACTCAAAAGCCTCAAAGGTCGAATGAAGCTTTTCAAACTTCCCTCCTTTCTCAAAATTAGGTTTTATCTTGTCGATAGATCGTTTCAATCCTTTCATTACAATCGGTAATTAATATTTTGATATTACGTCATTTCGGCCCGCATCAGGTTAAGGCCTTTCCTTACAATAGCCTGGATTTCTGTTTTAGACGTATCAATGAATTCAACCAGTGCAAAATCTTCATCGTCAATCTCGTAGATGCCAAGGTTTTCCATGAGTTCAATATCTTCCACTAAAATGGCTTTGATCAGCTGCATCGGGTAAATATCGAAAGGGAACACCTTTTCATATTTCCCGGTCATAACGAAAGCACGTTCACCACCGTGCAGGTTGGTATCCAGGCTATATTTTTTCTTTGGATTGAGCCATGAAAAAAACTGGCCGTAAAAACTATATTTATTCAATCCAGGTGTAGCCCATCCAAAAAATTCGTAATAATCGCCTTCGGGGATTACAGTGATTTGAGAATCATAAAATCCAGCATAACCATCCTGGTTTATTCTGGAGCCGGTTAGCACGTTGCCACTTATATATCTTGGATTCCCTTCCAGGGTATTGTCGTTGACCATATCGTAAATACATGCCCCTGCAAGGCTTTTGAAGTAGGCAGGTTTTTTGATCATGGAGCCTGTTAACGCATATCGTTTTGTGGCATCGTATTTCCCGGAGAGGAATAGTCTTCCGATGATCAGGACTTCCTGTGGCCGCAGATACCAGACCACATCCCCTTTGTTGATCGGATCCAGCCTGCTGATCTGGGCGCTTACATTTCCGGTAGGGTGTGGTCCAATGAAGCGGTTTATCTGTACACCCTTGGTTTCCAGGAAGATGTTGGATGTGGCAGGATTGTCAAGTACATTCAGATGGACCTCGCCCGAAGTAAGCTTTCTCAGTACGTCAACTCCTGTTTGGAATGCCTCGGCCTCTCCCTCAACGATGTAATTGTAATCAGGTGCCAGCGGACTGGTATCGAAGGCAGGAATAAATATGGCCTTTGGGTTGTCCTCCGGCTTAGCGATCACACTGTAAGGTCTTTGCCTGATGACAGGCCAAATTCCGCTTTTCAGCATCTTTTCGATGATCTGTTCACGTGTTAGTGAATTGGGATCAGCCTTTCCAAAATCAACATACTCTATTGTTTGACCAGCTTCAATGATGATTTCCAACAAAACCCGTTTTGGGCCCCTGCGGATCTCTTTCACTGTTCCGCTAACCGGTGCGGTAAAGACGACCTGTTCACTATGCTTGTTAAAATACAATGGTGTTCCGGCCATGACTTGATCCCCTTCATGGACAAGAACTTTAGGGTACACACCAATAAAATCAATGGGTTTGGAGGCAAATGTTTTTGGAGAAATATTGATGGTGTTTTTTGCTGCCGCTCCAATAAGCTGAATATCAAGACCTTTTTTAACCTTTATAGTTGTAGACATAATAATTATATATCTATATAAAATAAAACCGCAATTTTACGAAAATTTATCGTTAGGTCGGATAATAAAAACGAAGTGAAAGGCAAAATGGTATTGTGATGGGATATGTATCGAAGCGACAGCAAGGGTCTAATTCGAGCCAATATTCCCATGGCAAATAATGTTGCTCAAACCTACTGCCGTTTGATAAATATTAATATAACCATCGTAGACTAACCAATTATCATACGTGATATCAATTCCACTTTCAAGTTTCCGGACGTTTGTAAAGCTTTTCCCGTTGGTTCCGTCAACACTGCTCAGCGCTTTCACAACAGGACCGCCACCAATTGAGGCGATTGAGCCCAGATTAATTGTTGCCGGATATAAGTCACCGGTAAGAACGCCCGTAAGTGTAATGGTAACGAGAGTGCTTCCATTTACTCTTTTTTGAAACAAAGCAGTTCCTGACACACCATACACTCCTACTGTATCCAGTTTATAGGTTATATGGGTAGTGGTTATCACATTCCCGCCTATATCGCCCTGTGCAAGAATTACATTGGGCTCGGTGCTGCTTTTGAGGACTTTAATAAATCCGTCGTACACAATCAGCTGAGCATAAGTCATCGAAGTTACAGAAGTTGAACTCTTTCCAGTTAAGTCAACGGGATTAAGTGCGAGAACAACTGTACCTCCTTCAACTGCCGAATTCATGCACAACTCTGCCGGATGGACTCCCGAAGGAGCGCTGGTCAACACAATATCTATCGTCGTTACCGTGCTGCTGGTTTCAGTAAACGTGGCGGTGCCGGTTACACCGAGTACATCTTTAACCATCAGGGTATAAGTCGTCTTATTGGCAGCCGGAGTTGGAGCGGGATCATTTTTTGTGCACCCACCAGATGCCATCAGCAACCCTATTGCTGTAAGCATCGTCAGTTCGGTTATTGCTTTTCTTGTTTTAATCATTATAATAGATATATAAATTGGTTTTCAAGAAACGGAGGCGAATGATTGTTCATCGACAATTCTCAAAGGTAAAAAAAGATAATCACTTCGTTGCATTTTTTCGTGAAACCTTAACGATCTCATTTCGGGGGACCATTTTTATACTCTTTTCCGGACAGATCATGGCACAAAGGCCACACCCATCACACCGGTCAACGTCAATGGTGACAATCTCTCCCTCTCCTGCCAGACACTGTATCGCCTGAAAACCGCCATCTGTGCAAGCAGTCACACATAGAAGGCAGCCGTTACAGGTTTCATCAACGGATGCCACCACCTGCCAGGTTACCTGCATGTGGGAAAACTCCACCACGTTGTCCAGTGCTACTCCGATGAAAGAGGAAATATCAGCATATCCTTTTTGGTCTAAAAAATCAATCAGTCCGGCCGACAGTTCTTCGATGAGATGATACCCTTTCCACATAACCGCGGTTCCCACCTGAACCGTTCCCGATCCCATGGCAAGAAATTCTCCTGCATCCATCCAGTTGCTGATTCCTCCCAAACCGGATATGGGCAGTCCGGTTGCTTTTGCGATCTGGGCAATGCATCGCAATGCAATGGGTTTGATCCCTGGCCCTGAATACCCACCATAGGATGTGAGTCCATTAACCGAAGGTAACGGATGTAACGTATTCAAATCCACGCCAACAATTCCCGAAACTGTATTTATGGCTGCAATGGCATCGGTTCCGTTTTCTTTTGCCACACTGGCTATTAAACCGATGTCGGTAACATTTGGTGTGAGTTTCACGATGACAGGAATGCTGGCTGCTTGTTTTACCCAGGAGACCACCTGGCCAGTTAGTTCCGGATGCTGGCCAATATAGGCGCCCATGCCCTTCCCAGGCATCCCATGAGGACATGAAACATTGATTTCAAAAGCATCTATCCCGGTCTCTTCCAACATACTTACCAACCGTTGCCAATCTTCCCTGTTGGTTCCAGCCATGATGCTGGCCCAAAGGGGACGTTGGGGGAAGGTTGATTTGATGGCTGCGAGATCCTTTTGCCACTCTGCGACTGTCATCCGGGAAATCAGTTCAATGTTTTCCATCCCTATATTCCGGTGGTTATGCTGCAACGGATGAAGGCGCGGATGAACATCCGGAGAAGGGTGCAGGGAGATGGTCTTGGTAACAGCTCCGCCCCATCCGGACTGAAAAGCACGCTGGATCATCCAGCCATTCCGTGTTGGAGGAGCGGAGGCCAGCATGAAGGGATTGGGAAATTGCATTCCGAGGAAGTCGATCTGAAGTGAGGCCATGGTTTGAGTATTACATACAATTCCAATCAAAATTACTATTATAAAGTATTTCTTTTGGGTGGGTTAGTTCAATCATATCAATTAATGCCATCCACCAATATATCCACTAGTTATGATCTCCATTAAATCCGCTGAGATAGCAGGTATCATTGTTTAAGCAAAACAGGGAACTAATGTGCATGGAGTCAAGCGCATATACTGTAGCCCAGGTTTCTCCAGCATCAATTATACGATAGATATCCTGGGGTCTCTTCATCAATATCGCCTCCAACCGCATAACCTGTATTTTGATCTAAAAACCAAATATGATTTATTAAATTTCCTTGTGGCAGTGGATTCTGCCATTGCCACTGAGATCTTGATAGAAAAGGGATTAAACACAGAAAAAATACGATAACATTAATAGATCTCATTATCAATTTTTAATGGGCACTAATGTTTTGAAGCTATGGCCAGTGCGGTACTTTCTTGGATCGCATCCGCGATCCCTCCATGCGTAGCATTGGCTTTTAGGTACCTGTTAGCAAAGGGAAGGTGGTTTCCTTGGAACAGGAGAGGATCATCATGATGAGGTAAAGTAAAATACCGGGATAAATCACTAACTTTTTCATGTTTTTTGCAATTTGTTCCAATAAAAATATGAGTAAAATCTGAAGGAGTAAAATTCTGGCCTGATTATTGGCAGGAATATATGTATTGCGAAAAAATTGAGAAAAACTGCCAAGTGTGTTCGGGGGTCTTGCACCCTATAGTTATCGCTCATGCCGGGCGCACCCAAAAAAAAGCCCTGCCGGACAAACCGGCAGGGCTTTAATGGTTTAATGAAATAATTCGCAATTGCTCATTTATTCACCAGTATCTTCTTAACAACCATTGATTCACGGTTCTTGATAACAATAGAGTAGATTCCGCTTGGAATAGGACGCAGATGGATGTTCTTTTCAAGGCTTCCGTTTACAACAATGTCATTGATCTCCATGATCGTTAAACCAATGTTGTTTACTACCGAGATGTTGTATGATTCCTGTTTCAATGATGAGATCTTTACTGTAAATTGACCGTCGTTGGGATTTGGGTATACTGAGATCGATCCGGTTTGCGGTTCACTGATACCGATGATCACGATGATTATGTGATTTGAGGTATCAGAACTGCAGTTAAGCAGGGTGACGACATCCCAGTATTCACCACTTTGGGTAGCGGTATACGTTTGCGATGTAGCCCCGCCGATCAGTATTCCATCCTGGTACCATTGATTCCCGGCTGGTGCATCACTGCTAAGTACATATCCCGCACTGGTAATCACCGGTACATCCGGGATCGGGTTCACAGCTACAGCAAAATCCGGCGATACCGGGCCGTTGCCGCAGGAGTCGGTTCCAAGAACTGTGATATTTCCGGAAGTAGCTGTTGGGGAAAAATCAACCGTAATAGAATTGGTATTTGCGCCTGAAACTATTGTGGCGCCAGGAGGTACGGTCCAGGTATATCCGGTGGCATTTTGGATAGTAGGCACAATATAGATTATCGCGGCATCACCCTGGCATACAGATTCCGGACCTGAAATTATCCCGGCTGCTTCAGGCAATGGATTGACTGTAATAGCGAATGCCGGAGATGATGCTCCGTTTCCGCAAAGATTGTTCCCATAAACAGTTATATTTCCTGAAGAAGCATTGCCATCGTAGTCAACAGTAATTGCATTCGTTCCTGAACCTGATACAATGGTTGCCCCTGCAGGTAACGTCCACACATATGTCAATGCATTTGCAATAGTCCCTACTGAATAGGATACGCCCGTTGCTCCTCCGCATACTGCAGCAATTCCGGTAATGGTACCGGCAGCAGAAGGCAAGCCATTGACTGTTACCGGGAAAACGGTTGGGGTCCCCGCATAACATCCACTTGAATTGGAGTAGTTCACACTTACCGACTGTGCGCCGGCATTATTCCAGACTACCTGGATGGTATTTGTCCCTGACCCGTATGTTATAGCACCACCGGCAGAGATCGTCCATGTGTAATTGGAGAATCCTGCCTCGGTGGAATAGTCATAATAACCGGAATTGACACACATATTGTTCTGCCCTGTGATGGTTGGAACAGGTGCCGGATTCACTGTTACTGCAAGAGAAGATGCTGGACCGTTACCACATGTATTTGTACCGTAAACCGAAACTGTTCCGGATGCATTGCCCAATGTCACTGTGATGTAGTTAGTGTTGCTTCCTGCCGTTATCACTGCGCCGGGAGGCACAGTCCATACATATCCTGTGGCATTTACAATTGGTGCAACGGAATACACATTCCCGGGGCTATTCCCGCAACCGTTTGCCGGCCCCGTAATGGTACCCGGATTGCCCGGGAAAGGACAACTTGGAGTAAAGAACGTCATATCATTACCGTTGGTTGTTCCGACGCTGTTCACTCCTACTACCCTGTAATGGTAAGTTGTGCTGACAGTTAACCCTGTTATGTTGGCGCTTACCGGAGTAACTGTATTACCGGTAACAGTCCCCGGTACTCCCGGGACAACGGTTCCATAGGCAGTCGTCAAGCCATACTCAAAAGTGACAGTCGTTGAAGCTCCTCCAGCATTTATGGTGCCGTTGAGTGTTGCCCCGGAACTTGTTAAACCGGTTGCGGCAGTGGTTACTGCAACAGGTAATGCGGGAAGTGTGGTAAATGTCATATCCAGTCCATTCGTGGTTCCAACGGAATTAACCCCGCGAACCCTGTAATGATAAGTGGCTCCTGGTAATAATCCTGTCAGATTAGCAGAAACAGGGGTCACAGTACTTCCAGTAACTGTTCCCGGCACTCCCGAAACAACAGATCCATAAGCTGTGGTCAATCCATATTCGAAAGTCACTGTTGTGGATTGGATATTTGCATTCACTGTCCCATTCAGCGTCGCAGTATTGCTGGTTACTGCTGTTGGTGCCATAGTTACGACAGTCGGGGCAAGGGTTCCGAGTTGACTATAAACGACATCATCAAAATAGAATCCCGGAGTTTCTCCCGAGCCTGATGCTTCACCTGCAAAAAAGTCAATAGCACCTAGCTGCTTGGTACCTGTTGTCGATGAATTAATCCAGTGGAATGGCCAGGCACTTAACAAGGCCCCGTCAATATATAGATAAATGCTATCGGCATCCAGTTTAATGATCTGTTTTACTTCGAACCACGTAGCTTTGGGATAGGTTCCATTTATAGTGTTACCACCCATGGTTAACACAATAGCGCCACTCGTACGGAAATAAATTTCAAAAGCCCATTCAACACCCGGAGCCTCGAAGTGCTGGATATTATAATAAGCGCATTTGGTGGTTTCAACGTACATCCACCATTTAACCTCATATCTTCCGGTTGTTTTGTTTCCAAGTTTAAGAAGACAGTCGGTCTGACCACCTGTCAGATCTGCCGATGCAGATTTTGTACCACTATGAGCAAAGGTTGTCAAAATTTGAGCATCTTCGCCACTACCCGGCAGGTTTGACCAGGTGGTGAACCAGGTTGGATTATCAATGCCCAGGAAACTACTGGTAGCATAGCTGTCCATATTTTCATTGAGCAGGACAATCTGAGAAAATAACCCACCTGATGCTAGCATTGCGAAAAGAAATAGTAAATTTTTTTTCATGATTAAAAGTTTTAGGTCAATAACTGATGTCTATAAAAATATATATGTCTATTTGTAATTAATCAGTTTGAATAAAGGAATCGTTATGAACCATTCTGTCAAGGCTTCCATCCTTGTTGTTATTAAATCAAATCCCTCCTCCTTTTCTACTGTATAATGAAGTTAAATGTATTAAGATCAAATAACAAGAAAATGATTATAGATGTCATAAGAAACCATGCAATGAAAATAAGCATTTTAAGGACTGAGTGCAAGTATTTTACAAAAAATATTTTTCTATGCAAACTTTTTCCTATCAAATTCCCGAAATTGACACTTCTAATTTTACAAACAATCTAAATAAGATCGTCAATTTTATTCAAAATATCAGTGAATACTGGATAAATGGAAGTATTGATGTGAAGAAGAAAATCCAGAGATTGGTATTTCCAAGTGGAATTTTGTTCAATCCAGAAAATCGACAACATCTAACTCCTGAAGTCACTAGTCTATTTCATCTAACATCAGAATTATCAAGGGTTTCGGAAGATGTTAAAAAAAATTCCTCACTAAATTCAGTGAGGAATCGATTTTAGTACACTACTCTGACCAATTATCTAACTTTAAATTGATTCCAGATTACTTGAAAGTAGTTGATTTTGTAGATAGGAACTGGTAGGAATCTACTGCACCAAAACAACCACACATTAAAATTACACCTTTACTGGTAAACTTGTTACTGACGATTTACAAAATATAAATATCCATTCCAAAAAGAAAACAAGCTAATGAATGTGTTCGTGAATAGTTAAAAAATTGTTGTGTATTAATCAATTTTATTAAAATGTTTATTAAGTTTGTAAGCGCGAAACGTATCACATTGTAATACGTTTCGCTCCTGATCACTTAAAAGAACTTAAAAGAAAAATGCAGAATTATAATTATTTGGAAGACTTTATAGATGGACTTCGTTCCAATGGAAAGTATTCCTTTACATTGAGTGACGTAAAGAATCGATTCACGTTTTCACCTGAAGCAATAAGACAATCTGTTAATCGACTCAGAAAGAAAAATAAAATAGCTCAGGTGCGGAAGGAGTTTTATGTAATTGTTCCACCGGAATACAGTGCCACAGGGATTATTCCCCCGTCATTCTTTATCCCGGACCTGATGAACTTCATGAACAGGGATTATTACGTGGGTCTTCTCAATGCAGCATCCTATTATGGAGCAGGGCACCAGCAGCCGCAGGAACATTTTATAATAACTGTCTCTCCGACTATTCTACCTATCGCCAGTCATTCGATAAAAATTAACTTTTGTAAGAAACAGAGTTGGGACAAACGTTTCGTCATTGATCAGAAAACGGAAGCAGGATATCTGAAAATCTCTTCTCCAGAGTTAACGGCTTTAGATTTGGTATTCTACCAGGATCGTGTTGGAGGGTTCAATAGAATCTCAACTGTTTTACAGGAATTATCTGAACAGATCAAACCAAATGCACTCCGGGATTGTTCAAAATCATACAATATTGTTTCAGTTGTTCAGCGCCTGGGCTTCTTGTTGGAAAACGTATTGGAGCAACCTGATTTGGTTAAGCCAATGAAAAAATTTCTTCATGCTACCAAATCCTTTCCATTATTGTTGAGCACAAAGGGTCCAAAAGTCAAAGATCTGCAAATTGATAACGATTGGAATATTCTTGTTAACGTAACCGTTGAACCCGATATATGATCCCAACTGCATTCATTACCGCATGGAGGAAAAATGCTCCATGGATTGAAAACTCACAGGTTGAACAAGATCTGATCATCGAAAGATCTCTGGTCGAAATCTTTAACGATCCGTTTTTAAAAGAGCATCTTTCATTCCGTGGGGGTACAGCTTTGCACAAATTATTCATGAAACCCCAACCGAGATATTCAGAAGATATAGACCTGGTGCAGATTAGACCCGAACCAATCAAGGAAACGATCAAACATATTCAGAAAAAGTTGAATTTTTTTGAAAAAGCAGAAACAAAGCAGAAAGCAAATAATAATACCCTCATTTTCAGATATACTTCCGAATCCGGATTGCCTTTAAAATTAAAGATTGAGATCAATTGTAGGGAACATTATACGCTATTTGGGTACACAGACATTAAGATCAATGTCAACAATTCCTGGTTTACAGGAGAAGCAAATATCAGAACTTACAAGTTGGAAGAACTCCTTGGGACTAAACTCAGAGCATTATATCAAAGAAAAAAGGGTCGTGATCTGTTTGATCTTTGGTTCGCTCTAAAAAACCAAAACCCGGATTGTGGAGAAATCATTCAATCCTGGAAATTCTATATGGATCAGGAAGGACATTGTGTGAGCGGGAAGGAATTCATCAGGAATGTAGAGAATAAACTATCTGATCCTGATTTTACTGGCGATACAAATGGAATATTGCGACCGGATATTAAATACAACGCCTTTGAGGCTTATCCATTGGTTCATTCAAAATTGCTTTCATTAATATGAAGGTAGGTAGATACCATGAACTATCTTTCGAACCCGTTACCTTTCACTGTGGAAAAGACTGTGGAAGAAACTGGGGAAGAAACTGGGGAGAAAAAATGGGGAGTTTTAAAGTGCCGACAAATATCGTCACCGACATTTGCTAAAGATGTGGGTAATTGTTTTGTATTTTTACCCATGTTTTAAAAACATGGGTATTGGCTGTCCATGTTTATTTTATATGGATCAATCATCTCAGACAAAAATTTCTTTATTCAAATCCCTGTTCCGGGCAAGAGAAGATATTTTTGCCATTCGCTGGGAGAAGAATGACAAATCAGGCTATTTCCCGGCGTATGATTTTGATCCATACCAGTTCCGCCTCCATAAAATCAAAGGAGGAACGATCCAGACTTATCCAGATAAGCAGCTTAGTGCGCTTACAAATGAACAAATTCTCAAACACCTTAATGGGGGCCATTTCATTGGAATCTACCCCTTGCTGAAAGACAACACTTCCTGGTTTATTGCAACTGATTTTGATAAATCAAATTGGCTGGAGGAATGCAGAGCCTTCCTCAATTGTTGCGAGGAGCAAGGAATACCTGCATTCCTGGAAAGATCCCGGTCAGGAAAAGGAGGTCATGTCTGGTTGTTTTTTGAACGACCTTATCCGGCGGCTAAAAGCAGAAAGATCATTATCAAGCTGCTCGAAAAAATTGGATTATTCTCAACCTTTGATAAGAATTCAAGCTTTGATAGGCTATTTCCCAATCAGGACACCCTTTCGGGAAAAGGATTTGGTAACTTGATTGCTCTGCCATTGAACAAATTCTGTTTAGAAAAGGGGAATAACTGTTTTATCGATCCGGAACCAAAGCGAAGCGGAGTTCGGCGGAGCCAATCCGGGGAGCCTTATTCCGATCAATGGGAGTTTCTGCAACGCATTCAACGAGTGCCATTGTCATTACTGGATCAACTCTATAAACAGTTTTCCACCAAAGCGGATTTAAAGAAAGATGGAAAAGATCAACCATCGCCTGTTCCTGGTAAAATCACAATAACGTTTGATAATGCACTTCGAATAACCAGGATTGGACTGCCATTACCGCTGATTAACTTTCTCAAGGAAGAACTGAATTTTCTCAGCAGCGAGTTCATTATCAAAAAGAAACTTGGAAAAAGCACCTGGGGATCAGAAAGGTATTTCAAATTCATTGAAGAAAGCGATGACTCTGTTATCATGCCAAAAGGAATGGCTGGCCGCCTTCTCCGGTTTTGCAGAGATAACCATATTGAATATGATTTCCTGGATGAAAGAAAGAAAGGAGCACCTGTTTCTTTCACCATAGATGTTCAACTTAGGGAACATCAAAAAAGTGCTCTGGAGGCAGCCGCAAGGAAAGACATGGGAGTTATTGTTGCACCTCCGGGAACAGGAAAGACCATTGTAGGGCTGAAGATCATTGCTGAAAAACAACTGCCAGCCCTAATTATCGTCCATAGGAAACAATTAGCCGACCATATCCTGGGGAAGGCTTCTTCTTTTGTTCCTGCAGAAGAGAAAACCACCGAAGAGGTGGTCAGCGAGGTTCCGGTACTTGAGCCGGTTAAAGAAGATGTATCCTTCTAACTAAGGAAAATCAAGTAAGTCAGCTGTTCCGGGAAATCGGAACGGCTTTTTTTTATGCTACTTAGTGAGCACCCAAACACACGCCAGCGCACAGTTACTCAAAATTTGCAGCAAAGGTAAACTCATGAAACTGTTTTTCGCTAAGAGTGACCTCCTCCAGGCACCGTCACCCTTCGGGTTCATTCAGATTTTGAAGGAAAAATCAGACCTGAAACCTTGCTTAAAATTTTCATTCCGTTTATTCCAGTTAGCATAAATTTTTTCTTAAACCCAGGCGAGCCAGATGCCTAAAAAAGTCTGCAGGGCAGCAGCGCAATGCAATGTCAAAGATTACCGCACCAGTACAGAAGCCGACCAACGGCGGAGTATCCAAAGAAGAAACGGCTGTTCTTGTTGCAGCTACAACGATTCTCGGACCCGAAAAAAGTAAAACCGAAATGATAAAACCGGTTTTGAAGTCCGAACCTGAAAAAACAGTTGTTCCTGCTGTGGAACCAGTCAAGGAAATGACCCTGATGGAAAAGATCCTCAAGGTCGAAAACCTTCAACTGGTTATCGAAAAAAGGGCGAAGCTGGTCCAGACAAGGAGCGAACTGGAAAGGTTCCAGACAGCATCCAATGATTTCAACTGCTCCATGCGGCTGAATGATTCAGACGGAAACGTCTTCACCACCAGCTTCACTCCTGGAATCAAGAAAGTCATTGATTTTCTCAAGACCTCATTTGATGGAAGCATTGCGGAAGCTGAAAATAAGATCATCTTTTGAATCTTCTTCACCGTCAATATTAAGGCGTTCAGGCTCTGGCCTGAACGCCATTTTTCATATTCGTAATCATGTATATATTTTTCATACAAATTATAGTTGAACAATTTTTTGTTACATTTTTACCATCTGAACGTTTTTATATTATATTTGTAACACAAAAACCACAGCCAAGCAACAGCACAACCATGAATCAAGACATAATCATAGGAAAGAATATCAGGCTATTAAGAGATAAGATGAATTTAAGCCAGGCAAATTTTGCAAGCTATTTAGGTGTTACAAGAGAGGAAGTCAGTTATTATGAGAATGGCCGCAGGACAATGCCATCAAAACTGATCTCAAAAGCTGCGGAATTATTTTGTGTGGATGAATATGATCTTTTCGAACAAGATCCTGAAAAACAAGCTATAAATATTGCCCTTGCTTTCAGAGCAGATAATATATCTGGCGCTGATCTTCCACTTATTGCCAATTTTCAGAAAATTGTCAGGAATTATATCAATATGAAGAAAAAAGTTGCTCATGAATAAGCTGGTAATCGAGAAGAAAGCGAACGAATTCAGAAACTGGTGCGGTTTTGGGGCATTTGATCCAATACAATTGAGAAGCCTGCTTACCAAGTTAAATGTTATCACTGTTTTCAGACCATTAAACGAGAACTTTGGGGGCATGTCCATCAAGGTGAACACAGAAGATGAAGCTACACGATTCATCCTTGTGAACAGTTCACGGACCATAGGCAATCAGAACTTTACCATTGCTCATGAATGTTATCATCTATTTGTCCAGCAGGATTTCACTTTTAGCATAAGTCCTGTTGGGTTGTTTGACACAAAATCCGGTGAAGAATTCAACGCAGATCTCTTTGCTTCAATCTTTCTTTTACCTGAATTGGGGATTAGATCTCTTGTCCCTGATGACGAATCAGGGAAAAACAGAATTACCTTAAAAACCATCTTGAAGCTGGAACAGTACTTTGGAACCTCCAGGAAAGCATTATTATTCAGGTTAAAACAATTGAATATCATTGATCAAACTCATGTTGAAGAGTATTCCCGGAATATTAAACGAGGAGCGCTTGAACATGGTTATTCGATCGAATTATACGAACCCGGAAATACCAACTTGGTTCTTGGCGATTATGGATCGTTGGCACGGGAATTATTTGATCAGGAAAAAATTTCGGAATCACATTATTTCTCCTTATTGATCGATCTCGGTATGAATGTGAAGGAAATTGAAGAAATGAAAAATACCGCCAGTGAATAGAAATATCCTCATTGATGCCGATGTCATCTCCCACTTTATTTCTGCTGAGAAGCTGAATTTGCTGCCAACGATCTTTCCTGATAACGGAATACTCCTTCTTGATAAAGTGTATGACGAATTATCAAGGTTTCATAAACGAAAACCACTGATAGATAAACTGATTAGCAATGGAAATATCGAAATGATTCCCTTTCCGGAAGATAATCAGGAAGTTAAAAAAGAGTTTACCTATATCAAAAAAGAGCTCTTCAAAGGTGAAGGTGAAAGTGCTTGTATGGCAGTAGCCCGTTTCAATAACAATATCATTGCCAGCAGTAACCTCAAAGATATTAGGCAATATTGTAGTCTCCATTCCATAGATTTTCTGGCAACAATGGATTTCCTGTGCGCTGCGCGAGATCGAAAAATCCTAAGTACTGAAGCGTGCAACGAATTTATCAGGAGAGTGATCAAAAACGGAAGCAAATTACCAGTCCTTGATATGAAGTTATATGACTGCCGGAGCCTTGAATTCATTTCGACGTGATGGTGTAATTATTTCCAGTTTTAAAGCATTTCAAGTCACATCTGTAAGTGTATGACCTTACCAGGCCTGGAATAGTGGCTAGTTTTGGCCCCAACCTTGATCGCTTATTGCGCCCTAAGTGCGGTCAGGCTCTCCTCTTCTACCATATTCATTCAGAGTATAGAGATATTGATTACTAAAAATGGTTCATATACGAAATATGGGTAATTTGGACTGATAAAACTCGTAAATCATGACCAAAGCATCCTCATTATACCGGTGGTACCTGATCATTAATAAAGTGAAAAGGGAAAATGTTTTTCCTTCGAAAGAAGAGTTGAAAGAGTATTTGGAGTTGCATGATTTCAGGACTTCACCCCGGACGATTGACCGGGATTTGGCAGAGATCCGGAATGTATTCGGCATTGAGGTGAAATGGGATCCGAATCGACGGGGGTACTATATTGACCGGGAGGAGAGCTGGGATTATGAGGGAATGTTGCGGTTGTTGGAGGTTTGTGTGACTGGGGATCTGCTGATGCAAACAATTGGAGAGGGAAAGGAGGCACTGCGTTATGTGTTGTTTGATTCGAGCGGAGAGCTGAAAGGGATCGAGTTGATGGGGCCTCTTTTACAGGCGATCAAGTTGCACCGGTGCATCGCTTTCGACTATGCGAAATTTCGCGGAGGTACTACGGAGGGTTTGGCGATGGAGCCTTATGCCTTGAAGGAGTACCAGGGCCGATGGTATGTGGTGGGCACGATCAGGGGATCGGAAAAGGTCTATGTGTTTGGGCTGGACCGGATGGAAAAACTGGAGATACTGGCAAACACGTTTGGTGATAGAAGCATTAATGAATCATGGACAGGCTAAAGTCCCAGGTATTGATAAATCTGATAAGCGATGTAAAAAAGAGACGATTGAAAAAAGAATTGAGATTGAAATAGAAGTGGCCAACTTGTGGGAAAAAATAACTAAAAAAATGTCTCTTTATTCTGTTCTACTCAATAACCAAAAACCAAGTGATGAACTTACTTTAGTGCGCGAAACCTTAACGTGTCTACTCGATTTGTTTAATAAAACTGGAAAAAAAGTTGAAGGAGAATTTGCAAAGGAGCTTTCATTAGTCATTGGTCGTTGGGCTGAATCAAAAGGTTTTGTCTCTGATCTATCATCAATGATTAATCACTTGCAAACCAATATTCCCATGGGATTTGGTTCAGTTCAATTGATGACAATGCGCAAGGCGAAGGGCCTCGAAGCAGATGTAGTTTTAATTGCAGGATTAGAAGATGATCTTTTACCGAATCCAATATCTGATACTTCAGAGGAAGCAAGACTGTTCTATGTTTCAATGACAAGAGCTAAAGAAAAACTATACTTATTACATGCATACAAACGGTTGCGCAGCATTTCGTATGGACCTGAAATTACAGGTAAGGAAAGAAGTCGGTTTTTAAATGCAATTGGAAGAAAAAGTACGTATATGAAGGATTAATAGTATGCAGAATCCAATTTATCAGACGGAGCTTATAATCTTGGTTGGATCTTCCTGATTTATTTCAGATGGAAAAAGAAAATAAACCATTCAGGGACGAAAAGGGCGACTTGAATTTTGGGGATCACAAATTTGACTGGGATAAATTTCGGTTGTGGCAAGGTACTTATGTTTTTCATTTTTACAATGAGGAACGTAACCACCATTTCCCATATTTTGGCCTGTTTAGCCATGATGACGAAGCATATCAAAATGCGATAAAGGATCCAGACTATGCTGAGGTATCTCTTTATCATACACCTGAAAATCCTCCATTTGACTTTTTTATTAAGTACCATAATTGGCAACTTTCACTTTTAGTTATTTACTTTAAGGAAGTGTTTGAAGAAAAATCTTTTCTTTATGGTTATCATCCTCAGAATAAATATTTTCGTTTAATTCTACCAAAAACACTTCATTACAAGATTCTTAATGTTATAAATGATTATGAATTATTACTTATTCGGGATCTGATCCTGGAACTTATTGCCATTGCCCAGGATATATACGTGGATGATGTTTTTCATTGGGAGGGCAAGGAAAT
Source organism: uncultured Prolixibacteraceae bacterium (assembly GCA_964449285.1). Taxonomy (GTDB): domain Bacteria; phylum Bacteroidota; class Bacteroidia; order Bacteroidales; family FEN-979; genus QYOJ01. Next base: position 30,658 of record CAYUZX010000034.1, read on the forward strand.
GCAAGCGATAATAAATACCGCTGTAAGGAAGCATATAAGGCAATTGAGTTGATTGATAAAACCCTTGATAATTCCTGGTTAAGGGATGATAGTAAAAAACATTCAAAATTATTATCTGTCAGTTTTGTTTTCAATGACGGTACCATAAAAATTAATCATCCTTGGTTGGCGGAAGAATTTGTTAAGCACTTCAAAAGTCATTATGATGATTTGGCTTATAAAAGCTGGAAACTTGACTTAGAGCGGTATTCCGATCGTTTTCATGATAACCTGAAAAAGCAGGAGTTTAAATATCGATTAGCTAAGTCGTTTTATAACCTGTTTACAAAAGGCGGCTTTTTCAATGTAACGGAAAGTGAACCGACACCTAATAAGCTCATGCTTTGTATTGCAACACTTTTAGAGTTTTGCTTGATTCCCGTGGGTGATCCGGATGAAGTGGAAGATGTTAAAATTCGGCATGTCAGGAATTGGATTACACGTAAAGATTTTGAACCAGCGTTGACGCATTTGGAAGTTCCTGTGAATAAAGATAGATTGCTCAAATATTTTGAGCCGGAGTTCATAAATCTTGCAGATGATATAAAAGGAGCGGATGTTCTATCCATTGCTTTCTACATTGCAAAAAGATTTAACATTAACCACCTGCTGCCCGATCTTGCTCATATCGCAAAAGCGTTAAAAGAAGGCATTTGGCTGATCGGCCATCAAATCATAAAAGATACCAGTGGTCCTTTTGAACCTCAATTTGAAGAGTTTACAACCTTCAGCAAATTTGTCAATGGGATTAGAAATAAAAAGAAAATTGCATCCATAAAATATATGCTTGATGGTGATGAAAAAGAATATGAGCTTTCACAGAGACTTCCAATGTTTTTGATTGAAGAAGCTATCAAAGATTATTCTGAAGATCATCAGGTAGAATTTGACATGGATCCGGTAAAAACGACATTAATAAAATCCAAGGATGGCGGTATTAAAGTAGATAAGGAAACCCAGTTTAACCAACCCGAAACTCGTTTTATGGTGCGCTTTGTAAAATCCTTCTATGATTATCTCCTTGCTGAGGCGCCCCCGGAGAAACGAGAATATATGCCATCGAAACGGTACTACGCGATTATAGCCAATATCCTTCAAAAGACATTTTTCTTTTCTCATCAGCATAATCCCGAATGGTTCATAATTGCAAAAGTGGAACAATGGCATAAACTGGCTGGTATCAAATAATTTCACTCTTTTCTTTTCCTCTTTTTCTTCTCAGATATTACACTAAATGATTGATTTTCAATAGGAACAAAGGGTCTTAAAAATAAGCTTTTGCTGTTCCTTTCCCACCCTTTCTTTTGAACTTCCTTTACACCATATTTTTAAATTTAATAGGATATGAGTGAAGAAATTATTATCGAAAAACTGGACAACATTGAAAAAATGTTGACTGCCCAAACTTTACTTAAAAAGGTTGTCTTGAATTTCGAGGAGACTCGGTCGACACCGACTATTTATTTCTCATACGCTTGGGGAGATGAAAATGAGACTGGAGAAAGCCATGAGAAAGTGGTAGATGAAATTTATGAATCGTTGAAAGAAGCCGGGTATACTCTCAAAAGAGATAAAATGGATATCAATTATAGACAACTGATCAGTGAATTTATGAACAAGATAGGTAAAGGTGAAATTATACTTGTTGCAATCAGTGAAAAATACTTGAAATCTCCATACTGCATGTTCGAATTACTTGAAATTGACCGCATCAGTCAACAAGACAAGTACAAATTTGCAGACCGTATATATCCAGTCTGGGTAGAAAGCCTACCCATTAACGAAATTAAATTCAGAAGATCATTGTATGACTTTTGGAAGGGAAAATTTAAGGAATTTAACGAATATGTTCAAGATTATCACGAAATGATGAGTAGCGATGAATTCAAAGAATATGAAATAGTTAAGAAAATCTTAGAAAATATCAGTCGGCTTATAACAATTGTTAAGGATATGAATACTTTGAATAAAGAACTTCTTTCAAAAGATAAATTCGAAGTCATTAAGGAGTCAATTGACAAGAGAATAAAACCTCTATCTTAAATCATACGAAAATAGTGATCTCCTTTTATATGTTATATCAGGGTTTGGATCCAATCTGGCCTGCTTTCACGGGATTTTAGTTTTTGTGATGGTAATACTTGATGATGGTATTTTCAGTAACCCTTGTTATGCAAATTTTTGCAAATAAAAAAGGGTGTCAGTTTTTAAGTTCTGAAATCCTTGATTTTTATCGTCTCCCCGGTAGGATGAAGGAATGGGTGACCAAAACTATCCAGATTAAACATATACTTATATTATCTAATTGACTTTCTTTCGGTTATAGAAAACTTAGTTTAAACCCCCTCACCTTTCGTATACTCAGTTTACTGCATTATCCTTATTTTCTTCAAATAAATATGTAAGATATTTCCTTATCTTTGGTTAAACGATTCACCGGGGCCATTCAGATGAGGAAATTATATCTTATACTTGCTATGGTATTGGTTTCATTCCTTGGCAAGGCACAGGTTGTGCTCATTCCGGATACCAATTTCAAAAACCTGCTGATCTCGCAGGGTGTGGACCTGAACAATAACGGGGAGATCGAATACACGGAAGCAGCTGTTGTGGATTCCCTCTACCTGTATTCCTGGACCGCCCCTCCCATCCAGAACCTAACGGGGATTGAAGCGTTTGTCATCCTCGAGTACCTCGACTGCGGGGGGAACCTGATCCCACAGTTGGATCTGACTGCCAATCACCTGTTACAGGTATTGATCTGCGATTTTAATCTGATCTCCGACTTGAATATCTCACAGTGTTTTCAGCTAACCCGTCTACGTTGCGACTACAACCAGCTCACCGCCCTGAACACAGGCAATTGCCCCCTGCTGAAAGAAATATCCTGTTCTAAGAATTGGTTGACCACATTGGATTTTTCCAACAACAATGGCCTGGAAAAACTCTTATGTGATGACAACTACCTCTCTTCACTGGTAGTAACTGGGATTCCGGGTTTAAAAACACTACGCTGTGATGACAACCAACTTACGGAACTTTCACTGTTAACCAACGATTCCCTTGAGTACCTTAGGTGTGACAACAACCTCCTGACCAACCTGGACCTGTCAAACAATATTGACCTTCAGGAATTGTGGTGCAAAGAGAACCAACTGTCCACCCTTCTCCTGCCAGTCAGTGATCAGCTTGAAGATATCCATTGCGATGACAATTTACTGACCGGGATTGATGTTTCCGGTGTTCCAAATCTTTCCTGGTTTGAATGCAATCACAATTTGATCACAGATCTGGATGTAAACAACAATCCAAATCTGTGGGCTTTTTCCTGTGGCAATAACGACCTGGACACATTGAACCTTTCAGGAAATCCGAACCTGAAGCATCTGAACTGCACAAATAATGAGATCTCGTATCTCGATGTTTCCAACTGCCCCCTGCTTGAGATCCTGTATACGCATACAAACCCATTGCTACACCTGGATGTGTCAAACAATCCCCTGCTCACCACACTCGGATGCGACAGCAATGGACTTGATTCGCTGGATGTGACCAACAATCCCGATCTTCACTTTTTTCAATGCGGAAATAACCCGTTCATCTTTCTCGATCTGACCTATAACACCAACCTCACATACATTGAGATCAGGTATTGCTATGACCTCCGGGAAATGTGTGTATGGGAACTTCCATTTCCGCCTCCCGGAGTAACATTAAGCGCCTATGGTATTAATGTAGGAAATATTCATTTCATGATATGCCATACGGATATTCGCGATAATACACTTTCACTTGAAAAACAACCTCTGTTCTCCCCCAATCCCACCACAGGCCACATTGCAATTCAGGCGAATCGTGTCCGAACCGTGGAACTTCTTACCCTGACAGGCAAACGCCTCCTTTCGGCATCTGATGTGACAGAACTGGATCTGTCGGAATTTCCGGAAGGCCTTTATATACTCAGGATGTTAACAGATAAAGGCGTAGTTACCGAAAAGATCGTAATCATGTAGGTTGGTGAGATTCTCCACATTCCTCAACCTTCATTCAACTGAATGAATCTGAGTACTTTTAAATGACTTATGAGAAAATTTTGAGAAAAAATAATTATCTGTTAATACATTGATTTACAGATAATTATGAATGCTTAAGGGTCTCCCCGGTAGGGTTCGAACCTACGACCCATTGATTAAGAGTTAATGAGGTCTCCAATTTTTAGGAGTTTCCTAAAGTAAAGATGTATATTCCGGTGCATACAGTAGAGATTCCGGGGTTAATTTTAAATGTGACGAAAAACTTCTATTAAAGAAATCTATTTACAGGGATTTCTTGAGTGCAAGCCTCATCTGAATTAAAGTGTAAAAACCTGATAAAATCTTTTGGGTACTTAGTTGAGTACTCAAAAAACAGAAACCCACGTCAATCGTGGGTTTCAGAGGCTAAATCGTACCCTGAGCCGGAATCGAACCGGCACGGGAA
>CAYUZX010000035.1:0-34231 GCA_964449285.1 uncultured Prolixibacteraceae bacterium
ATTTACAGAGCAATTCTATCTTATTATCAATTTCTTACTCACTTTAAAATCCTGTGAGCAGACTTCGATGATGTACACCCCTGGCCGGAACATAGAAACATCAATGGGTTGGGTTATTGGTTTTTGATGTAATACTTTTTGCCCGATCTGATTATAGATATTTACTTCAGTTATTATTGCTCCGTTCCTAATAGAAATAAAAAGCTCTGTGTTTGCAGAATTAGGATAGATGGAAAGTCCTTCCTCAAAGCTGATGTTCTCTACTGGGACAACTTCACAGGCATCTTCAACTTCTTGCTGGCTGTTGCAACCAGTTGTATTGTCGTAAATCTCAATAGTTCCAGTCGGACTGGTTAAGAAATCACAGATGCTTTTCACTTCACATGTGGATAAGGAATTATTATGATAAATGCGCAAACTATCGATAGAGGCTGCATCTATATTATCCAATCCCATTAAACTGGTCAGGGCATCGTTGTCAACAACCGCGAGGTTTCCTTCGATAGAGGTCACGTTAGCAAGAGCTGCTAAACTTACCAGGGAAGAGCAGTCCCAAATATAAAGCAATCCCGGTATGGAAGTCAAATTTTCAAGGCCTGACAAACTTGTAAGAACGGGGTTGTCCCCTATTGCAAAGCCTCCCCCAATAGAAGTGACATTTTCCAAACCTGTTAAAGTCGAAAGGGCTGCGTTTCCCATTATTCCAATACCTGTTCCAGCACCTACCCCGATAGAAGTAACATTGTCCAATCCTGCTAAACTGGTCAGAACATCGTTGTATGAAATTGCAAGGCCCCACCCGATGTAAGTAATATTATCCAAACCTGCTAAACTGGCCAGGACAGTGTTATTATCAATCAGGAGGTTTCCCCCGATGGCAGTCAGGTCAATTAAACCGTTTAAATTGGTGATATCATCACCTCCGATCATTACACTCCCTATTATCTCTGTACAGCCTGGGTGATTGATTTGAAAGCTATCTATTTGATTCTGGGTATTGAATGTAATACCAGTAGATAGGCAGGGCAAGCGATCTTGGGATAATGCTGTAACTTGACAGAAAATCAGAACAAAGATGAGAAGCGATAATTTTTTCATGACTCTATTTTTTAAGGTTAATAATAGAGTAAGCCGAGAAGCTGGAAGTGGTGGTTCAGGGATACACCGATAACGAATTGCTAATATACAGAAATTAGGCAGATATGTCAAATGGTTGCGACTAAAATGCGTTTAGTTGATATGTACTTGGACAAAACGGATCATGTGACCATCCTCCGCCGATTTTGGTTGACCACTTCAACATATTAACAATCAGTGCTTAGAGGTGGTCAATTTATATCGGCCTGAGATGGTCAAAGCCTTCGGCATGTCTACTCAGGCCAAAAATCGGGTTTTACGGTTGTTCCACCCTGTTTCCGGCAGTCGACACAGTAACGGTTCAGGATTCTTATCGCCCCGCTTTCGTTGAAATAGTAGTAAATGGGATATTCCCTGGGGGAAACATCTCTCCAAAAGAATGGCACTATTTCTTGTTCGTAGCACTCACTGTTGTAAGCAAGATCAATCCCTTCAACATCATGGTAAAAATACCTGCGGGTAGTCTCGAACACTGCATAAAAATATCCCAGGACATCTTTATCGGAGTTGCTGACATTCAACAGGTTGCCTTTGATGGCAAAGGGCTGTTTCTCATAAAGGCCTCCCTGTTCGTTGCTGTTGATCCTCAGTTCGTCCCAGTAGTTGTATGCTTCCTCGCTCAGGGCAAGCTGGCTTACCAGGGTGCTGTACATGATCCCAAGTCGGGAGGAGCTAGTTCCGTCGATAGTCTGCAACGGATATTGATTGTAGCTATTTTGGGAGAGGCTCTTCGTGGAGACGGTAAAGACATTCTTCACTAATTGAGTGATCCAGCAAACCTTGTTGGTATAATCGGGCGGCTTCACCTCGTGGAAGGTACCGTCGTAGTAATATTCTACGGGATGGGCCGCTTCGTATTCCCAGGTCTCCACAATCTCCCATTGGTAATACTGGCTGTAGTCCCCAATGGCATTCAGGTCCACGTAAAATTGCATGACCCTGTGGTATTCCCCGGGATGGGTTGTGGGGATATCTTCAATGTGATAATAGACAGAATCGATGGGAGGGCCCATCGGCATCCGGTCAAATCCCGATTCAAGCTCTTCGCCATCGGGTGTTAAAACCTTTACCTGGTAGGAGGTCCCGGGGACAAGGTATTGCTGGTCCATCCACACGCGGTAAAGTCCGGGTACATATTCTTCCATGGTAAATCTATTCCCTTTGTCGTCAAGAATTGTTACCTGGCACGACGCTACCGGGATATACTCCGGAGATTCGATGGGTGAGGAGAGGGAGACCTGGACCACCTGCCAGCCTTCCGTATTGGTAACCCGTCCCGATACAACATACTTGCTCGCGGCATTGCTGTCAATGACCGGATCAAAGGGCTTGATACAGGCGAAGAGCAGCGTCATGCACAGGATAGCAAGGATATTTATGTTCCGATTCATAATTCCCAGGTTTAAATAGTAACGTTACCATGGTACTGCGAATATACGTCTTCAAAACGATTTGCACAAGTACTGGACGCACCGATTCCTCCTTCAAAATGAGAAGAGAGTGCACTATAAAAAACGAAAGCGGCGGCTTCTATCTCCACACCATGGAGGGTCGTGACGATATGACCAGCCACATCAACCTCAGCACCTGGCAGGGCATCTACTTCTGCGAACACCGCAACAGGGCATCCGGCAGGAGGTAGTTTTTTCTTACCATTTTGCATTTTGCCATTTTTTATTTCGCTTCTCGCTATTTCACCATTTCGCTATCTTTGTTCTTCACCAACCTCCCAGTGTCATGAAACGAATCCTCTCATCAGCCATTTCCCTGCTCAGTGTCACCGCCCTGGTGCTGCTCTCTGCCTCCTGCAAAAAGAAAAACATCGATCAGCCCAACCAGCTTCTGACCGGGACCACCTTCTGGGAATGCAACATGATCGTGCTGAATCCCGACACCACCAGGTATTTTTACCTCTTCACCCTGAGCCAGGATGCCGACAGGTTATCGGGAGAGGTTTCTGTTCTCGACACTGCCGGACTGATCAACGGGACCATATCGGGCACCGTCAGACAGGACAGCCTTTTCTTTTCCACCGACCTCCCCGGCGGGGAGTTCAATTTCTCCTTCCGCGGCGCCCAGGAAGACCTCTCCGGACAATCCCACCTCTCGGGAACCCTGGCATCAGGACTGCTGGCCGGCAACGGGAATGAAGATCTGCCGGTATGGATCACCCCTTCTGACGACTTTCGCCTCTCGGATGTCTTCCCCACCAACCCCTACCTGTTCCGGAAGGTGAATTCCTCGGAACACCCAGGCGACTCGGCCGTGATCTTTATTCACGGTATGACCGGCGACCTCACGCATTGGGACGGTGTAGTTGGCCAGCTGACAGATGACTTCAAAAAAAGGCACGACGTCTACCTCTTCCAGTATAACTGGAAAGACTCGATCGGGATCAACGGCCGGATCCTGCTCGACTCCGTCATAGCTGCCGGTCTGACCCATCCGATCCTGGTGGCGCACTCGATGGGCGGACTGGTCGCCAGGTCATACGTGGCCCAGGGTGGAGAGGTCGCCCGGCTGGTGGCTCTCGGAACGCCTCACCTGGGATCCCCCCTGGCCAAGCTGACGGGCGTGATCGCATTTCTCGATTTCCCGGGTCCGCGCGACATGAAGCCGGAGGGACCTTTCATCCAGAACCTGCTTTCCAACCCCTCCGATGTCACTAACAGAAACAGGTATGTTGTTTTTGGGGGGCAGATGAAAGGCAGCTTCAAGATCGTCAACAAACGCATCAAATGGGTGTGGGCTGAAACCTATTATGACGTTGTCGACAAGATCGGCTACAACGCCTTCGTCCTCTTCCTTAGTCCACCCAACGACGGCCTGGTCCCGGTATCCTCAGGGCTTTTCGACGGGTACACCATCCTGGAACGAAAACCCATCCTCGAATGGGTCGACCACAAGAACCTGCGAACCCCCTCCATCTCCATCCAGGTCATGGACTACATCAACTCCCTCTGACCCGCGAATTTACAGTTTGCCGGGATGTTTTTACCGGGTTCTTCAGTTGCAGAAGTGTTTGATGAATCTGGCAGATCATCACTCCGTAAAACAAAGCCATGGAGAATTTTTTTCGGCTGTTCTTGATGGACCATAACAGGAGTTTCCAGTGAAAAATCCTTGGTTGATCTTTGATCCCTGTCAGGTAGAGAACCCTTGAAACATGAATCAGGTCTTTGATGCTGTATTTCGCGGGCACTTTCACGGTTGTTTTCGGGAACCTGTAGGTGTTGAGGAAGTGGACGATACGCTGGAAGGATTTTTCGGGATTGTAGACACTGGCAATTACTTCTAAAAATCCGTCGTACAATATTTTTTCACCCATTGCCGGAACAATGTTCGTATCCCCTTCCAAAAAGGCAAACGGTTTGCTGATCCAGCCCTCTTTTTCCATTTTTTCAAACAGTACCGTACCCGGCGGGGCTTTCATCAGATTGACAATCGTTAAAGGGATTCCGCTTTGCTGGATGAACATCCATTGCAATTTAACAGTTTGACATTTTGCGTTCGTTGGGACTTGATTTAACGCCAAGTAATGATTCGTCCTCAGGCGAAATAAAATAAATATTATATATCCATATTCGATTATTTTCATTACTTTTAACGAATTCATTATTAGATAATTATCGCTGTAACAATTCTACTACAATATATTGATTGGTTGTTGGTTGTCAAATCAATACCACAGCCCTGTAAAATGAAAAAATGTAAATAAAATACATATAGTGAGCCAACAAACACTAAGGGAAATCGATTTTGAACATATCTTTGATGTCTCTCCCGACCCTGTCTGCATTCTTGACCGGGAACATAATGTTATCCACTGCAATCAGGCTTTTAACGAACGTGTTGGAATTCCATCTGATAAACTAATCGGGTCAAAATGTTTCTGGTGTATGCATCAGACGGAGAAACCACCTTCTTTTTGTGTGCTGTCACAAATGCTGAAAGAGGGGAAGAAGGTTACAACCGATATGCCCATTGAATGTCTGGATGGATGGTTCTCGGTCACCGCTTCACCGTTGCGGAATAAAGACGGCGCAATTATTGGGGCAATCCATATTGCACGTGACATCACCGAAAGCAAACGTGCAGATGAAGCTTTTCGATTGAGCGAAGAAAAATACCGCAACCTGTTCGAAAATGTTCAAGACGTTTTTTACCAAGTAGACCTTGCTGGGATAATTCAAGAGCTAAGCCCGTCAATTGAACATTTTTCGGAATTTAACAGGGATGAACTTATTGGCACAGATGTAGCTAACATCTATTATAACCCTGAGGACAGGGCGATTCTGCTTAATAAAATTAATGAAAATGGCGAACTCAGGGATTCTGAAATAGCCTTTAGGACCAAGACTGACAACAAAAGGATTGCTTCAGTGAACGCCCGATTAATTTTCGATGCCGACGGCAAACCAAATCATATTGATGGGGCATTAAGGGATATCACTGACCGCAAGCAGTCAGAGAATGCTTTACTAAACTCCCTGTCTTTAACGGATGCGACACTTGACTCAATTCATAATGGCATTCTTGTGGTCAGTCGGCAAGGAAAGGTCATCAAGACAAATGCTAAATTCGCTGAATTGTGGCACATACCGAGTGATATCCTCGCTTCAGCAGACGACAAGATACTACTGGACTTTGTGCTTGAACAACTTGCTGATCCGGATGAATTTATTAATAAGGTTTCAGAATTGTATGGGAAGCCCGAATCTGAAAGTTTTGAGTTGATATACTTCAAGGATGGGCGGATTTTCGAACGCATTTCAAAGCCTATGTGCATCGAAAACGAACCGATAGGAAGGGTCTGGTCTTTCCTCGATATCACCGAGAGCAAAACGTCTGAAGATGCGTTACGTGCGAGCGAAGAAAGATATCGCACATTAACAGAAAAAATAGGTGAAGGTGTTAGTCTTGTAAATGATGAAGAAATATTTGTTTATGCAAATCCAGCGGCTGAAAAAATATTTGGTGTTGGTAATGGAGAACTGGAAGGTCTATGTTTAGATGAATTTATTTTTAAGGAACATTTTGATCAGATAAAAAAGCAAACACTTGACCGTAAACAGCGGAAAAGCAATGTTTATGAACTCGAAATAGTTTTAAAAGACGGAAGTAAAAAAAATGTTCTCATTACTGCAACACCCAGTTTCGAGGGCAATAAATTCATTGGAACTTTCGGTATTTTCCGTGATATTACCGACCGCAAGCGAGCAGAAGAAGAAATCAAACGAAAAAACGAAGAGCTTCATTTAGTCAATGCCGAAAAGGACAAATTCTTTTCCATTATCGCCCACGACCTGCGCAGCCCGTTCAACAGTTTTCTTGGCTTGACACAATTACTGGCGGAGCAATCCCCAACATTGAACCAAGAGAAGATTCAACAGATAGCCGTGTCAATGAGAAAATCCGCAACCAACCTTTTCGGTTTGCTCGAAAATCTTTTGGAATGGTCACGAATGCAACGGGGGTTAACTACTTATAATCCTGAGCCACTTTTATTAATGCCAAAAATATCTGGGAGTTTGGTTTTATTTCTGGAAGCAAACAAAAGCAAGAAGATTGACATCAGTTATGATATTTCGGAAGATTTGACGGTTTTTGCCGATGGGAATATGTTTGAATGCCTTATTCGCAACCTGGTATCCAATGCCATAAAATTCACCCCCAAAGAGGGAAAAATCGCCATAACGGCAAAGTCGTTGGATGACAAGTGGATTGAAACTTCTGTGAAGGATTCGGGCATCGGAATGAACCAAACAATGGTAGAGAACCTTTTCCAGGTGGACATTAATACAAACCGCAAAGGCACCAATAATGAACCCAGCACGGGCTTGGGTTTGATTATCTGCAAGGAGTTCGTCGAAAAACACGGCGGAAAGTTATGGGTTGAGAGCTATGAGGGGAAGGGAAGTACCTTCCATTTCACATTGCCAGCCAAAGCCAGCAATTAATATTGTTTTTGGGAAGTTTGAACAAACCTGTACGCAATTAAAATTGGGACAAAATGGCGAGCAAATTATTTTGGGAAGAAAAGGGTATTCTGGTTAAACACTCAGGCACGGTTACCAACGAAGAGGTTATGAAGATGAATGGCATTATGTATGGTGATAGAAGATACGAATCCATTACATATCAGATAGCGGACTATACCGAGGTTACAACTAATCTGGTAACCGCTGCAAATGCAAAAGTAATTGGCACCCTAGATAGAACATCTTCAGTATGGAGTTCCAATAGAATGAAGAATGTCGTTGTAACGACGGATGAAAAATTCATACCGATAGTGAATACGTATTTCAAGGAGTTTGAGAAGACTGAATGGGAATGTAGGATATTTGAAACCTTGGACAAGGCCTATGAGTGGCTTAAGTCCAATTAACGTTAACAATGACCACCCCTTTTCAATAACACATCCATATTCATACATATATTCCATCCGGCGCATCTTACGCCCGAGGCAATGCATCAACATCAACTCTTCCTAAGCCAATGTCATAGGGGTTGAATTGGGCTAATTCGGCATCATTTCCACCCACAGTTTTCCGCCATTCATCCCCCTCAAACCCGAATTCACCGAAAACCATTAATATAATCGCTCCAATATGTGACATCTTTGCATCACAATTGTCTTATTACCCAAACAATGAAAACGATCCTGATTCTGGCGCTGGCATTTGGCATTCAAATCTCAACCCTTATTGCCAGCAATATCGGAAATGATGGCATTCCACCCGAAACAAATGAATTCTTATGCCCAGAATGCCTTGTTTTAAGCCCGACGGTTCCGGTGGAAGCCCCCTTGGGTGGCTTCATTCGTTTATAAAAAGATGGTTTACACGTTATTATTTAACTTTGATAACTTAACTCACTGACGAAGATGAAAAAGGTTTTATTTGGCAATGAAATGGATAGGATGCCTGATTGGGCTTTCAGAGCAATGTCCTTGATATTTGATGTTACAGATTTCATTATTTCACCTGACAACAAACTTACTCCGTTTGAAATTAAAACCGGGAACACCGTTATCGATTATGGATGCGGGACAGGCAGGTACCTGAAAAAGGCGTCGGAGTTGGTTGGCGATGAGGGAATGATATATGCCGTTGACATCCACGAACTAGCGGTTAAATCAGCCTTTCAAATTATCGAGAAGTTCAATTTGAAAAACATTAAACCCATCCTGACGGATGGCAAATCCGTGAACATACCCTCACATTCTGTTGATATTATTTATGCGTTGGATATGTTCCATATGGTGAAAGACCCCAGGGAGTTTTTAAAAGAATTGCGCAGGCTTAGCCGACCTGATGGTACCTTATATCTTGAAGATGGTCACCAGCCAAGGGCTGCAACAATGAAGAAAATATTAACCTCTGGTTGTTGGGAAATAACGGAAACGACGAAGAGATTTATTAAATGCAAACCCAAAAATCATTAAAGCGGCGCCAGGTGGTCAGATGTACCGGCTCTCCCACCTTATTCGAGAATTCATTGACAACCCGGATTATTGCGAAGTTGGTTGTCGGAAGTTAAGGAAAGATATCTTCGAGGCATAACAAACCTGCAGATGCCAGGCTAAATAAAACGATTCAAAGCAAGCGAAAAAAAGTTACAATCTGATGATTTTAAAGGAGACCTGGCTCCCGTTCGTTGTACGGAACTGAACTACATAAATTCCAGGCTTTACCTCGTTCCCCGCCTTGTCCATCCCCTCCCAGGTTATATGATGTAGACCGGCTATCATGTTCGAATTGAACAACGTATTGATTTGCGTTCCTCTGATATCGAAAATGCGGATCGTTAGGTGTGTTTCCTTCAGGAGATTGAAATCGATTTTGAGTTGTCGGCTAAATGGGTTGGGTCCCATTTTGATCATGGAGATATCATTTAAAAGAACCTGATCCGCGATTCCGATAACTACATTCGTTTGGACGATATTCGAAGGCACAGACTCCTGGCCTGCCCGGTCAACTGTAGTGACATAAAATTCATAAAGTCCATTTGAGGGAACCGTAAGAAAATACTGAACGCCAATAGTGCTGTCGAGTTTTAGAAAGGTCACCCCGCCATCGGTTGACCAGTAAATGTTGAAATAGTCAAAATCGCTGATGTTCGGTTGGTCCCATCTTAGCATGATGTTTTGTGCCACCGGGTTATTGAGGGTCAGGTTTTGGGGTGCCGGTGGTATCGAGTCAAAGGCGCCGAAAGTAATCACGCCATAACCATCTGCAGTAAAGATATTCTGGTTTAAGCATGGCCACCATCCATCGAAATTGGAAGGGTCATCGAGGGCAAAAATGAATAAGCCACTTTGATCCTCGCTGTTGAAGGAGATCTGCCAGTTTGAAGCTGTCCCCAGCGGGATGATAAATTCATAGACTACATGGCCGGTAGCATCCGAAACAGAGATCTCAGGATTAGGCAGGAAGAAGGTCGAACCTACCCCACCGGTATTATAGATTGGGCGGTATTTGATCACATCGCCCGAAGCATAGTGGGCCGCCCAGTAGTTGCCTTCGGTACTATCGCCCGGAGCAGGATAGAAGCCATCATTGTTGTCGTCGACATAGAGTGCAATCTCATCATGATCCTCCAGTACCATGTCATAAGTATTATCAACGGCGACAAAGAGTGAACTCTTAGCTGGATTCACCTTGAACCACGCCATCACACTGCCGATCGGTCTGGTAATATTATCATTCCTCCCGAGGAAATTGGAGATATCAACTTCTAAGGCATCACTCCATTCTCCGGGACTAATCACCCCATCAATCGTTGGTGTTGACCCCACCCAGGCGGTGATCTCATCGGTGATGAATCCTGTGGATATCCATCCTTCGGCATCGTTGGAGTATGGTGTTTGCAGGTTTCCCGGCAGCTGGCCAGTCACGGCATAGTAATAATGTGTGAATGGAAGAGCGGTATCGTCTGTATAGGTAACTTGGCCCGACCCGACAGTCCCCAGGGGGGTTGGGGGGTAAAAATCAAATGCATATTGTTTGCGGTAAATATTATAACCGCTGATACCTGCTGTGGGTGAAGGGTGCCAGTTCAAGACTACGGTCAAACCAGCCCCCTGGGTTGCGATGAGGCTTGTGGGAGGATCCCCTGTTGGCAATAGGGTGACATTTTGGGTCGTTACCTGTCCCAAGGTTATCTGGACTCCGGTAACCTCCTGTGGGATGTATCCAACTGCTGAATATTTTACGGTATAGGTTCCTTCAGGGATATATTTCAGGATATAGGCTGATGCCTCATTGGTATAGGTAAAGTAGTTGTTCAATCCGATGATCTCGATCATAGTGCCTGCCTGCTGTGCAGAACCCAATTTAACGGCGAGGCCGTCTAAGGCACCTCCCCCCAGGTCGGAATTGATGTTGTATAGCTTCCCACCCATGCCAAATTCCCTGGCATGTACTGCCTTTCCCCCGGCAACACAAAGTTTCCCATCGGCCGAAAGGTCGAGGCAGAAGTTCGATCCCGGTGAATTGACGGTAAGATAAGGTTCGTTGCTTTGTTTGCGGAACAGAAAGATGTCAGGCGAGGAGTTGCCAATGGGTCCCCACCCGGCTGCTGCTATAATTGACCCGTCGGAACTGAGATCCACGCACTGTACCATATCGCCCATGTTGGGATAAATCCACAGAGGTACCGGCGAATAATTGTTGAATACATATAACTCCCCGTCGGAACCGCCAGCGGATGGAAAGATCAGCGTGCCAACGGCGATGGTACTGCCGTCGCCCGAAATACCCATGCCGGCAACCCAGGCATTGGTCCCGTTAACATTGAAGTTCCATTTTTCGACATAGGTCGAGGTAGCTTCGGTGTATTCAAGTAAAAAAACATGCCCACTGTAATCACCACTAACGATGAATTTTCCATCATCCGAAATGGCGGGAGGATTCTGATTTGCAAAAACAGTTTGAAAGATCTCATCGCCTGCAGTCGTGTTCAGAACAAACAATTTGTTATTCCCTCCGCCATACTCCCCTAGCAGGATTCGGTTTCCGCTTTTACTCAAAACCAGAGCCGTGTAATTACCTGCGAAAGATTTAACCCAAATAGGCGTATTTTGGCCAACAATAAAACAATAGACGAACGAAGAATCTTGTGTGGCCTGATCAACGGCAGCAACAAAAACCTGCTGACCATCATCCCGGATCTGAATTCCTTTTACAGCCTGTGAAATGGTTGTCGACCAGATGGGTATGGACGAACCGGGTGCGTAAACCTCCACCTGGTCGTTCACACCATTTGCAATATGGTTGCCGTCCTCGGTCATATCGATCACTTCATCCCATGCAGTGATCGTAAAGGGGACCTCCCATTCGGGAATATTGGAACTGCCATAAAGCGAGAGCCGCTGGTCGTTCAGGCCCCAACCTGCAACCGTTTTCATGCTTTGCGAAGAAACTTTTGCATCGTTGTCGATAGAAGCAGCATCGGTGACCTGCCAATTGAGGCCGGGAACCAGAGGTGCAGCGGGTGATGCCGGGTATTGATTTGAAGGAGGGCCAGTAATCGGTTGGAATTCAACCTGAATACCCATAGAGGGAATAGTTATGATCCGCTGGGCTTGAATTTCCGGGTTCTGTGTATACCCATGTTGAATATAGATAGCAACGAGAATGATGAGAAAGAGGTAATGTTTCATTTCATGATGATTTGGATATTTCAAAGATAAGCGAATTTGTAACAGTCATAAACTAAACAGAAAAATATAAATGAATTGGTTTTTTTGTACCTTGCTGCTGGCTTAACAAGACAAAATATGGCAGCAAGCAGTAAAGGGATAACAACCCTCAGGGTTCTCCTGGTTTTTCTGATCCTGATCATTGCTCTCACGATCGCTACTTTTTTCAAGATCCGTGACACCGAAAAAGAGAAGATTTCTGAAGCGCTCAATTACCTGAGAATCAAAGACAGCAACCTGGTTATGATGGAAATGAGTTTCCAGAAGCTCTATGAAGCCGATAACGATTTCTGGATGTATACACTCACCTATGACCGGACCTACTCGCAACAATATAGCCAGGATATCAACGATTTACTGGCAATCCTCGACTCGTTGAAGCATGGCCTGGATGCCAACCCATCAGATTTGATCTTTGTAGAGGATGCAAGTGAAAGTATTCTGCAAAAAGAGGACCTCTCAGCCAATTTTATCCGGTTAAAACGGTTGACTGATTCACTGCTTCATGTTGCCGTAACGATGGACGCAGCCAAATTCGGGACGCAGCCAATGACCATGTTGACCATCCGGCGGTATTACCCCGACCTTCAGGCCATGGGAATCGATACCCTCAGCATAACTTCCACATCGGAACGTGAGAAAAAGGGGTTCTTCAAAAAGGTCAAGGAGTTTTTTGTTGGGAATAAGGAGGAGACAACGACAGAACAGAAACTGACCGTAACCCACTCAGGAGATATCCATAAAGAGGCTGCCGATAGTTCCCTGACAGTTGAAGAGGTCAGCCAGGTTATTGCCGGGCAAACAAACCTATACTATCAGAAGCAGCTCCGTTTACAGAAACGATTTCGCGAAAAGATGGAGGTACAAGAGAAAGAGCTGATCCTGATGAACAAGAAATTGATGAAAGAACTCAAGGAGATCCTCAAACTACTCAATGAACATGTTGAGAGGAGAAACAATGAGATCCACGGAAATGCAATTGCTACCATCGACCGTTCAGCTCAGATCATCAATCTCACCAGCCTCATCAGCCTCAGCATTGTGATTATCCTCCTGATATTGATCATTGTGACGATCAGTCAAATCATCAGATATCAAAAACAGATTGTTGCCGCCCAGCAGAAAGCCGAACAGGATGCTGCTGAGAAGAGCCGGTTCCTGGCATATATGAGTCACGAACTCAGAACCCCGCTAACGTCCATTGTTGGGTTTACTGAGCAGTTGAAGCAAACACCGCTCAATCAAACTCAGGAGAAATATCTCTCATCCATGCGAACCTCCTCCGAGATGTTACTGACTACAGTGAATGATATCCTTGATCTTTCCAAGCTGGATTCAGGAAAAATGAAATTCTTCATTGCACCATTCAATCCGGCTTCGGTGATTGAACAAGTGCTAAACAGCCTCCGCCCTGCAGCTGATAAAAAAGGACTGAGTATCTCATTCAATAACATCCTGGGAGACAAAACCGTGTTGTCGGGAGATGAGATGCGCCTGAAGCAGGTCCTGATCAACCTCCTCAACAATTCCGTAAAATATACAGAGCAGGGGGAGATCAAGCTAACGCTTTCCATGAAATCATGTGGTGCAAAACATTGTTTGCAGGTAAATATTGCCGATACTGGTATCGGGATATCGAAAGAACACATTGAGGATGTCTTTAGTGAATTCAGCCAGGTTCATGAACAATCGGCCAAGAAGTGGATCATCGGAACAGGCCTGGGATTACCGATCTGTAAAAAGATCGTAGAGCAACAGGATGGAAAAATATGGGCCGAAAGCCAGCTTCACAAGGGCTCTCTTTTCTCTTTTATCATTCCCTATGATCTTAGCAAGGAGGCTCCCGGGAAAGTCACACCACCTGATATGGAGATCGACACATCCATCTTTACAGGGAAACGGATCCTCATTGTGGATGATACGGATATCAATCTGGTATTGTTGGAGGCTATCTTTGAAAAGTGGCACGTGAACGTCGACAAAGCCAAAAACGGGAAGGAGGGGCTGGCGTTAATCGATAAGAACCACTACGACCTGGTGCTCTCGGATGTAAATATGCCGGAGGTAGACGGCATCGAGATGACTAAAAAGATCCGCCATAATTCCTCATCAACCATTTCAAAAACTCCTGTCATCATCCTTACTGCAAACATCTTACAGGATGAAATTGAGAAATTCCAGCGTGCAGGTGTAACCGACTACCTGATGAAACCTTTCCTAATGGCAGACCTCTACCGGGTAATCTGTAAACATTTGTAATAGAAGGAATTATATTTAATCTCTTGAGTTAATATCCCGTATGGCCACCAGCTGGTCATAGAGACCTGAAAGGGGATGCCAGTAGACAAATATCGCATACTGATTCTCTGTTTCCCAATGATTTCCTTCAAAGAATGAAGCATCTCCAGTCGTTGATCCATCCGGTTTAAATACGTACTGGTAGTTATAAAAGCCCTGTTTAAGGTAGAGAGAGCAGGTATACCGTTTCGTCTGAGGATCAAAAACCATCTCATTGGGAGGGGCCATTCGATAGTCAGCCAAAGCGCCCATTAAGTAGAACTTCCCTCCCGGAATCATGCTACTGGAAGGAATGGAGAAATGAACCCAGGCATAGTCTGCTTCAATTGCGCTGTTTTCGGCATACTCCTCATTCTGAATCAACTTTCTGCCATTGATATCCCTGTAAATTGTATAATTTTTCCTGGCTCTGCTGTAATCGTCAAGCATATAGACATGATACTCATAGTTCCATTCAATCAGCCGGATGTTCTCAGTCTGATAGCGCAGGCTCTTTATATCGAGCGGACGAAATTCGTTCCCTCCGTTAAAAACCAGTGTCGGGTCATACGTAAAATCAAGTTCAGATCCTCTGACGAATCTCGGTTTTGGATTCCTGATGGCATTATCCCATCGTTCATTTTGCATAATCACGATTTTAATCTCACGGGAAGGGTTTGACCAGATAAATCCAGGCATACTGATGGTGAAATCAATTTGCTGTTTCGAATAGCTTTCCAACGGGGCATCCGCTCTCACCACCTTGGCTGCAATTGAAACCGAGGTGGGTTCAACGACCATGAATCGCCACGTTATTACTGGCACTTCCGGGTCATCCAGATAGACAATGAGGAGGTAATTTCCCGAAATCCTGGGCTTCATGTTATAGGAAGGTGTATAAGCTGTGTAGTGGATGTACTCCACCGTTGTATTGTATGAATAATCAAACTGTTCAACAGCCTCATCCTGCAACCCGTTGATGTAATCAGTCATCAACAGGTCGGTTGTAGTTTCCCATTCGGCTGTACAGTGACGGATCGTGAAGCGATAGCTTTTAAGCGAAACATCCAGGTCATCAAAGCTAAGCTTCAGTTGTTCTCCAGAGTTCAATGCAATGATGGGCATGGCCATCTCAAATCCATCCTTATGGAGCAAGACCGTGTTAATTCTGGGGTTGTAAACCCTGTTTTCATTCGGGAAATCCCAAGCGAAAAGGCTCCCCGGGAAAAATAATAAAGTGAAAAGAAGTAGGATCTTGATGTACATGTTGCGGATTGCTGGTTTCTGGTTGCTGGGTTCTGGTTGCATGTCTTACTTACTTCTTACCTCTTGCTTTCTTCTGAATTCGGCGCAAACGATTCCGGTGGCAGCTGCCGCATTCAGTGATTCAGCATGGTATTCACGTGTAGTCGGAAAATATGGAATAAAGAGCTTATGTGTGATAAACTCCGAGACAGCTTCCGAGATTCCGTGGGCCTCACTTCCTATGACTATAAACCCGTTGGCTGTGGTTTCAGCGTGAAAAAGGTTCTCCCCCTCCAGTACCATCCCATATACAGGCACCTTCTGTTCCAGAGATGCCAAAAATTCGGGAAGCTCCGTATAATTCACTCTCACACGAGTGATGGATCCCATCGTAGCCTGCACCACTTTGGGATTATAGAGATTTACACTACCAGGGGAACAAATTAACTGCGCTATCCCGAACCAGTCTGCTATCCGGATCATCGTCCCCAGGTTTCCCGGATCCTGGATTCCATCAAGGATCAGGGTAAGATTCTCTCCCCAGGAAGTGGACTCCAAATTCTCTGACGGCATCTCAACAACAGCCAGAACTGGACTGGGCGATGAGAGGCCAGTGATGCGCTCCATCTCAACGGGTTTGACCTCCTCAACAGGTATATCTTTTATTATTGGGTTCTCCCTGAGCCACTCTTCAACAGCATAAATCTGGCGGAAAGAGAAATAGCTTTCAGTCAGCTCCAAAACCAGTTTGGACCCTTCCGCAACAAAACACCGATGCTGTTCACGATACTTCTTCTGCTTGAGAGAATGGATGAATTTTATCTGGGATTTCGAGATCATACTAATAGCTGTTTGCTATTCGCTATTCGCCTTATCGAAAGATGAACAGCAAAACGCGACACGCGAACTGCGAAGAGCGAATTGCTAAAAGTAAGAAAAAAAACGATTCGGGTTATTCTGCGAAAACCTCAAAGCTGATCTCAATGGCTACATCTTTGTGTAGGTTAATCTTTGCTTTATAGGTGCCGAGCTCTTTGATATGCTCGTGATCCACATGAATCTTTTTCCTGTCAATATCAAAGTTGTGCTGCTCTTTCAGTGCCTGGGCGATTTGGATTGCGTTGACTGAACCGAATATCTTTCCCGTATCTGCAGCTTTCGCACCGATCTTCACGACAAGGTTCTCAAGTTTCCTGGCCAAGTCTGTAGCCTCGTTCTGAATCTTCTCTGCTTTGTGTGTTTGTTGCTTCTGATTTTCAGCAAGGATCTTCTTGTTTGTCGACGTAGCAAGAATGGCCATCCCTTGAGGGATCAAATAGTTACGGGCAAATCCCGGTTTTACTGTCACCAATTCACTGGCATATCCCAAATTGGGCACGTCCTGTTTTAAAATCACTTCCATCTCTTCTCCTCCTTATTTTAACAAGTCAGCCACATATGGTAATAACGCCAGGTGACGGGCTCTCTTCACCGCCTGAGCCACTTTCCGCTGGTATTTTGTTGAGGTGCCAGTAATTCGTCTGGGCAAGATCTTCCCCTGTTCGTTGATAAACTTCAACAGGAAGTCGCCATCCTTGTAGTCGATGTACTTGATTCCGCTCTTCTTGAACCGGCAATATTTTTTCTTTTTAGTATCAACCGCAATTGGGGTTAAATACCTGATTTCACCTGATAGTTGTGCACTCATCTTTTTAATTTTTAACGTGATTAATCCGTTACAGGTTCTGTTTTCGCTGCTTTGGCTTTGGCCCGCTTTTTCTCATTGTAAGCAAGGGAATGCTTGTCGAGGGCCACGGTAAGGAACCGAAGTATCCGCTCATCACGCTTGAAGGTAACTTCCCATTCACGAATGATGGTTGGATCAGCTTTGAACTCAATCAGGTGATAAAATCCGGTGCTCTTTTTCTGGATCGGATAGGCTAATTTGCGCAATCCCCAGCTGTCCTCAAAGATAATCTCAGCGTCCTTTTCTTTTAGGAACTTCTGATACTTTTCTACCGTTTCCTTCATCTGTTCATCAGACAAAACGGGAGTCATAATGAAAACGGTTTCGTACTGGTTTGACATTGTTTGTTGGTTGTTAATGAATGTATTGATTTTTAAAAGGGAGTGCAAAGGTAGAAGTTTAATTTCAGATAACAAAATAGTGACGGGAAAAAAGATACGCGCTGCGGGATACGTTATATGCAATTCACATCCGGCATCCGGCATCTGGCATCCGGCATCAGGCATCCAGCAACAACGCAACAGCATATGCTGAAACCCCTTCTTCCCTGCCAATGAAACCGAGAGTTTCGCTTGTCTTGGCTTTGATGGAGAGGCTTCCCTGAGAGATACCCATAATATCGTTGAGAATCAGGAGCATCTCAGGAATGTATTTGCTGATCTTTGGGGATTGAAGAACGATGGTTGAATCAATGTTCCCGATAGCGTAACCTTTTTCACAAATCAAGCCACAGGTTTTCTTCAAAAGGATCTTGCTGTCTATGCCTTTGAATTCATCTGATGTATCCGGAAAATGGGTTCCGATATCCCCCAGAGCGGCTGCTCCAAGGAGTGCATCGCAGATGGCATGGATGAGAACATCAGCATCCGAATGACCAACTGCTCCCTTTGTATGCGGGACAAGGATTCCCCCAAGCCAGAGTTCGTTCCACTCCTCCAGCCTGTGCGTATCAAATCCAAAACCAATCCGCGGAATCATATTCACTTTTCGCTATTTCGCTTCTCGCTATTTCGCTATTTCTCCTTATCCCTTGCCCCAACCTTGTCAAAGTTGAACAGCAGGGTAAACTGGAGGGTATTTTGTAGCGGGTTGTTCTGTGCGATAGGAATCAGATATGAGAAGTCCAATCCAAAGACATTGTAGCGCAAACCGGCTCCCAGGGTGAAAAATTGACGATTGCCTTTGTATTTCGACTCCCAGAAGTATCCTGCGCGGATAGCAAAAAGATGATTATACCAATATTCAGCTGACACAACAACGTTGATCTCTTCCAACTCCTCTTTGAAACCGTAAGGGGCATCATAGAAGGACTGGATCATCCCCTGTGCAACAGATACATCCGGGTCTCTCCCTTTTTCGATAATTTTTTTTCCGTCAGGACCTATGGAATCTGAATAAATCGGAGGTGTTGGAACCAGGAGCTTATTCAGGTCAACAGCAAATGACAACCGGTTGTAATCGTCAATATCCATGGTGAAGGATGGTCCGATACGCAAATTGGTGGGGATGAAGTCACGCAGTGTTGAAGAGCTGCTGTAAGATATTTTAGCTCCGATATTTGAAATATTAAAACCGAAATTGATCCAGGCGCCACTCAGTCCTTTGATCTCAAGCTCTTTGTGGTAATAGAGTGCGATGTCTGCTGCACCCGACATCCCGGGGCTAACATCGTATTTGGTATAATTTACAGGAACCAGGTTTGAGTAAATGAACCGGAAAGCAACGGCACCGGATAAGGTCCGCGTGAATTTTCTTGCATAGGTCGCATCAATAGCCCATTCGTTTGGTTTCACTGCTCCCAGTTCCTGGCCTACATCATTGGTAAACATCACCTCCCCCATAGAAAAGAACCGCAACGAGAGTGCAATCGCTTGCTTGTCCCCAAAACGCTTGTAGCCCGAAACGGAAGCCAGACCGATATCGTTGACCAACCCTCTCAGCCAGGGAACGTATCCAATACCAGCACCGAAATCCTTCTCAATAAAGGCATATTTGGCCGGATTCCAGTATAATGAATAAGCATCAGGAGTGGTAGAAACACCAATATCCCCCATCCCACCTGAACGGGCATCCGGTGCTATCATCAGAAACGGCACAGCCGTCGTAATCACGTTTGGTTGCTGTTCATCCTGACCAAATGAGTAATTGATCATCAAACATCCCGCTAAAATCAACGCCAATTTATACTTCTTATGTTGCATTCCAATAATAATTTAGTCCGAAAAAATGGTTAGCAAAAGTAACGAATTATATTTTTTGATATTGCTTCTGTTAAAAAATATGGTTCATCATTCTCTATCTCAAGATTATAACCTTTCCTGATGTATGGGTGAAACTGCCATTGGATCCCGTAAATTTTACACTGTAAGGGTAAATTCCGCTGGATAGTTTCATCCCACTCTGGTTCGTGCCATCCCAATATACCTGAACTGGCTGGCCGGTGTTCTCAGGTACTGATACGTTGATCAACCTTACTGGCTGACCTGCGATGGAATATACTTCAATTGTCACGTCCATTCTACCACTGTCTGCATCGGGCCTGAATGTAAAGGTTGTCCCTTCAATCAATGGATTGGGATAGGTATAAACCTCAGTCACCTGAATCGTCTGATTTTCATATACATAGAAATTGATCGAACGTTCCGATGAATTGTTGAACATATCCCAGGCACGGATCGTCAGGGTATGAGGCCCGATAGATAAATCGGCATAAGGATAGAGCACTGTCCCCTTTTTATAATCATTCATGGCAGGTGTATAGTAAGGATTAAGTACGACCGCCTGAGGCCAGCTGTCGTCGATCGCTACCAGGATCTCGTGGCCCAGACCCAGGCCGACATGATTGATCCCATCTTCGTCAAAGAGATCAACCATCAGCAACGGACTTCTGCCAACCTGGCTGCCTGAGATAAAATTTTTTGAATCCAGGAAGAGAGAGATATCAGGTCCCTGATTGTCGGGATTTACAGATGGATCCATGCCCCCAATCACAACGTTGTCGTCGTAGCCATGTCCATCGGTAGTTTCCGAAAACGCATAGTAGCTAATCTTACCAAAACCGAAATAGGGTGAGATCCCCAGGGGAACAATGAAAGTGAGGGAGAACTCGCCATTCTCAATGTTAGCAGGTCCGTCGCTCAACAACTCATTTTGGATCTGGAAATACTCTTTGTAGCTCTTCGGCTGGTTAGCCAGTGTGCGGTATGTTACAGGTTTGTCGTACACTTTCGCATTCAGTGTTCCGGTAAACCCGGTTGCCTTATTCCCTGCCTGATCCAGTATCTCTCCCGAAACAGTTACCACTGATAAACCAAGTAACGTATCAGGTGAAGCATTCGCCGGTTCTCCATTGATCGCTGTTGTAACCACTTTATATTCAGGAAAAGCGATTTGCTGAGCCGGGTCGCCCAGCAGGACAAAATTCCGGATGTTGTTGTTATTGTTGTTGTTATTCTTCGATATCATCAGCAGATCACCCATCTTCAGGTAATTTCCATCTTCATCCCGGTCCATAAGATGCCGGAAAAATGATGTATCAAGCTTGAAATTTGATGTGGCCAGAGCCAACCGTGTTGTGGAATAGATGGCGATAGCTCCTGCCTGCGGCTTCACGATTATCATCTCCCCTGCGCTGAACCGCTCGGGATTATCGAATCGGCTAAACTCACACGTGGCGGTGACAAAAACGGATAACTTATCTGCATTCGTCCAGTTCTCAATATCGGGAATGGTGAGGACTTTCTCCTCGCTCCATGCATCTTCACCTCCATGACCCGTATAGTTGACGATGAGGCTGCCATTATTTACGGCACTGGTAATCGCCCTGTTCACAGAGGGATACCTGGGACCCGAAGGTGTTACAATAAGCTGGTATGCATCCAGGTAGATTTTATTCACGTTATAAACCGGATATTTTGAGGCTACGATATCGCAAAGCTCTTCTGCCTGATGCAGATGCAAGTTGCCATCTTCGTCATCGGCGATGAATGTCATGACATTTCTCCAGGCCGACTGGATTGTATCTGATTTCTCCGCATAGTGTGTGATCTTATTCACGATAGCTTGTGCCTGATCCACATCTGATACAGGGAACCGCCCCATTCCAAGATCCAGGTTGCCCGAAGAACCTTGTCCTGCCTCCTCCCCCATGATGCCAAAATAATCATCGGTCACATAGGTGGCTATAAACTTGAACGACTCTTCTGACTGGAAGGTAGGGACAAAATTGGTATTGTTGGGAATACGGTCCTTGTAATCATAGGATCCGTCTCCAAACAGCAGAATATACCGTGGCGTGTCACGATCCGTAGCACGCATGTATAACATCCTTACAAAGTCCCTGATGGCTGTAATATCATGCTGCCCGGATGCAAATTCCTGGTAGATCTGGTCAGTCTCAACAATGTTCACAGATATCCCGGTTGTGTTCCGGTGGAAAGCAGCCAGCTCCTCCGCTTGCTCCCTGAAGAGTGGGTGCGTGACAATGATTAGGGATGCAGGATTGAGTCCGTGAAGGTTCTGATTGGCAACGGGTCCGACCGGGATCACTGGATAATATTCTGAACCATCAAAAGCGATAAACTCCTTCAGGACAGGAGTTGGCAGAATGAAGTCATAAAATTGTGTTGTTGCATTCCATATTCCCTGCACATCACCAATCGCTCCCGGATCTGTCACATCCCACACCATCATATTCCCGGGTGTGCCCGAAATTCTGAAAAGGGAATTTCTCCCCTCCTGAACGGAGTTGGGATCCCTGAACGAGAACTGAGGTCCAACCCATTTCAAATTCCGTTGTGCGATCACTTCGATATAATTCAGCCAGGCGACAGAACCAGGAGTCGGCAGCTCGTATTCCAACCGGATAGTCGTAAGCTCCTGACCCAGTGTTGTTGAAGTCTCGCGTAATTTGGTGCGTGCATAGATACTAACGGATCCAGGATTAGTAAAATCCATCGTGAACTGATCAATCAGATCGCCATCTCTCATGATATTCATTGTGCTCACTTCGGGAGCCCTGGCAACTACGTAGGTTTTGATCTGCGCAGCCGTGGTGGTGACCACATTCGGAAAATTGAAGTTAAACTCCCATACCGGTTTTGATTCATTGAACTCCTCACCAAGCCAGATCTTTCCTGAGCGTATCAGATTTCGCTCATCCACATCATGAAATGCATGATCAATAAAACGGATGCATGTATATCCGGGAGTGGTATCTAATGAGGCAACTGGCTGAACGCGCTTCCCGGGGCCAAGGTCTGTTGTAATGAAATAATATGTGTCATTGGAATAGAGATTCTTCTGATGGGTAAATACCTTACTTGCTTCATCGAAGAGCCACACATCAGGCGCCTCTCCATAGAAGATGAAATAATCTCCCTGATCAAAGGATCCGTCACTGCCATCATAGACCAAAATGGAGTTCTCCAGGAGATCATCAATCCGGGGTTGGTTATTTGCCTCCGGAAGCATCCCTCCCCCATTGCCGTAAACCCTGATCTCTGAAGGGATAACTGAGGCAGGGTCTATGCCTAGCGCCACCAGGTCATCATAGGTCACACGGTGGATACCCGTCTTTTGTACGGCAATCTTATACCACGTTCCAGTAGCCAGCACCGACTCGCTGGTAGTGACGGTTGTTCCCCATCCAAGCAGGGGTATCAGAAGCAAGAGTATACCGTAAATTTTATTCATAGAATGTACATTACCGGATGACAACAAGTTTCGATGTGGCTGTATTTACAGATCCATCAGGAAGCTGCACAATGGCACGATAGACGTAAGTCCCGGTGCTAACCTTCCATCCTCCGTCGGCTGTCCCATCCCATATTACCGGCTCGATTCGGAATCCATTGATAAACTCTGTTTTTCGTATGGTCTTCACCAATTTCCCATACAGAGTATAGATCTGAATCTCGACCGCTACATTCATGTCGGTCTGATTCGTCTCAAAAGAGATCGTGGTTTTATCCTGGAATGGATTAGGGTAGTTGTAAAGATGGTCCATCACAAACTTTCCGGTGTTGAATACCACAAAGCTTATGACAGCTTCAGAGGAGTTATTGAACACATCCCACACTTTGAGCCTTATGGTATGCCTTCCCTCGGAAAGGTTGTAATATGGGTAGCTGATCCAGCCGTTCTGATAGGTGTCGAGGTCGGCCACGTAATAGTCATTCAGGATCTGAGGGTTTTGTGAATCCTCGTCAAGAATGGCTGTGATATCGTGACCAATGCCATTACCGACTGTATTTATGCCAGATTCATCGGTTACATATGCGAGTAATACAGGACTCTGGTTGGTGATGCCTCCGGAAACGAATCCTATTTCATTCATGTATAGGGTGATATCGGGTCCTTGATTGTCGATGACAGCCTGAGAGTCGAACCCACCCACAACAATCAGCGTGTCGAAACCGTTGGCATCTGTCTCTGCACTCTTGGCATAATAGCTTATTTTACCAGTTCCGAATTTGTAGGCAATATCTTTGGGTACGATGAAGCTGAAGCTGAATTGGCCCTCCGAAACCTTAACCTTGCCTTTGTAGATCTGGTTCTTCTGAACGATGAACTCGATCGGGGAATCCCCATCATTGCCCAGCGTCATAATCTCAGAGGGCTTATCAAACACCGTTGGGAAGACCACCCCATTAAAATCTGATGCCAATGCACCATTTCCGTATTGCACCTCACCGGAGATGGTCACCTCTGAAAGAGCCTTTAAGGTGTCGCTGGTGATGGAGGTTGTAACCACATTGAGTTTGGGATAGGCCATCTTAAGCGCGGGATCTCCAAGTAGGACAAATTTCCGTGTATTGGCAGATGAAGATGTGCTGTTTTTGGAAAGCAGGATCAGGTCTCCCATTCGCAGATACTCTCCGTTAACCTTTTCAAACGCCACGTTATAGAAGTTGGAGGCAAGGGCAAAGTTGCTTCCGGCAAACGTAGGGCGTGTTGTAGTAAAAAGAGCAATCCCACCGCCTTTCGGATTTAAAAAGACCCACTCCCCGGCTGAGACACGTTCCGGATCGTCATAGCGGCTGAATTCGCATGTAGCAGTGACAAATACCGGCATATTGTCAAAGTTAGTCCATGCCTTGATATCAGCGACTTCGAGTACCCGTTCATGGGCCCAGCCCAATTCTCCGCCATGACCTGTGTAGTTAACAATCATAGCGCCTTTTTCAACCCGTCTGTTGATGGCATCATTCACCTCCGGACAACGTTGTCCGCCAGGTGTGGATAGTTGTTGGTAGGCGTCCAGGTATATCTTATCAATATTGTACACGGCGTAATTTGTTGCTATTATGTTGGTCAGGCCCTCTACCTGATTCAAATGGAGGTTCCCGTCGCCATCATCGGCCACAAATGAGATCACGTTGCGCCAGTCGTTCTTCACCGAGTCGCTCTCCGAACAGTAATGAAGGATTTTGTCAACAGCTTCTTTAGCCTCCTGGGCCGACATGACCGGCAAACGGCCAACGCCCAGGTCGAGCCCCCCTCCGGTACCTTGCCCCTCTTCGTCGTCAAGCAACGCGAAAAAGTCATCGGTCACATATGAATCAACCGGATCGAGTGATTCCGGGGATTGATAGGCAAGCACAAAATTTGTGTTGTTCTCTTCCCTGCTTTTGTAGTCATAGGATGCATCGCCGAGTAAAAGTAAGTATTTGGGTTCGTTTCCTGCAGGGGCTCTCAGGTACATCATGCGCATGAAATCACGGATCGCTGAAAGATCCTGAGCTCCGGATGAGAACTCATTGAATATCTTCTGCGGAGTAGTGATCAGGACAGATAACCCGTTTTTCTCCTGATGAAATTGTGCCAGACGCTCTGCTTCAGGAAGGAATGTTGGATAGGTTACCATCACATAATCATAGATACCGGCCCCATGGAGGTCCTGGTTCTCAACCCGGCTAACAAAATCTAACCTCTGAAAGCCAGTTCCGTCAAACGCCACAAATTCGCGAAGGGTATCGGTCGGGAGCCGGAATGAATACGTGGACCCGATAATATGGGCCTGGATATGTAAAATACTGTCGGGGCGGGTTACATCCCATATTTGTACCTGTTGTCCCTGGGTCGTAAGCTTGAATTCGGAGATGCGATCTTTACCTGTCGATTCGATGGAGCGAAACAAAAGCTGGCTGCCGCTTATCTTCAACTGTCTCATTACATTAACTTCCAGGTAATTTAAATACCCGATTGCCGCCGCCCCGGGTTTGTTGTATGTCAGCTGAATATCAAGTGATGGCCGGTCGAGTGTAACACATCCTGTCTCTGTCTTTTCACGGGCATAGACGGCCAGGAAATCTCCCGACACCTGGGAGATGGAGACATTGAATAGAGGTTGTCCGTTGACCACAACATTGAACCAACTGTTTCCACTTGTCGATCGGGCAGCCACACTTGCTGTAACACATGCCGGAGCGCTCTGATCGAGGTCGGGGAATGCGAAGGAGTAATTTCGTTTGAGTGTGAAATCAAAATACTCCCCATCAAACCACTCCCGTCCCGATTTGATCAGGTTGATATCATCTTTTTCATAAAAGGCATAGTCGTTGAACCGGGTGATCGTATTTGTGGGTGGAGCTGTAGTCCCCGCCTCAGTAATCAACCGATGGCCGTCAACGCCGCCGAAGGTCAGAAAATAATATGTATTGTCGGCATAGATATTCTTCCGGTGCCTGAACAGTCCGTCTGTGCTGTTATAAAACCAGGCATTCTGAGACTCACCGTAAAACAGGATATAATCCCCTTGGTTGAATTGGCCATCCTCTTCGCCAACAACCTGGATGGAGAGCTCCCGGAGATCGTCAACCCGTGGTGCATCATTAGCTTCAGGAAGCATCCCGCCTCCGTTGCCGTAAATTTTAATTGTGTGGGCGTCAACCCCGGAGAGGTTGATATCAGCATTGATCAGATCATCATATGAGAGCATATAAACCCCATTCCCAGAAGCTGAAAATTTATACCAGGTGCCGGTAGCAAGAACTGAGTGTTCGGTATAGGAAGCCGGTGTAAAAGATGTGGCCTCCGGTCCGGCTTCTCCAAAATAGCAGGTCAACCCAAACGAGACGACCTTTTCTATCATTCCATTCTCCGGGTTTCGACGGAATGGCAGGAATGAGACCTCTGTAAAAGGCACTTTTCGTTGCTTTACGATCGAAACTGTAGGTTCAATCGTTTCTGGTATAGAAATCCCATCCCCGATGGCAAGGATCTCAGGTGGCGTGAGTTGCTGATATACCACAGAGGTAAGTTCAACACGTTCAACAACACCATCTGCGCCGGGAAGTGGGCTCTTGTGAAAGAAAACGGGTAATCGCCCGGTTTCATCTGACATAACAGATCCATAGAAAGTCAACAGAGGCAACCATACTCCGGGAGCCACTTCAACGGTTTCTACTTGATTCCACTGAATGTTCGTTTGAATTGTGAGCGGAGGAATTGAACCGGTCCCGGGAGATTGTGCAAATGCCAGCACAACCAAGCACAGGACCTGTATACTGATAAGGTTTAGGGTCTTATATCTGAACATACACAATTAAGATCAAAAAGAGATGAATCAAGAACGATTTTATTTTTGTATTATTGTGGTCCGAAAACAGTAGGTCATCCATTATTTAAACAATGAATGTTTAAAAAAGTTGTTTCGCTTTTGCTACTAATTTTCCTGTTTCCGGTGATTCGTCTTGTTGCTCAGGATCCGCAATTCTCACAGTTCTACGCCAATCCGCTCTACCTGAACCCTGCACTGGCAGGCGCCCCCATCTGCCCCCGTCTCATTGCCAACTATCGGAATCAGTGGCCATCCATTGAAAAGGCGTTTATCACTTACAACGCCTCCTATGATCAGTATGTGGATTTTCTTCATGGAGGCGTTGGTTTGATTGTTACGGCCGACAGAGCTGGAGGTGGTAATCTCAACACTACGATGATCAGCCTGATATACGCCTATAAGTTCAACATCACAAGCCGGATCTATGCAAGTGCCGCTCTTCAGGCTTCCTACTACCAGCGAAGGCTTGTATGGGAGAATTTGCTTTTCGAGGACATGATCGATCAACAAACCGGCTTGATACAGCCCACCAGTGAGAAGCCTCCCGACCAGGCCAGGGTTGGAGTTCCCGATTTCTCGGCAGGTGTTTTTATCGGTTACGAAAACCTGGTTTACGGTGGCGTATCTGTTTCACATATCACCCAGCCCGGAATTGGATTTTATGCAGATGTCTCTTCTCAGCTTTTCATGAAGATAACTCTTCACGCGGGTTCTGTGATCAACCTGAAAAAAGGAGGGAGTTCTGATGAAGATAAAGAGTTCTCTATCTCTCCCAACATCCTCTATCAGCAACAGTTTAAATACCACCAGCTGAACGTGGGGTTTTACCTCACCCTCGATCCATTTGTAGGCGGACTATGGTTCCGCCATAACTTTGAGAATGCTGATGCTGTTATTCCGTTCCTCGGAGTGCATTACAAGAACCTCAGGGTTGGGTACAGTTACGACATCACGATCAGCAACCTGAAAGGCGCTTCGGGCGGGGCCCATGAGATCTCCGCCTCCTGGCAATTCCCATGCATTGAAAAAAGAAGGCATATCCGTGCAATAAAATGTCCTAGATTTTAGTTATATATATCGAATTTTGGGAGAATTTACTAATTTTGCCATGCATTTTCATCATCCACCAAATAAAATAGAACCAGATGAAATATCAACAAATTCTTCAACTCAGTACCCTTACTGTGGTTGTCTTGCTTACGGCCTCTTGT
This sequence comes from uncultured Prolixibacteraceae bacterium, assembly GCA_964449285.1. Taxonomy (GTDB): domain Bacteria; phylum Bacteroidota; class Bacteroidia; order Bacteroidales; family FEN-979; genus QYOJ01. Next base: position 27,864 of record CAYUZX010000035.1, read on the forward strand.
AAGAAAGAGAGCTCCAGCACAACCGGCTGGTCTTACAATGACCCTAAGAATGGTGGATTTGAAGTACGCCCCTACCAGGAGCAGGAGACTGGTCCCGGACTGGTTTTCATTGAAGGGGGTACATACACCATGGGACAAACCCAGGATGATGTGATGTATGAATGGAACAATCAGCCACGTCGTGTCACAGTCGCCAGTTTCTATATGGATGAAACTGAAGTACGGAACCTCGACTACCTCGAATACCTCTACTGGCTCAACCGTGTTTATGCCACTGACTATCCCGGTGTATACAGGAAAGCGCTGCCCGACACGCTGGTATGGCGAGACAAGCTTGCATACAACGAACCATTGGTTGAGTACTATTTCCGGCATCCTGCCTATCGTAACTATCCGGTTGTTGGAGTCACCTGGCTTCAGGCCAACGATTATACTGCCTGGAGAACAAATAGAGTGAATGAAATGCTTCTGATCAAAAAAGGCATCCTGGCAATGGATCCCGCGCAAAAGAACGACATTAACTTCAACACGGAAGCCTATCTGGCCGGGCAATACGAAGGTCTTGTTGACAAACCGATGCCCGATCTGAATCCCACAGGCACAGGAACCCGTAAGGTGAAAATGGAAGATGGTATCATGCTTCCAAAATATCGCCTCCCCACTGAAGCCGAGTGGGAGTATGCAGCCCTTGGCCTAATCGGAAATACGCTCTATGAGCGTGTGGTTGAGAAGAAAAACTATCCCTGGAATGGCAACTATGTACGTACCAGCGAATCAAGGCACTATGGAAGTTTCTTTGATAACTTCAAACGGGGAACTGGCGACTACATGGGTGTAGCCGGAAACCTCAACGATGGCGCAGATATCCCTGCTCCTGCAGGATCATATTTCCCAAACGACTACGGTCTTTACAACATGGCGGGTAACGTAAGCGAATGGGTACTCGACGTCTACAGGCCACTAAACTCTTACTATGTTTCCGGGCTCCGTCCTTTCCGTGGAAACGTCTTTATGACGCCTGTCACAGATGAAGAAGGATTCCTGGCCGAAAAAGACAGCCTCGGGCGGATGAAATATCGTCCGGTCACGCCGGCAGAAGCCATGAACCGGAAAAATTACCGGAGTGCCGATGTGATTAATTACCTGGATGGTGATTATGAGTCGCTAATCAATGAAGAGGACTGGACCAAAACACCCGACAGCCTCTCCACTGATCTCATGTACGAGTATGGAAAAACCTCACTGATTACCGACAGGGCTCGGGTTTACAAAGGAGCCAGCTGGAAAGATCCTGCCTTCTACCTGAGTCCGAGTACACGCCGGTTCCTCGACGAAGCAGAGGCATCCGACGCCATCGGCTTCCGATGTGCTATGACACGGGTTGGCGGTGAGTTTCCCCAGTAAACAACGAAGAGAAAATATCGTTTAAAAGGCTGTCGGAAAACCGATGGCCTTTTTTACTATTTTTACCTGATGGTTAGCGCTAATATAATTGAGAGACTCTATACCCTCTACCAACAGTTTTCGGTCATCACTACCGACAGCCGTAAGATTCCTCTCAGGTCTATCTTCTTCGCACTGAGAGGGATGAATTTTGACGGGAACCGGTTTGCCGCGCAAGCCCTGGAACAGGGAGCCGCCATTGCCGTGGTTGATGATCCTGAAATTTCCAGAGATCACCGGTATCTTCTGGTTGATGATGTATTGAAGTGCTTGCAGCAACTAGCCATGCATCACAGGCAACAACTAAATATTCCATTTATCGGCATCACAGGAAGCAATGGCAAAACCACCACTAAGGAGTTGATCCATGCCGTTCTTTCCTCCCGATACCGGACACGCTCCACCTCCGGGAACCTTAACAACCATATAGGGGTCCCACTCACATTGCTATCTATCCGGCCTGACACCGAGATAGCTGTGATTGAGATGGGAGCTAACCATCCCGGCGAAATCGCTTTCCTCTGCGAGCTGGCAAGACCAACCCATGGCCTGATCACCAATATCGGCCGGGCTCACCTGGATGGATTTGGCGGATTCGATGGCGTTGTGCGGACAAAAACTGAACTATACATCTTCCTGAAGAACCATGCAGGAGAAGTATTTCTCAACGCAGAAGACTCTCTCTTGGCAAATTACGCTTCTGGGATGCCTGCATTTACCTACGGGTTAATCCCTGATGCCGGTACTTCCGGAAAAATCGTTTCGGAAAAAAACTTCCCGGATTCTGAAAAATTAGCCGTGGATATTACCTTTCCCGATGATCATAAACAACGTATCAGGTCAGCCCTTTTCGGTTCCTACAATGCCCTTAACCTACTGGCTGCTGCTTCCATTGGATTCCATTTTGGTGTTCCTTCCAGCGATATAGCCAGGACGATCGAAGCCTATGCTCCTGCCAATAATCGTTCGCAGCTTCATAATACATCACGAAACCGTCTCGTCCTTGATGCTTACAATGCGAACCCGAGCAGTATGGCCGTGGCGCTGGAGGATTTCGATCGCATTTTTCAATTGGATAAAATCGTCATCCTCGGCGACATGCTCGAGTTGGGCAGAGAGACGGAAAAGGAACATCTCGGGATTCTTAAAATGCTTGAAAAGCTTAACTTCAACAGGGTATTTCTCGTTGGCCCTATCTTCGAAAAACTAAACACCAATCAGGAGTGGAAGTCATTTCAAAACAGCCGGGAAGCAAACGAATGGTTTGGTAACCATCCCGTTGAAAATGCCAACATCCTGCTCAAAGGCTCCCGAGGAATTCACCTTGAAGAGATTATACCAAATTTATGAGACAACCAGAGATCCCTATTCAGATGCCGGATGCCGGATACCAGATGTCTGATACAAATATACTTCGTGTCATTCGTAATTCTTGCTCATTCATGGCATTAACAAACTATGACACCTGACGTTTTCCATATCCTCGGCCTTATGTCAGGCACCTCCCTCGATGGTCTCGACATCGCATACTGCCAGTTCGAACGTATTGAAGAGAGGTGGAATTACCAGATTCTCCAGGCCGAAACCATCCCTTATTCCAGCGAGTGGAAGAATCGGCTTCTGCACATCGACAAGCGATCGGCCGGTGATCTTGCATTGGCCGACTCCGAATTGGGACACCTGATGGGGCAAATGACCAGAGAGTTTATTGACAGACACCTGATCAAACCTGAATTTATTGCAAGTCACGGACAAACCATCTTCCACAGCCCCGGTGAACGCTGGACGACCCAGATTGGTAAGGGAGCTGCCATTGCCGCCGAAACAGGGATGCCTGTTGTATGCGATTTCAGATCAACTGATGTCGCCCTTGGCGGACAGGGAGCGCCTCTGGTTCCTATCGGAGATCGATTACTCTTTGCTGAATACAATTACTGCCTTAACCTGGGCGGGTTTACCAACATCTCCTATGAAAAGGATGACCGGCGGATTGCCTACGACATCTGTCCGGCTAACATAGTGCTGAACACCCTGGCCAGCCAGGCGGGAAAACAATTCGATAACAACGGTGATTTGGCAAGAAGTGGCACCCTCATCCCCGAACTGCTGGAATCTTTGAACAATCTCCCGTTTTATCGCCAACCACCACCCAAATCGCTTGGAAAAGAATGGGTGGAGTCATATATTAACCCGCTACTGGATCCGATCATCCGGCATCCGGCTTCCGGTATCCGGCATCCGGTATCCGGCATCCGGCACCCGGCATCCGGTATCCGGCATCAGGCATCAGATATTGCGGATCCCGTATCTCGTATCCCTGATCTTCTTTATACATTTGTTGAGCACATCGCCATTCAAGTGGGAAAAAGTACCGGAATAAATCGAGTAGATAAATTACTCATTACAGGCGGAGGAGCATTGAATCAGTTTCTCATTGAACGGATCCGTTATCACACAATTCCCCAGGTCTTCCTTCCTGATCTCCAAACCATCCAGTTCAAAGAGGCACTGATCTTCGCATTCCTGGGGCTTCTTCGCTGGCGGGATGAGGTAAACTGCCTCTCTTCAGTAACAGGAGCATCAAGAGATAACATCGGGGGAGCGATCTATCTATAGTCAAATGAACTACCGGGAAACGTTGTCGTGGCTCTATAGCCAGCTCCCCATGTACCAGCGGATCGGTGGCGCCGCTTACAAAGCCAACCTCAATAATACCATCACCCTTTGCAATCTGCTGGGGAATCCACAAAACTATTTCGATTCAATTCATGTAGCCGGTACCAATGGCAAGGGGAGCGTCTCTCATATGCTCGCCTCAATCCTACAGGAGCATGGCCTCAAAACCGGACTCTATACATCTCCTCACTTAAAGGATTTCCGTGAACGTATCCGGGTCAATGGCCAGATGATTCCAAAACGAAACGTGACAGCATTCGTAAAAAAATATAAAGAGGAATTTGAGCGGATTCAGCCTAGTTTCTTCGAGATGACAGTTGGCCTGGCCTTTGACCATTTCCGGATAGAGAAGGTTGACATAGCTATCCTGGAAGTTGGTATGGGAGGCCGGCTCGACTCCACCAACATCATCACCCCGCTGGTATCGGTAATCACCAATATCAGCTTCGATCACATGCAATTCCTCGGAGACACGCTGGAGAAGGTCGCCATCGAAAAAGCCGGAATCATAAAACCGGGTATCCCAGTAGTTATCGGAGAGACCCAACCCAAATTGGAACTCCTTTTCAGAGAGCGGGCAAAGCTGGCGGGCTCACCGATTGTGTTTGCAGATCAATGTCCGGGGTCCGCGATAAAGCATCAGGCATCAGGCATCAGTCATCAGATAACTGACGTCCAGGATTCTCTTCAAGGCTTTTATCAGCAAAAGAATATCCTGACAACGCTCACCGTGATCAACCTGCTCAACGATTCAGGATTACAAATTTCAGAGCAATGTATTCGCGAGGGAATTTTACATGTCACAGAGAATACAGGGTTGCAGGGGCGATGGCAGATACTGAATCAAACACCTCTTACAATCTGCGACACAGCCCACAACGAAGCCGGTATCCGGGAGGTTGTTGCTCAGCTGGGCCAAACGCCTCACAAACATCTCCACATGGTGTTCGGACAGGTCAACGATAAAGAGACCGGGAGCATCCTGGCACTTCTGCCGAAGAATGCAACCTACTATTTCTGTAAAGCCAACATTCCACGTGGACTCGATGCAGATGAATTGAAGATTCAGGCAGAATCAGCAGGATTGCAGGGAACTTCATTCGGATCGGTCAGAAAAGCGCTCTCAGCCGCCCGGAAAGACGCTCATCCAGAGGATTTGATATTTATTGGCGGGAGCACATTTGTTGTTGCGGAAGCGCTCTGATTTCGCCATTTTGCTATTTAACTATCACCTCTCCCCCGATAATCAGTCCCTTATCTGAGTTCTACATCAAATTACCCGGTTTGTCTAGATTTTTATGCCGGTCATGGAAAAAATTTTAATAACCTGAGATAAGATGCTACATTTAACGCATGAAATCAATTTTATCTATCACTCTCAGTCTGCTTCTCTCTTTCTGTTCTATGGCTCAGCAGATTCCCGATACATCTTTCATGTTTCCGATCCGACAGGCTGCATATCAGCCGGGAAACGGCCCTGTGATATTTATTGACCAGGCTCATCACAACATGCATACGAAGGATGGCGGATTTTTTGCTTTGAGTAAATTACTCGGGCAAGACGGTTACCAGGTACAACCACTTAGTATACCCGCTACCAACGTTGAGGTTTTGAAAAATTGTAAAATATTGGTGATTGCCAATGCACTCGATTCTTCAAACCTGGAAAACTGGATTCTCCCAAACCCTTCTGCTTTTTCAAAAGAAGAGATCCTTGTTATCAAACTTTGGGTAAAGAACGGGGGCAGCCTGTTTTTAATTGCCGACCATATGCCATTTGCCGGAGCTGCATTTTCACTGGGAAAAGCATTCGGTTTTGAATTTATCAATGGGTTCGCATTCCCAGAAGAAAACTCCTGGCCTCCTCCTGTTTTTACGCTTGAAGACCAAACCTTGCAACAATCGCCTATAGTGACAGGTATTAAAGATTACGAAAAGATTGACAGTGTCACAACATTCCTTGGTTCAGCTTTTTACGCCCCTGATATGTCCACTCCTTTGTTGAGTTTCATGAGCGGAATTACACTTCAACCGGATACAGCCTTTCGGTTCCATATCAATACTCCCTGGGAAAATCTGGCAAGATACCATCAGGGTGCCATCCGGAGCTGTGGCCGGGGGAAAATAGCCGTTTTTGGCGAAGCGGCGATGTTTACGGCCCAGATTGTAAACGACAGTGTGAACGTAGGCTTCAATTCAGAATATGCACCTCAGAATGCACAATTTACTCTCAACCTGATTCACTGGCT
>CAYUZX010000036.1:0-3231 GCA_964449285.1 uncultured Prolixibacteraceae bacterium
ACGTCTCACGTCTCACGTCTCACGTCTCACGTCTCACGTCCCTCTTCCCTTACCTTTCACCCAATCCTCCATCTTCTGGAAGATCACATAGAGAGCTGGGATGACCATAACCCCGCAGATGGTAGCAAGGAGCATGCCGCCAAAGACCGATGTTCCCAGTGCATGCCGGCTTGCAGCCCCAGCACCACCAGCAATTACCAGAGGAACAACCCCCAGGATAAAGGCAAAGGATGTCATCAGGATCGGGCGGAAGCGAAGCTTTGCGGCTGCTTTGGAAGCCTCAACCAGATCCATCCCCTCCTCATGCTTTTGCCTGGCGAACTCAACGATCAGGATAGCGTTCTTGGCTACCAGGCCAATCAGCATGATCAATCCGATCTGAGCGTAGATGTTGTCCTGCAATCCCCGGATAAATTGAAATCCGAAAGCTCCCAGTATCCCAAAGGGAAGTGCGAGCAGGATAGGAATTGGCAGAAACCAGCTTTCGTACTTAGCTGCAAGTAACAGGTATACAAATACAAAACAGAGAAGAAAGATAAAGGGAGCCTGTCCGGCTGAGATGAGTTCCTGTCGTGTGAGCCCCGAGTAAGCATAGCCGAATCCATAGGGGAGGGTTTTTGCTGCAACCTCCTTTACAGCTTCAATGCCTTGTCCCGATGAGTAGCCTGCAGCCGTGCCGATAGTGAAGTTGGCAGAGCTGTATAGATCAAACCGCTTAACTACATCCGGGCCTTCAACGGGCTCCAGGGTTACAAGCGTTCCAAGTGGGACCATCTCGCCGCTGTTCGATCGCACATAGACTCTGTTGATATCTTCAGGATTTTCGCGATAGATGGCATCTGCCTGGATGATGACCCGATAAGATTTCCCGAACTGGTTAAAATCGTTTACATACAGGCTTCCGAAAAGGGCCTGTAGGGATCCGTAGATCTGACTGATCGGAATCCCCATGGTTTTTGCCTTGTCTTTATTGACGGTCAGATAATATTGCGGAATGTCAACCCTAAAACTGGTAAATACATTGGAAAATGTTTTATTCTGTGAAGCTTCAGCGGCAAATGCTGCCGTAACCTCAGCTAATTTGTCAAGGCCAGCGCCAACTTTGTCCTCTACTTGCAACTCCAGCCCTCCTGTTGTTCCAAGACCAGAGATAGCCGGGGCATTGAATGCCATGCAAATCCCATTAGGGATCTGACTCAACTGCAGCTGAACCTTTGCGATGATCGATTGTGCGTGAAGCTCCTTTTTTGACCGATCTTTCCATGGTGTGAGTTTTGCGAAGACCGTCCCGTTTGTCGAACTTACCGTTCCGTCAAGGATGCCGTAGCCTGGAACGGAAGCAATGGACTGAATCCCTTCTGTGGATGAAAGGATCTCTTCAACTTTCTCCATCACCATATCGGTTCGTTCAAGTGATCCCCCTTTTGGTGTCATGACATTAACAAAGAAATATCCCTGGTCTTCCTCGGGAAGAAATCCGGATGGGATAAATTTCATCACCACTACCATCATGACAGTCACAAGGCCCAGGAATAAAAGAGGGCGTGAAAAATGGTGCAGAAAATTATTCACAATTCCCAGGTATTTCTGAGTGGTTTTCTCAAAGCCTTTGTCAAACCCTGTGAAGAATTTTCCAAGTAATCCTTTCCTCGTTTGTTTTGGTTTTAAGAGGAGTACACACATTGCCGGACTTAAGGTGACTGCCAATAGGGCTGAGATCAGGATCGAAGAGGTGAGCGTGAGGGCAAACTGTTTATACATCTGGCCAGTAGTCCCGCCCAGGAAAGTCACCGGAATAAACACGGCAGAAAGTACCAGCGTGATGGTGAAGATCGCCCCTGTGATTTCATGCATCGTGGCTTTGGTAGCTTCTAGCGGACTCATTCCGTGGTCATCGATCTTTTCCTGGACCGCTTCCAACACGACGATTGCATCGTCTACCACGATTCCAATTGCCAGTACAAGTCCGAACAGGGTAAGCATGTTGATGGAGAAACCGAACAGCTGGAATGCAGCCAAAGCGCCAATAAGCGAAACGGGAACAGTGACAGCCGGGATGAGGGTGGCTCGCCAATCCTGGAGAAAGATAAAGACCACGATAAACACCAGGATAAAGGCTTCAAGAAGCGTTTTCAGAACTTCCTCCACAGAGGCGTCAACGAACTCAACTGTGTCAAGGGCTATCTGATAGTTCATCCCGGGTGGGAATTGTGCAGCCAACTCCTCCATGGTTGCATCACTGTCTTTTCTAACCTGGACTGCATTTGACCCGGGAGATTGGTAGACGGCAATAAACGGCGATGGCTGTTTGTTGAACCGTGAGTTAATGTCATAGGTCTTTAGTCCCAACTCTACGCGCGCGATATCCTTCATCCTGACGATGGAGCGATCAGGTTTTGATTTGATGATGATGTTTTCAAACTCTTCAATAGACTGTAACCGCCCCTCCGCCCTGATGGTGTATGTCAGCTCCTGGCCACTGGCAGCCGGGTTCTTCCCGATCCCTCCTGCAGCAGCTTCCAGGTTCTGGTCCCGGATAGCGTTCTGAACATCGTCGGTGGTGATCCCGAGTCCGGCCATCCGTTCAGGATTCAGCCAGATGCGCATGGAGTAGTCGTCTCCACCCATCAGTGAAACATCCCCAACGCCGGTTAACCGTTTCAACACGTTCACGATGTTGATCTGCGCATAGTTGCTAAGGAATTTGTAATCGTAAGCGGTGTCTTCCGAAACCAGAGCATAGAGCATCAGGATGCTGGGATTCTTTTTCATGACAATCACCCCCCCCTGAATCACCTCCTGCGGCAGTACGTTGAAGGCACGCTGTGCCCTGTTTTGGGTATTGACAGTTGCCATATCAGGATCCGTCCCCACTTCGAAATAGACTGTGATGTTACAGGATCCGTCATTGGCACATTGTGAGGTCATGTACATCATGTTGTCAACCCCATTGATCTGCTCTTCGAGCGGGACCGAAACTGTTTTCTGAACGGTTTCGGCATTGGCTCCCGGATAGTAAGCAGATACTGAGACAGTTGGGGGGACCACATCGGGATACTGGGCAATCGGAAGGTTCATCAGACTGAGGACCCCAACAAGTGTGATGAGGATAGTGATGACGAACGAAAGTATCGGGCGTTGTATAAAGGTTTGAAGCATAAAGGCTTATGATTTACGAATTACAAATTACGAATTACGAATTACGATTTACGAATTATAATTTTGAAATTG
>CAYUZX010000036.1:3331-34180 GCA_964449285.1 uncultured Prolixibacteraceae bacterium
GAATTACAAATTACGAATTACGAATTACGATTTACGAATTATAATTTTGAAATTGGAAATTAAAACTACATTCCTACTCCCCCGGCCCAGGAACGGCTATGGTATCCTTAACCGTCACCGGAGTTACCGGCATGCCTTCCCTGATCTTCTGGTATCCTTCCATAAGGATGCGGGCACCGGGTTCCAACCCTTTGGAAACAACCACGGTGTTTCCGATATACTGCCCGAGGATGACCGGAACCCTGGCTATCTTGTTAGCGCTATCCAAAATAAACACAAAGTACTTATCCTGTATCTGCTGGAGAGTGCTTTGCGGAATAACAACGGCATCTTCTTTCTCGTTTAAGATCAGTTTGACCTTCGCGTAGTTTCCTGGTTTGATTATCCCCTTCGGATTGGAGAAGACAGCCCGCATTGCGATTGCTCCTGTAGCAGGATCGATATTTCTTCCGATAAAATCGACATCCCCGGCAATGGGGTACTCTTTGTTGTCGGATAGTGTTAGGTAGACCTTGATAGGAGCTTCCCCGTGTTTCTCGATTACCGCTTCATTTTCAGCGATCCACCTGACAATCCGAAGGTAGTCAGTTTCATTCATCTGGAAATTGATATACATCGGATCAACCGAAGAGACCGTAGCGAGCAGGGTGCTTTCACCGCGCCCGACAAGGTTGCCGGGACGTACGTCGACCGCTCCGATATAGCCGGTGATCGGACTGGAGATGGTGGTATAGGAGAGATTGAGATTGGACTGCTGGAGATCGGCTTTGCCACTCTCGACTGCCGCCTTTGCCTGTTTCTCCTGGGTAACGGCAACATCGTAGTCATTTTGGCTGATGGCGTTGGTAGCCACAAGGGGTTTCAGCCTGGCAACGTTGAGCTGTGCGTACTCCCATGCTGCCTCCTTGTTGGTAAGATCAGCCTGAGAAAAGTTGACATTGTTAATGTACTGATTTTTTTCAATGGTGAAGAGGACCTGCCCTTTCTGAACAACCGAGCCCTCCTGGAATGACCAGTTTTCCAGGTACCCCTCAACACGCGCACGAATTTCAACAGTAGGGATTCCTTCAGCCTGGCCTACCATCTCCAGGTATACCGGCACACTGGTTCCTGCTACGGTCATGACTTTGAGGGAAGGTGGTTGCTGGATGTTCTTGTTTTCAGATTTACAACCGGATAGTCCGAACATCAAGGCTCCTGAAAATACCAGGAGGAGAAAGGAGAATAATGCTTTATGGCTCATAAGACGGGAAAGTTATTTTATATCAAAAGTAAAAAAATATCTGATTAATAATGGTTATTTTTGCTCGCTCACCGGATATCTTCTTTTCAAGAATGGTATTTAAAAATATTTTTTTTCTTGCAATCTTCTGGATTCCATTCTGTCTGCTCGGTCAGGATGCAATATATAGTCAGCACTTTGACCAGTATGCATTCGTCTTCTTTCATCAACCCGTTACATCAACCTATTCTAATGGCAATACGATTCTGATCCAGCTTGCTTCCGGTATAGATGAGAGTCCCCGGCGGCTTAAGATCGGTGTAGCCTATACCGAGACGCTGGAAGTGAGAATGCCGGCAATGAAAAGCCCGGAGGTGATTATCCGGTTTAACGGCGTGCATTCATTCAAGGCCCCTCCCTACCGGGGTTTCTCAATTGAGGAAGTGCTCACTCCCGACTTGCTTACCTGTTATCTGAACCTGATCGATCTCCCCGACAGCAACATCCTCCGGCAATACAAGCTAACCAATTTGAGTGTTAATCAGCTTGCCCAGGGTTATACCAGTACTGAAATTCCTGTGATGGTGCCCGGGAAGTTCTCCGTTACTCTTAGCGATATCTCGTTCCACTACAGCGACCAGGCCCTCGGGAGGTTCAATAGCAGGATAAAATTGATTAATGATTATTATGCAGCAGCAGCGCTTACGGATTCTCTTCTTGAGGCAACAAAGGCATATAATCCATTGACAACCTATGATTTGCCCGAAAAATATATCCTATTGATGGAGATCAACAGGATTGTACACTTGATCGGAGATCACCGTTTTGGAGAGAAGCTCTCCTTACAGGAGAATGACCCGGAGCAGTTTGTTGAGAAATTCCTGCAGCTCGATAAGTTCTCCCGAAGTGCAACCATGACGTTTGAGCAGCAAATTAAGGCACAAGAAACAATCCGGTGGAGCGGAGAATTGAGTCCTCTCATTGATGAATACATCTCTCATCTGGTATCCTACATCCGTAAATCAATGCTATTAAACGGCATCCGCGGAGGCATTTACAAGGAATATATCGACTCCTGGTTTCTGATTACAGGTTTCACTCATGAAGAGGCAAATTTCAACGAGCTGATCCATCAGATGTACCCTTCGGAAGATCCGGCTGCCCATATATCTGGCATTACGCAAGCTGTTTGGAAGGCATACCTGAAAGGTGCAAGGCAGTTGATTACGGGATCCAATTATGTTGGGGCTATCATCCTGCTTGAACATGCCGGTGCATTCAAAGAACGGATCCCGATACAGGTGGAGCCCGATTATAAACCTCTACAGGTTGAAGCAGTAAAGGGGATCTATGCATCTTATCTCGGTATTGCCGAAAGTTGCATCGACCTCCAGAAGTTTCAGATGGCAGAAGAGTATATCAACCAGGCAGGGGAGTACCTGGCCGATTACAGGAGTGTAATCCCTACTGACACCATTTTCCAGCGCGTTTTTAGAAAGTTGTTCAACAGGCGGCTTCAGGGATGTGATTATATCCTGGGAGAGAAGCAATATCAGGATGCGCTCGATTGCTACCAGCTCTTCTCTCTCAGTTACTCACCTGAGATGATCACCTATGTGAAAGATCATCTCGCTTCACGGCAGCAGCAGGCGCTGAAGGGTCTGTTTTTTCAGGAGAGGGACATGGTCCTCACACTTGTCAGGCAACGGAATGTTGACAGCGCCTTGGTATGCTATGACAATGCCTGCCGATTTCAGGAGATGATCACGGGTGATCAGGAGATAAGCACAGCGCAGGATGAGCTGAATAACAGGATGTTGCCGATCCGTTACAGGCAACTGGCCGACAGGGGAACATACTTCTATCTTACATACAACCATGAGGAGGCTTTCAGGACATTCAACCAGATGAAAGACGTTGGGGGGCGTCTTGGGATTCCTGTAGATACAGCTCTGAGCCGTATGTACCAGGAGAGTTATAAGCACCATATGCTGAACGAGATATCAATGGCTACAGGGATGATTTGGAAGGACGAGCTGGAAATGGCGAAAGAGTATGCCCAGGAGATGGAGACAGTGATGGATCTCTACAATCTCGAAACCGACCCGGATCTGCAATCGGCTCTCAGCAGTTACCGCAGGAAAATAGACTTGAAGGTTTGTCTTGGTGTGAAAGAGGATGCAGAATTTCTTGCCATACGGGCCTGGAAAAACATTGAGTTAAAACAGTTTGATGTAGCTGTTAAACAGCTTGGGGATGCGCGCCAGAAAGCCTACCAGCATCCTGAATGTGAAATCGACCTCCAGGCATTCGACGATACGATTAAAAAATATATTTCGGCTGCTTTTTACCAGGAGAAACAGCAACAAGCGCTCAACCAGGTGGCCCTTGGGAATTTCCGGGAGGCTATTCAACGTGTCGGCGATAACGATCGATTTTATCGCAATACACAGCTTGAACAGTTTGGGGTCCCTTTCACTTCAACACTTGATTTTGTAGCTCATTCACAAAGAGTTCCTATGTATCAGGAGGCTGTCTCCTTCTTCCTGCATAGTGGAGATGTTTCCTCGGCATGGAGTTGTCTGACCTGGCTGAAAAGGGAAGGCGTGGATGCCCGGGATGCAAGGGATCTTCAGGAAAGTGTTGGGAGCGCTCTGTCAACCCGCGATTTTGAAATCTTCCCGGGAGGCGATCCGGAAGTACGTGTCAGAAGTTATACCGGAGGAAACCGTTGGTTTGTTAAATTTGCACAGGCCTATACCAGCAGGTGGCAACAACTGCATGCCGAACAGTTACTCAAAACACCATAAAATTATGAACAGAAACCTTTTGTTGATTAGCAATTCGACAAACGCCGGCGAGGACTATTTGGCCTGGCCCAGGCAACACCTGAAATCCTTTTATCATGGATATAGTATAAAAGATATTCTTTTCGTTCCCTATGCGGGGGTAAATCTGGCACCCGACAGTGTGAAGGATTCTTTCGATGTTTATGAGAAACGCGTGGCAGCCGTATTCAGTGAACTGGGACTTAGCATCTACTCAATCCACAGGGAGGCTGACCCAGTGGCTGCTGTTATGAATGCCGAAGCGATTGCAGTCGGAGGGGGAAATACCTTCCACCTGGTGATGATGATGCAGGCGACAGGTGCGATGGAGGCCATCCGCGAGCGGGTTCTTCAGGGAATTCCGTATGCAGGATGGAGTGCCGGATCAAATGTAGCCTGTCCCACGATGAAGACGACCAATGACATGCCGATCAGTGAGCCTCCTTCATTCAATTGCCTCAACCTGATTCCTTTTCAGATCAATCCGCACTACCTGGATGCAAATCCGGCCAGTCATGCCGGTGAGACCAGGGAACAGCGGATCCTGGAGTTTCTCACAGTTAATCATGATATCTATGTAGCCGGGTTGCGTGAAGGGTGTCTGCTGAACGTTGTTGGAGACCAGATAGATCTGGTTGGGAATCGCCCGTTGCGGATATTTAAATACGGCGAAGAGACATGGGAAGTGAATGCAGGGGATGATTTGGGATTCCTTTTATAAACTAGTCCGCAGTTGGCAGTTGGCAGTTGGCAGATCGGAGATTAGTATTTTATCACTTTTCCGGTATAAGGTAGTTTTCCCTGTGCTGAGAACCGGATAAAATAGATCCCTGACGAGAGGTGGTTTACATTAATTGTATGTTGACCAGATTCAGCTAAACTCGTCCTTAAGACAACTCTTCCGCCCGGCTCAAAGATGGTGATCTCCAACTCCTTTTCTGCCGACTCGATGGTCAGGGATCCGGAGGTTGGATTGGGATGAAATAATATAAAGGGCGTTTCATCATCTTGATTATAAAAAGGATCATCAATTCCAATATAAGGGGGAGAGGGAAGCTTCTTTGAAGTGTACATCCGGTATTCTCCTTCTTTCAGCGAAATAGGCGCTGAGACATCCGTCACAGTGATCGAATCCCCTGTCCAGAACTCATACCAGACACCGGTCTTGGTAAAATTTGGGATGATCTCATTTTCTGCAATGTTAAAGTTGCCAATTACTATCAGATCCATTGATGTATCCCTCAGTACAATGGACTTCATTGCATTGCTCACATTGAGGGTATAGTTGGTTGTTTTGAAGACGGATTTGGTTTTTTTCAATTCAGCCAGTGAGGCAAAAATGTTGTACACATACTTTCTTCTCCATTGAGAAAAGTAGTCCCAGCGGACAGGTTTTGGAGCGAGCCTCGATTCGGAAGCGCCTGTTGGCCAGTTGATTGAATAGTCATAGCCAAGCTCTCCAAACTGCCATATCATTTTTGGGCCCGGGATCGTGAAGAAAAAATTGGCTGTGAGTTCTACGCGTTTCAATCCTATCCCGGTATCCTGGATATTATATAGCGGGAGAGAAGCATTACCCCATGTGATGTTTTTGTACATCATCCGTTCTTCGTCGTGGCTCTCCATATAAGCGACCAGGTTAGGTTCGTTCCAACCCCGTTTCTGGTATGAGGCCCACGAGAAATCCGATTTTCCGTTCTGGTTCCACCCCATTGCTCCTTCGAGGTAAGGTGAATTCATGTTGCCCCACAACATCATATGGTCAGCAGCCAGCACGATCTCTTCATTGTTATCAGCAAAATGCTCCAAAATCACATAAGACTCCGGTTTGACAGACCAGATCACGCCGGCATAATTTTTCAGGATGTTGATCCTCTCCTGATCATACTGGCCCCAAAGGGAGACGTTATTTGGGTATGAATTTCGTTGGGTGAATCCTTTGGATAGGTCGAAGCGATATCCATCAATATGATATTCCTGGATCCAGTACCGGATCAGCCGTTCCATGTAGATTTTAGTGTGATAACTTTCATGATTGAAGTCATAGCCCACATTATAAGGATGCTTTGGGATCTGGTTGAACCACGGATTATCGGTTGAAGGGCGCTGCGTAGAACCATCCCAGTATAATCTGACAAGAGGAGATTGCCCGAAATGGTGGTTGCAAACGATATCGAGGATCACTGCAATTCCTTTGGTGTGAGCTGCTTCCACCAGTTCTTTGAAGCTGTTTTTAGTGCCATAGTACTTATCCAGGGCAAAACTGAAATCGGGATTGTATCCCCAGCTGAGATTGCCTTCGAATTCCATGACAGGCATCAATTCAATCGCATTAACCCCAAGATTTTTCAGGTAGTCCAACGTGTCGATCAGCGAAGGAAAGTCATGCTTTGCTGTAAAATCCCGAATCAGGATCTCATAGATAAAGAGGTCTGGGACATCCGGAAGGTTAAAATCGGAGGGTCCCCAGGGATATGGGTCTTGAGCTGTTTGAAGAACGGTGGCAATCCCGGTGGTTTTGCCGGTGGGATAAGGGATCAGATTGGGATAAGTAGAGTCTGAGATATACTTGTCGTCCGGATCGCTGACTTTATCGGCGTAAGGGTCTCCAATCCTCAAAGAGCCATCAACCAAGTATTGAAAGATGTACTCTTTCTGAGGAACCAGGTTGTTTAATTCCACCCAAAACCTGTTGCCGTCAGGAGTTTTGAACAGATAATGAAGGGAATCGATTCCCCAGTCATTGAAATCTCCGGTGACAAAGCAGTTTCTCTTCCCCCGTGCATACAGGGAGAGGATGACGGTAGTGCTGTCGATATAGTTGATGCCGTCCACGATGCCTGAAGGGAGGTTTAACACAGGCGGCGGAGGGATGATCATATATGCGAAGGAATCGGCGGCCTGGATAGTGTCATTTTGCGCAATAATTTTTACATAGTGGTTCATCCAGTTTTGTCCGAAGTTATCAGCCAGGATGGTATCGGTGATCAATTGTCCTGCCACCGATTTAACGATGGAATTATTCACGACTAGGAAAAGGGAATCAGCTAGCGGACTGTAAGCTTCTATTACAATCGTATCGTTCAAACTCAACAGGAGGTTATTCTCATCGGGTTGGATGATGTTTATACTGGTGTAGGCGGGATAGACATCCGCAAAAATATCGCTGCCATCACTATTTCGGCCTACCTTCGATCCATCGGAATTCCGGAAGACAAAAGCCATTTTCAGAATCTTTTCTGAAGCCGGAACTCCGTAATACTCCCTGATGGAAGGTGTTACGACAAGTTTATACAGGTTGTTTCCTAATGGAATCATCTGTGTTTTGGGTATATTCAGAGTCCAGCCAGCTACCACATATTTCCAGTTGGAGGGAGAGGTGCTTAAATTCGTGATTACGCCGGTGTGAGCGTAGATAGGAGGCGAAACGTTGGCTAATTCTCCATTTCCCTGAGTAGCATCGAAAAATACGGTGCAGGAATCAACATCAACCGGGTAACCAGGAGAGGTTATGATAACCTGGGCAGAGACGGCTTTTGCCAGTAACCAAAGAGCCGTGACCAGCAAGTAAATAATATTCAGCCGTTTCATAAGTATCATCTTAGTATTAACAAAGATACGAAAATAGAAAGAAAAAGAGGCTGCCTCATGTTTTAGAGACAGCCTCTGAAAAACTGAAATTCAGTCAGAGCCTGAACTAATTTAGTTCGCTATGATAATAATTTCTTTGGTGTCGCTATTTGCGGCATCAATGTTGAGCGTGATGGTGTAAGAACCCTTCACGGTAGCTTTCAGATTTCCTCCATCATCCACGATTTGGGTGGAGCTTGCAGCTACGTTAAGGGCCGTATAACCGGCATCAAAATTTGCGCCTCCAACAGGAGGAGCCACACCGTTAACCGTTCTTACTTTGAATCCCTCTTCTGCTTCAAGGATGATTCCGGTCCATGTCCATGTGTACATGTCGTTGCCAGCAACCGTTGGAATTCCTCCATTATCAGCTAGCATTTGGTTCCCCCAACCCCATGAACTGGTATCGGCAGCGGCTGTTGGGTTATCAATACTGACTCCAGAGCCAACTGCATCGCAAACAACTCCGGTCCAGTTTGTCATAGGAAGGCTGCCGGTTTTAGTCGCTGTTGCTGTATATCCTGCCCCCAGTGTATAGCTTAAACTGATTGTGTAAATGCCAGGATCATCATTTACAATGTTGTCGCCACCCGGCACCAGTGCGTTTACAGCTCCTCCAAAGTTGGTGTTGAATTTCACACCTATAACTCCACCACCCAGGTCAATCACAGTGTCCAGTTCAACTTTCCAACCATCCGAATAACGGAATTTCCAGTCGCCGCCTCCTAATTCCATATCCGTAATACTCCATGACATGGTTGTCAGATTGAAGGCAGATTCAGTCATTGCAGTTGAACCGCCCCAGCCTGCAGGTGTTGCTGCGCCAATAATTCCCCAATGAACAGGAACGATAGCGACTTTCCCAAGATCATAATCGATTACGACATGATACATTCCGTCGGAAGGAACTGTAAATTTAGTAGCGGTTTCGGCATAGAGTCCCCGTTGAAAGGTAACTTTAGGTTCATCAGTTGTTCCTTGTGTAACGTCGCCGAAAGGGTTACCTGGTCCAAATGTCGTATGGACAGCGCCAGCCACCCGAATGATGTTAAAACCATCAGCACCGGCTTTGATTGGAATATAGAGCTCCAATAATGAAGCACGATTGGTTTGGTTCACTTCATTGCGCGTAACTTTCATCAATGCATTGGTATTAAAGTCTGCATAGGCAGTTGCGGCGCCTTTGACGTAGTATCCATCTAAAACGATAACCGGATCCGGAGTTGGCTCTTCATCCTTTTTGCAGGAACTTACGTTCACAAGAATCCCTATCAATACGAGGAAAGATAGGATCATCGAAAATTTAAGATTAACTTTTTTCATAGAATTTGTTTTAAATTAATAATGGTACTAAATGATTTAGAGTTTAGGGTATTAATAAATTAGGATTTGCATCGGTTGCCCATTTTGGAATTGGGAAAGTTCTGAGGCTAAGACCATGCGCCAGTTTTTCCCACCAGGCGTTTTCCCATGTGCCAAACCGGATTTGATCTTGCCTGCGAAGTCCTTCACAGTAAAGTTCTCTACCCCGTTCTGCCAGGAGTTGCTCAAGGGTAGCGCCACTCCAGGGCGCTACCCCAGCTCTTGTTCTTATCGGGTTGATCCAGTCATCACCGTTTCCACCCAATCTGATTAAAAGTTCGGCTTTGACAAGATAGAAGTCAGTTAATCGGAATAATGGCAGATCGTTGCTTAAATTTTCTTTCGCCCCCATTTTAATTTCGTATTTTCCTATCCTTGCACCGGTCGTTCGGATTTGTGTCGGAGTGAAATCGGCTGGTTGCATATACAAAGCTGGCACATGCGGGTCAATATCCAAAGGTTGGTGTGTCTCTCCATCAATTATGACATTGCCGTTTTTATCAAACTGTGGCCCATAGATATTGTATCCTTCTTTTCTTAAATCTGAAGTTTCATAGGTGTCGTAAAAGGTGGGGACAATACAAAACCCATTCCATGGCCCAACTGGCATGTCAAAACGGAGGTTATGCTGGTAATGCAATGTTCTCATATGTATACGGAATCCCTGGAAGTTATTTTCATCATAAGGAATGGAAAAAATGATCTCTCTTGAATTCTCGTTGTTGGTAACAAAAGGAGCAAGGAAGTTTGTCTCAAGTGAATAAGGCCCTGAAAGGACACTGTCGCAATAGCTGTTTGCCTCTTCCCAATGCGGTATGCCGGTATAGATTTCAGCATTCAGGTAGAGTTTGGTTAATAAGGCAAATCCCATATATTTTGTTGCCATGTATTTGATGTCACTCGCTTTCAAGCTGGGAAGTGCGGATTTAATTGTATTTACGAGACTGTCGAAAATAGCTTCCCTTGAAACCTTATATGGTAGAGCAGGTGCATTCTTGGCGCTTGTCAGATAGGGAACGTCTCCATAATTATCGATTAACATGTAATAATAGAATGAACGGAGGACTTCGACCTCTTTCATTTTTGCAACCAGGGCCGGGTTTTGAGGAAGATCAAGCATCATGTCAATAACCTGGTTGCAGGTTGTGATACCTGTCCAGAAAGCGCTCCACATCCGGTTTACTCCTTCATCGTCGTTTGACCAGTTATGTTTGTGCATGTTGATCCATTTCCCTCCATCATACCAATCGCTGCCACGGGTAGGGCCACAAAGTTCGTCGGAGGAGATTTCCTGGGCAAGAAGCCACCATCCCTCGTCATCGGCCATTGGTTTGAGTTTTGTATACGCCTCTACAGATAAGTTAGCAATCTGATCTGCATTTTCGGGATAAATGCTTCCTGGAATTTTATCGAATACTTCCTCGTCAAGCTTGGTACATGAGAATATTGCGATGGATGATAACAGGAGGAGAAGATATCTTTTTTTCATAGTTCGTGTGACTTAAAAGGTTACCTTAAAACCAATTGAATAGGAGCGGGTTTTTGGATAAACATTGTACTGATCTATGCCGAAGGATAAACCATTAATAGTAGTTTCGGGATCGACACCGGAATAGCCTGTGATGGTAAATACATTATTTGCCGAAATATACAGTGAGAGTTTTGACATCCATTTGATTTTCGAAACATTGAAATCATAGGAGAGAGAGATGTAATCCATTTTCAGGAAAGAGGCATTCTCAACATAGAAATCCGCAATGGAAGCACCGGATATGCGTCCCTCATTATACCAGTCAATGGCTTCAGGCAACGCATTGAGAGACGGTAGGTTTCCCGGGTTGTCGAAAAACATCCTGGTAGCGTTGTACACATGATTTCCAATCCATGCACGCAATGCAAAATCCAATGTCCATCGTTTTTTAAATGTGATGAGATTCGACCATCCTATCTCAACTTTTGGCCCGGCAGTTGCAATAATTGTTCTTTTTGCTTCACTAAGTTTGTCGGTATAGCCACCGGAAAGGGATTCATATATAAATATTCCGTCTTTCAAGGCAACATACGTGGGGAGATAAAAGGCGCCAATTTCTTGGCCAACCATGATTCCCGTTACATAATACTCTTCCCCTACCATTCCCCGACCTGAAATATACCCCTCTTTTCTGACGCCATCTTTTTCATTGAAATAATCGCCCAGATCAAGTATTTCAGTTTTATTATGGGAGACAGTAAGGCTTGATTTCCAGTTGAAATTAGGTAAGGTTACGATGTAAGCCTGCAAAAAAAGTTCAATTCCTGTATTAGAGAGTGAACCTGAGTTTGCAAATGTTTTCTGGGCCAGGTTCGGAGGAACAGGCACTGTATATTCTCCTAATAAATCTTTTGTGACCTTGTAATAGACCTCCAGGCTACCATTAATTCTGCTGTCTAAGAATGCAAAATCCAATCCAACATTGATTTCAGAAGTCTCTTCCCATTTTAAATCAGGATTGGCATTCCAGGCAGGTTTAAACGTGATAACCTCTTTCCCGGTTTCAGGATTTATCGCTTTCCCACTAGGTTCCCACAATACCATGCTTCTGTATTCGCCAATCTCCTGATTTCCCGAAATACCATAGCTTGCACGCAATTTGAGCTGGTTTAGCCATTTTACATTGCTCAGGAATTTTTCCTGTTCCATATTCCAGCCAATTGCTGCAGTGGGGAACCATCCCCACTTGTTGTTTGCACCGAATTTGGAGGAGCCGTCTCTACGTAAGGAAGCTGAAATATAGTACTTGCTTTTGTAATTATACTGCACACGTCCAAAGAATCCTATCAGGTTCCATTTTCCTTTCCATGAACCAATATCCCCCCAATTAACTTCATTCAGTACGGCCAGGTTATCAGGTCCGGCATAATTGGACTGTGCATCGCCGCCCTGAGAGAAAAATCCGCTAGTAACGGATTCCTGCCAGGAGTAACCCAGTAGTGCATTGAAATTGTGAGCGGACTTAAATACCTTTTCATAAATACCTGTAATTTCAATCACTTTCTGACTGTTATTCGTGTACTGCTTTTTCCCGAATCCATTATCAGCAGAGGAGTATAAGCCAGAAGGCCTGAAATAATTCGTAGTAATATCGTCACGGATATATCCGACATTCACACTTGCAACCAGGCCATCGATGATTTCAAAATCGGCTTTTAAACTGGCAATAAAATTTTTCGCATTCCGATTGTTGGTAACTTCGTTAATTACTGCAAGCGGGTTTTCGTAATTAAAGACCCGGGATGTTTGGTAATAACCTCCGGCTGAATCATATACAGGATCTGTCGGATTGCGGGAAATGGCCTGGTAGATAATATCATCTTTATCCCACCCATCGTAGTTTTCGTAATCATTTGTTTCGATTGACCCCAATAAATTTCCGGCCAGGAGAAGCCGATCTTTGAATCCTTTGTGACTGACACTGATTCGTGCAGTTGTTCGATCTTTTGAGGTCCCTCTCATCACGCCTTGCCAGGTAGAATTATTAACAGCGGCATAATAAGAATTCCGCCTGTTTCCGCCAGAAAAACTCAGATTATTCGATGTAGCTATCCCTGTACGGTAAATCTCATTCTGCCAGTCGGTGTTGGCGCCACCATCAATAAAAACGCTATCGATCGTATAATTAGGGTGGGTGAGCTTAGCCTTCTGAAGCAGGTCATTGGCAAAACCACGGATTTGAGATGCGTCCAGAATATCCAGTTTTTTAGAGATTCTCTCTACGGATAGCTGGGAGCTAAACTCAACTGTAGAGAAGGCGCCATCATTTTTTCCACCCTCCCCTGCGATTCCAGTATTTCCTTTTTTTGTGGTGATGATGATGACTCCGTTGGAACCTCTGGATCCATAGATAGCTGCAGATGCAGCATCTTTCAGGATAGTAAATGATGCAATGTCATCGGGTGAGACAATACTCGGATCGGCACCAGGAATTCCATCAATCACGTACAATGGTTGCGTGTTGGAACTAAACCCGGAAGCTCCACGTATCCTGACGGAAAAGTTCTCATTAGGGTCGCCCCCTTTTTTTGTAATTAATACCCCGGCAGCTTTTCCCTGCATACTTTGAATTGGATCGGTGATAACACCGCCATTGAGTTCATCTGCTTTTACCAGACTGACAGCACCTGTTTTATCTGCTTTCTTTTGGGTGCTGTACCCTATCACGAGGATTTCCTCAAGATTGGTAATCTCAACTTTCATTTCAATGTTAATGGTGCCGCTTTTTTCAACAACGATTTCCTGGGTTGCATATCCAACCAGAGAGAAGACAAGGACCGACCCTTTTGGCAAGGTGATCTTATACTGTCCGGAAACATCACTTACTGTTCCATTTACAGTGCCCTTTTGAAGAACTGTAACCCCAACAAGTGATATGTCTGTCGATTGTTCAGTAATGGTTCCCTGCACTTCAATACTTTGCGCTTGCATCCCCAGTGAAGCTAAAAGAAGAACCAGAAAACAAAGCACGTTCCGGGAGTAAAAATGTAAATTCTTTTTCATATGTGTTGGAGAATTTTTAGCAATAACAAAGATAATGAAGAAATGAGCATTTTTAACAAAACCGAGTTATAATTTTGTTACTAGATTGGCATTGTATAAAGTTTGTATTCCCATGGATCTAGTGTGATCCTTTCGCCTTTATTGAATATCTGCATGATTCCAGTGAAAACCTCTTTATAATTTCCGGGGAAGTCGTTTCCAGTCAGTTCTACTTCCTGATTTTCAGAGGAGAGGTTAAGAACCACGAGAAGTTTGTTTTCTGTATTCTTCCGGATGAATACAAAAACAGCCTTCTCATTCGATGAGGGGACTCTTTGGTATGCGCCGCCGTTTTCGCCAGCATCCAGTACCGGGTAATTGAGTTTCAGATTGATCAGCGCAGTATAAAATGATTCGAGCCGGTAGTCTTGCCAGGGGACAGTATCCTTGTCGAAGAACGATAGCCTTTTGTTCATGGCCGATTCCTGTCCAGTATAGATTAGGGGTATTCCAGGAAATGTAAAGGTGAGCACGGCAAAGGCTTCCGATGCCTCTCCAAGTCTTTCAAATTCGGTTCCGTTCCAGGAATTTTCATCGTGGTTAGAGGTAAAGCGCATCCGAAATGCATGAGGGGGGTATGTCTGAAGCTCTTTTTCGAAAAGGGTATCGATGTCATCAGCTAATTTTTCCCCTTTTGCGATCTGGTTCATCAGGTTGTAAAAATCCCATGAATAAGTAGCATCAAATGCCGTATCATGCATGTTAGGTGTCTCCCACTCGGCGAGCATAAAAATGTGTTTTATTTTTTTAATCTCAGGAATGGTACTGTTCCAGAATTCTACTGGAATCATACCAGCAACATCACAACGATATCCGTCAATATCACACTCCTTGATCCAATAGAGCAGTGCATCTCTCATGTACCCCCATAATTCTTGTTGGCTGTAATCCAGCCCAGCCACATCACTCCAGTCGGCAATCGGGGAGATGATGTTTCCCAGCGAATCTTTTTTATACCACTCGGGATGTGCAGTGATAAGATCATTGTCCCAGGAGGTATGATTCGCCACCCAGTCGATGATGACATACATGCCCAGTTCATGTGCCCGGGCTACCAGGTGCTTGAAATCCTCACGCGTACCATACTCCGGATTGATACCATAGTAATCTCTGATCGAGTAAGGACTACCTAGCGATCCTTTCCGTTTTTCCAGACCTATCGGCTGGACAGGCATCAACCAAAGAATTTTAATCCCCATCTGTTGCAAGCGGGGAAGGTGATCTTCGAAAGCCTTAAACGTACCTTCTGGCGTAAATTGCCTGATATTAACCTCGTAGATCGTGGCGTTTTTGCTCCAATCCGGATGCGGAAACTGTGTGGAATTCTCCTTTGGTTTAGGTTTAAAGGAGAATAATGAAATCAACAGGACGATTACAAAAACACTATACATTGACAAATTTATCTTTCCCCTGTGTTTCATGATAATAATCTTTCGTTGCTCTATTACGCTTGAATGAGATTTACTTAATGAGAATTTCAAAAGAATTTGCCGGCAAAGATAACGATATCGTTAAATCATTTATGGTATAGGAAGAGCCGAATTGGTGGATGAATTGCCTCTTGTCCAAATGGTCTGGGATCGTGAACTCCACATCCATTTTTCTGTCGGTCTTGTTAAAGACAACAATGACTGCTTGATCAAAATAAGTGCGTAGGTAAGCATACGTTTTATCGGTTACGTTGAGAGGGATAAAGTCGCCATAGATTAGAGCAAGGTTAGAGCTACGCATGTGAGCTAGTTTTCTGGTGATACTGAGCATGGTTTGTTCATGTGTCGAGAGGTCGTCGAATTTCATCATCCGTCGGTTGTCGGGATCATTGGCGCCAGGCATCCCGAATTCATCCCCGTAATAGATTACCGGGACGCCCGGTATCGTCATGTTGAATGCCATTAGGGAAGCAAGTTTTCTGTATCCTGTTGTATCAACGATCTGTATGTTTCGTTTCCACCCCGCCTCCCGGTCGTCTTCATTCATGCGCAAGGCCCCGCTTGCATATGAGATAAAACGTGCCATATCCTGATTGCCGGTGATGTTGCCCATCAGATGATGCGATCCAAAAAAAGCGAGGGATTGGAGCAAAGAGATGTTCAGGTCGCGGAAAGAGGTGTTATCAAAGGCAAAGGCATTCCGTATCTCCCAATAGAGGTTGAAGTCGAACTGAGCATCAAGCATCCCCGGATTTATATAGCTTCCAATCAGTTCACGACTTCCGAAGGTCTCTCCGATCTGGTAGATGGATCGGTTTTGAGGTTTCAGGATTGAATCCAACTTCCGGGTGAGCGTTCGCCAGAATATTTGAGGTACATGTTTTGCGGCATCATGCCTGAACCCGTCCAGCTGGTATTCCTCAATCCAGTAGGCAGCTGAATCGGAGACAAGTTCATAAACTTCTGGTTTCGAAAGGTCGAAGGTTGGAAGAAAGCTATCAAACCATGTCGTCAGGCGTTGTTCATCCCAAATCCGGAGATTTTTCCTTCCTCCGGGCAGGTCGACCGAGGTAATCCAGTCGGGATGATCTTTAAGCAGTGGGTAGTCCTCATGTACATGGTGTGCAACGAAATCCAGGATGACGCTGATATCCTTGTTGTGGGCTTCCTTTACCAGTTTTTTCATCTCTGCGGCATTACCAAACCGGGTATCGATGGCGGTCAAGGAGATGGGCCAGTACCCATGGTACCCCGAGAACATTCGGTGTGGAGCCGGGAATTCGCGGAATGCGGTCAAGGGGTTTTGTGTCACTGGTGAGATCCACAACGCATTGACTCCCAGGTTTGTAAAATAATTGGAGTCCAATTTATCCATAATCCCACGGAGATCACCTCCTTGATAATTAACCCTGGGATCCAGATCCGGATCGACTACCGGCTGGTCGTTCAACGTATCTCCATTCCGGAAGCGGTCGACCATCATAAAATAGAGAATCAAGGTCTCTTTGTCTGTTCTGGATAGTTCCTCCGGATTAGTCACCACTTGGCCGTATGTCAGTGGGATGAGCAGGTCGTTAGAACTGCCTTTCTCGTTGGAGGCCCATACCCGGATATAACTTCGTTTGATGCCGGCTGCATTTCCCGGGATCCGGATGATTAATCCGGCGCTGTCGGGTTGAAGGAATGTTGGGGGAAGCTGGTAGTTTTGCCAGAAGACAATCCAATCCGTAGCTTTTTCGAGCCCGCCAATCCGGATCGATTGCTCAATTGTTTCAGCAGTGAAGATGGAAGGAATGGTGGACGACATCAGGTTCCCTGCCCGAAGCACGGAGTTGTATCCACCAATACCGTTGGCCGCCGAATCCGGGTTTCCCGGATCTATTATCCAGGTTCCATCTACCACCAGTTTGTATTGATAATTTCCCGGGAAAAGCAATAAAAAACCCTCCCAAACACTGTCTTTCTGTGTAAATGTATTCTTTTCCGGGTTCCAGTCATTCATCTGACCTGCAAGCTGAACGGTTTTGCAAGGTTGCATACGCGGATCATACGTTACGTTGGCCCATACCTCCGGAGAACGCTTCAGGAGAATTGAACAGGGATATCCTCCAGCCCAGAGAGTCAATACTGAAATTGGAGGAATTTTTTTTGCAGCTTGCCTGATGATCAACTGTGACGAATCGGAGGAGAAAATACAAGAGAGGGAGGAATCAGTGACAGCAGAATCGATTCGGGTAGGTTGGCTAATATAATCGGCAAGCACGATAATAGTGGAATCGTTGTTCATGCTCACCGGTGGCGCCAGTTTGTTTATCAGGGGTTGTTCCGGAATCATCAATCCGGGCGCACGGTTACAGGAGATTATAACCATCATCAGGGAAGCAAAACTCAATAGATAGATATGTTTGATCATGGTGTCTGACTTTTGTTGAAGAGGGGATTGGGATATGGGAAAAACTGGATCAGCGGAAGACGGAGATGGCCTTTCCAGTTTCCCCAGCTATGTCCTTCGGGAAAAGAGAAATGCTGGCAGGCATAGTTCTTGTGTTCGAGGATGGATGCCAGATTCTCTACGAGTGGAATCAAGGAGGCAATGTCGTATTTGCCGATATCCAGGTAAATTTCCAGGGGCAGCTTTTCGCTACCTTGAAACGTATTTAAGATATTGTTTTTTACATTGCTGGATTGAGCTCCGATCTTCCCGAACGATTCCGGGTTTTTCATTCCGATGTACAAGGAGATATTCCCTCCATTAGAGACTCCGATCATGCCGCGTTTCCCTGGGTTGGGATCCAGACGGTAACGATGCTCCATTGCTGGCATCACTTCATCGATGATAAACTTCCGGTAGGCTTCTCTCTTCCCTCCGAGAAACTCTGCTGTACGGTCGACCGGGGGAACGAATATCCCTACCAGGGGAGCGATTTGCCGGTGGGCAATGAGGTAGTTCAGGATGTTTTGCACAGCTCCGAGTTTGAGGTAATCGGTTCCGTCGTGGAATAACATAACGGGGTAAACCATGGAAGTGGTATCATATCCGGGTGGCAGGTAAATGTATATGATACGGCTGTTTCCCAGATAGGAACTCGTAAAAAGGGTGTCTTCCACCGTGCCGTGAGGGATCGATGACTCAAACGTGACCCCGGCTGGCAAAGCATAAGATGGCATTCGCAACTCTGAGTTCGTCCCGAACCCTCCGGTACAGGTATAGTGGTTGAGGGGGTCGATGATCCAGGAAGAACCGTTAACTACAAACTGGTAATCGAGCCGGGCATCAGCCTCAAACGTAGCGTTGGCATACCAGAAATCGGTTGCCGGGATCCGGGTCAGCTTGATGGATGGTTGCCACTGGGTGAAGTCTCCTGCCAGCGCCACACTGGAGGCCTCTCCCTGATACAGGAAGGCGACCAGGGTATCCATCTCTGTAAATGGGAACGAGTGGTCTGCATGCATGAAGCTGTCAACGGCTTCCAGGCGTTGGGCTTCGGGCAGTGCATTCACCTGTTCAATGAATTGCTGAAAACGCTGGGCCTGTAAGGCGGTGATCTGAAGGATCAGCGCCAGTATGAGAAAAATAGTTGATTTCATCGGTTAATGTCCGTTTCATAATAATTCAATTAGATTTCTTTTTTGTTTTTCTCCCTGACTGTCAGCCAGAGAACTGCCGAAATTGCAAGAGAGATGCCACTGATGATGAAAATGATGTTTTTGTTGGCCGATCTTTGCACGATGCCTCCGATCACAAAGCTGGCGACAAGCTGTGGCAGTACTACGGAGAGGTTAAAGATTCCCATAAAAAACCCCATTCTGGCTTTGTTTACCATCTCCGACATAATTGCAAATGGCAAGCTGACCACGGCCGCCCATCCAAACGTGAGCACTCCCATAAGGATGTATAGCAAGATGGCGTTATGAGCCCAGAGCGTAATGCCGAAATAGCCAAGTGACATCGAGGCAACACAGATTACTTGTGTATTGACACGGCCGATCTTTTTACTCATGGGTTCCAGCAGAAACGCTGGCCAGATAAAGCCAATGCCATTCAGGATAAAAAATGACCAGCCGATCATCTGACCTGTCTGAATTACCGTTTCCGGATGGATCTTCTGTTCAATGAAAGCGATAATGTAGATGAACATGGTTTGGATTCCCAGCCATGAGAAACTATGGGCAAAATAGAGTTTGAAAAGCTCACCCCATTGGGTCGGCGTAACAGTTTGTTTTTCGGTTTTGGAATCTGAATCCGGTTTCGTTTCAGTCAGTTCACGGGGTTCCCTGATGAAGAAGAGGGGGCCAATGGAAAAGAGAAAGACAATCGCAACGCCGGCATAGATGAGGGTGTAGTTACCCAGGAGGGCGCCGGTGAGGTAAGCCAGGCTTCCGAAAAGGTTGGAAGTAGATTGCATCCAGGTAAACCCTTTGGTTCTGGGTTGTCCGTCAGGGGTGACATCGGCTATGATGGAGCGGGTGGGGTTGAAGCTGATGTTGATCGACAGGTCAAGGGTTAAGGCAACCGTGATTGCAACAGCCATCAGGCTCCCGATCCCGAAAAAGTCGTTGAGCCTGTCGAGAAACGGGAGTGCCAGGATCGACATGGCAGCAAGTATACCGCCAATGATGATAAAGGGTCTCCGTCGTCCTCCCCAGAACCAGATCTTGTCGCTGATGAGTCCGATGATGGGTTGCCCGATGATTCCGGCAATCGGTCCAGCCGCCCAAACGATACCGATTTCATGGATATCCAGACCGTAGCGGGTATAAAGAATCCAGCTCAATACGGCGATCTGGATTGATAACGCGAATCCCATGGCGGTGGAGGGAAGTCCGAGGATGACGTAAAACGTTCTGGAGAGGTTTTTCTGAATAGCGAGCATGGCGTTCAATTACGA
Organism: uncultured Prolixibacteraceae bacterium; assembly: GCA_964449285.1. Lineage (GTDB taxonomy): Bacteria > Bacteroidota > Bacteroidia > Bacteroidales > FEN-979 > QYOJ01. The sequence goes on from CAYUZX010000036.1 coordinate 23,266, forward strand.
ATTTGTGATTTGGTTATTAGTTCAATAATCAGTGCCGACTTCGGAGCCAGTTTCAGAGTTGAGAGATCAGACAACTGCTCCCCAGTAATGATCTCATACCCAATGTCACCAGGATGCAAGAAATCACTGAACCGTATGGTATTCAGTGTAGTTTCCGTTGCATTATTATTCATCGCCACCATCACCGTATCTGTTGCATTGTATCTGAAATAGACATACACTCCGTCCTGTGGGATGAAGTGCTGTAAATGGCCTGTGTGAATAACGGGTGTGTTTTTCCGCCACTGGAGAATTGTATGGAGATAGTTATATATATCCTGCTCTGCCGGGGTTCTGCCCTGCCGCGTGAAGGCATCTCTTGTATCGGCAGGCCATCCCCCGATTACATCTTTACGGATCGATCCATGTCCCTCATCTTCCCCTGTCGTCATCAGGAGTTCCGTTCCATAGTAAATTTGTGGGATGCCGCGGGTGGTGAGGATAAAAGCCATGGCCATCTTCAGCTTTCTCACATCATCTCCCTGGGTGTCCAGGTAGCGGTTTATATCGTGGTTATCGGCAAATACGACGAGGCTGGATGGGTTGGGATAAACAAAATCCTGTGAGAGGACTTCATAGAGTCTCAAAATTCCTGTACTCCAACCATCGGGCTCATTAAAAGCAACTTTAAGCGCATCATACAAGGGGAAATCAAAGACCGATGGCAGGTTGGAATTGTATCCGTCACGGTTGCAGGCATCTCTTTGCCAATAGGATACAGCTGCTGGATAGGCGAGCCAGCACTCACCAACGATATTGAAATCGGGATATTCGTCCATCACCCTTTTTCCCCATTCGGCCATCATATCCTTGAAGGGGTAAGGATGTGTATCCTGACGAATCCCATCCAGTCCGGCATATTCAATCCACCAGATGCTATTCTGAATCAGGTAGTTTTTCAGGAAGGGGTTGTGCTGGTTCAGGTCGGGCATGGTTTTGTCAAACCACCCTTCAACAAACCTTACCCTGTCGGACGGAGCCGCATAGGGATCGCTGACAGTGCCTCCCCGGTAATTGGAACGTGTAAACTCCGGCCATTCATTGATCCAGCCGGGGGAGGGGAGATCCTCCATCCACCAGTGGTCGCTTCCACAATGGTTAAACACCATATCCATAACCAGCTTCATGCCCCTCTTGTGAATTTCATCAGACAATTTCAGGTAGTCTTTATTCGTGCCAAATCGTGGATCAATCATGTAGAAGTTTGTAGCGGAATACCCATGGTAGGAGTATATTGCCTGGTTATTCTCCAACAGGGGGTTGATCCATAGAGTTGTTACACCCAGATCCTTCAGGTAGTCCAGGTGGTTGATGATCCCCTGGATGTCTCCGCCATGCCTTCCGTCGGGATTGGACCTGTCGACAGGTTGAAGCATGCCGGGGAGGTTGTCATTTATAGTATCGCCGTTGGCGAACCGGTCGGGCATCAGGAGGTAGATCACATCCGACGGATCGAAGCCCTGAAAAAGGCCATTGGAGTCTTTCCGTTCCAAGAGTTCATAGTTGATCTCTGATACCGCAGTTTTCTTCTTCATGAACCGGATGGGGAATGATCCCGGTCTTGTTTCGGGCGATATTTTCAGTGTAAGGAAGAGGTAATTCGGGTTTACGACTGTATCAACAGAGATCAATTCAACACCGGGGTAGCTGATATGTACGGTAGTGGAGGAGATATTCTTCCCATGTACCAGTAATTGGAGTTCGGGATTCCTGAAACCGGTCCACCAGCATGGGGGCTCCACCTGTAACTCCCGGTTATTCTGAGCCATCATGTTTATACTCAGGGAAATAAGTAGAAAACAGATGCTTCTCATAGTCGACGTTATAAAATGATATTGTTATTTTTCTACGTTCGCTCTCCCATAGATTACAGTGAGTTTGGCAAGCTTTGCGGCCAGTTCGGGTGTGAAGTCTGACGATTTTGCCCTCCATCGCCAGTTGTCGGTTGTCGTTCCTGGCACATTCATACGTCCTAAAGAATCCAGCCCCAGCAGGTCCTGCAAAGGTACAATGGCCATAGTTGCAACGGAACTCCAGGCCAGGCGGATCAAATCCCAGTTGATCTCATCGCCCGACGTGTGGAGGTAGTCCAGTAAAAAATCTTTATCTTCCTTTTCTGCATCGTTAAACCATCCAACAACCGTATCGTTGTCGTGTGTTCCTGTATAAACGATGCAGTTCCGCGTGTAGTTATACGGGATATAGTCGTTCGCTTCTGCAGAGTCGAAAGCAAACTCCAGGATCTTCATTCCCGGGAACCCATAAAGGTCTCGTAACTCCTCCACATCGGGTGTGATCACACCGAGATCTTCAGCAATAATTGGGAGTTTACCAAAATGGTTCAGCATGGCATCAAAGAAATCTTTTCCCGGTCCTTCGATCCACTCTCCATTCACAGCCGTTTTTTCTCCGTAAGGAACAGCCCAGTATGCGGCAAATCCACGGAAGTGGTCGATACGGATAAAATCGAAAAGAAACAGATTGGTCGCAATCCTCTCTTTCCACCATGTGTAAACGTTTTCTTTCTGGTCGGTCCAGCGGAAAAGGGGATTTCCCCAAAGCTGACCTGTTTCTGAGAAATAGTCGGGAGGCACACCGCCTACGCGGATTGGCATTTGTTTTTCATTGAACTCAAAAATGCCGGGATTAGCCCAGGCATCTGCACTATCGAGTGCAACGTAGAGCGGAATATCTCCAATAATCCGGATTGTCTTCCGGTGAGCATACTCCATTACCTTGGTCCATTGCTTGGAAAATTGATATTGGATAAACTTGTAGTAGCCTGTCTCCTCTTTCAGTTCATCCTGGAATTTCTTCAAGGCATTGGGTTTCCTCTGTCTGATGTCATCTTCCCACTGATACCAGGGTTTCAACTCCAGGTTGGTTTTAATGGCCATGAAAAGGGCAAAATCATTGAGCCATTTGTAATGTTCTTTCAGGAAGTTGCGGTACTTCAGCTTTTCTGTTTCGTCGGCCTCAGAACGAAAGTTCTCATACGCCTTCTTAAGCAGGGGACTTCTGACATTCTGAACTTCATCGAATTGAACAAACCCCTCTTCAAAAGCAGGGAAGGCAGCCAGATCTTTTTGAAGCAATAATCCTTCATCTATCAGAAGTTCCAGGTCGATGAGGTTCGGGTTGCCCGCATGTGCCGAGAAACACTGGTAAGGAGAATCTGCATACCCGGTAGGTCCAAGTGGCAGGATCTGCCAATATTGCTGTTTGCTCAGTTCAAGAAAATCAATAAAATCGAATGCTGCTTTTCCCAGAGTACCGATTCCAAATTTTCCGGGGAGTGAAGTGGGATGCAGGAGAATCCCGCTGGCGCGTTCAGAAAAAAGTTCATTCTTCATTTTCATTTTCCCTCGTCTTTTATCCTCAGCATAAATCCTGCCGCAACCAATAAAAAGACTCCCCCGGCTACTACGGCAGCCAGGCGGTTGTTGTCGAGCAGACTCATCATAACCCAGCCAAAAACCAGGGATGCCACAATTTCGGGCAGGACTATAAAGAAGTTGAATATCCCCATGTACACACCTGTCTTTTCAGGGGGCAGGTGGCCCGAGAGGATAGCATAGGGCATGGAGAGGATACTTGCCCATGCGATGCCAACGCCGGTCATCGACAACAACAGGATCCAGGGTTCATGAATCAACATGATGGAAATAAGTCCAGCCGCCCCACTGGTAAGACTAACAATATGTGTCCACCGCATGCCTATTTTACTTGCAATTACCGGGAGCAGAAAGGCATAGATGAAGCACACTAACGAGTACATGGCAAAACAAATGCCGGCCCATTCGACCCCTTCCTGGTATATGGGTGACGTTTCATCGGGGGCGCCGAAAACGTTCCTGGCAACTGCAACCGGGAAATAGAGCCACATACAAAAGAGCCCCAACCAGGTAAATACCTGGACCCATGCCAATTTTTTCATCACAATCGGCATGTGAAGAATGTCTTGAAAAATTTCAGAAAAGAACCGTGACAGATTCTTCTTCTCCGCTTTTTTTGCGGCAAATGCAGCCATATCTGCTGGCGGGTACTCCTTCGTACGGATGATGGTCCAGAGCACGGCGCCGAAAAAAGCAGCAGCTCCGATATAAAATGAGATTTTGACCGTAAGTGGGATAGCGCTTCCACCGGAAGAACCGGTTCTCACATCAAACCAGTTGGTAAGTAACCATGGCAGGGCGGAAGCAATGATTGCACCCAGTCCGATAAAGATGCTTTGCATGGCAAATCCACGTGCCCGCTGCTCCTCGGGGAGCTTATCTGCAACGAAAGCCCGGAATGGTTCCATTGAGATGTTGATCGATGCATCCAGAATCCAAAGCAGTCCTGCTGCCATCCACAAAGCAGACGCGTTGGGCATAAGAATCAGCGCAAACGAGGAAAGGATCGCTCCTACCAGAAAATAGGGACGCCTACGACCCAGACGATTCCAGGTGTGGTCGCTCATGTTCCCGATGATTGGTTGAATAATCAGTCCTGTGAGGGGAGCAGCGAGCCAGAGTAATGGGATAGCAGAGGGTTCAGCACCCAGGTATTCATATATGGCGCTCATGTTCGCCATCTGAAGCCCCCACCCGAATTGGATTCCAAGGAAACCAAAACTCATGTTCCAGATCTGCCAGAAGGAAAGTTGGGGCTTATTGGTCATGCCTTTCTGAGAGATTAGGGATTAGCAAATAATGATTCCGGAGTTATAGTTTAACAAACCGTTTATTCACCGGCAGAAGCCCTTTGCTGTAAACCCTGAAGAGATAGAGTCCGGGTGCAAGTTGTGCAAGGTCAGTCTGGATTCTAAAATCATTGATGCGGCCGGAACGATAAACAGGTACGCCACTCATGTTGTAAATTTCAAATCGTTCAATCTGAAAAGCCGACTCGCAGTTGAGAAACCGGTTAGCCGGATTAGGGTAGAGAAGTATTGTGTTCTGCGCAAATTCTGGAATGCCGACGGCACCGATCCGGCCCGTAGTATACACTTGCACTGGCAGACCCAGGGTGTCCTCACCGTAAGCTGCCACCGGAGTTATTTCAAATACAATGTATTTCCCCAGATCCGCAATGCTGTCGGTGGTGTAGTTGATGGTCCAGGCACTATCGATCGGCTCCAGTATGGCTCCCACCGAATCGGCCCGGTACCATTTGTATAGAGAGTTTCCTTCGGGAATGCCGCTCAGATCATGATAGAGGTACGACCCTGTGAGAAACTGTTTTATCTCCAGCAGTCCCTGGATATAAAGGTCAGTGACCCATGGCGGAGAGGGAACCACCGGCCCCACGTTATTGTACCAGCAGATGTAAGTATTGGGGTTTCCGTTCGTGTCAATCGGTTGAAGAACATATGAACGGGGGTCGAGGCTGTCGAGTTCGGCCGTGGCCCACGATCCGTTAATCCGGAATTTGAACTCAAGGGGAGCTCCACCAATCAGTGAATCGTCAAACATTTTCGACACCGTATAACGACCTGTTTGATAGGGATCGTAAAGGAGATCCCATGCTCCCCAATCGTTGAAATTTCCCGCAACATCGAGAAAGTCGGTTTGAGGGTCGAAATTTCCCAACTCTTGCTGGATGTTCATGTTACACTCAAGTGTCAGCAAAATCTTCGTTGTATCCTGATTGTTAAAATACTGCACAACAGTGATTGTGGTATCAGGAGGGAAAAACATCCGGCTCAATCCGCCGAAATTCTCATACGTGATTATACTGTCTCGTCTGATACGGAAAATATATTCGTATAGGATGGAGGGATCGAGGTGGTAGGTAATATCGAAGTTGTAGGAGGTCCCAACCCGCTGTAGCCGGACGGGTTCCCACGCTGTCATGTCGCCCATCATCTGTAAGGTGTCCAGCCCTATGCTGAAGACAGAATCGGGGGTTCCTGAGAAATCTACACTGAATGTAGTCGTGTTGAGGTATTCATCATTCCACCACGATTTGATCTCTGTAACTCCTGGAGATGCCGTAATTTCCCTGTTGATCGACTCAACGATCGTATCATTGATCCGGAACTGGAAGTGATAGGTAGTACCCGAATCAAGTCCCTGCTGGATCAGCCCGCTAAAGACACGTTCTGAGCCTTCAAGCAGCAGAAGATCGGGGATGCTCTCTTCAAAATCGACATAGACGTAGTCGGAATCGGGATTAAAAATACCATCCTGAATGGCTTTGGTCATATTCAGGTTAAAAAGGAAGTTGTATGACGTATCGGCGATTTCGCCGGAGGCTTTCAAAACACTTAGGTGAGTAATCAAAAGCAGTAGAAGCACTAACCTGATCGCAGATTTGTTCATGTTCATGGTTTTATTGTTGATGCAAAAGTAATCGTTTTCTCTCAGATTCGTACAGCGATCCGGGTTTAAACCCGCATGAAGATCTGGGCTGTGCGATTGGTGTTGTATATGGTGAGCCAGTGGGACTTGCTCTTCGAATCGTAGGTGGTCATGTGCTTTTGTGATTCGTCAACACGTCCCTGGCCGCCAAATTCGACACTGTCTGTGTTCAATACAGTAATGTAATCTCCTGGCTCAGGCAGTTGGAAGGAGTAGCCGGGGAGAGATCGGTCGGGGTGGAAATTAAAGACAAAGATCAGCTTCTGTTTCTCAAATACGATGGTTTTATTCGCATCATCCATGTTGAGTTGGGTGCCATAATCCTGAGACAGGATGTGATGTATTTTTGCAAACCTGATCATGGCCCGGTCAAATTCAGCCAGGTAACGGTATTTCAGGTCAGGATTTTCGCTTAGTGACCATTGTCTGCGGGCATATTGAAAACTCCAGTTGTTGCCTTCTCTTGGGAAGTCGATCCAATCGGGATGGCCGAATTCGTTGCCAATGAAGTTCAGGTAAGCCTGTCCTCCAAGTGAGATTGTGATTAACCTGATCATCTTATGGAGTGCCAGCCCCCGGTCGATGACCACACTCTGGTCGCGTTTTGACATCCTGAAATAGATCTCAGACTGCATCAGACGGAATGCGAGTGTTTGGTCGCCAACAAGTGCCTGGTCGTGGGACTCACAGTAAGCCACAGTTTTAACAGAAGGCAGGTGGTCGTTCAGGGCGTGCCAGAGTTCGTGAATATTCCAATCTTCATCCACCTTCTCTTTCAGGACCCGGATCCAGTAGTCGGGAATCGCCATTCCCAGCCGGTAATCAAACCCGATTCCACCTTCTCCGACCGGCCGGCACATTCCCGGCATCCCGCTCACATCCTCAGCGATCGAGACTGCTTTTGTCTTGAGCTTGTGTATTAATGTATTAGCTAGCTGGAGGTAGGTGATAGCATCCCACTCCACGCCTGTTTTAAAAAATCCGTTCAGGTCCCAAACTTCCCGGAAGCCATGATCGAAATAGATCATACTGGTAACACCATCGAACCGGAAGCCGTCGAAATGAAACTCCTTCATCCAGAATTTGACATTTGACAGCAGAAACCGGAGGACTTCCCGTTTCCCGTAGTCAAAAATCTTTGAGTCCCAGTGAGGATGATCACCGCGTTCGCCTGCATGAAAATATTGATGCCCTGATCCATCGAACCCATTAAGCCCTTCCAGGGTATTTTTGGCAGCATGGGAGTGAACCATATCCATGATCACTGCAATGCCCTGTTCATGAGCCTTTTTGATCAGGTATTTCAGATCTTCCGGGGTGCCAAACCGGCTGGAGACAGCAAAAAAGTTGGTCACATGATACCCGAACGATCCATAGTAGGGGTGTTCGGCAATAGCCATCAGCTGAATCGTATTGTATCCGGCATTTTTGATGTAAGGTATCATGTAATCAGCAAACTCTACAAACGTACCCACCCCATGCCGTTCCTGCGACATCCCAACATGGGCTTCATAGATAAATAACTCCTTAAGCCGGCCGATGGAGAACGCATCTCCTTCCCAGTTGAAAGATTTTGGAGGCAGCCACACCTGCCCGGCGTAATCAAGTGTGCCTGGATCCTGCACCACCCTTTGGATATAGGCGGGGATACGCTCCTGCCATCCCATTTCGGAATGAACAAGGACTTTGATCTTACTTTGATGTGTGAAATGCTCTTTATACTTCTCTTCGGGCAGGTATATCTCCCAGATACCATATTCCAGGCGGTTCATCCGGTGAGAGTAGCGTTGCCAGTTATTGAAATCTCCAAACAGGTAGAGGTCTTCGGCATGTGGCGCCCACTCTCTGTAATACCAGCCTTTTTCTTTACGGTTGTATGTGATACCGAAATAGGTATATCCGTCAGCAAAACGGCTGAGAGTCCCCTCTTCAGATTCAATGGAATTCAGTCGTTCCCGGTATCGGCGGTACCTGTCGTGGATCTCTGTTTCAGCTTGTTCAAGCCAGGGATCCTCTCTGATAATTTTAAGTTTGCGTTCTTGCATGAGCGCAAAGATACCAGAGCTAAACGAAAATAATCACGGCCGCAATAATGGCCAGCACGATAGGTACGATTACATAAACCTTTTTGGCATCCTGCTGGATTTGCCTGTGGCAATCAGCCTCCAACTTTTTTGAAGCTTCATCTCCGGGTTTATAATGCAACGCTGCAATGAACTCTTCGCGGGCCGATCGGAAGAGCTCAATCTTGCAGAAATCGTTTCCTCGTTGAAAATGTTTCCGGTACATGATCTCGTCATGAGGGAGACCCTGGTCGTAGATTGATTTCGTTGCCATAATAGTTTCAGGTTTCAGGTTTCGAGTTTCGTATTTTGTATTTCGTATTTTGGGTTGTTGGTTTCCCGTATTTGATATCCGGTATCTGGCATCAGATATCAGTCAAATTTATAAGAGAGTCCTATTCCGATAATCTCCTTAAACTGTGTTCGTGGTCCGCCTGCATCTGTTGGCGAAGATTTAATGATAACATCGTCGTCATAGATCAGATTGGTGTTGATGCTCGCTGCCAGCCATTTGTTCACCTTCATAGTTAAGAGCACATTCCAGTTTACATCGATGTTTCCAAAGTGGTTCAGGTAATCAGTAAAGAGTTCGAGTGAGGAGGTGAGATTGACATTCTTGGCCAGATCCTTGTTGAAGTCGGCACGGAAATAGGTTCCGAATTGACCCAGGGATTCTTTCCCAGGTGTCACGCCGTATGCACCTGCATTGGATAGGGCTGTATCGAGCACGAAAGTAAACCTGCCTGAAACAGGGGAAAGGTAAACTCTGAACCATGTTGAAGGAACATAGGTAATGCCGACCCCGGCAACCAGGTAACCTGGCGCCATGATGGTGGAGATCACTGTACTGTCGTCGGGGTATTTATAGCCGTTGGAGAATTGTGTCCGGAAATTCACCAGGGTAGAGAGATACCACTTTTTATTCTCGGAGATAGCATACCCATACGTACTGGTGATCTCGATCTTGTCATCGGTTTTATTGTACTGCTGGGCACTGCTCCCGATGCCAATCATCTGGAAGCCATAAGCCAGATCAATGATGTTTGCCCAGGCATGCTTCCCTTTTGAGTAATTGATATTCAGGTTGATCATCCCTATTAGCCCCAGGGAGTTTGCCCCTCCTGCTGCCCAGTTTGAATAACCCGCCTGTGAAACATTCAATGTTCCCATGCCGCTAACATTCCAGTATTTGGTTGAATCGGCCGAGATACCGGTCTTGGGTTTAGTAACCGCAGCAGCAACATCTTTGATATCCTGACCAACAACAACGCCCGCAAGCAGGAGAAATATAAAAAGATAAATATTTTTTTTCATCGTTCAGATTGCAATGTTTGTCATTTGTCATTCATCCTTCTTTAATAGGTCCCGGATCTCTGTTAACAGCTCCTGGTCCATTGTAGGTAGTGGGGGTGATGCAGGCGCTGCCGGTTCTTCTTTTTTCCTTTCTAATTTATTAATTCCTTTGATCATCCAAAAGATGGCAAATGCAATGATGATGAAGTCGACAAACGTTTGAATGAATGTTCCTATTTTCATCACTACTCCCGCTTTAAGAATCTCACCAGAAGCAGGGTCAGTGACAGGGTTTTTAAGGGTAATGATGATAGAGGTAAAATCGATTCCTCCGACAAGGAGGCCAATTGGGGGCATGATCACATCAGCGACCAGTGATGCAATGATTTTTCCGAAGGCTGCACCAATGATAATTCCTACAGCCATGTCAATCACATTGCCGCGCATGGCAAATGTTTTAAACTCTTTGACTAGGCTCATCTATTGGCGGTTTTAGTTGAATACAAATATATTTATTTTTTTCTCACCAGCCACATCAAAAACCCGGCAATAATTGCCAGTCCTGCCCACTGGAGAAAAAGTCTTCCGTAGTTAATCACTACATAGGATTCAAATCCAAGGGGACTGTGTGGAGGACGCATAAAGATACCATATCCGATTGATTTGGTAACGTTATAATCAGGAGGGCTGGTCACAGCTGTCCAGGGAGGGTATAGGGTCATCGCAACCAGTAAAAAAATCCCGATCCACAGGATCACTTTTTGTATCTTATTCAACTTTATCATAGCTTTCCGTTTCCCGATAAAACACCTGAAATTCCTAATTCATCATTGTCTCCGCTAAATTCAAAACACGCTCCTTTTACTAACATCTAGCGACATTTCACCTGACACCTTGTTGTACATTTGCATGAGCAAATATATGAATAAATGGCCTTCGTTACTTTTATAAAGGGTGAAAATCCGGGAGTGCCTATTGAGATGATCAAAACCCTTAAGATGAAGGAGTATAGTCAGAGCACAATCAAGACCTATACGTGCATGTTCAGGATGTTTTTCGATTATTTTCATGATAAACCTTTGGATGACATTACAGAAGAGGATATACGGGACTATCTGATCTACTCTGCTGGTTTACGTTTGAGTGAAGTCATCCACATTCGACCAAATGATATTG
>CAYUZX010000037.1:0-33790 GCA_964449285.1 uncultured Prolixibacteraceae bacterium
GAGACGTGAGACGTGAGACGTGAGACGTAAGACGTGAGACGTGAGACGTGAGACGGAAAGTATATCAGGAAACCGAAACTAGCATGAACCTGTTTTATTCCCCCAGCATTACCCCCCCTTCCCACCAGTTTGACCGGGAGGAGTCGGCTCATATTGTCCGCGTACTGCGATTGAAAGAGGGGAATTTGCTGCTTCTGACAGATGGGAAAGGCCATCTCTACCGGTGCAAAGTTGTGGATGCCAATCCGAAAACCTGCCGTGTAAATCTGGTTTCTACTGAAGAACTGATTACTAATTCATATCACCTTCATATCGCGATAGCTCCGACTAAAAACATCAACCGGTTTGAATGGTTCCTGGAGAAGGCAACTGAGATTGGAATCAACGAGATCACCCCGATGGTTTGCGACCATTCGGAACGTACAGGTGTGAAAACAGAGAGGCTGCAAAAGGTCCTGATTGCGGCCATGAAACAATCGCTAAAAACTTGGTTGCCAGCTCTCCATGAACCAAAACGTTTTGGAGCGTTGATCCGGGAGGAATTCTCAGGTCAGAAATTTATTGCATATTGTGAGACTGGTTCCGAAGCATTGTTTCAGACGATCTATAAACCCGGCAAACCTGCGCTCATTCTTATTGGACCCGAAGGGGACTTTTCGCCGGAAGAGGTGACGCAAGCAATCCAGGAGGGATTCATCCCTGTCAGCCTGGGAAACAGCCGGCTGCGGACCGAGACTGCAGGGGTGGTAGCTTGTACGACTGTGCAGATAAAAAATGGTGAGTAGGGGCGGGTTCAGAACCCGCCCCTACTCACATCGCCCACTACCAACTTTTCTCATATCTTTGTCCAAGAATTTCCTATCGAATATGAAACGTTCCCTATTTCTTCTCCTTATCCTCCTCACTTTCCTATCCGCCAGGCCACCGTCATTCCAGATTGCACTGTTAAAATATAGTGGAGGGGGCGACTGGTATGCCAATCCTACATCACTTTCTAACCTCGTGAAATTTACCAATCAAAACCTCGGGACGAATATCAGTGAGGATATTGCCACAGTGGATGTAGGAAGTAAAGAGATCTTTAATTTTCCTTTTGTCCATATGACGGGCCATGGGAATGTGCTCTTTTCACAACAGGAGGCGCAGAACCTGAGGGGATACCTTATGGCGGGAGGATTTTTGCATATTGACGACAACTACGGACTGGATAAATACATCCGGCCTCAGATGAAGTTTGTCTTCCCTGAACTCGATTTTATTGAACTCCCCTATACCCATCCAATTTATCATCAGAAATACAACTTTCCTAACGGCCTTCCGAAGATTCATGAACACGACGGCAAAGCCCCCCAAGGATTTGGTCTGATCTGGCAAGGTAGACTAATCTGTTTCTATACGTATGAATGTGACCTGGGAGATGGCTGGGAAGACCCGCGGGTGCACAACGACTCTGAACCAACCCGCCAGAAAGCGCTACAAATGGGAACCAATATTCTGGAATATGTTTTTGATAAAGACTAGATGCTGGATCCTGGATTGAAGCCCTTTTTTCCTACATTTGTTAAATAATTAACTGTGAATGGGCAGACTCTATGATTTAATGGCTGCGGATGTCAGGTTTAAGGAAGGACTCAAAGCCTGCCTGAACTGCGGCACCTGTACTGCCATTTGTCCGGCAGCCGAGTTCTACAACTACCAGCCACGCCAAATCGTTGATATCCTCCAAACCAAAGATGAAGAGAAGATAGAAGCGTTATTGAAAGAAGATATGATCTGGTATTGCGGGGAGTGCATGTCGTGCGTTACCCGCTGTCCACGTGGCAATGCGCCCGGGCTTCTGATCACTGTCCTTCGGGGATTGTCCCAAGACCTTGGGTACTTTACCGAATCGGAGAAAGGAAGGCAACAACTAGCTATTAAACGGACCGTGGGAGAGTGGATTCTTGAATATGGATACTGTATGTTCCCTATCGAAGTCCGACCCGAAGCGCATCCTGAGCAAGGCCCTATCTGGAAATGGGAGGTCGAACATATCGAAGAAGTGATGAACCGGCTGGGAGCTAACTATGCCAAGACAGGTCCGGGGATCCTGCGGAAGGTCCCTGACGAAGACCTTCTGGAGCTGAAAAAGATTTTTGATGTGACAGGCGGTACTCGCCGGTTTAATAAAATAGAGGAGTGCAGCCGACAAAAAGCAAAAGAGATGGGTATGGAGTTGAACAACAGCCTTGATAGTGAATATGTGCACCATATTTACACAACAAACGACCCCAAACACACGACGACAGAATGATCATTGAAGGGAAAAAGAGAATCTGGCAGGATTACCAGAAAGAGATTGCTGATGACCGTTATTTCTATGTCAGAAGTTGTATCAGACAAAACTTTTTCCCCGGTTCCGAGAAAGCCTTCTTACGTATCATGCAGGAGGAACTGAAGAAAGACGTTTACGAAAATGCCGCACATACCACCTGTTCCGGCATCGGATACCATAGTGATGTTGTCCCCTTCGATACAGCAATGACAGTCATTGCCAGGCAATTTTCGCTGATGACGGAATCGGGTTATGAGAACTTCGTCACCTCCTGTATCACATCTTTCGGGTTGTACAGTGAGGTTTTGGAAACCTGGAAGCACTTCCCCGACGTGTTGAAAAAGGTGAGAGGTTACCTGAAAGAGGCGACAGGGCGTGAGTTTGAACTTCCCAGAAATGTTGCCCATGCAAGCGATGTCATTTTCCGGTTCAGGAAAGAGATTACAGCACGCGGGATCAGACGATTGGTAGATCATAAAACCGGGAAACCCCTCCGTGTGGTTGAACATATCGGGTGTCACTACTCAAAGATGTTCCCTTCTAAAGGTGTGGGTGGCGCCGAGTATCCGTATGTACTGGTTGGAATGATCGAAGAGTGGGGCGGTGAAGTAGTTGACTATCCCGAACGCAGGCATTGCTGTGGCTTTGGCTTCCGGCAGTATCTGGTGAGAGCCAACAGGGGGTACTCCCTGGCAAATTCGAAAAAGAAATTTGAATCGATGAAACCATACAAGCCCGATTTCATTCTTACAAACTGTCCGGGCTGCCCGATGTTTCTCGACAGATGGCAATATACACTCAGCGAAATGGAGGGAACGACCTATGGCGAAAACGGCGAGGGAATCCCGGTACTTACCTACGAGGAGCTGGCTGGCTTGATTCTGGGCTACGATCCATGGGATTTGGGTTTGCAGGTACACCAGGTACCGGTTGAGCCACTGTTGAATAAGATCGGGATCCCTTACAACACTTCTAAGAAATTCCTGGGAAAGGATGGACAGGATCTGGGGAAACCTGATGCGCCATCGGTGTTAAAGTTTTTCTGATATGACTAAGACAACTGTTATCATTGGAGGAGGAGTAGCCGGAATGACGGCGGCTTCGCGTCTGGCTAATCTTGGTGACAAGGTGATTCTCCTCGAACGTGAGGAGGAGATCGGCGGACACCTCCGGAACTGGGACAGGTTATTCCCAAACCGACGGCCTGGATATGAAGTACTCGATGATCTCAGGACCAACCTGAGCAACCAGGTGGATATCCGATGCAATCAGACTGTCGCCTCCATCACTTCACAACCATCCGGATTTCACATGGAACTGGAATCAGGTGAAATCCTTGACTGTGATGTGCTCCTTTTGGCTACGGGATTCGATCTCTTTGATGCCCGGAAAAAAGAGGAATATGGTTATGGTATCTACAATAACGTGATCACGTCAGCTGACCTTGAAATGATGTTCCGGAGTGGCCAGCCAATCACAACCTCTCAGGGAGAAGTACCATCCCGTGTTGGATTTGTCCACTGTGTAGGCTCCCGTGATGAGAAAGTAGGGAATCTCTATTGTTCCAAAGTCTGCTGCGTGACCGGAGTGAAACAAGCGATTGAGATAAAAGAACAATTTCCTGATTCTAAGATATTTGGATTCTATATGGATCTCCGGATGTACGACCGGCATTTTGAGGAGATGTATTATGAGGCACAGCAGAAATGGGATATCAATTTCCTGCGCGGACGGGTCTCGGAGTGTGCGGAAAACCAGGACCAGACCATCATCCTGAAGATCGAAGACACCCTTACTTCCAGGCCTCTGAGAATGACTGTCGATCTCCTGGTATTGCTGGTTGGGTTTGTCCCAAAACCTGAAACGCTTCGTCTTGCAAACCTCTTGGGAATTAAAATCGGGGAAGACCGTTTCCTGGAGTCCCTGGATGAGCACACACGCTTTAATCACACGATCAAGCCTGGTATTTTTGTTGCTGGCACCGCCAAAGGGCCACTCACGATTTCAAAAACCATCGCTGATGCCGGCGAAGCAGCTTTACAGATTCACAATTACTTGAAAACCATTAAATAACAACTCCAGTGATAGACTTCGGGTATACGGTTCATAAGGAGCGACTAATCGATTACGACAAAAATGACAAGCGGGTTCTGGAACACCTGAAGCAACATGAACCATCGGTCCTCACCTGTATCGCCTGCGGAAGTTGTACGGCAACCTGCAGTGCGGGGCAGTTCGTGGACTTCAACATCCGTCTGGTTCAAACCCTTCTGCGCAGAGGGGAGATCGAACCCCTGAAAAAAGAGATGCAGAAGTGCATGCTTTGCGGGAAGTGCATCCTGGTATGCCCCCGGGGTGTAAATATGCGAAATATGATCCTGGCCATCCAAACTGCAATCGACAAACTGAAATGATCTCGTTCAACCTTTTTGTACTCCCTTTCTCACTGGGGCTGATCTACCTGCTTTACATGATCATCCGGTGGTGGTACAAGTGGGTGAAGGCTCTCCCCGAAGAGGATCGGAAGAGGTTCCGAACGGGTATTTTCAGCAGGAAGTTTTTCCCGGCGCTGAAGGAAGTTTTTCTCGAAAGCCTGATCCACCGGAAGATGTTCAAGCGCAATGCGCTGTTGGGTTATATGCATCTGAGTTTCGCCTTCGGCTGGTTTCTGCTTATCTTATTTGGGAACGTCGAAAGCCGGATCTACAGCACCTCTCATGTCAACCCTCCATACTACCCAATATTTCTGAAGTTCTTCATCCATGACAAGACCGTGTTGTGGTTTGAGATCAATACCGTTCCCGGTTTCTTCAGGTTCCTGATGGATTTTTTGCTATTGTTCATTCTCACCGGACTGGTCCTTGCCATGATCAAGAGAGGCAGGTCGAAATGGTTTGGCATGAAAAGAACAACTCATTATCAACTAACGGATAAGGTAGCTCTGGTATGCCTTTGGTTGATTTTTCCCGTAAGGTTATTTGCTGAGAGCTTCACCGATGGGTATTATGGAGGCGGTGGAGGATTCCTCACACAGCATCTGGGGAACCTTATGGTTCTCATTTTTCAGGAATCTTCCAGGCATATTGCCTACACATTATGGTGGGCCTATTCCCTGGCCTTGGGAATCTTTTTCGTAACACTCCCATTCTCGCGATACTGGCATATCCCCACGGAAGTGTTGTTGATTTTCTTTCGTCATTTTGGGATTACCTATAAAAAGGTCTCATCCTCCTTTACGGAAGTTGAGATTGGTGCATGTTCAAGATGCGGGGTTTGTATCGATGTTTGCCAGCTCGGAAGTGCCGCCCACATCCACGACATACAGGCTGTTTATTTTATCCGATCGGTGAGAGATGAGCAGGTCAACCGCGACATAGCATTGCGTTGCCTGGTTTGCGGACGCTGTCAGGAGGCCTGTCCGGTTGGCATCAGTGCCGATAATATCCGGTTGATTGAACGGAATACTTTCTCCGGGACCCACGATTCCGACTTTTCTTACCTCCCCGCTTCCAATCCCCGACAGGCGCCGGTGGTCTACTTCGCCGGATGCATGACACATCTTACTCCTGCTATCATCAGAGCAATGAGAGGAATTCTGAAACATGCTGGGGTGAACTATCTCTTCCTTGATGAGGCAGGAACGGTTTGTTGTGGACGACCCATAATACTTTCGGGGAAACATGAACAGGCTAAGAAGTTGATTGAATTCAACAAAAAACTTATCCTCCAGTCGGGAGCCCATACCCTCGTCACCTCCTGCCCTATCTGTTTCCGGGCCTTCAGGGAAGAATACAATCTTCCTATCAGGGTCATGCATCATTCACAATACTTGCTGGAGCTGATTAAAGCAGGAAAAATTCCGCTGCAGGCTTACCATAAGAAGGTAGCCTACCATGATCCATGCGACCTGGGAAGAGGTAGTCAGGAGTACGATGCACCCAGGGAACTTCTGGCCAAAGTGGCCGACCTGGTTGAAATTCCCCAGGATGGAAAGGACTCGCTATGTTGTGGAGGAAGTCTTGGCATCTATACAGTCTCGCCCCAAAAACGTGATCTTATCACAAAAGATGCGCTTGAGAAGCTAACAGTTTCTAAACCGGAAATACTAGCCACCGCATGCCCTCTCTGCAAAAAAACCTTTGCAAAACATGCTGAACTTGAAGTCCTCGATATCGCTGAAATCGTGTATGATGCAATTCCAGGTTGATTTTTTGTTAACTTTGTAAGTGGGTCTTCAAACACCGGATAATATGACATTTAGCGAATTTCTGGAATATCACCTGGTTGACATCGGCAACTTCTCTCTCACTGTTTCCGAATTGTTTTTAATTTTCATCATCTTCATCGCAACATGGATTCTTCTATTCCTGATTAAACGGGTTGTTGTCAAAACCATGTCGAAAGACAAATATATTGCCGGCCGGCAATACTCCGTCTTCCTCCTGGTAAAATATCTGGTCTGGATCATTGCCATCGTCCTGATCATTGAAACAATCGGGGTAAAAGTCACTTTCCTGATCGCCAGCTCGGCCGCCCTGCTGGTTGGTCTTGGATTGGGTCTGCAGCAGATTTTCCAGGATATCGTTTCAGGTATTTTTATCCTGTTCGAAGGAACCATCAAAGTGGATGACATCCTCGATGTAGGTGGTATTGTGGGAAAAATCAAAGAGATACGTTTACGCACCTCCACCCTTCTAACCCGCGACAGTACGGTGTTGATCATTCCCAATCACAAGTTCGTCAACGAAAATGTGATCAACTGGAGCCACAACCTGGAACCTACCCGGTTTAAGGTGCAGGTTGGCGTCTCTTATTCTTCGGATGAGGTGAAGGTGAGGGATATCCTGTATCAATGCGCCGCCGAACATCCAGAAGTGATCAATGACAAACCACGGATCAAACCGATCGTCCGGATCATTGATTTTGGCGATAGCGCCGTTGTTTTTGAGATCCTCTTCTGGAGCCACGACATGTTCTGGATCGAAAATATCAAGAGTGACATCCGCTTTAAAATCCGTGAGAAATTCCGGAAAGAGGGAATCGTTATTCCTTTCCCGCAACGAGACGTTCATATGAAAGAACAATAACTACTTCCCTTCCAGTTTCTCCTCCAACACCCTGATTCTTGCCTCGGCATCAGATTTCTTCTTCCTTTCCAGTTCGACAACATGCTGGGGTGCAGTACTGACAAATCTTTCGTTGTTCAGTTTTTTATCCACCGATGCAAGGAAACCCCTGGAGTAGGTAAGTTCTTCCTCCAGTTTCTTTAGTTCGGCTTCTTTGTCCATCTGAGAGGAAAGAGGTACGTAGAATTCCGTGGTTCGGACAATAAATGAATAGGTGTCAGGAAGTTTCTCATTTACATAGGTCAACTCATCGATGCCGCAAAGCTTCATCACCACTTCATCAAATGAGGTATCAGCCGTTTCCTCACCGTTCTTCCTGATCGCCAGATGTATTGCCTCCTTCTGAGGAATATTCTTCTCTTTCCTTACCGTGCGGATCGCCGTAACCACCTCTTTTGTGAACTCAAAGGAGTTCAGTAAAACGCGATCCGCGATCCGGGATCCGGGATCCGGGATCTGGCTGATCATGATCGATTCCCCCTCTTTCCGTTGCCGAAGCAATTGCCAGATCTCTTCCGTGATAAACGGCAGAAATGGGTGTATTACCCGCATCAACTCATCGAAGAACGTGACTGTAGCTTCCAGGGTAACAGGGTCGATTGACTTCTGGTAGGCAGGTTTTATCATCTCCAGGTACCAGGCACAGAAGTCATCCCAGAAAAGTTTGTAGATTACCATCAGCGCTTCAGACAACCGGTAATCGTTGAACAAATTCTCAATCTCTGTCAACGAATATTCAAACTGGGCTTTAAACCAGGAGACAGAGATGCCGGAGGACTGAGGTTGAACCAAACTCTTATCTACCTGCCACCCTTTTACCAGCCTGAAAGCATTCCATACCTTATTACAAAAATTCCTTCCCTGTTCAATCAGCCCTTCGTCAAAAAGCAGGTCGTTGCCGGCCGGTGAACATAAAAGCATGCCCATCCGTACCGCATCAGCCCCGTGTTGTTCAATCAGTTTTATCGGTTCGGGGGAGTTCCCAAGTGATTTAGACATTTTTCTGCCCATCTTATCCCGCACAATGCCGGTGAAATAGACATTGTGAAAGGGGATATCTTTCCGGTACTCCTCCCCCGCCATGATCATCCGGGCCACCCAGAAAAAGATGATCTCGGGAGCAGTTACCAGATCATTGGTAGGATAATAATACCTGATGTCGGGATTATCAGGATGCCGGATGCCGTCGAATACCGAGATCGGCCAGAGCCAGCTGGAAAACCAGGTGTCCATTACGTCGGGGTCCTGAACAAGGTCATCGGCCAATGCCGGATGCCGGATGCCGGATGCCAACTTTTCTGCAGCTTCTTCCCTTGTTCTGGCCACAATCACTGTTCCGTCGGGAGTGTACCATGCCGGAATCCTGTGTCCCCACCAGAGCTGCCGGGAGATACACCAATCCTGGAGGTTATCCATCCAGTGGCGGTACATATTCTTGTATTTGGCAGGGTGAAACTTTACTGTATCGTTATCAACCGCTTCCAACGCAGGTTTTGCCAGCTCGTTCATCCGTAAAAACCACTGTACTGAAATACGGGGTTCTATCACTTCGTCAGTTCGCTCTGAATAACCTACTTTGTTCGTGTACTCCTCAATTTTAACAATATGGCCACCTGCCTCCAGATCGGCAATAATTTTTTTCCGCACGACAAAACGGTCTTCCCCAATGTAACGTTGAGCTGCTTCACTCAGTGTGCCATCGGAGTTGAAGGTATCAATGACTTCGAGGTTGTGTTTCAGTCCAAGGTTATAGTCGTTGACATCATGGGCCGGTGTGACCTTCAGGGCACCTGTGCCAAACTCCATCTCAACATACTCATCAAAGATAACCGGCACCGACCTGTTGATCAGGGGAATGAGAACCCTTTTTCCGTTGAGGTGGAAATAGCGTTTATCATCAGGATGGACACAAATGGCAGTATCTCCAAGAATCGTCTCTGGACGCGTGGTGGCAATGGTCAACCACTCGTCTTTAGTGCCTTCTATCCGGTACCTGACATGGTAAAGCTTCGACTGAACCTCTTTGTATATCACCTCCTCGTCGGAAACGGCTGTAAGCGCTTTTGGATCCCAGTTCACCATCCGGGCTCCGCGATAGATCAAACCTTTGTTGTGCAGATCAATAAAAACATCGATGACAGACTCATACCGGGCTTCGTCCATCGTAAAACAGGTTCGTTGCCAGTCGCAGGAGGCCCCCAGTTTCTTAAGTTGTTCAAGGATGATCCCCCCGTGCTTCTCTTTCCATATCCAGGCATGTTCTAAAAACTGGTCCCGGGTGAGCGTTGATTTTTCGACTCCCTCCTCTTTGAGCTTCGCCACCACCTTTGCCTCAGTAGCAATAGAAGCATGATCGGTACCCGGAACCCAACAGGCGTTTTTTCCTGCCATCCGGGCCCGTCTGACCATGATGTCCTGAATCGTATTGTTAAGCATGTGCCCCATATGCAGGACTCCGGTCACATTGGGAGGTGGTATTACAATGCAATAAGGCTCCCGGTCGTCAGGCTCAGAGTGAAAGAATCCCTGCTTCATCCAGTAGTCGTACCATTTTCTCTCAACTAAGACAGGGGAATATCTTGAAGGAATTTCCATCGAGGTCATTGATTAAAGGAAACGGCAAAATTACTAAAAGCAGGTGAGTATGCAAGGTAGTATAATGAGCATGAGGTGATGAAATGAATTCAGAAAAAATCGAAAATCGGGGATCAGTAAAGTTTGCTCCGTTTCACCAGATAGGGTAACAACACCTGCTCAAATCCCTTGTTGATATCGGCCTCCACCAGATCGATATGATACTGTCCACACTTCAGCTTCAGCTCATCCTTGAACCGCTTCACGGCTTCAAGGTACTGCGGCTTTACTTCTGCCGGGAACAGCTTTACTTGTTGGCCCGTCTCCATATCTATGAACCGGTAAGGCCTGTTTTCAAAAGAGAAGTCCATCTCCTTCGATTTATCGGTCACGTGAAACAACACCACTTCATGCCTGTTATGCTTCAGGTGCTGAAGTGCTGCAAAAAGTTCATCCGGTTTACTGGTATTCTCGAACATATCGCTGAAGATGATAACCAGCGACCGTTTGTGAATTCGTTCTGCCAACTCATGAAGTGTGTCGGCTACAGCTGTCTTCTTTCGGGTATCAATTGAGATGGGATGGATCAGTTTTTCGAGTTCTGAAAAGAGATATTTATGATGGACATTGCTTGACTTAGCCTGGGTATGGCGTTCGATCTGATCGGAGAATACACTCACTCCGGCAGCATCCCGCTGTTTCCGGAACAGGTGGATGAGGGCAGCACTGACATAGACCGAAAAGGTGATCTTGTTTGGATGGTCTATATCGGGTTTGTCAAGAACGGGGTAGTACATCGATGAGGAGTTGTCGATCAGGATATGGCAACGCAGGTTGGTCTCCTCCTCATAACGCTTCACATAGAGCCTGTCGGTGCGGCCAAAAAGTTTCCAGTCGATATTTCGGATCGACTCTCCTGAATTGTACAGCCGGTGTTCGGCAAACTCAACAGAGAAGCCGTGAAAGGGGCTCTTATGCAATCCCGTGATAAAACCCTCCACTACCTGACGGGCAATGAACTCCAGGGAGCTGAATTGCTCCAGTCGGGAGGTGTCGATGGGAGGGGGCAAAAACTATAAATGCTTTTCAATAATCCCCTTAAACGTCGCTTTGGGTACAGCGCCAACCTGCTTGTCGATAACCTCTCCATTTTTGAAAAAGAGGACGGTAGGGATATTCCGGACACGATAAGCTGCAGTTGTCGCAGGATTTTCGTCAACATTCAATTCCCCGGCAACAATGCGGCCGTCATATTCTTCTGCAAGTTCATGGATGATCGGTCCCACCATCCGGCAAGGGCCACACCATTCGGCAGTCAGGTCTACTACAGCTAGTTTGTCGGCTTTGATGACTTTTTCATCAAAATTGGCATCGGTGAAAGATTCAAACATAAATGATTAAATTAAGAATTACGAAATAAATTTCTGTTACAAAGATAGGTTTATTCCTGAGATACACGCATGTCAAACTCATCAGAATCGGCCATCTGGTCCATCATATTTCTTGGATTGACTTTAAACTTCCGGGAGGGAAGATCGACTGTAAGTTCATCCTCCTGATCGCATACGCGAATCCTGAGGTTGCATTTTCCCTTGTTTTTTTTAGCCAGGGTATATGTCTTTTCAATCAGCTCTTCGTTTAGGTCGCTGAGTTTTAATGTAACAAAGAGATTCTTAGCATATTTTTCCATGATCTCGTTCAACAAAGTCATGCTCGTCACCTTCACCCTCATCTGGTCAGGAGAATCATAACGGGCTTCCACCCGAGCTTTGATATGGATATAAGTACCCTCATCCAGCAGGTGTTTCCATTTCAGGTAGTCTTCTGAATAGAGAAAAAGATTCATGGAATCGAGGTAATCTTCGAGGGTAAAGGAGCCGTAAGGTTTTCCGTTCTTCCCGGTTTTGTGTGCAGATGCGATTATAATCCCGGCAAATGACACATCTTTGTTCCGGAATTCTTTCATGTCAGCTTTCAGCTTCTCCAGCGTAACCGTGCAGAAACCCTGCATCTCCACTTTGAAATCATCCAGGGGGTGTCCAGTCATATAAAACCCGGCAATCTCCTTCTCATTCTTTAGCTGTTCAATCCTGGACCAAGGCAGGCATTCGGGAAGCTGCAGTTCGGTCATTTCAATCTCCTCATCCTCCCCGAACAACGACACCTGGGAAGAGTTCTTGCGGGCAGTGTAATCGGTGGCATGACGGATGATCTTCTCCAGGAAGGTACTCTCTTCTCCCGTTTCCTGGAAGAAATACTGTGCCCGGTGCGTGTTCTCAAAATCGTCGAAAGCTCCTGCTTTGGCAAGTGCTTCAAGACAACGCTTATTCACCGTATGTGCGTTAACCCGTGTGGTGAGGTCGAAGATGCTGGTAAATGGACCATTCTTTGTGCGTTCTTCTACAATGCTTTGCACGGCCGACTCCCCGACGTTTTTGATGCCTGCCATGCCAAACCGGATCTCCCCTTTCTTATTGACAGTGAACTTCAACTCACTCTCATTCACATTGGGCCCAAGCACAGAAAGGTGCATCCGTTTGGACTCTTCAATAAAGAGCGTGATCTCTTTCAGATCGGTCAGATTCCTGCTCAGTACTGCAGCCATAAACTCGGCCGGGTAGTGAGCCTTCAGATAGGCCATGCGATAGGCTACATAGGCGTAACAGGTGCTGTGCGATTTATTGAAAGCATAGTTAGCAAACGCTTCCCAGTCTTTCCAAATCTTAATGACGATCTTTTCATCATGCCCGTTTTGTTTGCACCCTTCAATGAATTTAGGCTTTAGTTCGTTCATCATTGCCTCGATCTTCTTCCCCATCGCTTTCCGCAACGAGTCAGCCTCCCCTTTGGTAAATCCTGCCAACAATTGGCTCAGGAGCATTACCTGTTCCTGGTAAACGGTGATCCCATATGTATCTTTCAAGTACTTCTCCATCTCCGGAATGTCGTAGGAGATCTTTTCCCGCCCATGTTTCCTGTTGATGAAGCTTGGAATGTACTCCATTGGCCCCGGCCTGTAAAGGGCATTCATAGCAATCAGGTCTTCAATCTTATTCGGTTTCAGCTCCCGGAGGTACTTTTTCATGCCGTCCGACTCAAACTGAAAGATTCCGGTGGTTCGCCTCTGGCTGAAAAGTTTGTAGGTTAGTTCGTCATCCAACGGGATGGTTTCAATATCGATCGTGACGCCCTTGGAATTTTTCACATTTTTTACCGCATCGCTTATGATCGCCAGGGTTTTAAGCCCCAGGAAATCCATCTTGAGCATCCCCACCTTCTCAATATGATCCCCATCATACTGTGTGACCAGCAACTCAGAATCTTTGGATTTAGTGATTGGAATATGTTCGATCAGGCTGTTTTTCCCGATGATGATGCCACAGGCATGCAATCCCGTTTGCCGGATTGATCCCTCCAGTGTCTCAGCGTACCGAAGCGTTTCTGAAATCAACTTATTGGACGACATCCTCAGAGCTTTCAGTTCCGGAACCTCTTCGTAAGCCTGTTTCAGTGTGATTCCTGGCCGGTTAGGGATCAGCTTGGTGATGCGGTTGACCTCATCCAGCGGCATCTCATGTACCCTGGCAACATCGCGGATCGCCCCTTTTGCAGCCATCGTTCCGAACGTGATGATTTGTGCTACCTTATCCAGGCCATACTTCTCAACCACCCATTTGAGCACTTTCTCCCGTCCGTCTTCATCGAAATCGATATCGATATCAGGCATTGAGATCCTGTCGGGATTGAGGAACCGCTCAAACAGCAGATTATACAGCAAAGGATCAACGTCAGTGATCCGGATGGAGTAAGCCACAACCGAACCAGCAGCCGATCCCCTTCCCGGGCCGACAGAGACACCCATCTCCCTGGCGGCATCGAGGATATCTTCAATAATTAAGAAATAACCTGGATAACCCATCTTCCTGATAGTCTCCAGCTCAAAATCAATTCGTTCCCGGATCTCGTCCGTGATCTCCTTATAGCGTCTGGCAGCTCCCTCATAAGTGCGGTGCCTAAGGTAAGCGTCGGCATCCTCAAAACCGTCGGGTATGCTGAAATCGGGCATCACCGGATCGCGGTTCAGGGAAAACTTCTCAATCTTCTCAATGATCTCCTTTGTATTGTCCAGTGCTTCGAGGTTGTCGGCGAAGAGAGTGTTCATCTGCTCCTGCGATTTGAACCACTCCTGTCCCGTGTATCGCAGCCGGTTCGTGTCCGTCATTACCTTTCCGGTATTGATGCAAAGCAAGCGGTCATGGGCCTCTGCATCCTCTTCATTCAGGAAATGAACATCGTTGGTCGCAATCACTTTGACCCCGGTCTTAGCGGATAGTTCAACCAGAGCCTTGTTAACCAGTGACTGCCGCTGAAACACGGTGGCATCGCGAGTCGGATCGGTCGTTTGATGCCGCATCAGTTCCAGGTAAAAATCTTCTCCGAAGATCTCTTTATACTCGAGAACAATCCGTTCTGCCTGCTCCAGGTCACCTGTCTGAATAGCACGTGGGATTTGCCCGGCAAGGCATGCAGAAGAGGCGATCAGGCCTTCGTGATAGGTTTTAAGTAACTCTTTGTCAACCCTGGGCTTATAATAGTGACCCTGAGTCCAGGCCAGGGAAATTAGGGTCACCAGGTTGGCATAGCCCACTCTGTTCTTGACAAGCAAGATCAGATGGTCTCCCTTTCGGTCGATTGGATCTGATTTATCCCCGATACTCCTACGGGCTACATAGGTCTCACAACCGATGATCGGGGTGAAATCGGGATAGGGCTTGCAGGCCTCTGTAAACACCTTTACTCCAAAGAGATTTCCATGGTCGGTAATCGCCACACCCCGCATCCCATCATCAACGGCTTTCTTTACCAACCTCTCAATATGACAGGCTCCATCCAGGATGGAATATTGCGAATGAACGTGCAAATGAACGAAATCTCTCATGGGCGTAAAAGTACTTAAAATCCCCCCGGCAGCGGGGCAATGTTGATAAAAATGTACTACCTTTGTTAAAAACTCAAGCCATGATCGATAGCAGTCATTTTCACCCTATGACAGTCCACTTCCCGATCGCCTTGATAATGATCGGGTTTATCATCGACCTCGTCAGTGTATTCAATAAAAAAGAGCCCTGTTTGTCAAAAATGGGCTATTACCTTGAAATTTTCGGCATGATTGCAGCTATCGTTGCTTTCGGCACCGGGTACTACTTCACAAGTATGTTATCGGGGGAGGCCGGAATGGCCAGGAGCGAGCATAAGCTATTTGCCACTTTCACTCTCGTATTTATCATTCTGGCTACAACCTTCCGTGTACTGATTGTCTATCTGAAGAAAGAAGATAGCTACCTGAAATGGATTGCATTAAGCCTCTACCTGTGTGCCTTTATCTTTGTTGGATATGCAGGTTATCTCGGCGGCATCCTGGTACAGGACTATTTGATAGGACTGTAAGACAATGAGCAGGAATGACGAATGACATGAATTTCTAATTTTCAATTTCCAACCCTATGAAACATCACTGTTCTCTCATCCTGTCCCTGTCCCTGTCCCTGATCCTTTGCATGTCAGGTTTCACCCAGGATAAAACCGCTGCAAACCTCACCGAAGCCTATCGTTTTGAGTCCGGTAACAACGTCCTTTTTGCAGCCTATGCCGTTGATGCTGATAAAGAAGGGTATCCAAAGGTCGCTGCCTTCTTCAGGGCCATATCAAAAACAGCTTCCATCCATGCTGATAATTTTGAAAAAGTTCTCTCCCGGATGGGAGTCACGGTCACTCCATCGACACCCGCAATCATCGTGAAACCATCTCAGATGAATATCGAAGATGCCATGAAAGAGGTCAGAATCGAAGCGGGAATCAAATACGCAGAATATCTTGATCAGGCGAAAACCGATGGTGAAAACAATGCAGTAAAAGCGCTTCGTTGGGCTAAAGAGACTGAGCAAAAAAGCTTACAACTTTTCGTCAATATAGCTGATGCCCTTTCTAAGGAGAATACCAACTCTCTCCCTGCATTTTATTTGGTTTGCCCAAAATGCGGAAATCTTTACGATATCGCAAATCCCGAAAAGGAGTGCAGCTTCTGCTTTACCGAAAGGGGAAAGTTCATTAAAGTGCAGTGATACGCAAATTTGTTTCTTTTAAATTAAAGTGCTATTTTTGCACCCCAATTTCATAAACCTATTTACAATTCATTAAAGTAACATGCCAGCAAAGATTAGATTACAGAGAAGAGGTAAAAAGGGACAACCTTTTTATCACATTGTGATTGCGGATGGTCGTGCACCACGTGACGGGAGATTCATTGAAAAAATTGGCTTTTACAATCCACTGACCAAGCCGGCAGAGGTTGAGATCAATTTTGAGAGTGCCCTTAACTGGTTGCAAAAGGGAGCACAACCCACTGATACAGTCAAAGCCATCCTCGCCTATAAAGGCGTTATGTACAAAAACCACCTTCTGAAGGGAGTTCAAAAAGGAGCATTTACCGCCGAAGAGGCCGAAGAGAGATTCCAAAACTGGCTTTCTGAGAAGGAAACCCGGATCAGATCCAAAAAGAGTGAGCATGAGTTGAGTATCAAAGAGGCTAGCAAAACAGCCCTCGACCATGAGAAGATGGTAAACGAAACCAAAGCACAGGCCCTTGCTAAGAAATATGCCAAGGAACAGAAAGCGGCTGAAGCTGAAGCCGTTGTTGAAGAAACTCCCGCTGAAGAAGGAGCGGCTGAAGTAACCGAAACCGTTTCGGAACCAGTTGTTGCTGAGACGAAAGGTGTGGAAGTAATCGCAGAAGAGCCTGCTGCTGAAGTGACTGCTGCCAAGGAGGTGACCCCCTCTGCTGAAGCTTTGGTGGTTGAAAAGGAAGAGGAATCAATTCCGGAAGAACCGAAGAAAGAGGAACCTATAGCGTAACTCTTGAACGTTGGAACGATGCACCCGGATGAATTCTATTACCTTGGGAAGATTATGAAAAGGCATGGCAATCAAGGCCACTTGGTTGCACTTCTCGAAGTAGATAACTCCGGCGACTACAAAGATCTGGAATCCGTTTATGTGGATATTGCACATGAACGGATTCCTTTTTTCATCGAATCGGTGGAAATTCTGGAAAAGAAGAAGTTGATCCTGCGATTTCAGGATGTTCTTACTGCCGATCATGCCGATGCATTTACAGGGCTGGAGCTCTACCTCCCACTCGTCTCTCTTCCGGAGCTTGACGGAAACCGGTTCTATTTCCACGAAGTAAAAGGATTCCGTGTCATTGACGAAACTTCTGGTGAATTGGGTATCATTGAAGATATCCTCGATCTGCCCCAGCAGGCACTGTTTCAGATCCGGCACCAGGGGAAAGAGATCCTCATTCCGATAGTTGATGAGGTGATCTGTAAGGTTGACAGGGCAACCCGAACTATTCATATCCGTGCACCAGAAGGATTAATTGACCTTTATATTGAATAGAAAGATGTCGTTCCAGTTTCAACAATTTATTGTAGATGATTCTAACAGTACGATGCCGGTTAGCACCGACTCAATGCTTCTCGGGGCTCTCACCGATCCCGGCACGGCATCAAGCATCCTGGATATCGGAACAGGGTGCGGGGTCCTGGCACTGATGATGGCACAAAAGTCAAAAGCCATGATCGATGCTATTGAGATAGACAAAGATTCGGCGCAGGAAGCCTCCGAAAACTTTCAAAAAAGCCCATGGAATACACGACTAGGCTCCTTTGGAATTTCACTGCAACTCTTTGAATTCCTGACAGACCACCGGTACGACCTGATCATCTCAAACCCTCCGTTTTTCAGGGACTCACTGAAGTCGGCCAACCACAAAAAGAACATGGCCAGGCACGATCTCACACTCACATTCAAAGAGCTAATTAAGGATGTCACTACGTTGCTTAAGAAGGATGGACGATTCGCTTACATCATCCCTGCCGATCAATGGCCAGAAACCTGCAAAATAGCTGAGAGACACCTTCTTTATCCGAAAAAAATCGTACAGATTTACCCCTATCCAGGAGCCCTGGCTTCGCGTGTTATCACTGAACTTTCAATGGATTTGACTTGTGAAATTCAGGAGTCCGAACTTACCATTCTCAATGAAGAGAGGAAATTCTCCCCGGAGTACCTGGCTGTAACCAAAGATTTTCACTATTTTTAACAGGAAAAACTTAACAGCTTGAAAATATGCATGATTTAACCCTTCATGTCATAACCGTTTTCAAGGGCTTCTTTGCCATTATGAACCCCTTCGCGAACCTGCCAATATTCCTGAGCCTGGCAGATGGAATGGCCCCAAAGTTGCAGCGCCAGATCGCATTCAAAGCCACGCTGACAGCTTTTATCATTGTGACGGTCTTCAGTGTATTCGGACATTTTATTTTCAAACTATTCGGAATCACCCTGCCTGCATTTGAGATTGCCGGGGGAATCATCGTATTCTTTATTGGATATCAACTGCTCAATGCACAAGAGAACACCATCCATCGTGATCCAACAACCTCTCCACAGCAGATCCATAAGCACGCCAACAATTTGGCTTATTCTCCCCTTGGCATTCCTCTCCTGGCTGGGCCAGGGACTATCTCGGCAGCGATGAACTTCATCGGAGCCGTAATGCTTTTCCCGTAAACGCTTCTCTATGAAACCCGGACTTTTCATTCATCTGATATTCTTTTTCCTAATCATGCTTCTTGTATCGTGCAACCGTGTACAAACAGACTATTATCCAAACGGGAATATCCGCTCTGAAATCACAATGAAAAGAGGACATTATCATGGCCGTGCGACCTTCCATTACGATGATGGCACAATCCTGATGGAGTGCACATATGTGAATGACAGTTTGGACGGATTGATGACACGTTACTATGAAACCGGGACAAGAAAAGAGATGATGTTCTATAAGAGGAACAGACCCGACAGTATTTACAGGTTATGGAATCCCCAGGAGAAGTTGCTGGTTGAGTGTTTTTATCGCGATAGTTTGCTGAACGGAAGTTACCGGGAATTTTACAACAATGGTCAGATAAAAAGCAGTGGGCAATACAATCACGGACAAATGGAAGGGCAGTGGCTCTTTTACGATCAAAATGGTTATATCTTCAAGAAGGAAAATTACGAAGGAAAATCGTACTAAAATTAGAAAAAAATATTGCTAATAGACAGAAACCATGTAATTTTGCATTCGAATTGTTAATTAATTCACAATTATTTTGAGTGCCATTAAACAATTACCAAAATCAACAAAAAATGAATATTGAAAAGATCATGCACGACCTCGAAAAAAAGAATCCGGGGGAAGTTGAGTATCTGCAAGCAGTCAGAGAGGTTCTGGAATCCATCGAGGATATCTACAATGAGAACCCGCAGTTTGAAACAGGAAACATCATCGATCGGATCGTTGAACCCGACCGGATCTTTACATTCAAGATCAGCTGGGTTGACGATAGCGGAAAGGTACAGGTAAATCGCGCTTTCCGAATCCAGTTCAATAACGCAATCGGACCCTATAAAGGGGGATTAAGATTTCACCCCAGTGTAAACCTGAGTATCCTGAAATTTCTCGGATTCGAACAGATCTTTAAAAACAGCCTGACCACACTGCCCATGGGTGGTGCAAAAGGGGGTTCAGATTTTGATCCAAAAGGAAAATCGAACGGTGAGATTATGCGCTTCTGCCAGGGATTCATGATGGAGTTATGGAAAGTCATTGGGCCGGAAACTGATATCCCTGCAGGTGATATCGGTGTTGGCGGCAGAGAGATCGGGTTTCTTTACGGTATGTACAAAAAACTGGCCCGCGAGAATTCAGGCGTTCTTACAGGTAAAGGACTGAACTGGGGTGGTAGTCTTATCCGTCCGGAAGCCACCGGTTTCGGAACCGTATATTTTGCAGACGAGATGCTCAAAACAAAAGGGGAATCCTTTAAAGGAAAAATCGTAGCACTCTCAGGGTTTGGCAACGTCGCCTGGGGTGCCGCTATGAAGGCAACCGAACTGGGAGCTAAAGTGGTTACAATCTCCGGCCCCGACGGGTATGTTTATGACTCAGATGGCATCTCAGGTGAAAAGATTGACTACTTGCTGGAGCTTAGAGCATCCAACCAGGATATCGTAAAACCCTATACTTATGAATTCCCCTCTGCACAGTTCTATCAGGGAAAACATCCCTGGGAGGTGAAATGCGATATTGCCCTGCCTTGTGCCACGCAAAATGAACTTAACAAAGAGGATGCTCAACACCTGATCAACAATGGTATATTGTGCGTTGCTGAGGGAGCCAATATGCCCAGCACACCTGAAGCCGTTGAGCTATTCCTTGAAAACAAAATCCTGTTTGCTCCGGGGAAAGCAGTCAATGCCGGTGGTGTAGCAACATCCGGTCTCGAAATGTCGCAAAACTCGATGAAACTCAGTTGGCCTTTATCCGAAGTTGATGATCGCCTGCATCATATCATGACCAGCATTCACGAACAATGCGTGAAGTATGGAACCGACAGTGAAGGCTATATCAACTATGTTAAAGGCGCAAATGTAGCCGGGTTCCTTAAAGTTGCCAACGCAATGCTCGACCAGGGGATTGTCTGATGTCATTCGTCTCTCCATTATTTCTCTATGGCCTCTTTGCACTGGCGATCCCTATTCTTATTCACCTGATCAATTTCAGGCGTTACAGGAAAGTCTGGTTCACCAATGTCAGGTTTCTGGCCGAGATCAAACAGGAGAGACAGAGACAGTCCCATCTTAAACAGTGGATTCTTCTGGCAATCAGATTACTCATCGTTGCCTTCCTGGTTTTTGCTTTTGCCCAGCCTTACCTGCCATCCACCCTGAATTCCGACAAAAAACAACACCAACAGGGGGTAAGCATCTTCATTGACAATTCGTTCAGCATGGATGCAGTTGGGAGTGAAGGTAAGCTTATTGAGACAGCTAAAGCAAAGGCCAGGGAGATTGTTTCGGCTTACAAGCCATCAGACCGTTTCCAGCTTCTCACAAACGATTTTGAAGCAGCCCACCAGCATATTGTTTCACGTGATGAGTTTCTGAAATTGGTGGAAGATGTCCACATCTCGCCAGCATCCAGAAGGATATCAGAGGTGGTGTCAAGACAGGAGGATCTTCTGTCCACATCCCCTGATCTTGCCCGGAACATCTTCCTCATCTCCGATTTTCAGGAGGTAACAAGTGACTTTGACAACCTTGATCCTGATACAGCAACCGCTTATTTCATCTTGCCACTTGCAGCTAATCATATTGGGAATTTATATATTGACACTGCATTCTTTGAATCAGCTGTCCAACAACCAGACGAACTCTCACACCTGATTGTACGAATCAAGAACACCGGTTCCGACAGGATGGAAAAGATCCCGGTGAAACTGGTAATCAACAATAGACAAAAGGCACTGGCCAGTGCCGGGATCGATCCCGGATCGGAGATAGAATTGATCCTCCCCTTTACAAATGAACCAGGGGGAATTCAGTCGGGATATATCGAACTTCCCGATTATCCAATCGTTTTTGACGACAAGTGTTTTATCAGTTATCCGCTTGTTACTACTGTCCCGGTCCTTTGCATCAACCAGTCAAATGAGAATCCCTATCTGAACGCACTCTTTGGGAGTGATTCTGCCTTCCGGTTTGTCAATGCAGAAGTCAACCGGCTCAACTACTCCTCATTCGGTTCTTTCTCTCTAATCATCCTGAATGCACTGAATCAGATCTCCTCTGGCCTGGCACAAGAGCTTACCCGCTTTGCACTCAACGGAGGTACGCTACTTACTATCCTGCCTGCAGAGGTCGACCAGGCCGATTACAGGAGCTTTTTCAAAGCGCTCGACATCCCGGAAGCAGGAAAAGTAGATACCAGCCGGCTCAGGGTGTCTCAAATCAGTATGGAAAGCCAGTTATATAATGATGTGTTTGAACCTGATGCATTGGGTCGGATAGAATTGCCTGACAATGCTGACCTTCCGGGTGTGAACCTTCACTACCCGATTAAGGTAACAACTGAGTCAAGCATGGAACCGTTGCTGATCCTACAGAATAGTGACGCGTTACTGGCGAGGGTCCCCTATGGAAAAGGAGAGGTATATTTGCTGACTTCACCATTAGATCTCCACTATTCAAGCCTCCCCGCACACCTTCTCTTCGTTCCTACATTCTATAAAATTGCCTTACTGAGCCAGCCAAGAAGCGACCTCTATTATTATACAGCATCAAACAATTCCATTGAAGTTCCAACTGATACGCTGTCGGACGAGATCGTATTCAGGATTACCAGAGATGATTCCGGGTTTGAGATCATTCCCGAACTTAGATTCGTTGATGGACGAATGCTGCTGTACCCTCACGATCAGATCCGGGAAGCCGGCTTATATACGATCTGTCTCGGGGAGAAGCCTTTATCCGGTCTGGCATTTAATTTCCCCCGAAACGAATCTAACCTTACCTATATGGACCCGGAAGCCATCCGGGAGATCCTGGAGCGAAAAGAGATACGCTCGCTTATCCTGCTCCGGGCCAACCAGCCTTCTATGGCAAAAGAGATCAGAGAAGCTGAACGCGGAAAACCGCTCTGGAAGCTTTTCCTCCTGTTAGCCCTTCTGTTTCTTGCTGCAGAAATTGCCATTATCAGGTTGTTCCCGAAACAATAGTGTCAAAAAAACGTACACTAGTGTCAAAATATTTGACACCATTACGATAGATTTTTTTCGAAAATCTATGTATATGTTTAATATTCAATTATTTGTATTTTTGGCACGTTATTTGCATTAAAGAAAATCAAAGGGAAGTAAATAAAAAATAAAAACATAAAATTTAATACTATGAAAACTTTAAGCATCATCAACCTCCACAAAGCTGAAATCAAGAAGAACCAACTGGCAAAAATCAAAGGTGGTATTGATGTTCGTTGTTTCTGCACGATTTCCAATCCATTCCTCTCCACCAAGCAGCAGGGGGGCACTGTCAAACTCTGTAACTGTGAGAATACAACTGCAAGCGAGTCTGGCGTTTATAACTCAGTTGAAAAATAAGTGGTGAAAAATGTTACCTTTGCCTGTACCTGATAGGGTACGTGTGTAACATTATGTCCAAAGGCTGATGAAAAATGCGGTCTTCTTCACATCCGGCAAAGGCAACCGTTATCTATACAGTCCGTATAGAAACCAGTTTCTGCTTTGCCATCCGTTAATCACGTATCTCTTTTCGTTAGAAAAAAAAGGTGCAAACCTCTCCCGCTGGTTTTCTGCAGTTCAAAAAAATGGCTCCGTCACCATTGATGGGGTCGGATCATTCTCATCAAACGAAGCTGAATACCAACTGAAAAAATACAGATTCTTGAAACGAAACATGTATTTTAAACCGGCAAAACCAATCAATATTGAAGGGAGGCTAAAGGTATCTGATGTAAAGAAAAACATTGCAAGTGTTAAGCAAATCATATTTGAAGTGACCGAAGATTGCAATCTCAACTGCACCTATTGCACTTACAGTAAATACTACATCAACAAGGAGAGGCACGATAGCTATTTATCTTTTGAACTGGTAAGGCATAGCCTTACCGACTTAATCTCCCGACGCGCACATTCACCTGATAACCATCTCATCATTAGCTTCTATGGAGGCGAACCGTTAAAAAATTTCGCTTTCATTAAAGCCGTCGTTGAGTTTACGAGCAGCTACCCAAAGGATCAGATCTCCTTTACTTACTCCCTTTCCAGTAATGGCCTCTTATTAAAAAAACACATCGGGTTTCTGGTAGAACATTCGTTCGATCTATCCATAAGCCTTGATGGTGATGAAGTTGCCAACTCCTTCCGGGTGATGAAAAACAACAAACCAGCG
Source organism: uncultured Prolixibacteraceae bacterium (assembly GCA_964449285.1). GTDB lineage: Bacteria > Bacteroidota > Bacteroidia > Bacteroidales > FEN-979 > QYOJ01. Next base: position 23,872 of record CAYUZX010000037.1, read on the forward strand.
TTTGACATCATAACGAAAAACCTCCATTACGTCCGGACCACCTACCCCGAATATTTCGAGAAAAGCATCAGCTTCCTGACTGTTCTCCATAGCAGGAACTCGTTCAAATCGGTTTACGAATTCTTTCAGGAGCATTATGACAAGGTTCCCCAAATGTCGGATGTCAATCCTATCAACCTCAACCCATTACACGAACGGGAATTTAGGGAGAACCTGCAATCCAGACCGGTAGCACCACAGGAAGAGAAAGATACCATCATGCAGATGGAAGAAAAGCATCCCAAGGTTAGGGAGATGGCAAGACTCTCAGAGTATTACTCAGGTTTTGTCTTTAAAAACTACCTGGAGATGATCTCTCCAAAACGCGGGAAGGCCTCGTCAAAGAAATTCATTCCCACTGCTACCTGCACTCCTTTTTCGATCCGGGCCTATTTTTCGGCCGACGGCACTATTCTCCCCTGTGAGCATATCAGCCCGTTCCACGGGATCGGTTCCTTCTCCGGCAACCATTTATCATTAGATCCCGTTGGCATTGCTAAACTCTACAATAGCCATTACGATAAAATATCCAGGTTCTGCAGCAAATGTTATTTCATTGATAATTGCCAGGAGTGCCTCTTTAATGCCGGTGTTGAGAAAGATCAACCATCATGCTACTATTATACCAGGGAATCCGGGTTTGCGGAGTATCTGAAGAAGCATTACACCCACATCGAAGCCGACTATAATTTCTTCCGGAAAACCGCCCAAACGACATTCTATGAAGGATAATCCTCCCTGGCTTTTTCTTGAGTCCTATGTGCACCTTTTGCGCCGGGAGGAAAGCCTTCTTCTTTACAATACACTCAATAAAACCGTCCTGGAGATTTTTATTTCACACGAATTAGCCAAACTTGCCGACGCACTGCTCAACCCAGACAACGGATATGTCGTTCGCTTATCACCTAGCCAGTTTCAGAGCACTGAAATCCAGGAATTTATTATCAAGCTTAGGCAACACTTCATGGGCGATCTCCTTGATCCCGCATGGTCGCAAGGGAAACCGGTAAACATTTTTCCTGAACCCTTCGTAAAATTTGGTCTCAACCGGGCTCCCCGGCAGCAATCCCCGATGAAACCCGAAGTGGACCTCCGAAATTATCTGCAGGAGATTACCCTATTTATAAATGCGGGAGGTGTTGAGACAGAAAATCAGTTCAGAACAGCTTACCTTCAATTTTCTTATCCTGTCTGTGTTGCGGAAAAAGAGAAAGAGATGGACTTTCACCTCTTTCGTGCAATCATTGATGATGTTAACAACTATACTCCAGCTTTGATCCACATTTCAGGAAAGAACCTGATAACTTATTCGCATCTTGAAGATGTAATCGGTGTATTGGCAACCAGTCCGTTCCATAAGAAATACCATCTCAGGATCGAGGGTTGGGAGGAGCACCTCATCCCATCCATTCTGGTTCAAAAACAGACAACCCTCTCGCTATATATTACGTTCCCTGCACATCCCGGTACCATCGCCGGTTATTTGCAGAGTCTTCCTGATCCGAAACTCCTTAAGAAGATTGAATTCAACTTCATTGTCAGTGATCAGGAAGAGCTTCAGATGGCGCTTGAGATCATCAGGACTCTCAATCTCACCAACGTTTTTTTCAAACCGTTCTATACCGGAGAAAACCTGGATTTCTTTAGGGAAAATGTCTTTGTTTCAAGGGAGGAGATCCTGGCCTCGCAACCCGACCAGCAGCAGGTGTTCTCCAGAATCTCAATTAATGAGAATGATTTTGGAAAACTCTGGGTACTGCCCGGAGGGGAAGTTTACGCAAATTTGAATGATCCATTGATTGGGGAGGCAACAAGGGACTCACTCGTTCAGCTTGTCTCCCATGAACTGAAGAACGGAAAAAGCTGGCGAAGGATCCGTAACGATGTCTCCCCTTGTAAAAAATGTCTCTATCAATTCCTCTGTCCGCCCATCAGTTCCTACGAAATCTTTCTGGAACGGTTCAATTTCTGTGATGTCTATCTAAACGGAGAAGCGTTATGAACTGGAACTCAATGGTTACATCTTACCGGTTCATGCTGAAGAGTAAAATCTTCACCGCGATCAACCTGGTCGGGCTAACTGCTGGGTTGACGGTCTCCTTTTTCCTGCTGATATACATCATAAACGAGTTAAGCTACAACTCCTTTCATGATAAAAGTGACCGGATATACCGGATACTGACACATGCCGAGGGGACCACCATGTCCTACTCCCCCTCCCTGCTTTCAGTTAGGCTTCAGGAACAGTCAAAGGGCATCCTCCAGTCGGGAAGGATTGTCTCCCTTAGGTTTATGAGCGGTCCAATATCTGTCCTCAATGGCCAGGAGTACCACGAAGAACCTGGATTCTTCTGTGCCGATCCATCGATTCTTGATATTCTGAGTTTCCGGATAGTCAGTGGAGAAGGAAGATCCGGATTAGAAATAGCAGGATCTATCCTCCTTTCACAACCAGCTGCATTGGCCTATTTTGGTCAGGCCAATCCCATCGGCCAGAAGCTGGAGATCAAATCAGGCGGCATTCCAGCAACCCTGACTGTTGCGGGAGTTTTTGAGAAGTTACCCTGGAACTCTACCATTGGTGTTGATTTCCTGGCCGGAATGGATCTCTTTACGTTTCTGCTCAATCAGAACGACATTGACATTGCTTCAGAAGCAGAAAGTTATAATGATTATTATACTGAGAGCTATATCCTCGTTGACAATCGAGGGAGAATCACCGAAATGACGAATCTGCTTCCAACGCTCCTCGATACCCTGGGGATGACTGAGGATGAGGTTTACTTCACATTCCAGGACATTCGTGATATCCATCTCAATTCAGGAGAAATTATCAACGATTTTCACCAGAAAGGGAATCGGTCGGCACTCTTCTATTATGGCTCACTAGCCTTCGCTGTTTTATTGCTCGCCGGAATTAACTATTCCATCCTCAGTACTGCACGCTCGGCGCTGCGGTTTAAAGAGATCGGCGTCAGGAAGGTTCTTGGTGCTACAAAACGGGAACTTCGAAACCAGATCCTCACCGAGTCCATGTTCCTGACCTTTCTTGCCTTACCCCTCTCCTTCCTTGTCCTGGGGTTTATGGAGCCATTTGTTGGCAAATTATATGGATATGAAATCCAGCTATACACATGGAATATGCTGATTTACATTCCCCTCTTCGCTGCTATCACCCTGTTCATCGGTATGATCTCCGGAGGGTATCTTGCCTTCTATCTTTCGGCCCTGAATCCTTTAAAAGCTCTTAAAAACCAGGTGTTTACGCGGCAACGATTCAGCCTGAGCAAGCTATTTATCGTATTCCAGCTCATCATTACACTTTTCCTTCTGAGTTGTATGCTCGTCATCTTTGCTCAACTCGATTATTGCATGAATACAAACAATGGCATCCAGCAGGACAACTTATTGATCGTATCGTTCAATCCAGGGGAATTTAACGCTTATCCGGAACTGCGTGACCGGATTAGGGATGATAAGGGAGTGGTTGCTGTCTCCGGAAGCTCGATTATACCTCCAACCAATGCCAGTTCTTCAATCTCATATACAGTGACATACGCTGATTCATTACCTGTAACCTATACTCTGGAAAACTATTTTGTAGACAGGGACTTCTTCACCACCCTTGGAATTGGGATCATATCCGGTGAAGATATAAAACCTGCTGACATCACTCAATCCAGGACCCCAATCATTCTCAATCAGGAGGCTGAAGCAATGATCGGTCTCAAAAAGCCTGTTGGGTCAACCCTCGGAAAAAGCATCGTTACAGGTATCGTCAGGGATTTTACTATCCACTCATTTTATTCAAAGATAACTCCAGCCGTATTCACCTACAATCCGATGGAATGCAGCTACTTATTGATCAGATGCCAGCCGGGGGCTATGAATGCTGTCCGTCAGAGGGTGAAATCGGAATGGAAGGCGCTTGCTCCCGGGCTCCCCTTTGCCTGTGCCACATTCGACGATGAGCTGAGCCTGATGTACTCCAAAGAGCAGAAATTTGGCCAAGTAGTGGCCTCTTTCTCTTTCCTGGCCTTCATTATCACCGGGATGGGATTATTTGGCCTTGCCCTCCTGATGATCGAACGCAAGCTGAAAGAGATAGCTATCAGAAAGATCTTCGGCGCCTCTAACAACGATATCCTCTTCCGGATGCAGAAGGAGTTCTTACTTTATATCCTTCTGGCTTCCATGATAGCCATCCCGGCAACGTTGTATATCATGAATGTCTGGTTGTCATCGTTCTATTATAAAGTCCCTGTGCACTGGTACCTTTTTGTCATCACTGTTCTCTCTGTCACTATTTTTGTGTCTTCGATCATCATGATCAGAACCTGGATTGTGCTTCGTAAAAACCTGATCAATGTGCTGAAAAATGAGTAGGTTCCCATTCTCACGGCAACTTGACACCATGGATTGCGGGCCGGCCTGCCTCCAGATGGTAGCTGGTTTTTACGGCAAGAATTACTCGCTATCCACACTCCGTGATCTTTGCCATATCACCCGTGATGGTGTAACCATGCTGGGAATCAGTGATGCAGCAGAAGAGACAGGATTCAGGACACTTGGCGTAAAGATCAGCCTGGATGAACTTCTAGCTGAAGCACCTATGCCCTCTATTCTTCACTGGCAGCAAAATCACTTCGTCGTCCTTTACAGGGTCAAACAAAAACATGGGAAGAGGTACTTCTACATTGCCGATCCTGCAATCGGGGCAGTAAAATTCAGTGAGGAAGAGTTTGTGAAACGATGGCTTGCGGTGGTAAAGCCCGAAGAAGAACAGAAAGGGATATGTCTGCTTCTGGAGCCAACAGAGGCATTTCACCTCCGAAAGGATGAAGGGACCGGGATGTCGCGACTGAAGTTCATCTTCAGCTACCTGAAGCCCCACAGGAAACTCTTTGCACAGCTGGTGCTGGGTATGCTGCTTGGAAGCCTCTTTATGCTTATATTTCCGTTCCTCACCCAGTCGATCATCGATGTGGGGATTCAGAACCAGGACTTGAGTTTTATCTCCCTGGTATTAATGGCCATGATGGCGCTTTTTCTCGGACAGATCTCAGTGGAGTTCATCCGGGGATGGATCCTCCTGCATATCAGCACCCGGATCAACATTTCCCTGATCTCCGACTTCCTGATCAAAATTATGAAACTGCCTATCGGATTCTTCGACACCAAACGAACGGGCGACCTGATACAGCGTATTCTTGACCACGACCGGATTCAGTCCTTTCTCACGGTTAGTTCACTCAGCATCCTGTTTTCCATCGTGAACTTTATCATCTTCGGACTGGTTCTTCTGGCTTATAACACCACAATTTTTCTTGTTTTCCTGGCCGGAAGCCTGCTCTATGCCCTCTGGGTATACATGTTCATGAAACGTCGGAAAGAGCTTGATTATGCACGTTTTTCCTACATGGCAGAGAACCAGGGGAATCTCTTTCAACTGGTGACAGGCATGCAGGAGATCAAGCTGAACAATTGCGAAAAAGAGAAACGTTGGGATTGGGAACAGATCCAGGCAAAACTTTTCCGGGTGAGCCTAAAGAGCCTTTCCCTCACTCAGTACCAGAACGTTGGAGCCTTCTTCTTCATCCGTACCAAAGATATCGTGATTATCTTCCTATCGGCCTCTCTGGTATTAAAAGGGGAACTAACCCTCGGGATGATGCTGGCTATCCAGTATATCCTCGGACAGGTCAACAATCCTGTGGAGCAGATGGTAAACTTCATCCGTGAAGCACAGGATGCCGATATCAGCATGGCGCGCCTGGATGAAGTGGGCACCCTGAAGGATGAAGAGGGTCCGGATGACAATCTTACAAAGAGCATTCCACAAGAACATAGCATCCATATCAATACGCTCTCATTTCAATACGAAGGGCCTCACTCCCCATTTGTGCTGAAAGATCTGAGCTTGATCATCCCCGACAAGAAGATTACCGCTATCGTTGGGCCAAGTGGAAGCGGAAAAACTACCCTGATCAAACTGATGCTGGGATTCTACCCACCTGTGAAAGGTTCTATATCCATTGGCAATCAGCCTTTGCAAAACATCTCTCCCAGGTTCTGGCGTAACCTCTGCGGTCCGGTTATGCAGGAGGGTTTTATCTTTTCCGACTCCATCGCCAGCAATATCGCTATGAGCCGGGAACATATGGATCCGGAAAAATTATCACGGGCGATCAGGATCGCCAACCTTACCGAATTTGTGGAGTCGCTGCCAACAGCTCTCCAAACCAAAATCGGACCCGAAGGACATGGCATCAGTGAAGGACAAAAACAGCGGATCCTGATCGCCCGGGCAGTATACAAAGACCCGGAATTCATCTTTTTCGATGAAGCTACCAACTCGCTTGATGCAAACAATGAACGGATGATCATTGAAAATCTGAAAGAATTTTTCTCCGGTAAAACAGTGGTTGTCGTGGCGCACCGGCTTAGTACCGTCAAGAACGCCGATCAGATTGTTGTCCTCGATCACGGTTGTATAATGGAAAAGGGAACTCACAAGGAGTTGACCGCCCTGAGGGGAGCCTATTATGAACTGGTTAAAAACCAACTTGAACTTGGATATTAAGATGAAAACACACCCGGCCGACCAGGGAAAATATAGCCCCGAAGTTGAAGAAATCCTTCACAAACGGCCCTCATTGCTGGTTCGCAAGGGGATCTTCCTGCTCACAATGCTGGTTGCACTGCTTCTGATTGGCTCCCATTTCATCAAATACCCGGAGAAACTGGCTGCTTCAATCACATTCGACACACTCTCCATCAATGATTCTGCGTTTTACAGGGGTCAACTCATCCTCACCTCAGCTGCGGCTTCCATTGTAAAACAGGGACAACCTGTTGTGATGAACCTGAACACTGTTCCTCCAGGTATACCCATTGAAGTAACCGGTGCAGTTGAGTCCATTATCCCGATGGGTCATGGCGATTACTACGAAGTTCACATCTTACCACATACAACAGAACAACTTTCAGGGTATACGGGAACAGCCTACATTATGATTGGCAATGCAAGTTTACTATCTAAAATACTAAATCCGGTCTTTGCAGTATTCCGATCTGCTGACCAATAGAGCAGGAGCATTATGATAATAATCAAAGAGTTGACGAAAGTGTTTCAAGCTGAAGATGTTCAGACGATGGCCCTGAATCAGGTAAATTTCGAGGTGAGTGAAGGGGAATTCGTAGCGATCATGGGCCCTTCAGGCTGTGGAAAATCTACCTTGCTGAATACTATCGGGATGCTGGATGAACCAACCAGCGGTTATTATGAATTCCTGGGACACAACATCTTTGGACTCTCTGAAAAAGAACGTACTGCAATCCGCAAAAAGAACATCGGTTTTGTCTTTCAGAATTTCAATCTGATCGATGAACTGAACATCTTCGAAAATGTTGAGTTGCCTCTGATCTACCTGGGAATTCCTGCTCCCGAACGCAAAGTCAAAGTCACCGAAGTGTTGGAAAAACTGGAGATGGCACACCGGAAAAAGTACTTTCCCATGCAGCTTTCCGGAGGGCAACAACAACGAATTGCTGTAGCCCGGGCGTTAGTGGTAAACCCAGTGTTATTGCTTGCAGATGAGCCCACTGGCAACCTGGATTCGGTCCACGGAGATGACGTTATGAACCTCTTCATCAATCTCAATGATGCAGGCACCACAATCGTTATGGTAACCCATTCGGCTCGCGATGCTGAGTACAGCACACGCATCGTTAACTTGTTTGACGGACAGATTGTGTCAGAGAGGTATTAGATCCGGATTGTAAACACCGTATTCCCTGGCGATGACTGCACTGTCATGCTCCCTCCGTGAAGGCGAATGATTTGACGGGAAAGGCTGAGTCCGATACCTGATCCCGATTGTTTGGTCGTGAAAAAGGGGACAAAGATATCATCTATCAGCTCCGAAGGGATTCCTCTGCCATTATCGGAAACTTGCATCACCATCTGGTCCTGAACTGAATGGGCAGTCAATTCCACAAATGGTGATTCTATATCGTCCAGTGCCTCTGACGAGTTTTTCACGAGGTTGATGATTACCTGCTCCAGCAGGGCTCCATCGGCATTCATAAAAAGAGAAGGATGGCAGTTGATCCTCAGGTCGATGCCAGTCACTTCAAATTGAGATTCAAAAAGGGAGGTTACCCGTTGAAAAAGATCCTTTATGTTGACGATCTTAAAATCAGGTTTTGGCAACCTGGTGATACTCCGATAGTTTTGCACGAATGAGATTAACCCCTTACCACGGGAATCTATCAGATCCAGCCCTTTGACCGTCTTCTGCATGATCTCGGAAGTGACCTCCTGTGGATCAATCAACTCGGGTTTATCCTTGCGTCGAAGTTTCTTTACGATGGTACCTACCAGTGTCACAATGGGTGTCATCGAATTCATGATCTCATGCGTAAGAACCCGGATAAGTCGTTGCCATGATTCGATCTCCCGCTCCTCCAATTCAGGTTTGATATTCTGGAACGAGACCAGGTGAAGCTCTTCATTCATCGCCTTAAACTTGACCTTTTTGGTTGCCAGCTGTATCAGTTCACCATCCTGGATAAGGGAGATTAGCTTTCTGTCGTTCGACTCCATCTCAATCAACATTTCACTGAAACCATCTTTTACATTGTTCAGTTTCCTGAGGTTGCGTAGTACCTGTATTCCGAAAATCTTCTTGGCAGCTTCGTTGAAAAGCTCCACAGAACCGTCTGTTTTAAACGATATCAGTCCAACAGCCGTTTCATCGACAATCGTTTTGAAATAGTTATTCTGGATCTCATTTTTAAGTCTCGCCTGTTCAAGCTTGTCGTTAATCAGGTCGAAGTACATATAAAGCGAACTGAACTCATCTTTTTTTGTGCGGCGAATATTGGTTGATGTTACCTCACCACTCAGATAAAACAGAAAAAAGTTCTCGAGCTTTTTGTTGATGGCGTTAAGGTACCTGGCAAGCACAACCACTTGGTATATAAATAGAATTCCAAGGATGATGATAACCGAATAGTTTGGGTAGATAAAGAAGGAGAGGCACAACAGGAAGCATGTTAGTGAGATAAGCGCCAAACGGATGATCAGGTTATAAAAATACCTTTTAGAGACCATACCGTTTCATTTTGTTATAGATGGTTTGCCTCGAGATGCCGAGCTCCCGGGCAGCGCTGGTCATGTTGCCCATATGTCTGAGAAGTGCTTTCCGGATGATCTCTTTTTCAAAATCTCCATAAGATCCGTTCATTTCAGATGGTTGCATTGTTTGTCCGGGCATCTTCTTCAGATAGAGGTCCTCTGGCTTCACCGTATTCCCTTCAGCCAGGATAACCGCCTTTTCAATGGAGTGCTCAAGTTCCCGGATGTTTCCGGGCCACGTATACGTTCTCATGGCCATCAGGGCATCCTTCGCAAATGTCAGTTTCCCCCGATCGTATTTGGTAGCAGATTTGGCCAGAAAATGGCTGGCCATCAACTCGATGTCGCCACCCCTTTCCCGTAATGGGGGTAAATCAATCTGAATGGTATTGATGCGGAACAGAAGATCCTGCCGGAACAAACCCTCCATAACCAGCTTGTCGAGATTTTTATTTGTAGCACAGATCAAGCGGATGTCGATTGGAACAATCTTGTTGGATCCTAGAGGAATAATCTGCCTCTCTTGCAAAACATTCAGAATTTTCGCCTGCATATTCATGGAAAGATTCCCAATCTCATCAAGAAAGAGAGTCCCGCCGGATGCTGTTTCAAACCGACCGATGCGGTCCTGTTTGGCATCGGTGAAAGCTCCTTTTTTATGACCGAACATCTCACTCTCAAATAGGGTAAGAGGAATGGAGGACATATCCACTGTGATCATTGCTTCATTGAAGCGGG
>CAYUZX010000038.1:0-18969 GCA_964449285.1 uncultured Prolixibacteraceae bacterium
ATAGCGATCCTTGATTCCCATGGGTAGAAGCGGTAGATCCGCTCGCCTCCGGGAGTGATCATCACCGGCTCATGGTCCTGCCAGGCCCGCAAGTGCGATTTTCCGAGTTTCGGCACATTGAATACCGGTTCATCCGTTCTGACCAATCCGGGGAGCATCCTTGCTTCTTCTTTCCGTTCCTGCTGAACCCGGGCAATGGGTACCCTGAAATCAATCGTCTCCTCTTTCCCTTTCATATTGAATGTATAATACGGATCGATCCCTGAAAGTTTCAACATTTTCCTGATATAGCATAACTCATACTTTCTGCTGTTGTAATAGGTGAATACCAGTTGATTGTAGATGCTGATTCCCGCTTTACGAATCCGATCGATCACGGGAAGAACCTCCGGAGTGATCTCTGTTGCATATTCGATATGGGTAACAATGCAGACCTCCCGTTTCCCCAGACGGTTGTATTTGGCCAATTTGTCGATAAACTCCTGATCCCATCGGCATGGCAGGGTGACCAGTGTCCGAGTTCCGATCCTGATCCGTTCCACATGATCAATTTCAGCAACGGAATTAATAATCTGCAAAAGGATCCTGTTGTTCAGCGTCATTGGATCTCCTCCGGTGATCAGGACTTCAGTGATGTATTTATCTTCCCGGATCCAGTTTATCGCATCCCGGATCTTCTCTTGAGTGATCTTGGCTTCATCAAGATCCTTGATCTCCCAGTTGCGCTGGCAATAGACACAAATCTGCGGACAGGTATCCAGTGGCTTCAGGATTACTACCTGCGGATAACGTCTGGTAATGGCATCAATGGGGCTTGTTGACCGTTCTCCCATAAAATCCATATCGCACTTCTCGATCTGGTTCTGTCTGACGTTTTCGCAATAGGTGGCGCTGGGGATCACCTGAGATCGGACACCTTCGTCGGTTTTATTTCTTCCTTCTTCATTAAAGAGAGTCAAGTAATAAGGGGTTATGTGAAACGGGATGCCGTATTTTTTAGCCATTTCAAGCCCCCTGATCTCATCTTCGTTCAGTGAGACCAGATCCTGCAGTGTTTTCAGATCTTTAATGACATACCTGAGCTGCCACTTATAGTTTGACCAATCTCCTTCACTGGCGCCGAAATAGTTCAGGATCTTGGTTTTCAGCTTCACCCTTTTTTCGATGATCTCCGGATCGAGGCCGCATTTCATCCTGGAAAAGTTATTCGCCAGAATCTTAGCATAGCGATCGAGGATCTTTGATCTGGCTTTTCCGGCAGTCTGCCCGGTTGAATCGAACAGATCTACCTTATCAGCAATGATCAGGTCACCACTTATACCACGAAAGAGGTAGAGAAATTCGGCAAGAAAGCCTTTTCTTACCGAAGACAGAATATCGGTATGGTTTTGTGCTAACTTGTATAGCACCATGAATGCTGAAAAGCCAGTGATATCCTCATTTTCTGTCCGAATGATATTTTTCAGCACCCGGATACACTCTTTCGCCTGGTTCTTTTCCGTCTGGTGCAGGATGTATGGTCTATCCGTATAGATATTAAAATAACTTCGCTCCAGGTCGTTGAGGTAATGAAAGAATTTATCCCTGCCTCTTTCCGGGTCTTCACTGTTTACCAGGATGCCTTTTATCACAGGAGCAGCATTCCACATTTCTTCCAGAAGCTTCTCCTTTGATAATTCAATTAATAAACGATTCGTTTCTATCATACTTTACAGCGATTCGAGATAGTTTTGTGGAATATTATTGCGAAATGCGAAGGTACAAATTATATGCCTGAATCCCAAGTTTTCCTTCCTTTACCTATTACCAACAAATACCCCTTTCGATAAAAATAAATGTTCTGATTGGCTTAGCTATGATGCTTTTAATGGCTCGTCATGGGCGTTGATCTCCCCATCCAAACCATGGGCAGGTTGAAGGCTTTTTCCAGATCCGGATAGAACCGCCTGGTGTCAGAATGATCCGTCTTATGAGCTAAATGTTAAAAGATTCTTCTTAATATTACCAGCAATATCTAATTAATTCTTAGCTTTGTGAAATAATTAACGAAACCATGGCAAAGATTACAAAAGAAGATGCACTCAAGTATCACGAAAATGGTCGACCCGGGAAAATCGAGGTTATTCCTACAAAGCCACACAGAACACAACGGGATCTTTCGCTTGCCTACACTCCGGGGGTTGCGTTCCCTTGTTTGGAGATTGAAAAACAACCGGACGATATCTACAGATATACTTCAAAAGGAAATTTAGTCGCAGTCATTTCCAACGGAACAGCTGTTCTTGGGTTGGGGAATATCGGCGCTGATGCAGGGAAACCTGTGATGGAAGGGAAAGGATTGCTATTCAAGATTTTCGCTGATATCGATGTGTTTGATATTGAAATCGAAACAAGAGAGGTCGATAAGTTTGTTGAAACCGTAAAACAGATTGCTGTTACATTTGGAGGGATCAATCTGGAAGATATCAAAGCGCCCGAATGTTTTGAAATTGAAGAGAGATTAAAAAAAGAGTTGCAAATCCCAATCATGCATGATGATCAGCACGGAACTGCGATCATCACGGCTGCAGGATGGATTAATGCAATAGAATTAGCTGGTAAAAAGAAGGAGGAAGTTAAAATTGTAGTGAATGGAGCCGGTGCAGCTGCCATCGCCTGTACCAACCTTCTCGTCTCCATTGGCGCAAAAAAAGAGAACATCGTCATGCTTGATACCAAAGGTGTTTTGCATAAAGACAGAACAGACTTGAATAAATACAAACAACTCTTTGCCACTGACAGGGATATCCATACCCTGGAAGAGGCTATGGATGGCGCGGATGTATTTCTGGGCTTATCCGCTAAAAATGTGCTTTCCAAAGAGATGGTCCGATCGATGGCGAAAAACCCCATTGTATTTGCTATGGCCAATCCCGATCCGGAGATTACATACGAAGAGGCCATGGATGCACGAAGCGATGTGTTTATGTCAACCGGACGTTCGGATTACCCGAACCAGGTAAACAACGTTCTGGGATTCCCATTTATTTTCAGGGGAGCCCTGGATGTGAGAGCTACCTGTATCAATGAAGAGATGAAAATAGCCGCCGTTTATGCTCTTGCAAAACTTGCGAAAGAAGATGTGCCAGAGAATGTTAGTGAAGCTTACAATGTGAAGAACCTGGTCTTTGGTCGTGAATATTTCATCCCCAAACCATTGGATAGCAGATTAATCACTACTGTTGCTCCGGCGGTGGCCAAAGCGGCTATGGATTCCGGTGTGGCGCGGAAACCAATCGCCGACTGGGATGTGTATAAATCCGAACTAAGCCGTAGGCTTGGCCTGGAGAACCAACTCCTGCGTGGAATTACCCTTAAGGCCAAACTCGACCCCAAACGGATCGTATATCCGGAAGGAGCTAATTTAAAGATCCTGAAAGCAGCCAATGAGGTGTTTCACGAAGGGATCGCCAAACCCATCCTGCTTGGGGATGAGGAGCAGATCCGACAAATCATTGCAGAGAACCATCTGGACCTCAACGGTGTTACTATCATTGACCCCAGGGGGAAAGAAGAAGAGGCGCGCAGAGAAAGGTTTGCAGAGTTAATCTGGCAAAAACGCCAGCGAAAAGGGATAACGAAGGATGAAGCTTATGAACTAACATTTGACAGGAATTATTTCGGGATTATGATGGTCGAAACGGGTGAAGCTGATACGATGGTTTCAGGTATTACCAGTGAATATGGAGCAGTAATGGGACCTGCACTAAAACTCATCGGCCCGAGGTCAGATTTAAACCGTGTTTCAGGCATGTACATTTTGGTAACTAAAAAAGGTCCCTATTTCTTTGCAGATACGACTGTCAACCTGGATCCCGACTGGAAAACACTGGCAGACACTGCATTACTAACGGCAGAAACGATTCGTCGGTTCAATATAGAACCTGTCATCGCGATGGTCTCCTTTTCCAATTTTGGCTCGGTCAAAGCCTCAGAACACACCCAGGGACCTGTTAGGGTTCGACAAGCCACACAGTATTTGCATAAAAATTATCCGGATTTGCTTGTCGACGGAGAAATGCAGGCAAACTTTGCGCTAAATAGGGAGCTACGCAAATCCAAGTTTCCTTTCTCAAAGATTGCCAACCATGATGCCAATGTATTAATATTCTCAAACTTAAGCTCCGGCAATGCAGCCTATAAGATCATGCAGGAAATAGGAGGCACTGATGCCATTGGCCCCATTCTCATGGGGATGAGCAAACCAATCCATGTTGTTCCTCTGGAATGCAGTGTGCGTGAGATTGTTCACATGACAACGATTGCTGTTGTCGATGCACAGCATGCGACCAAACAATGATGAAAATATTTAAATAATTTCCTGTTTATTAAATTAGTTGTACCTTTGCTTGTTAATCATTTTAATATAATACTATTATGTCAACAGGTAAAGTAAAATTTTTCAATGAGAGAAAAGGTTTCGGTTTCATCATTGATGACGAAAGTCAAAAAGACCTCTTTGTTCATGTCAGCGGTATCATCGACAAGATTCAGGAAAACGACGATGTTGTGTTTGATATTACAGAAGACCAACGTGGTAAGAAAGCAATCAATGTAAAGAAAGCATAGTTTTATTACAATTGATGCAAAAAAAGGCGACCTTCGGGCCGCCTTTTTTTTGGGCGACCGACCGGTCGCCCTTCCATGACGGTTATCATTTCGCCAGCATCACCGGCATCACCAGCATCAGGATATCTTCCTCTTTATTCTCATTATTAACCGGAAGCAGGATGCCTGCCCGATTGGAAGCAGACATCTCGATCAGTACTTCATCGGTTTCGGCATTATTCAACATCTCAACCATGAATTTAGAGTTGAACCCAATCTCCATATCATCGCCTTCGTAAGCACATGTTAAGCGCTCTTTGGCTTCATTGGAAAAATCGATATCCTCTGCCGAGAGCACCAATTCTTTGCCTGAAATCTTGAACCTAATCTGGTGAGTTGATTGATTCGCAAAAATCGATACCCTACGGATTGAAGTAAGGAGTGATATCCGGTCGATAGTGAGTTTGTTCGGATTATTTGTCGGGATAACAGCCTCATAGTTCGGGTATTTGCCATCGATCAGTCGGCACACCAGTTCAATGTTGCTGAAGGAGAAAAATGCGTTAGCTTTATTGTACTCCAATTTAACCGGAACATCCTGCGCACTTAATATATTCTTCAGCAGGTTGAGCGGTTTTTTTGGCAGAATGAAGTTCGCCGAATCATTCGACTTAGCATCAGTGCGCTTGTACTTAACCAACTTATGTGCATCCGTTGCCACAAAGGTAATGTCATCAGGCGAGAGTTCACAGAAAACGCCGGAGAGAACCAATCTCAGTTCATCGTTCCCAGTAGCAAAGAGAGTCTTGTTGATCGCTTCTCCCAGGAGGTCGGAAGGCAATTCAATGGATGTTGTCTCTTCAAGAGCAGGAGTCCTGGGATATTCATCACTTTTATGGCCCGAAAGTTTATATTTCCCCTCGCCAGCTGAGATCTCAATTAATTGGTTTGTGTCGTTGATGGTGAAAGAGAGTGGAATATCAGGGAACGTTTTCAGTGTATCCACCAGAATCTTGGCAGGAATTGCAACGCTGCCAGGCTCTTCAGCCCGATCGGGTTTCATGCTGACACTCATGGTAGTCTCGAGATCCGAAGAGGTCACTTTCAGTCCTTCTTCCTTCAGTTCAAACAAGAAATCGTCAAGGATGGGCAGGGTGTTATTGCTATTGATCACACCGATTATGGCCTGCAGATTCTTTAGCAGGAGTGAGCTCGAGATGATAAATTTCATAGGGATAAAGTTTTAAAAATTCGCTCAAATATACAAAAATCCGTTTTGATAACCAACTGATGAATCCATTGGTTAATATCGTTTCTTAACTTTTCTTCCGTCGGAAATTAAACCTGTTTTCCTCTCCTTTCAGAAGCCGTTTGATGTTTTTTTGGTGTGTCAGGGAGATAAACAATGCCACAAAAAGTGCCAGTCCCAACATTGCGACATTACGCTCACCGGTGATAAAATAGACCACGAATGGGAAGGAAATTGCTCCAACGATTGATGAAAGTGAGACATATCTGGTCATGGCCAGTACAAGAATGAAGATTCCGAGCACAACGAGTAAGGCAATGGGATAGAGCGCCAATCCTACACCTGCCAAAGTCCCTACTCCTTTGCCTCCACGAAATCCGGCGTAAATCGGAAATATATGGCCAAGTACAGCAGCGATGGCACACCCAATCTTGATGTAAGTCAAACTTTCGACATAAATATCTGGGAATGAAATCCATCCAACCAATTGTACGGCCAGCCACCCCTTGAACACGTCAAACAGCAGGACAGGAATCCCGGCTGTATAGCCTAGAACCCGAATGGTATTGGTCGCTCCGGCATTCCCACTGCCATGCTCCCTGACGTCAATGTGATAAAACGCTTTACCAACCCAAACCGATGTAGGAATCGCTCCAAGGAGATAGGCGAAGATGATCAGAAGAACGATTTCAAGCCATTCCATATGCTAAGTTCTAAGTCCCAAATTCCAAGTTCCAATTTCCAAATCTCAGCTAGTCCACCTCTCACCTCTCACCTCCCTCATTCTTCTCCCAATCCAAAGCGTCGGATAAAATCACGCTTCTTCCTTTCGGTCGCTAGTGTATACCGGTATCCACGCCATGCTTTGTTAAGTCGTTTTCGCTCGCTGTTACTCAGTTGTGCCTCTCTGATCTTATCATTCAAGTCAAGATCGGATGAGATAAACTGCATCACATTATTTCGGTAGTTGAAAAAGTACCAATCATTGGGAGATATCTCCAGATAGAAAGTGAATTCATCGCCGTTCCTTTTCCTGGTCATCTCGATCTTTCCGTTGAGATAACGGTTCACCATGCCATCCTGAATAGAGCCAATCCCAATAGGGCCACTAGAGATGAATGAGCGGGAAAGCGTATCATAACTCATTTTTACATCTGCAATGATCAATGTCTTTGTCATGGTTTCCGGAAATTTCCTAAACCTGCCAACAGTTTCAAGTTCCGATTTAAGCTTATCGCGGTCTTTTTCGGAAGTCAGTTCGTTGAAAACAAAAGTAAACGGGGAGTTGAACAGTTGTATCCCCGGAAGGTTTGTGGATGTCATCTGTGTTCTGATCCTCTCCGTGACCCCTTGTTCAAAAGGAAAATCAAAGATCATTGCCAACCGCAGGGATGTTGAATCCGGAAGAATATAGTAATCCATCGTCCCATAACTCTCCATCTTCATGGGGCCGGAAGTAAACCCCAGGTTTATCTTTCCTTCCGAACGCATCATACAATTGTAAGTATTGAGTGATACTTTAGAACCCGTCGTAGTCAGATTACCACTGGTATCGGGCACCCCAATCTGGTAGGTGGAGATGGGAATCATGTACTCCATAATTCCTGAAGCAGTGATCATAATGGTATCACTGAAGCTTCTCCGTGGAGTAAAAAATGCAGGATAGATCACATTTTCGGTATTTGAGTAGGCCAGACCCAGAAACAACTTCTCAGAGCTCCGGTTCTGAGGAGGATCGGAGACCGGAAGCTTCACGTGGTCAGGATCAACCCTGGCTGAAAATTTCACCCAGTTAGTCCCCAGGTTATAGCACTCTACCTTGGGTTTGAAAGCACCCGTAAAGGTTAACGCCTTGATCGGCGCATCCAACTTGACACTCCCTGTATAAGCTAATTCCGGACTGAGCATGAAGTCGGCCGAATCAGAGATCATTCCAGTTCCAACCGTGTTCCCTGAAGTATCAACTGATATTTTATCGAAGGATATCTGCTGGTGACTGCCTATCCGGTCTATGTAATCATAGGTCCCTGATCCGGTATATCGCTTTCGCCCAAGAATCTTTACAGAGGCGTCATAGAAACTATGCTCCCTGGTACTTGTATTGGCAATGATATTGGCGTTTGTAAGCTGTCTCATCTCTGCATTCTTCAGGATCTCAACCTTTCCGCTGTCGGGATAGATTGCGGCATCAGCTACCTTAATAATTTTAACCTCTTCGGCATTGATCACATTCGTTCGGATATTAAATCGCGCCCGAAGTGCGAAGAAACGAAGGGAGTCCTGTTTGGGGTGGACTGAGATAAACTCAGTTCCGGTATAGCCCACATCAATCAGTTGGGAGAGGCTGAGGTTGTCAGGAATCGCATAGCGCTGATTCTCTTCATTCGTCAGTACGATCTCTTCGTAATCAATCATCCAATCGAAACGGTCCATGGAACAGATGTACTTGTTTATCGGAAACTCCATTTTTGAGATTCCAAGGTTGGAACGAAATTCGCCCCTTCGTTCTTCAAAATCGAAGTGGGTTCGGTAGTTTTGGGTTGAAATCGCCAGCGCATTCAGGTCGTAAGATTTTATCCGGAAGTTGGCAATAAGCGCATCAAAGGTGTGTTGCTGGAAACTGAATCCCTTTGAATCCATCTCAGCGTCTTCGACTCTCACCGTCCCGGAACCACTGAGTCCACCCGGGGTTAAGCCAAGAGTCCCTTTAAAAAGCGATTCGTTGTCATACATCATCATATTCCTGACGGTAGAGCTAATGCTCATGGAGTCCTGGTATGGAACCCAAAACTCGTTGACGCTATCGGCGTTCACCGAAGGGTATTCAACAGCAGCAATTTGCTCCATAGCCCGGAAACCGCGGGCGAGCGTTTTCATGCTGTCGGGATAAAAGATGAAGTGATCCGATACAGTGGTGGAATTCAAGTAGTAGAGTTGCCCATCACCTTGCAACCCTTTATTGCTGAGATCTATTTTCGAAACAAAGTTTCCCTTTCCTCCATATGTCGGATAGCCATTGGCCTCGGTATATCGTTCAAAGCCAAGAGAGAAGTCGGGACGCACTTTTAGGGGTTCGGGAATCTCAGGGAAGATGCCTGCGGAAATAAGTTTCCCATCAAACTGCAGGCTGTCGGCATCGATATAATCCAGGCTTGTTAAGGTGAAAGGAAGTACTTCATAATAGAACCGTTCCTTATCATACACTCCCTGATGGATATAAGGCTTTTCCCAGTTAACACGGGCAGTATCCTGATTAGTAAAGATGGGGTACTCCGGAAAATTCTTTAAACCTGCCTTATTCCCTGGGTCATCGATAAGAAGAAAACCACTCAGGTCACTGAGTGCTGTTTGAACTTTCTTCATCGGATAACGCCCGGTTTTGGGATCGATCTTTCGGCTGATCACATAAAATTCAAGGGTATCGATAGCGGGCATGTTGAGCCTGAATTTTTCATAATCGAATGAACAGCTATCGGCGTAGAAATCAAAGAGACCGGCTTCAACCTTCCCCGAAAAAAGAAAATTCCGGTTTTCTTTCAGGATCAGTTCCTGGTTTCGGGGCTCAACGTATACGTGTTGGGAATCAGACAGAAATACACCGGGAATCCCCTGTAGTTTAAGATCAAAATTATCGAGGTTAAGCACTGCATTGCTTTTCCCTTCAACCTCTGATGAGAACACGATTTCGTCGTAGTCAGTCTTTTCATGATTTGCATTCACATAATGGATTAACTTATCTTTGACTATCGCTTTTTTATCATCCTGATCGTATATTAAAAATCCTTTGGCGCTCAGAAGCAGCAACTCCGATTCAACCTGGGCAGGAGGCATCCTCCAGTATTCCACTAACGCTTCTAATGTAAACTCACGGGAATTCCTCCTTTCAGTGAACATTTTGATGACCTGAAGCGGATTCATCACATCAATCCCCTGAAGTTTTTCATACCGTTGGAGCGAATAGTAATTGCTTGATTCGAACGTCGCCTTACTGGAGGTACTCAGACCACGCATCATCTCAAAATTGATCTTAGGTTCCTTCATTTTCCAGAACAGCGCTTCACTATAGATCTCAATCTTATGATAGGTGTCAAACCAGGGAATTATTAAGGCCATCCGTTCATCCTTGTTAAGTGAAAGTTCCTTTGTTTCATCCATGTATTTGAGTACCAATCCGGGATGGTAGATCGAATCCTTGTCGTAATGAATCGTCACGGATGCATTGCTTGAGTTGATCCGATCGGGACGGATAATAAACGTTTTGGACCTTGCAGTCACAAACTCCTGGTCATCACGCTTAAAGACCAACTCCGCATCCCGCTTATTCAGGCCAAATCCAACTACTTTTCTTCCCTCCATGGAGAATCCCCCCATATAATCAATGTTTTTGAATATATCCTGGATCCCGATAAACCCTTCGTAGGAGTAAAACCTGGGATAGGAAGCTTTCTCCTCATTTACATCCGCCTGAATCTTGTCTATAATACGACCGATTAGTGGTGCCGGAAGATACTCTTTGTTTAAAAATTCAACCGAGTCGGCTTCATATTTTGAGAACTTCATCTGGATATGGTAATCGTTCAGGTTCGCAAACACGTTGGCAGGGTCAAGGCCGGCCCGCTGCCAGTCAATCCTGCCCCCATGTCCATCCCACCTTGTAGAAAGGGGAAAATAAAGACCCTGTGTATTAAAGATTGTCAGGCTATCGCGATTGGAATAACAAATGATATCGGTGGGAAAGACCTCCACTATGGGCACTGAATCATTGAGGAACCTGTAGTTTGGCATTTCCAGTTTCCAGGCTGCAGAAGCAGATTGATAAAGCATGTCATCCTTAAAAAGGGATATACTGAACTCGACGAAACCCAGAAAATGCCGGGTGTATTTCTCCTCAGCCAACGATATCAATACGGCAGACCAGTCAACAAATAACTGATCGGATAGATGCATTTCACATGTGAGATTCAGGGCAGTTAAATAATTATAGAAATCGGGAAAGGCACGCATTCGTTTTTTTAGCATCTTGTTGCATACCGAATAGATTGACTTTTTCTTTGCCGCGTCAAAGTGTTCTGACTCCCAATGCTGTATAAAAGGGACCATGGTTCCTTCAACAATTTTCTTGTCATTTTTACTGAGCTGTAAGAAGAGTTGATTCAGTTCACCGATAAATTTGGTTGAATCACTTGAGAAATTCTTCAGTTGTTGAGCATTCAAGACGATGATGATACCCGTGAGAAAAAAAGTAAGAACAATTCGAAACC
The DNA here is from genome assembly GCA_964449285.1 of uncultured Prolixibacteraceae bacterium. GTDB lineage: Bacteria > Bacteroidota > Bacteroidia > Bacteroidales > FEN-979 > QYOJ01. The sequence goes on from CAYUZX010000038.1 coordinate 11,098, forward strand.
TGGCAACTCTTTTCATCTGTTGAATTTGGCTATAATCCAGTTGTTTTTACTACGGGAATCGGTCAATCTTAAACCAAACGCCAAAGCATGCCCTTCAATCGAAGGAAGGTCTTCTGTATAAAATCCACTCAGGAAGAGCCTCCCTCCTGCCCCTAATGTATTTGCATAAACAGGAATCTGTTCCATCAATGTATTTCGATTGATATTTGCGAGTATGACATCAAAGGGTTCTTTCGGAATATCAGAAGAATCCCCCTTAATAACGTCAATGGTTCCTGTATTATTCTTCGCTACATTTTCGATTGCATTATCAACGGCACGTTCATCAAAATCGATAGCGACTACGAGGCCGGCGCCCATTTTTGAAGCGAGAATTGCTAATACTCCGGTGCCACAACCCATATCAAGAACCGCCTTATTTGTTACATCTTCTTCAAGCAGGGATTCAATCATCAAGGAGGTAGTTTCATGGTGGGCGGTGCCGAACGACATCTTTGGTTCGATGACAATTTCGAAAACGGATACCGCTGCCGCGTCGCTCCGCGCCTCGCAATGATAACTATGCCGGATGCCGGATGCCGGACGATCTACGCCCCGACCCCCGACCCATGACCCCCGACCCTCGACCTTCGTCCCTTGTGCCTCATGGCTCATGGCTTTAAGCGGTGGATGAAACGGAGCACGAATGTAGCATCGTCCGGCAATGAGAACCGGCTCATAGGAGTTTTCCCAGATTGCGTTCCAGTTCTCTTCCGGTATCCGGGTAACACGCCAGAAAAGGTCTCTCAGTTCAGGATACTTTTGTACCACATCATGAATCGCCATTTCGTCAAAATCCGCTTCCGGGATATATGCCAACAGCATAGTTTCCTCTTCGTTAAAGCTGTCGAACCCGATCTCTGCCAGTTCAGCGATCAGGATATCCGACCATCCGGGAGAAACAGGCTGAAATGTTATTTCAAGCAAGAGATAAGTGGGTGGAATGCTGTTTATGCCTTCTGATCCGGTCATGCATGCAAAGGTACGGAAAGAATGGGAGTCAACAGATCGTATTACAATATGGATTTTTACGGTATCTTTGAGGATGAAAACGATGAAAATTGTTGCTTTTCAAATCAGCGAACATATTGATCTGAAAAGGTTTATTCAAGCCCATTCCGGGAAAGTGCCGCAGGTTGATTCCAACGATTACTTTTCCTGGAATGAGATGGATCAATACCTCTACCTGTTCAAATACGGTATTGCCTGTTTTTCAGGATATGATGAAACGGAGATAGAGAAGTTGTTGAAGCAGATCCAGGAATTCAGCATAAAAGACATAGAAGGTAACATCCAGGAAGAGTATGACATTCAGATCAAACCGGGTTCTTTTGAAATAGGATTCAACCACATCACCATTGGGGAGGCGGATCCGGCATCTATCAAACTGATCATGCTGAATATTTCTCAATCCGTTGCATTGAATTATTATTCAAACCAAACAGGGAAACTGCTGGAAGATATCCAGAACTATACGTTGCAGTTGGAAAAATACGGAAATTTTAAGATCAGCTGGTTGAAGCTGAAGATGTTTATAGGAAGGGCGTTGAATATTAAGAACAGAATAGCAGACAATCTGTATATCTTTGACATGCCTCAGATAGCCTGGGATAATGAACACCTGCATAAAATTGATCAGGGAATGAAGAAGGAATTTTACTTGCAGGCAAGAACGCGAAACATTCAGGACGACATCAAGATCATCACCGATAATCTTGAACTATTTACCAGCTTAACCCTTCACAGAAAGAATGCCTTCCTGGAGTGGATCATCATCCTGTTGATCCTGATTGAAGTCGTCAGCCTTCTCGTTGAAAAACTACTGTAACCAACACGTCCAGCTTATTCCTGGCATTCGTCATTCCTGCGCATTCATGGCATTTTTAACGATCTCCACAAACTCCTCCGCCTTTAGCGATGCTCCACCGACCAGACCTCCATCCACATCGGGTTGGGAAAATAATACGAATGCATTAGTAGCATTGCAACTCCCGCCATACAGGATGATTGTATCCTGTGCAACCCGCTCCCCATATTTTAAAGCGATGGATTGGCGAAGATAGGCATGCATCTCCTGTGCCTGTTCCGGAGTGGCGGTGACACCAGTCCCGATAGCCCAAACCGGTTCGTAAGCAATGACGACATTACGAAAGTCCTTCTCTTCAAGATGAAAGAGTGACTCCTCCAACTGACTTTTTACAACCTTAAAGTGGTTTCCGGCTTCCCGTTCAGGCAGAATCTCTCCGCAACAGAATATTGGAGCAATGCCGAATCTAAGTGCCGAATTAACTTTCAAGGCAAGAAGTTCATTTGATTCGTTAAACTGTTTTCTCCGTTCCGAATGGCCGATGATACAATACTCAACCTCCATAGATCGTAACATGGGAGCAGAAATTTCGCCGGTATAAGCACCGAATTCGTGATCGTTGATATTCTGAGCTCCCACAGCTACATGAGTTTCGTCGGTCAAGTCCAATACCATCTCAAGGAAAGGCGAAGGTGGGCACAGGATCACTTCGACGTTGGCTAAGTTCAGTTTCTCTACAGCTTCCGTGATTTGTGCAGTCAGGTCCTCGGCTTCCTGAAATGTTTTATTCATCTTCCAGTTGCCAGCAACAAGCTTGGTACGCATAGTAGATTAAGTTTAAGAATGTGGGCAAAGATAAAGGAAAATGACAGGAATGTTGATAACTTTTTATCATATGGCATATAACCTTTTCCCTTTTTTCCTGATTAATGCATAAAACAGTATGAAAGGAGACGATATCAAACAAAGAACAAAAGCGCTGGCGCTTCAAATTCTCCACTTGACAAATGATTTACCTAAACTGTATGGGTCGCAAGTAATAGGCAGACAAGTAGTTAGATCAGGCACCTCCGTTGGGGCAAATTATAGAGCGGCCTGCCGATCGAGCTCAAACAGGGATTTTGTAAACAAGATGAAAGTAGTGGAAGAGGAGTTGGACGAAACTAACTATTGGCTGGAACTCCTGGCCGAGAGCCATGTATATTGTTATGACAAAATTGAGTATCTGCAGCAGGAAACGACTGAATTGCTAAAGATCATTGTTCAGAGCATCAAGACAACCCGGCGAAACCATTCCTAATGACGAATGACATGAATGACGAATGACATGAATTCCTGGCATTCGTTATTCTTGCTCATTCTTGTTATTTTATTGAATGCGCACTCTCGGATCCAACAGTCCATAAACAATATCCACCAGAATGTTGATCACGATCAGGACGATTGAGATGAAAAGGACTGCTCCCATGATGACAGGAAAGTCGTATTTATCAAGTGCGTTGACGATCACTACACCAATCCCTTTCCAGTCGAAAACATACTCCACAAACACTGCGCCGGCAAGTAGGGAGGCGAGCCATCCTGAAATGGCTGTCACCACTGGGTTTAGTGCGTTCTTGAGTGCATGTTTAAAGACGATACTGAAGTTACTTAACCCTTTCGCTCGGGCTGTGCGGATATAGTCCTGTGACAGCACCTCTAGCATGGAGTTCCGTGTAAGTTCAACGACGATCGCCAGCGGCCTGATACCCAGTGTAAGCGCAGGGAGGATCAGGTTTTTGAAATCGAGGTATTCGCCACGGCCCAGATCATCCACCGAATAAAGGCTGCCTACCATGTTCAAATGGGTGATGTCGACCAGCACAAAAGCAAAAATCCAGGCATTAAGGATAGCGGCAAAAAATGAGGGGATAGACATGCCGAGGACGGAAAATACCAGGGCGATGCGGTCGGTGATACTATTCTTCTTCAACGCACATAGGATGCCTATGGCGATCCCAAATAGAATCGCAAATACCATCGAAACGATAGCCAGTATCAGGGTGTTGATCAGGGCTTCTGAGAGAATATCCGTGACGTTTCGTTTCGATTGATACGACTTGCGGAGATAAGGCTTCTTAAAAACCAGCGCACTCTTTCCAAGGGGCACCAGTATAACGGCAGAGCTATATTTTTGCTCATCAAGGTACCAGTAGTTTGATGAGTCCACACGGTTATGGAGGGAAACCGGAGAGAGGTCATTCAGGTAACCGAGAAACCGGACAGGAAGTGATCTGTCGAGACCCAGATCTTTGTTGATTGCCTCGACGGATGCAAGGTCGGCCCGCTGCCCCAGCATCATCCTGGCCGGATCCCCTGGCAGCACGTTGAAGAGGAAAAAGATAATCACGATCACCCCCAGCAGGACAAGAATACCGTAAAGCAAACGCTTGATGATAAAACGTAGCATCTACTTTTCGATATATTTCACCTTGACTTGCTCCCACGTGGGAAAGTCATTATAGTGCCATTTCTTTATCACAACTCTATCTTTAAGGAGAATCAGTCCGGGATTTGAGCGGACCATGCTCTTCAGCACTGCGTCGTCGGAGTTATAGAATTCAAAATCAACTCCTGTTTCAGCTTTGAATTCAGTGATCTCTTTAGGTAATGTACTGGTTAACCCTATGAAGGAGTATCCAACTTCCGAGGCAGCCAGATAAAGTGATTCAAGCCTGTCCATGGCTTTGCGGTTAGCTTCATCAAGGTTATAGACAACAACAAAGAAATGGTAATCGGGAATATCCAGAAAACTCTGGGTCAAGTCATTTCCAACGGTATCTTCAATCATTAAAGTCATCTCATCCTGATTCGGATCCTCAACACGCTGGCTGACAAAAATCCAGTCGGCTAGCCAGGTTGAGTCGTTCCAGGGGTAGTTAGGGTTCAAAAATTCCTCTTTTTCCCCGGTATACCTGTTCTTGTACGTAACATAAAACTGCACCTGTTGATCGCTGGGTTTATTGACCATAGCTCCCGTCTTCCAATCCCTGAAGTCGATAATTGGAAGATGGCATAGACAATAAAGAGTGAGTCCTGTAAAGAGTATTGTCACCGCTACAAGCACCAGAATATCACCGGTTGGATTCAGTGCGCTTTTATATTTTTTTCGCCAGAGAAAAATCGGCACCACCATTGCCATCAGGACGACATTCTTAATGAATGTCTCCGTGTTTGTCATTTTTATGGCATCACCAAAACAGCCACAATCGGGTACGAGATTATAGAAAGCATCAAAAAAGGTTAAGATTGTGAAATAAGTCATGGTGAGAAGCAGTACCCATGCACTTTTCCTGATCCAGAGGTTGAAAAGCAAGCTAATCCCCAGGACGAATTCCAGAACACAAAGAAAAATGGTAAGAGGAAGAGCTATGTCGTTGGCCCAGTCCAAGTTAAAAGCGAGGAAATAATCCTCCATCCGGTAGACAGTACCAAGGGGATCTATTCCTTTAACGAAGCTGGAAAAGATAAAGACAATTCCTATGATGATTCGAAACAAATTCCTAATGATCTTCATAGTCGATTTTAATTAGTGCAAAAGCAGCATAGTTTATAATATCATAATAGTTGGCATCAATCCCCTCCGAAATGAACGTCTTGCCCTGGTTATCCTCAATTTGTTTTACCCTCATCAGTTTCATCAGAATGATATCGGTAAGTGAACCCAACCGCATATTTCTCCAGGCCTCGCCATAATCGTGATTTTTATTCAGCATCAGTTCCTTTGCTGCCTGGATGTATTTGTCATACAGCATTTCGCCATTTTCCGGAGGAAGGTTTTCCTGGGTTTCCAACGCGCCCAGCTCAAGTTGAATCAAGGCAATTACCGAGTAATTAACAATCCCGATAAACTCCGATCGGATTCCTTCATTGATCTTCTGTGCCCCTTTTGTATCTATACTCCTGATTCGTTGCGCTTTAATGTAAACCTGATCGGTGATTGAAGGGATCCGTAAGATTCGCCAGGCCGTACCGTAATCTTTTAGCTTCATGAGGAAGATCTCACGGCATGCTTGAATTACCGAATCAAACTGTTGTGAAGTTTTCAGAATGTCATCCATGAAACAAGCTATCTTGGAGCGGCTAAAATTAATGAATTTTGGTTTATTGTGTATCGCTATCCCGTATCTTTGGCTCTAAATCCCAAATCTAAAATCTTAAATCCCATATGGTCCTCTCCTTTAACGGAAAACGATTAGATCTCACTTCCCCCGGAGTGATGGGGGTTCTGAACATCACGCCCGATTCTTTTTTCGACCGGGGGAATTACAGTTCGATTGACGGACAACTCAGGCGGGTGGAACAGATGCTTGAAGAGGGTGCTTCGATCATCGATATCGGTGCAGTCTCAACCCGGCCTGGAGCAGAAAAGATTTCAGAATCCGAAGAACTGAAACGACTGGTTCCATCATTAAAAGCTATCCGGTATCAGTTTCCCGATTGTTTCCTGTCGGTCGACACCTACCATCCCTTAGTTGCCCGTGAGGCTGTGATGGAAGGAGCCAATATGGTCAATGATATTTACGGAGGACGGTTTGGTGCGAAGATGCTGGAGATGATAGCAGAGTTGAATGTTCCCTATATTCTGATGCACATGAAAGGGACACCGGATAATATGCAGTTAAGTCCTGTTTACCAGGATGTTGTGTCAGAAATCGCCTATTTTTTTCAACAGCAGACAGTTAAACTCAGGACATTGGGCGCCAAACAAATTCTGATCGATCCTGGCTTTGGATTTGGGAAAACGGTTGATCACAATTTTGAAATCCTGGATCGGCTTCAGGAATTCGAAAGCCTGGGGTTTCCTGTAGTCGTAGGAATTTCCAGAAAGTCAATGATCCAGAAAGCGCTGGGAGTGAATGCAATGGAGTCACTCAACGGATCCACCGTCCTACACACCATTGCCCTGCAAAGGGGGGCAAACATTCTCAGGGTACATGATGTTAAAGAGGCTGTTCAGGTTGTGAGACTGGTGGAAAGGGTACAAGGGTAGAATTATGTATTTTTGCAAGGAAGATGGTGAAATGGGGTGGTGGGGGAATGAGAAAGGGATGAGGTATCTGGCATCTGACATCTGTTATACAGCATCCGGCAACCAGCAACAAATCGTAAATCGCAAATCGAATCAATCGTAAATCAACGTGGTCTTCCTTGAGAGTCTGTTTTCCCTTCGGATCGTGGATGTCATCGACATCCTGCTATTTGCCGTTCTGCTTTATGAGATATACAACATTGTAAAGGGGACAGCTGCTATCAAGATCTTCATAGGGATCATTGCCCTGTTTATTATATGGAAGATCGTCAGGGCACTCCAGATGCCTCTGCTCAGCGAAATTCTGGGGCAGTTCATCAGTGTGGGAGTTATTGCTCTTGTCGTAGTTTTCCAGCCCGAGATCCGTCAGTTTCTGCTGATGGTGGGAAACACCAGAATTATCAGGGGACATCGCCGGAGAATCCTCTTCTGGAAGTATAACCTGAATACGGGAGTGAATCTGGATCTTGATAAAATCGTAAAAGCCTGCAAACATATGGCCGATATGAAAACTGGTGCATTGATTGTCATCGCCAGGGAGAATGAACTTAACACATATGCAGAGACAGGCCAGACAGTCAACGCCCAGATCTCTGATATTCTTATTGAAACCATCTTTTTTAGAAATAGTCCACTCCACGACGGAGCTATGATCATTGTACATGACTCGATCAAAGCTGCACGATGTATCCTTCCTGTTTCCAACAAACCAGACATTCCGTCTACCTGCGGTTTACGTCACCGGGCCGCAGTGGGTCTCACAGAAAAAACAGATGCGATCGCTATCATCGTCTCTGAGGAGACTGGTGAAATCTCCTATAGCCTGGAGGGGACCCTCTTTTTAAACATCAAGCCAGTTCGGTTGAAAGAGGTTCTGGAGGATTTACTGAAGGTAAATTAGGGTCAAGGGTCGAGGGTCGAAGCATTGATCATCGGGCATCCGGCATCGGGCATC
>CAYUZX010000038.1:19069-32260 GCA_964449285.1 uncultured Prolixibacteraceae bacterium
GGGTCAAGGGTCGAGGGTCGAAGCATTGATCATCGGGCATCCGGCATCGGGCATCTGGCGTGCAGTATCTACTTTTTCTCGCTAAGGATGGCTTCAAACTCCTGAATCATCTGCTCCGGAGTCTTCCCGAGGTTATTAATCGAGGCCTGAGCATCATCAACAAAGTCGTGATCGGGATAGGTATCGATGAAAAGCTGATAAGTCTCACGGGCTTTGTCGATATCACCCATCACATTTTCCTGGACATATGCAATAAAGAAAAGGCACAGGGGAGCCTTCTCAAAATCCGGGTACGATTCACGGATCTGATTGAAAAGGTCTATGGAGCCGGGACCATTTTTCAGATTCATAGTCATGGAAGCTGCTTTGAATAGATAGACCGGTGAAAGTGAATCATTCGGATAGGCAGTTGCAAAATCCCTGTACATCAGGATGAGGGAATCGGCTCCAGCATGCGAGAAACCATTTTCGGAGGTAAACATCCGATCCTCCATCGAGGCAATCCGCTCTTCGGTCTGGGTTTTCGATGGGCCACAGGCGGAAAACAGTCCAGCCAGGCCCAGTAAGATAATATATACTGATTTTTTCATGAAATAGTTGGTTGGTCAATTATATTTTTCATCAAGACTATTCGCAGTGGGCAGTTGGCGGTTTCCTTAAATCCTCCCCGTCACTTGCTCCGCTTGTGCCACCCCTCCTTGAAGAAAGGTAAGGAGGGGAAATTTATCTCTTCCTCTTCTTCATGCCCGGGAAGATCATCTTATAATGAACATCCACATTTCCATCTGCGATCTCTTTCAGCCGGCGTTTCAATAGTATTTTTTTTAACGGGCTGATCCGCTCAGCCATCGTGACTCCTTTGATGTGGTCGAATTCATGTTGGATGATTCTCGCAAGGATGCCTTCGTAACGCTCATCATGTTCCTGAAATTGCTCATCAAAATAGCGAATATGAATCACGGATTTTCGCTGAATATCTTCATGTAGCCCTGGAAAACTCAGGCAGCCTTCATTGTGAATAACCTCTTCCCCCTCCTCATTGTAAATCTCAGCGTTGATAAATGTCTTCTTGAACCCGGCAGCTTCAGGATGTTGATGCTGGGACAGAGCCGAAGCATCGATGACAAAAAGCTGAACCGAACGGTTAACCTGTGGAGCAGCCAATCCAATACCATCGGCATAGTACATCGTTTCCCACATATCGATCAGGAACTTGTCAAGATCAGGATACTCGGGACTGATCTCCGAAGCAACTTTTTTAAGTACTGGGTGTGGGTATGCAACAATAGGAAGTAACATAATATTGAATTTAGCTTTTCCGGGATTTTGATTCAAGGTATGATTGCAGAATCAGCGTAGCACTAACGGCATCAACCAGTGCTTTATTTTGCCGGTCACTCTTTTTCGCTCCTGCTTCCCGTATTGCCCGTGAAGCCATCAGGGATGTGAAGCGTTCATCATACCGTTCGATCCTTACATCGGGGAAGTTTTTTTTGAGATTTCTGACAAATGGGATGATAAAACGCTCGGCTTCAGAGGGGTGATTCGTCATGTCCTTTGGCTCTCCTACAACAAAACACTCTACCGTGTTATCCATGAGATACCGTTTCAGATAATCAATCACATCTGCAGCATGAACAGTGCCCAAAGAAGTGGCAATGATCTTCAGTTCATCGGTGACTGCGAGCCCGACCCTTTTTCGGCCATAATCGATTGCCAGAATTCTTCCCATACGCTTGTTGCGTGCAAAGGTAAGAAACTAATTTTTTTTAGCTACTTTTGACCGGTTAAAACGAATTAAATGACAGAGGACATCAGATCTCTCATTGAGACAGCCTGGGAAAACCGGAAGATGCTGAAGCAGGCAGAGACGAAGCAGGCTATCAGGCTGGTTATCGATCTCCTTGACAAGGGAAAGCTTCGTGTTGCAGAATATACCGGTTTGGAGTGGGTTACTTATGAGTGGATTAAAAAAGCTGTGATCCTTTACTTTCTAATCCAGAATTTAGAGACCATTCAGGTGGATCCATTTGAATTCTACGATAAGATCCCTCTGAAGAAAGGCTACGGAAGGCTTGGCGTGCGTGTTGTTCCGCCGGCAGTAGCCCGTTACGGCTCCTTCATCGCCGAAGGGGTGGTGATGATGCCTTCCTATATTAACATTGGAGCTTATGTGGATAGTGGGACCATGGTCGACACATGGGCCACGGTGGGTTCCTGCGCGCAAATTGGCAAGAATGTTCACTTGAGCGGAGGAGTGGGTATTGGCGGCGTATTGGAACCTGTCCAGGCAGCTCCGGTAATTGTGGAAGATGATTGTTTTATCGGTTCCCGTTCCATCATTGTGGAGGGAGTTCGCATTGAGCGTGAAGCCGTTCTGGGAGCCAATGTCGTTCTTACTTCCTCTACCCGTATCCTCGATGTTTCGGGGAGTGAACCGATCGAGATTAGGGGGTATATTCCATCCCGTTCTGTCGTGATTCCCGGTTCCTATTCCAAATCGTTCCCCGCCGGAAATTTCCAGGTAGCCTGCGCCTTAATCATCGGGCAACGCAAGGAGTCGACTGATCGTAAAACGTCACTAAATCAGGCACTTAGAGAGTTTGACGTTCCGGTATGAGAAAGATCCTGGTCATCCAAACGGCCTCCATTGGAGATGTGATTCTGGCCACAGCCCTTCTGGAGAAGTTACATCGTTTCTATCCGGATGCTTCTATCGATATCCTGATAAAAAATGGGATGGAGTCCCTCTTTGAGGGCCACCCCTTCATTCACCGGTTGCTGATCTGGGATAAATCAATCAAGTACGGAAGCTTTTACAGGTTGCTTCGTGAGGTGCGTAGTGAGCAGTATGACCTGGTGATAAACATCCAGCGTTTCACCATGACAGGTATTCTGACAGCCCTCTCAGGCGGAAAAACTACCATCGGTTTCGACAAAAATCCTCTTTCCCGATTCTTCAGCAACAGGATACCACATGAAATTGGCCAAGGGATACATGAAACGCAACGCAACCAGAAACTGATTGCTGAATTGACTGATGGGAAGGCGGAGAAGCCAAAGTTGTATATTGAAGGGATGCCTGATGCCGGATACCGGGTACCAGATAAGAATGATGAAATATACCAATCAGGCATCAGGCATCAGGCATCAGGCATTTATTATACTGTTTCTCCTGCTTCCCTCTGGTTCACCAAGCAGTTTCCGGCTGAGAGGTGGGCAGAGCTGATCAGGGAAATGCCTGCAGGTGCAGCTGTTTACTTATTGGGGTCTGCATCTGATTTTAATCTCTGTGAGGAAATAAAAAACGAAGGGCGAAGGACGATTGTAAACCTCGCCGGACAGCTAACGTTACTTGAATCTGCTGCCCTGATGCAGGGGGCGAAGATGAACTTTACCAACGATTCGGCGCCAATGCATCTGGCATCTGCCGTCAATGCCCCGGTTACGGTGGTCTATTGCTCTACGATGCCTGAATTCGGGTTTGGACCACTCTCCAACAACAGTGCCATCGTTGAGGTTCAGGAGCAATTATCCTGCAGACCTTGCGGGTTGCATGGACGAAACAGTTGTCCAGAGGGTCATTTCAAATGTGCTGTTGATATCGATCTGAAATTACTGAGATCCCGGTTCTAGTATGTGGAGAAATTTATCAACAACGCATGCATATATTCACAATATTTTATATATTTGCAGAAAAATCGCGTGTTGTGATGCATGAGCCAGGCATGAAACAAGAGATAAGAAATTGTATCGATGTACTTCGGAAAGGGGGAACCATTCTCTATCCTACGGATACAATCTGGGGGATTGGATGCGATGCCACAAATGCAAGGGCTGTGCAAAAGATCTTTAAGATTAAAAAACGCATGGAGAGCAAGAGCCTCATTGTTCTGCTCGACCGGAAAGAGAGTCTGCATACATATATCGAATCCGTCCCTGATATCGCCCTCGACCTGGTAGAACGTGTCACCACTCCGTTAACCATTATTTATCCCAACGCCAAAAACCTGGCAAAAAGTATCATTGCCGATGATGGGACGATTGCCATCAGGTTAGTCCATTTTGAATTCTGTTATAAGCTGCTCAGGATGTTCGGTAAGCCAATCGTTTCCACTTCAGCAAATATTTCAGGCCAATCAGCGCCCCTGACGTTTAAAAGCATCCCTAAAGAGATTGTCAGCCAGGTGGATTACGCAGTGAACTTCTCCAGGGAAGAGGTACGGGAAACCAAGCCTTCCACCATCATCAAGCTGAAAACCAATGGCGAATTTGAGATTATCAGGAAATAGGAAAACAATGAAATTAATTCTATCGTCGCTTCTGGTTTTTCTCACCTTTTTCCCTGCATCTTATCTCTTAGCAGATTCTGAACTCCCCCAAAAGTGGACTATCAGTGGCTCAATACGTGACCTTTCAAACGGTGAAGACCTTACCGGTGCTACGATTTACATTGTTGAATTAAATACGGGAACCATTTCTGATTTTTATGGGAACTATTCCGTCACACTTCCTGAAGGCCATTATACGGTTCAGTTTTCCTTTATAGGGTTTGAGACTCTTAAGAAAAAGGTTTTGCTGGATAAAAACATTAAGTTACACATCGAACTCGTCCCGGTGACGGAAACCCTCAAGGAGGTTGAAGTAACGAGTGAGCAGGCAAACAAAAATATAGCCCGTCCTGAGATGAGTACTTTTAAGATGGATATCAAGACCATCAAAAGCATCCCTTCCCTGATGGGTGAGGTGGATATCATAAAAGCGATACAACTTCTGCCCGGAGTCCAGGCGGTTAGCGAAGGTGGAAGTGGTTTCAGCGTTCGTGGCGGAGCCCCTGACCAAAACCTGATCCTGCTGGATGAGTCCACCGTGTACAATGCCTCTCACTTAATGGGTTTCTTTTCGGTCTTCAACAACGATGCCATCAAGGATGTCAAACTATACAAAGGCGACATCCCTCCCATGTATGGTGGGCGTCTCTCCTCTGTGCTGGATGTACGCATGAAGGAGGGAAATTCAAAACGGTTTGAGGTTAATGGAGGCATCGGAATTATCGCATCGCGTCTGACCGTTGAGGGACCTATCTGGAAAGACAGGATCTCCTTTATCGTATCAGGAAGACGTACCTATGCCGACCTATTTCTGGCACTTTCAAGTGAGGAAGCCCTGAGGGACAATAAACTCTATTTCTATGATGTGAATGTGAAGGTGAACTACCGGGTTGATGATAATAACCACCTGTTTTTATCGGGATACTTCGGCCGCGATGTATTTAAGAATGACTTCGCCAGGATGAGCTGGGGAAACGGAACCGGTACCATCCGGTGGAATCACCTGTTTAACAAGAGACTTTTTGCCAACTTCACATTTGTTTACAGCGACTACCGCTATATGTTGGGAACACCCGAAGGAACCACGACATCCTTTGAATGGAATTCAAGTTTGCGAGATGCCGGAATGAAAGGTGACTTCAGCTACTATATTAACACCAACAACACCCTCCACTTTGGGATCTCAGGGATTTATCACATGATCAATCCAGGCGTTGCCGGAGGAACCGGAAGTGAATCTTCCTATACGGAGGTCAAGATACCTGAGAATTTTTCCCTTGAAACAGGGATCTATGTCAGTAATGAACAAAAGGTCGGAGAACACTGGACCTTTAAATATGGCTTACGGTTCTCGATGTTTCAGAATATAGGACCGGGTACTATTTTCAACTTCGACTCCCTCTACAACCCGATCGACTCAACCCTCTACCCATCAGGGAAATTTTACAACACGTATTATGGTATAGAACCCAGGATTGGAATTTTATATACCTTTAATGAGATATCCTCAATCAAAGCCAGTTACTCCCGTACAAACCAGTATCTGCAGCTTGCTCAGAATTCTACGGCAGGCACACCGCTGGATATCTGGTTTCCTGCAAGCCCCAATGTGAAACCCCAGGTAGCCGATCAGGGTGCTCTTGGGTACTTCAGAAATTTCCGGCGAAATACCATTGAGACATCCGTGGAGATATATTACAAACAGATGAATCATGTGATCGACTTCAAGGATTTTGCTGAACTGCTTCTGAATGAAAAGCTTGAGGGAGAGATCAGGGAAGGCAAAGGGTGGTCCTATGGCGCTGAGTTCCTGATTCGGTTAAACGAGAAGAAATTCGGAGGATGGGTTAGTTATACCCTCTCCAAAAGTATGCGAAAGATCCCTGAGATCAACAATGGTGACCCCTACCCTGCTCCCTACGACAAGCCTCACAACGTGGCGATTGTGGCGAACTACACGTTTCACCCCCGGTGGTCAGTTTCCGCAAACTGGGTTTATGCTACGGGCAACCCGGTTACTTTTCCTACCGGCCGGGCTGAGATTGGGGGGAAAGTGATCCCGATATACAGCGATCGGAATGCTTACAGATACCAGGATTATCATCGCCTTGATCTATCACTTACATTCTATTCGAAAGTAAAAGAAGGGCGACGGTTCAAATGGGATATCAACGCTTCCGTCTACAACGTTTACAACCGTCATAACACATGGTCGATCAACTTTGTTCAGGATAATGAAAACCCGAATGTTACCTATGCCGAAAAAATTTACCTCTTCGGGATTGTTCCTTCTGTTACATTTAATTTCCATTTTTAATGCCTACACCCAAATGAAACGATTCGTTATTTATATTATCCTCCTCGGCCTGATTGCAAACGCCTGTACCGAAAGGATAGATCTGCAACTCGATGAAACATACACGCGACTAGTGGTTGACGGAGGCATATCGAACGATACGAACAGTTACCAGGTCTCCCTGACCAAAACCGCCGACTATTTCTTTAATGAACCAGCTCCACGAGTTGTAAATGCTGTGGTTATTCTTTCCGATGGCATTAACAACTACCAGCTTAACGAAACCGAGCCCGGAAATTCGGGACTTTACGAAAGCGATTCAACGTTCCATGGAATCATCGGAAAGACTTACACACTCGACATCAATCTTGATCAACCGATCGATAACCTGACCAACTACACTTCCACCTGCCGGATGATGAATGTAGCACGTCTCGACTCTATCCAGGTGGTGTTACAGCCAGATTGGGGTCCTGAAGGGATATGGGAAATCAGGGTTTTTGCACAGGAACCCGGAGATGAGGTTAATTACTACATGTTCCACTACTATAGAAACGACACCCTGATGACCGATTCGATCTGGAAGGTTGCTATATCTGACGATAAATATATCAACGGCAGCTACATCAACGGCCTCGCGGCTATCTACATCAATAATGCAAATTCTTGGGAGACGTTTAAGCCAGGTGATAAGGTTACCCTCAACATGTCGGGAATCACAAAGGAGTATTACGATTTCATTTACCAGGTACAGCTTTCGGGATTCAACATCCCATTCTTTACCGGCCCTCCGGCCAACGTACAGGGCAATATCAGCAGCAGCGGGATCGGTTTTTTCACTGCCTATTCCAATACATGGGGGAGCACGGTGGTGAAATAGCGAAATAGCGAAATAGCGAAATAGCGAAAATTGCACTATTTTTGGGAATCTTTAATAATTCCTGATATGGATACTTCGCTATTTGCTATTTCCCCGGTTGACGGTCGTTATCGAAATTCAGTTGAGAAACTTTCCGATTATTTCTCTGAAGCCGCTATCATCCGTTACCGGGTGTGGGTTGAGGTAGAGTACTTCATTGCGTTATGTGGCATTCCGCTGCCACAACTCAGCACCTTCAACAAGCGGGATTTTACAAAACTTCGAAAGCTCTACAAAAACTTCATGCCGGAGGATGCGATTCGTGTTAAAGCCATTGAAGTGGAGACCAACCACGATGTAAAGGCTATTGAGTATTTCGTGAAAGAACGCTTCCTTCAGCTGGGATTTGGATCATACAAGGAATTTGTCCACTTCGGGTTGACCTCCCAGGATATCAATAACAACGCATTCACAATGGCTATGCGGGATGCATGGGATGAAGTGGCAGAACCATTACTAACGGAAGTCCATTACAACCTTTTGTACAAGAGCGCCGACTGGCAACAAGTCCCGATGCTGGCACACACGCATGGGCAGCCCGCATCACCTACCACAGTTGGCAAAGAGCTTTATGTGTTTGTGGAGAGGCTATCGCAGCAGATGGCATTGCTTGAAACGATCCCCTTTTCGGGTAAGTTTGGTGGCGCTACCGGGAATTTCAACGCTCATGCAGTAGCTTTCCCAAAGATCGACTGGATAACGTTCGCCAACCGGTTTGTATTTGACAACCTGGGGCTGGAACGGCTTCAAACCACTACCCAGATCGATCACTACGACAACATGGCTGCCTTTTTCGATAACCTGAAACGGATCAATAACATTCTGATTGACCTCGACCGGGATATCTGGAGTTATATTTCGATGGAGTATTTCAAACAAAAAGTGAAGAAGAGTGAGACCGGTTCTTCCACCATGCCGCACAAAGTAAACCCGATCGACTTTGAGAATTCGGAAGGGAACCTTGGAGTAGCCAATGCGATGTTCGAATTTCTCTCAGCCAAGTTACCCATCTCCCGTCTGCAACGCGACCTTACTGACTCAACAGTAATACGCAACATCGGCGTACCGATGGCGCACATGATGGTTGGGATGAAATCGTTACTGCGCGGATTGGACAAACTCCTTCTCAACGAGAAAAAGCTGCAACAGGATCTGAACGGCAACTGGGCTGTAGTTTCCGAAGCCATTCAAACCATCCTGCGTCGCGAAGGGTATCCAACCCCATACGAAGCACTGAAAGAGCTGACTCGAGGAAAGAGCGCTATTAACCAGAAGAGCCTTCATGCTTTTATCGATAACCTGAAGATCAAGAAGAGCCTGAAAGAGGAGCTAAAGCGGATTACTCCCGAAAACTATATCGGGATAATAAAGTTTTAACCTCCAGCCTGCAGCCTAATACCCTAATTATGAAAGTCTCCGGCTTCACCATCGTTCGCAACGCGATCAAATACGACTACCCTGTCGTGGAATCGATCCGCTCTATCTTGCCGCTCTGTGATGAAGTAGTGGTTGCGGTTGGGAACTCCAACGACGGTACCCGTGAACTGGTAGCCTCTATCGATCCTAATCGGATTCGAATCATCGATACCGTTTGGGACGAATCACTCCGGGAAGGCGGTGCTGTCCTGGCGGCAGAAACAAACAAAGCCCTGGCTGCAGTTTCCCGAAATGCCGACTGGGCATTTTACATCCAGGCCGATGAGGTGGTTCATGAGGCTTACCTGCAACAAATCCGGCAAGGAATGGAGCAGTGGAAAGAGATCCCCGCGGTAGAAGGGCTGCTCTTTAATTACAAACATTTCTGGGGATCCTATGACTGGGTTGGCGACTCACGAAAATGGTATCGCAGGGAGGTTAGGATTATCAGGCCAATCAGGGGGATCAACTCGTTTAAAGATGCACAGGGCTTCCGGATGGGAGAAAGGAAGATCCGTGTCAAATCACTGGATGCCTGGATTTATCATTATGGATGGGTCAAACCCCCTTCAGCCCAGCAGGCCAAACAACAGGAGTTCCATAAATTCTGGCATAACGAAAAATGGATCAACGAGAACGTATCACCCTCTCAGGAATTTGATTACTCCATCATTAACAAGCTCAGTCGGTTCACGGGAGAGCACCCTGCAGTGATACAGAACCGTATGGCACGACAAAACTGGAAGTTCGAACCAAAGTCTGACGTCAAACCTATGAGTCACCGACATCAACTACTCGATCGTATTGAGAAAATTTCTGGTTGGCGGATTGGGGAGTACAGGAACTATAAAGAGATCTCCGATTAATTCGTCATCTCCTTTTTTTGTATTTTTGCATAAAACATTACTGCCATGGACCTGAGTAAAATCTTATCCATCTCCGGAAGAGCTGGTCTTTTCAAAGTTATCTCACAGGCTAAAAATGCTGTCATCGTTGAGTCGTTGATTGACCAAAAACGAATCCCTGCATTTGGCCATGAGAAGATGAGTTCGCTGGAGGAGATCAGCGTATTCTCAACCGGCGAAGATTTGCCGTTAAAAGAGATCTTCAAGAAGATGCATGACAAACTGCAGGATAAAGAGACTGTTGATCCTAAATCGGACAATAAAATTCTTCAGGAATCATTTCTTGAGATGGTCCCAGAGTATGATCAGGAGCGGGTTTATCCTTCAGATATAAGAAAGATCCTGAACTGGTATAATCTTTTACTGGCGAACCAACTTCTTGATTTTCCTGAGGAAGATGAACAAGCTTCTACGGAAGAGAAAAAAACTTCAGAAGAAAAAGTGGCGGAAAAGTGATGAATTGACTATCTTTGAATATTAAATCAAATAAATCAAACCCATTTAGTTAATATATATGAAAACAAAAATCACCTTAACATTTATTCTTGCTGCTTTGTTCATCATCCTGAGTGGATCAGATGCTATGGCAGGCAAGAAAAAAATTCACTTTGTTGCATCGGAACCTGATGCAAAAATCTTTATAGATGGGCGGATGATGGGAGTTGGCCAGCTTGATATCATCGTTCCTGCTTACGCCTGTATCATTGTTAAAGTTGAAAAAGTTGCTTTCCTCACGGAACTGATTGAGTTCTGCAACAAGCCAGAATTCGCCCCTCCCCCGAAAAATTACAACCTGGCGATGCAGAAAGACGATGCTTATGACGCTTCGGAAGCAACAGACGTAGCCAATATTGACCTTGAGATAAAAACCACTAAACCAGAGCTGGAAGCATGGCAATTGCTAAGCCAGATCGTTATGTCATACTTTGATGTAATTGAAGTAACCGACAGGGAAACAGGGTATCTCAGAACAGCATGGACTGTGCAGACCTTTAAGAAAAATACCATTCGTACGCGTATGATCGTGAAGTTGGCCGATACAAAGCCACTGGCGTATAAAATCAAACTCGTTAGCGAAGAGTCCCAGAAACCACAAACAAGTGTGAAAAGCGATGAGCTTTTCCGTGAATGGGACCGTATATTAAGAAAATACAAAGAGGTTGTGTTCGAGTGTCAGTCCCGGTTAGCTAACTAACTGTAAAATATCTGCATGGAGATTAAGAAAACTGTTCAGGATCTTACAGTTGCCAGTAATATCCCGTTGAACAAGCGACATTTCCTGCTTAACCTGATTGCCCCGGAGCCTCTCCCGATGATGCTTCCGGGGCAATTTGTTCAGGTATTGGTAGCGGGTTCTCCAACCACCTTTCTGCGGCGTCCTTTTTCGATTCATCAGGTTGATCCCAGCCGCAATATGATCCGCTTGCTCATCCAGGTCAAAGGCGAAGGGAGCCGCCACCTTAGTCATCTCAGAGAAGGAGATAGGTTGAATGTAATCTACCCGCTGGGCAACTCGTTTTCACTTACAACAGCGAAAAATGTTTTGCTGGTCGGCGGTGGCTGCGGTGTAGCTCCACTGCTCTTCCTGGCCCAGTTCCTGAACCAGAACAGCATCCGGCCAACCATCCTTGTTGGATTCCGAACCAAAGATGAAGTTTCTGAGATTGAAACCTATGCCAGATTTGGCGATGTCTATATCACCACTGATGATGGAACCGAAGGAGAACATGGACTGGTGGTGGATCACTCCATCCTGCAGAAAGAGGACTTATCCTTTAAAAAGATCTATTGCTGCGGTCCGGATGCTATGATGCAGGCTGTTGCCAGGATTGCCACAATGCAGGGGATTGATTGTGAAGTTTCATTGGAAAACACCATGGCATGTGGGTTCGGAGTATGCCTCTGCTGCATCACACCAACGGACAGAGGGAATGAACGCGTTTGTGTGGAAGGGCCGGTGTTTAACACGAAACGGTTGAAATGGAAATGATCGGGCTCAATGCCACGAATGAACAGGAATGACCAATGACCAACTTATCAATTAACATCGCTGGATTAACTTTCAAAAATCCCGTTACCACTGCTTCTGGCACTTTCGGCTACGGGGAGGAATTCAGGGATTTCATGGATCCTGGCAAGATCGGAGGCATCTTTGTGAAAGCAGTGACTGGCTCCAACAGGGAAGGCAACGCCTATCCACGGATGGCTGAAACCCCATCGGGCATGCTAAACTCCGTGGGATTACAGAATAAAGGCATAGATCATTTCGTCAGAGAGATCTACCCGAAGATCAAAGATTTCGATACCCATATCATTGTCAATGTATCCGGCTCCACACTTGAAGAGTACGTGGAGGTAGCCGCACGGATCAATGAACTTGAGAAAGTTCCGGCCATTGAACTCAACATCTCCTGCCCGAATGTCAAGCAGGGAGGAATGGCTTTCGGGACGGTGCCCGCCATGTCGAAAGAAGTAACACAGGCTGTTAGGGATGTGTACAAAAAGGTGCTGATGGTCAAACTCTCTCCCAATGTCACCAGCATCACCGAAATAGCGAAGGCAGTGGCCGACGGTGGTGCAGATGTGCTTACATTAGTCAACACCCTTCTGGGCATGGCCATTGATGCAGATCGCCGTCGCCCTATCCTCTCCACTATTACAGGAGGACTCTCTGGTCCAGCCATCAAGCCTGTTGCCTTACGAATGGTATGGCAGGTTCACCATGCCGTTAATATCCCTGTGATTGGGCTGGGTGGCATTATGAACGCCACCGATGCCATTGAATTCATGTTAGCCGGCGCTTCTGCCATCCAGGTTGGGACAGCCAACTTCATCGATCCGGCAATCTCCGTCAAAATTGTGGAAGGCATCGAAGCCTATATGCAGAAACATCGCATTGCCGACGTAAATGAGCTGATCGGTGGATTGAAGACGGAGTAAGGACAATTCATGATCCAGGTTTTCATGTAGGGGCAATTCATGATCCAGGTTTTCATGTAGGGGCAATTCATGAATTGCCCCTACATGATTATTGGGATGAATTGAAATGTTGATTAATCCAACGTTTTGGATTGGATCGGATGTACCATCTTACACGGTTCAGTTCTATATCACTAAATAGAATTGTTTCATAATAATTTCGCTGCCAGAAAGGTTTTCCCTGAGTCTCCTGAAGGATATTGATAGATTTTGCAGAATTCATTTTGAACCATCCTATAATTTTAGGGATCAGCATTTTTCTTCTATTCATTCTATATTGAACTGGTGATTGTAGGGGCAATTCATGAATTGCCCCTACATTGTCATGCGAATGAATTGCCCCTG
>CAYUZX010000039.1:0-32189 GCA_964449285.1 uncultured Prolixibacteraceae bacterium
GCCTGAGGCGGGCAGGCACCATTTCAATGCCATGCCAACAGAAGCAGATTTTTATAATACCTATGCCCCTGCCTTTAAAGCCTTGGTGGATGCCGGAGTGGAAAGTGTGATGTGTGCCTACAACAGAACGTGGAACGAGCCTTGTTGTGGCAGTTCACCACTTCTGCATGATCTGCTCCGAACCAA
The DNA here is from genome assembly GCA_964449285.1 of uncultured Prolixibacteraceae bacterium. Classification (GTDB taxonomy): domain Bacteria; phylum Bacteroidota; class Bacteroidia; order Bacteroidales; family FEN-979; genus QYOJ01. The sequence goes on from CAYUZX010000039.1 coordinate 187, forward strand.
ATGGGGGTTTAATGGACAAATTGTGAGCGATTGTTGGGCTTTGGACGATATGTGGCTGCGTCATCAGGTGGTGAATTCTGAGTTAGAAGCTGCGGCTTTAGCTGCCAGAGCTGGCACAAATCTGAATTGTGGAAGCATCTATCATTTTTTGCCCGAAGCAGTCGAAAAAGGCCTGATTACCGAAGGGATCATCGATTCTTTGCTTCAACCCGTTTTGATTACCCGCATTAAATTGGGTATGTTTGATCCTGATTCCGTCTCGCCCTGGCGCAATACTTCTCCTGACACAGTGAATTGTTTAAATCACAGACAATTGGCTTATAAAGCCGCGTTGGAATCGTGTGTGTTATTGCAAAACACCAACCACATCCTTCCATTGGATGAGTCAAAACTGAAAAACATCTTTATTACCGGGCCTACGGCCGCTGAAGTGGACGCGCTGTTAGGTAACTACAATGGGTTTTCGGGAAAATTAACTACTGTTCTGGAAGGGATTATCAACCACCTGGATGCAGGAACCATGGCCGATTACAGTCGAGGTTGTCTGTTGTCAGGCGATTCGGTGTTTCATGGATTTTGGCAGGCTGGTTTTGCAGATGTTATTATTGCTTCAATGGGAAATACCCGACTCCTCGAAGGAGAGGATGGCGATGCCATGCTAAGTAACCATGGTGGCGATCGAATAGAGTTGGGACTTGCAGGCAATCAGATAGAGTTCCTGCGTTTGATGAGGGAAAAATATCCTGAAAAGCCCATTATTGTCGTAGTAACAGGAGGAAGCGCCATCGATATCTCTGCCATACAACCATTCGCTGATGCAATTCTTTTGGCCTGGTATCCGGGCGAACAGGGTGGAAATGCCGTCGCAGATTTGATTTTTGGAGATGAAAATCCTTCGGGAAAACTTCCTGTAACCTTTTATAAATCAGTCAATGACCTCCCCCCTTACGATGACTATTCCATGCAAGGCCGTACGTACAGATATTTTTCCGGTGAAACACTTTTTCCATTTGGCTATGGATTGTCGTATGCTGATTTTGAATACATCAGTGCAACAAGCAACCGCACCGAGTATGAAGCAGGAGAAGAAATTCTCCTGACCGTAACAATTAAAAATACAAGTGTGTTGAAAGGTGCAGAGGTTGTTCAGGTTTATTGTGATTACCCCATTTCGGGAGATGCCGCTCCCAATAAATCATTGATTGCTTTTGCAAGGGTTGAAATACTTCCCTACAGCGTGCAATCGGTAGATTTTGTTATTCCCATCGAAAACTTCAGGTTATGGGATGGTAACCTGAATGATTACCAGGTTTCAAAAGGAACTTATCACCTTATGGTTGGCTCTTCTTCGCAAGATATACGGCTTACAAAAACGATCAAAGTCAGGTAACCACCTGAGACATTCATGGTGATTTACTGAATTTGTGACACTTTTATCGTCCAGACATGACGGCAAGGTGGATTTTTTCTTATCTTATCAGGAATCATCACCTTAAATCCAATATCTTCCGGCTTCCACGACAGGGGTTCCTTAACACCCAAAAATGTTACCACAGCTCCCTCCGCCGGCCGATGAGATGTAATGACTATTTCTGAGGGAATCGAAGTTTTATCTTCTTTATCCAGATAGAAGAAATAGGCGCTTCCATTGGGGTTTTGGGTCATACAAATGTTATTCTCTTTATAGGGTTCCAGCGCATGGCTGTTATAAATACCCTCACCGTTTATCTTCATCCAGTCGCCGTATGCTTTTAGCAGCTCATAGGCGCCAGGTTGCCATTCTCCTTCAGGGGATGGAGCAATATTGAGCAACAGATTTCCTCCTTTCGCCACAATATCAACCAAAAGCTGAACGCCTTCCCTGCCGCTCATATATTGCGCATCAGGCGTATATGACCAACCGCCTCCTGAAATAATACATGATTCCCATGGATAGGGCAGCGGCTTTTCCGGGACACGGTTTTCGGGGGTAAGATAATTTTGGTTTTTCCCATACACGGCCCTGTCAACAACAATGAGGTCGGGTTGTTTTGCTCTGGCTTTTTCCACCAACTCATCCATCCTGATATCCTGATTAATGATCCTGTTTTTTAAATAGCCACTTGCTGTGTTTTTCAGTTCCTCCTGGTACCAGCCTTCAATGTCTTCTTTCGATTGCCGGGCCACCCATCCCCCATCTAACCAGAGGATGTCAATTTTCCCATAATCGCTGAGTAATTCCAATACCTGATTGTGGGTAAATTCGATAAATTGATTCCAGGTAGCCGTATCTACTTCAGGATCGTAATTTACGTTCCTGTCGCGTGGAGGGTATTTTGGATCCCAGTAGTAAGGCGTATTCCAATCAGGTTTTGAGAAATAGGTGCCTGTCCAAAATCCCTGATCCCTAAAGGCTTCAAAAATCTCTTTGGTGATGTTGCTGCGAGGATTAGCCGAAAAAGGACATTCCGGATCAGTAATTTTATAATCCGTATATTTTGAATCGAACATGCAAAAGCCGTCATGGTGCTTTGTAGTAAAGATAACATACTTCATTCCTGCATCTTTAGCTGCTTCGGCCCACATTTCAGGATTGAATTTTACAGGATTAAACGTGTTTTTTAGTCCTTCATATTCCTTTTTGTAAGCGTTGTAATTGTCAGGATCGCTGCCGGATTTCCGTTCACACCAACCATATTCTTCAGGGCAAAGTGACCACGATTCCACAATTCCCCATTGACTATAAGTTCCCCAATGCATGAGCAGGCCGAACTTGAGGTTTTGCCACTGATGTAATTTCCCGATAACCAATGGATTTGTCTCGGGGACATACTGGTCTTTTTCGGCTTCTGGTTGCGTAAAGCCACCTATTCGAATAAAAATAAGAGCCATAAATAAAAGATTTTTTTTCATGCTTTCCGTTCTTAATTTGGGTGTCATATTTCTAAAAAGAGTGTCCCCAATGTCATTATCCTGGGAGAACAATATAAACCATTGATTTGCAAATAGCATCTTTACAATCCAATGTGGCCACTAAAATAAGTCATTTATAGCATTGGTTGGGTGATATGAATCCTTTCCAACAAAATAATTTCGTACTATTGGAACCTGAAAAAGATTAAAATGAGAACCCTTTTTTATTGTCTTTTACCATTGCTTTCTTCTTCTTTATTTGCACAAGTAAATATACCTTCTCCCAAACCGGTTTTTCCTTTGCCTACGCCACGGCAACTGAATTGGATGTCGATGGAAATGAAAGCGTTTGTCCATTTTTCCACCAACACATTTACTGATTTGGAATGGGGTTATGGTGATGAACCTGAATCGGTTTTTGATCCCACGGAATCCAACCCTGAGCAATGGGTACGGGTGCTAAAAGAGACAGGGTTTAAAGAATTGATTTTTACATGTAAGCATCACGACGGTTTCTGTCTCTGGCCTTCGGCCTATACAGATCATTCCATTAAAAACAGCCCATACAAAAACGGACATGGCGACTTGGTTTATGAAGTTTCTGAAGCTTGTAAAAAGAATGGCGTTCTTTTTGGCATTTATCTTTCTCCCTGGGACCGAAATAGTGCCATGTATGGGAAATCATCATACATAACTTATTATCGTGATCAGTTAACCGAATTGATTACCCAATACGGACCAATCTCAGAATTGTGGTTTGATGGCGCCAATGGCGGAACCGGCTACTATGGCGGAGCTAATGAAACCAGGCATATCGAAAAGGATTATTACGATTGGGTCAACACTGTTAAACTTGCCCGTTCTCTGCAAAAAAGTGATTTTGTTATTTTTAGCGATGCAGGTCCCGATGTCAGGTGGGTTGGAAATGAACAGGGATATGCAGGAGAAACCAATTGGTATCCGATGGATCCCGATTCCTGTTATATCAGGCGGCCCGGATTTGAAAAAATAATTGTTTCAGGGATGGAGAACGGTTCCCGCTGGATACCTTCCGAAGTCGATGTATCCATTCGCCCGGGTTGGTTTTATCATGAAAATGAAGATTCTCTTGTGAAATCACCGGAAAGGTTATTTGAGATTTATCTGCAGTCGGTGGGCAGAGGCGCCGTGCTCTTGTTGAACGTGCCACCGGATCGCAGAGGGCTTGTTAATGAGCATGACATAAAATCGCTCGCCGGTTTTCGCAAGATACTTGATCATGAATTTAACAAAAACCTGGTAATAGGGGCAAAAGTGACAGTAAGTTCAGTTCGCGGAAATTCTGAAATTTATAATGGCCGTCAATTGATTGATAACAACCACGAAACCTACTGGGCCACAAATGATAACGTGACCTCTGGCAATATTGAAATTGAGTTAAAAAACAAACAAATCATTAAATACGTGGTCTTGCATGAGTACCTTAATCTCGGACAACGGGTCAAATCGTTTAATATTGAAGTTAAAAAAGGGAATGATTGGGTTCAAGTGGCCGAAGCTACTACGATGGGTAATAAAAGAATCATCAGGATCGATGAGGTAATCACCGATAAAATCAGAATCAATGTCACTCAGGCAAAATCTTGTTTAACCATCTCAGAATTGGAATTGTTTTAGTCAAAGAAAATATGCAGACGCATATAGTTAAATTCATGCTTTGCGTTGACGCCTATGATCCGGGCAGGCCATTTAACCCTTTTCCTTAAACCATGCTATCGCCTCCCCAATCGCTGTTTCAATAGGAGTTTGCGGGAGTTCCAGCGCCTCCACCGCCTTCTTCCCGGAGTAATAGTTCTCCAGGCAAAGTAATCGGGCATTGGCCAGGCTAAGTGGTGCAGGTTTATGGATAAATTTTTCTAAGAATGTCCCAAATACACCGATGGTTTTTAATACCCCCCCCGGTAATCCAAGGGAGAAAGGGGTCTCTCCTGTGATGTTATTCAAAAGTGTAAAAAACTCACGATACGTAAGGTTCTCGTTGGCCAGCAAATAGCACTCCCCGGCACGGCCCATCATCAGGGCGTTGCAAGTCCCAATGGCGGCATCCCTCACATGGATAAAGTTCTTCCCTCCCGGAGGATAAAGCTGTATCTTTTTCCCCATCCCCATCATGATGATCCGTCCGCTGCTAGGTTTGGAATCGTAGGGGCCAATCATAAATGCAGGATTGACAACAATCGCAGGGAGCTGGCTTCGTTCTACTTCAGCCAGAACCAACTGCTGAGCCACGAATTTGCTGATCATATACCCTGAGCCTGAATTGAAACCATTGAACTCTGAGAGTTCGGTTCCCGGGCGCTCTTTGGTCCCGTTCCCAAATGCATTGGCGGAACTGACAAAAACAAACCGTTTGACACCGTGCTTTTTCACTGCGTCGATGATATACTGTGTCCCTTTAACATTAACCTGTTCATAGTGAGCATAGGAGGTTGGCCACTGATTGGTATTCGCCGCGGCATGAATGACATAATCACATCCGTCAACCGCTCTGTTAACCGATCCGGGGTCCAGCAGGTCCCCTTGAATCCGCTCATAAGAAACGCCTTCTATTCCTGTCAGATCGCTGTTTTCCCGTGCCAGTATCCTGACATCATACCTGCGATCATTAAGTTCTCTGACGACATTCGCCCCGAGCAGCCCGTTTGCGCCTGTAACAAGCACTTTCATATTGATCTCCGATTAAATCGATTTGCGATTTACGAATTATTTCGCTATTTCCTTTAAGCCGCTACCTTCCGGCTTTCCCTGATCTCTTTGATCATGGCCTTCGATAATAACGGAACGATGATCTTCGACGGAAGCGTGGTCATTAGCAACCGGTTCACTTTGTTGGCAAACCCCGGAACAATGACATGCTTCCCATTCCTCACCCCATTGATAGCCATGCGGGCCAATGTTCTGGCAGGTAGCAATCCGCGTTTTCCGTTTTTTCCCTGCCGGATGATCCTCACAATGACATCCGGATTGGTTAAAATAGGTCCGGGATGCAACACGCCCACGTTCACAGAGGTATCCTTCAGCTCCTCCCCCAAACTCCTGGAGAAACTGGCGATAAAAGCCTTGGAAGCCGGGTAGATGGTCTTGAAAGGAAATGGGCTGAATGCGGCCATGCTGGAAACATTGATGATATGAGCTTCCGGATGACTCTTCAGTTCCGTAAGCAATAAACGCGTTAGCAAAGATACGGCTGTAATGTTCAGCCGGATGATCTTTTCCAGGAATTCGGGTGAGGACTCACTAAAAGGAGAGGTGCCTCCAATCCCGGCATTGTTGATCAGAAAGTTCACCCGGTACTTCTTCAGGATATCCTTCACCATTGTGTGAATCTCCTCACTGTTGGTTAGATCCCGTTCGTAATACCTGGCGATGATGCCATACTCCATTTGCAGCAGATCACAAAACACATCGAGGTTTCTTCCCGGCAATGCCACAAGGATCAGGTTCCTCCCCTGCGAAGCACACTCGATCGCCATTTCCCGCCCCAGACCGCTGCTGGCGCCGGTGATGAGTGTGTAGCAAGCAGTTGAATGATCCTGAATTTTGGATGCTGGATCCTGGATTCCAGATGCCGGATGCCGGATGCCAGGCTCCAAAACCCTGTGCTCTGTGCTCTGTGCTCTGTGCCGTATGCCTTGTGGCCCATACTGTGGCCCTTTTCCCCTCAGGATGAACATCGACAAATAATAAGCTCCCACGGCCATGGGGACACCAAGCAAAATACCTCCAAGAAGAAGGCAGTAGAAAATCATCATGTTGCCTGTGAAGGCTTCCCAGAAAGCGGAAAAACTAATGGTATCCGGAAACAGAAAGACAACATCTGTCCCCAGTACCCATTTGCCAACGAAGAAGGCAAGCCCGTAAAACAAAGGAGCTGTGAATAAATTTATATGGTATACGCCGATCACAGAAGATACTCTGTTCCATTTGAAGAGGGATGTCATAATCAGTGCGATGAATACTTTTGTACCGATAAATGGTGTGGTGCCTAAAAAGACGCCCAGTGCATAACCCAGAGAGACTTTTTTCGGGTTTGATTTGATCCTGAGGAGCTTTCCCCGGATTCTGAACCGATCCCTGATCGTGGTCAACGAAATGGCTGTCATGGCGCCCTCCTTTCCACCTGTCCAACATGTCCAACCTGTTCACGAAAAGCCGTCATCGTTTTGATCATGTTGTTTTGGATGATCGGATCGGTAATCCATCGGGGAAATGAGGATGGCTGTTTCGAAAAGATCACATATTCCACCAGTGTCCGGTTTGGCCCGATTGAAACCAGTTTCCATCCTCCTTCCATGTGAGAGATCCTTGTTACGCCTTCAACAGCACCCATGTAATCAGGATCGCCATTCAGCAGGATCTCTTTATAATTCTCCGTATTCGATTTAACCTCATAATGGATGATGCAATCCTGGTCATTCAGCGGCCAGGGGATCGAGAACTGGATGTAGGAAAACCAGTTCCCCGAATCAATCGTCCTGATCCTGTGATAATCGCTTGTACCTCGCATCCAGGAGGTGAAGGCGGAATCGTTGAGGAGCACCGAAAGAGCGGCTCCGGCAGGGGCATCCACTGCGAAAGTAACTTTCACCTGGCGGGCTAACCGCTTTTCGTCAACCGGAAGCCATCGGGTGTAGATGCTGATATCATTTTCCTGCTTGACCAGGAAAAAAGGGGTGGTTTTTGCTGATACTTCGGATTCGTTTCCTGGCATAAGACCCGGTGAAAGAGGATCGGTCAGGGTCATGCCCCAGAGGAAGAAGAGGCAAATTACTGTTTTCATGACGGTTTGATTTTGGTGAATGTCCGATTGATTTGATTCGATTCATTGAATGTGTGTAATTGTTTTCCAAAATCTTCCTTTCTTTTTGTCATGATTTGTAATGGATTTCCGTTTAATTAAAGTCTATGGATATTTCCGCTGCCTGAGATATGCGTATTGATAATGGGGTTTCCGAGGTAGTAAATATCCCCGCTTCCGGAGATAGTTACGTCAAGCAACTCCATTGCCTGTACATACATATCACCGGACCCGCTAGTCTTTGTCCACACCTCATCGGCCTCCACATACCGCATCTCTATGTTTCCGCTCCCACTGATCTTCAGCTCTTCCCTGCCAGCCAATCCGCCCATGACCTTGATGTTTCCTGAGCCACTGATGTTAGCATTGAACCGGTTAGCCTCTATCATCGAGATGGTGATGCTCCCACTTCCGCTGATATGAGTTGAGAGATCGGTTCCGATCCAGGGGGAATCTACGTAAATATCTCCTGAACCACTGATGTCAAGATCCCTTACATCCGGAGCCGTGACATATACCCGAATAGGATCATGTGGGCCCAGATGGACCCCATTCTTAAGTTTGATCACGAGTCGATTCCCCTCCACCCTGGTTATGATCCGGTCAAGCACATTCTGTTGTCCCTGGATTTCGAGCGAATAGTCGGCGCCACTGGTAAAGTAGACCGCTTCCGACATGGACAGACTTATACGGGAGTATCCGGTAACCGTTCTTGCTTCTGTCACCGTGTCTCCTTTTCCTTTGATCTTTTCGCAGGAGGTAAAGCTGATCCCGATCATAATGGCCATCACGGCCATTACCATTGTTTTTGTTTTCATTGTTTTCATTTTCAGTTTATTGATTAATTGATTGTTCTTCTTCGCGATCTTTGTGCCTGAGCGCCTTTGCGGTAAACGTCTTCACCGCGAAGACGCGAAGACGCAAAGAACGCTAAAGTCTGATCCCTACCGTAATGCCTGGGTACATCCTGATATTGATATGATCATGGGTTTCGTCATATACCGACCAGGGTGCGATGTGAGGTGTCACAGGATCGCCATATTCATCCGTGATGTCTGATACCGTTACATTCCACGACAGCCCCCCTACGAGTCTTACCCCTTCGGAAAGTTTCCAGGAGACAGCCGCCTGGAGTTTGTTGAGCAGGTTCAACCGGTTGGTGAACCACTCTCCTTCGTTCATCTGATAGCACAACCCTTCTATTGACAGATCCCATTTCTCAGCCAGTGGGATCATGCCTCCTAAGCCATATCCCCATCCCCAAACGATCATGTTGCTCCGGTAGGCAGCGCCCACCGAAAGGATGTTATAGAATTTTTTAACGCCTGTTTTGAGGCTGAATACCCCGTACATGGTTTCCGTTGCAGCGAACTCAACACCGATATAGCCATTCCTGACAAAGCTGAGCACCCCGATCGGAACTCCTTTTTCCAGAGAGTCTACAAAGTTGAATGGCGCAATCTGAACCCCTTTCAGCTTTTTGGAAAAGTTGAAAAGTCCCGAGATCTGCATTCCTTTCAGATGCCCTGCGTTGATATTGGTCGCCCCGGCAATCTGAACTCCCTTCATATCCCCTGTATTGATGTTCCCGAAGCCTGTGATCTGCATTCCGGCATTAGTCCCAATGGTTATATTTGTAAAACCACTCATCTGTGTCACTTTGCCTCCTTTGGCATAATTCCCGAAACCGGAAGCCTGGAAGCCCTTAACCCGCTTTGTTGCTATATTCCCGAAGCCGGAGAACTGCACACCGGAGAGCGAATCGGTAACGATATTGGTAAAGCCTGCACATTGCAGTCCCTTGGTATCATGGGTTACAAGGTTGATGAATCCGGCGAATTGCCAGGCATGAGCCTGCTTCATTCCTACATTGAAAAGCCCGGAAAACTGAACCCCTTTTGTCTCTCCCAGCACCAGGTGGCCGAGTCCGGCGAACTGAGCTCCCCGCATATCCGACTTCAGGAGACTGACCAGACCAGTAAATTCGACCCCATTGAGGCCTCCTGCATAGCCGGCCAGGAGGTTGATCGAAAACCTGTTGGTTATTTCCCAGGAGTTTAACCCGTTCGTACCGAGAGGTGTCACGAAACTGAACTGAAAGGCCCGGGTTACAGGTTGAGTTGAGTCGCTTGCTGCTTGGTTCTGATCTTGCTGAGCCTCCTGCGCAGTAGCCGGGAGAACAATCATGACAACACTCAGCAACGAGAGAATTAAATGAATCATGGGTACTCTTTTCATGTTACTTCGTTCTTACGTTTTTGAATTGGTTCTGTTATTGGTCACTGTGTTTTATACGTTGATGACAACCATATGGCGGGGTACCCCTATCGGAAATAAAAAAAAATTTTACGGGGAAGTATAACCTTTTGGCCCTTTCCCGGATGAATGGTAGAAGACTTAAACCGCTAAGACGCTAAGGCGAGAACGTCGTTAGAAACGAAGACCAACCGTTCCGCCGACCCACATCTGCAGCCGCTGGTACCCCTTCACCTGATCGAAGAAGGTATATGGCGCGATGCCGTTAGGCTTGAAGGTACGGGTCTCGTCAAAGGCATATAAGTTATAGGTAGGGCCGCCGAAGATGGCGAGATGCTTCGCGAAACGGTATTCGAGGGCGGGGAGGAATTTGGTGAGGGTCCCGTGAAGAGCCAGGCTGGGCGTAGTAGAGAAAACCAGGCCTGAGATGATAGTGAGATCCAGCGACCATTTCGGGCCGAAAACAAAGGATGTACCGATCCCATACATATAGTTCACCATCCAGGAGGTCCCCACCCCTGCCTGGAAGATGTTGTAAAAACGTTTTGTCCCCGACTTGAAAGCTATATTTCCATAAAAGACTTCATCGGCATAGAGTTCAAAGCGGTGCAGGCCTCCTTTATGCACATAGCTGAAGAACCCCACGGGAACACCCGATTCGATTTCCGTTGAAATGTTGATAGCCCCCAGTTGAAGGCCAACAATTGATTTGGCGTAGTTAACAAGTCCACCGATCTGAATGCCATTTACATTGCCGCTGGCGATGTTGACCAGTCCAGCGATCTGTATGCCATACACATGCCGTCCATAGTTAAAGAGCCCGCCGATCTGGGCCTGGCTTACATCTCCGAAGGCAACGTTGACTAGCCCGCCAACCTGCCAGCCATCGGCATGTCCGGTTGTTATGTTCGTCAACCCTCCAACCTGAATTCCCTGCATCTTGCCTTCGAGGTAGTTGCACAAGCCTCCTATCTGTGTTCCGGTAAGGGTGTCGCGCTGAAAATTCATCAAGCCCGATAGCTGAAGGCCTTTGAAATGACCGAGGTTGACATTGAACAACCCGCCCAACTGAACTCCAAGCGTACTCCTTCCCACGATATTTACCAATCCCCCAACCTGAAGACCTTTCACATCCCTGCGAACAATGTTAACCAGGCCTCCCAGCTCAAAGCCATTTACCCCGCCGGAATAACCGGCCAGAAGGTTAAACGAGACGGCGCTTGTATAGGAGCCTTTATTCATCCAGTTGGTTCCCACATAGGGAATGAATGAGATCTGGAATGCACGCGTTCCGTATACCTGGAGGTTCTCCGATGTAATGAGGGCCTTACGTGGCACGAGTAAACTCACCAGTACCATGCTGTCAATCCCGTTCACCTGAAGTTCAGCTGGCTGTGAAGATACGCGAAGGATATCGCCATACAAGGGTTTTAATGGAACATTGAGTGAGTAATCCTTCACCGGCCGGATGAAGATTACCGTATCCACATAGCCAGTTTTGGCAAAGTAGAGTCCCTGGATATCCATCCCTGCAGGAAGTGAGAAAGAGTAGTGTCCGCGCGAATCACTCAAGACCGATTTTCGCCTGGAGACTTCATATACCGTGGCATCCGTGAGATGATGTCCCGTACGGCCATCCTGCACATACCCGTCAATCAGGTATTCGGTTTTCTGTTTTGAATCCCTTCGCTCTTCCCTTGTTGCATATTGAATCAGGATAACGTGATTTCCAACCTCCTTATTCCGGATGTTTTCGCCCAGTAATTCTTCCAGAACTGTCCCAACCTTTACATCGTTGACCTCTACTGAAACCAGGCTGTCGCCGTTGATCAGGTCAGCATTGTATGAGAAGCTGAAACTCCCAGCCCGGGAAATCTCTTCCAGGGCTTCGTAGAGTGGAACAGAGGAATAAGAGAGTGTGATCCGTTTTGAAAGATGGCTCCGCTGACCAATGGCATGGAGCGCCGGTACCAATACCATGAGCAGAAGGCTTATCCATTTACCTGTTTGCTTCACCACAGTCATTCCCTGTTAGTAGATAGGTTCCGTCGTTCTCTTTCAGTTCAAGGGAAAACGTATCAGCGATCACCTGGAGGATCAACTCAATAGGTTCTGCTGTGAAGGAAGCCGTTAGCCTGCAGAAGGAGATTGCCTCGCTCGAAAACCGAATCTGAACGTGATAGTAGTCTCTGAGAAGCTTGATGACTTCGGATAGTGGTGTTTGCCTGAACTCCAGGGTTTGATTCATCCAGAAAAGGTCATCCGGGGTATGCCGCGTGTCAACTTCAGGCTCCCCTGATCCAACTGGAAGAAGTCCCTTCATCCCTGCAGTGAGGACAACTGAAGCCGAATCTCCAGGTTGCCGGTTCACATGAAAGAGAACCACCCTTCCGGTACTCACAAGCACTTCAACTCCCTTATCAGGGTATGCACAAACATCGAAGGAGGTGCCCAGCACCTGGATTCCGGCCTCGCCTGCCTGCACAATGAAAGGCTTCCCGGGGTTTGGTGTCACCTCAAAAAAGGCTTCTCCCACGAGTGTCACCTCACGTTTTCCGGTTTTAAAAGTTTCGGGATAGAGGAGGCTTGAATTTTTATTGAGGGTCACCAGAGAACCGTCGGGCAGGGTATCTTTTACCACCTCTTCAACACTCGCCAATACCAGCAACTCTTCCTGCGAGGAGAGGACCCCGAACCACCAGAATCCCAGAGCGATGAGTACTGCAGCGGCAATTCCTGCAGCCCACCCGAGAGTCGGCATCCGGATGATCAGGCCTCTTCTCTTTCCCGTCTCGTTCTCAACCTCATCAATCCGGGCGGAAAGCCGTTGCCATGCAGCTGCCGTATCCACCATAACCGGAGGGGGTAAAAGCTTGCCTGTCTCCAACCATAGAACCTCAAGCCTCTCCAGCTGTTTCCGGTTAGCTTCACTTTTATTCAACCACTCCTCTATCTCCCTCTTGGCCTCTGTATCGCTCTTTCCGAGTAGGTATTGTAAAAGTAGATGTTCGTCTATCTGATTGTTTTGGTTCATCTCGTTGTAGTCCAATGACAATTTAAAACAGGAATACCCCTATCCGATGGGTCAGTTTTCCATGATATTAAACAGCAACATCAGGAAGGGCAGGTATTCGGCCAGCTCTTCCCGTAAAAACTTCAATGCCTTGCCCATCTGGTTTTCGACCGTCTTGACCGAGATTTCCAGCTTCCCGGCTATTTCATTGTAAGTCATCCCATCATACCGGCTCATGATGAATACCCTGCGACGTTCCATTGGTAAGGCGTCAATGGCATCCCGGATCTTTTTCTCCAGTTCATTTACCATCATCTCATCTTCATGAGATCGCTGCAACGTTGAGTCTTCCCTCTCTTTATATGATTTATATTCCTCCCTGATGCTGACATGCTTCAGCAGGTTGAGGCAACCGTTGCGAACTGCACGGAACATGTAACTCTGAATCGACGAGGTGATTTCCAACGTCTCCCGGTTGATCCAGATCTTCAGCATCACCTCCTGGACAATCTCCTCGGATGCATCAAGGTCTTTCAGAAATCCGTTGGCATAGGAACATAGCTTGCTGTACCAGGCATTAAACAGTACCTCGAATTCTGCTTTTGTCCTGATGGTAAAACCAATATATTTCGTAGCAGCGATTTCCAACGATGTCATTCTCTGAATCTTCGCAAAGATACAAGAGATATTCATATTGTCATCAGGTTGGATTTAAAGGAAATTCATGTTACCTTTGTAATAAAACCCTCATGATATGAAAAAGAAGTTGCTTTTTACAGGTACTTTTTTTCTGGCCACTCTGCTGATCTTTGCACAGAACCCGAGAAATGTTTTGGTTTACAACCTCACAAGCACCGATTGCGGACCGTGTTCCTGTATGGACTCGATCTTAATTCATAAGGTGTTGCCACAGTATCCGAATACCATTATTGTAGCCCTCCATGGGATGGGGTCGGGATTCAACACATACCAGGGCGACAGCGCCCGCAATTTCTTCCATGCCAATTATGAACCAAGCGGATTCATCGACGGTCTTGGTAAAGATTGTCCTTACATTAAAATAGCCGATTCCGTGGACAACCGTTACCAAACTGCCCCTGATGCCCCGGTTAAGATCTCTGTAGATCATAAAGACTGGGATGCAGCGACCCGACAGGTTGACCTGACAGTCACTTTCACCAATATCGGTGACGAGATGAATGGTAGCTACTGGTTCAATGTCATCGTTCAGGAAGACCATATCAAACATACACATCGTACGATGCAGGGATGTTCTACTCCTGATGTGCCTAATCTCCCATTTTGCAATAACTATTTCAACAATTGGGTAACCCGGATGATGGTGTTCTGGAGCCAGGGCGACTCACTGATCGGACCTTCCTGGCCCGGAGAGCAGGCCGTTACCCGCTCCTGCAGCTTCTCAATTGATACGGCATGGATTCCCGAAAACTGTTACATCGTTGTCAATGTATACAGAAAATCTGATTCCCTTTATAAATCCCCGGTCCAGCAGGTGATCCGACAATCCGTCACCGGAGGGAGTGCAATTTCTGAAGCAAGCGCAATGATTGAGGGAATCATCAACATATTTCCAAATCCTGCCACTTACATGGCCAATCTGCATTTTTCATTGTCACGGGAAGCGTTCTGTTCGCTGAGTATCTATGATATGAGAGGGATCGAGATAGAAAATATCCTTAAAGGGAACATCACACCCGGATTGTATAACATTGAAATAGACACACACACATATCCTGCTGGCACCTACATCGCAGTGCTAACAACCAACATGGGAAAGACGCGGAGAAAACTAATTATCCTGTAAAGGAAAGGTCTCTGATTCTCAGACGTTCCCAATGAGTGCCTACATTTCTTCCCTATTCTTGACAAGGCTCATTGTGCTAATCTTTTAACAGTCGTTTGCCGGTATACCATTTATTTCATATTTTTACATCTAGATTTAACGATACGTTCCGTCGAAACCGTTATTCCTGAACAAAATTCTATTGTTAATTAACTAACAGTCTAAAACTGAGGAAAATAATTGCTTTTTGTGAAACAATTAACTATTTTTGAGTAGAATTCTAAATCTAACCTATACCAAAATTTTAAATTTTTATGTTATGAGCTCACTAAAAAAGAAATTTGCCGAAAAAGCAGTACCTGTTGCCGGCGAAGTCAAAACCCTGCTTAAAGAGCATGGCGATGCAGAAATTGGTAAAGTCACCATCGAATCCATGATCAGCGGGATGAAGGGGTTGCCAATTTTACTTACACTTACTTCTAAACTTGACCCACAGGAGGGTATCCGCTTCAGAGGGTATTCCATTCCTGAACTTCAGGAAAAACTTCCCAAACTGAGTCCTGAGGATGAACCATTACCCGAAGGATTGTTTTACCTGATGCTCCTGGATGAACTTCCTACCATGGAAGATGTCAAAGCGCTTGGAGAAGACTGGAAAAAACGGGCTGTACTGCCTGATCATGTAAAAAAGGTCCTGGATGCCACTCCTCTTGATTCAGCGCCTATGGCCGACTTTGCTATCGGCATCCTTGCTCTGGCCACAGAATCAGAGTTTGTGAAAGCTTACAATGCAGGCGTCGGAAAAAAAGATTACTGGGATTCCACCTACGAAGATGTGATGAACTTCCTCGCCCGGTTGCCGTTGATTGCAGCTTATATCTACCGGAAACATTATCACAAAGGAAATCACATTCCGGCTGATCCAAAACTCGACTGGTCGGCCAACCTGGCACATATGATGGGATATGATGATCCTGAAATTTACAAATTATTCAGATTGTACCTCACCATCCATGCCGACCATGAAGGTGGTAACGTTTCTGCTCATGCTACCCACCTTGTTGGCTCAGCACTGAGTAACCCATTCTACTCCTATGCAGCCGGTATGCTTGGCCTGGCCGGTCCTCTTCACGGATATGCAAACCAGGAGGTGATTGCCTGGATTCGCGACATGATCAAGGAGATCGGAACCGAAACTCCGACCAAGCAGCAGATTCATGAATTCTGTGAGAAGACCATTGCTGCAGGCAGGGTAATTCCGGGTTACGGTCATGCCGTACTGCGGAAGACCGACCCACGGTTCTCTGCTCAGCAGGAATTTGCAGCCAGGTATGCCAAGGGTGATACCTTTATCCAAATCGTGAATGACCTTTACGAAGTGGTGCCTCCGATCTTAGGGTCCATCGGGAAGATCAAGAATCCCTGGCCGAATGTAGATGCCTATTCAGGTTCGCTGCTGATGCATTACAAGATTACGGAAGCTCCTTTCTATACGGTGCTGTTTGGTGTTTCAAGAGCGCTGGGAGTACTTGCCTCACTTCTTTGGGATCGTGCGATAGGCTTGAATATCGAAAGGCCTTCTTCATTTACCCTCGAAGGCTACAAGAAAAAAATAGGCATATAATCATTAACGATAAAAATAGATAATCTATGAAAGTAACAGTTGTAGGCGCAGGGTTGGTTGGAGCCACCTGCGCCGATGCTATCGCGCATAAAGACATCGTGAATGAAGTAATTCTGATTGATGTCAAAGAGAATCTTGCCGAAGGAAAAGCGTTGGACATGTGGCAGATGTCACCGGTTGACCTGTTTGATACCAGGGTTGTCGGCTATACCAACGATTACAGCAAGACGGCTGGTTCAGATGTCGTTGTACTTACAGCCGGCGTTCCCAGGAAACCGGGAATGTCGCGCGACGACCTGATCTCCATCAATGCAGGTATTGTAAAATCCTGCACGGAAAATATCATCAAGTACTCGCCGGATACCATTCTCATTGTTGTTTCCAACCCGCTCGACGTGATGACTTATTGCGCCTATCTGACAGCCGGCGTTGATTCATCGAAGGTATTCGGTATGGCTGGGATTCTGGATACAGCCAGGTACGGAGCGTTTCTGGCCGATGCCCTGAATTGCTCTCCCAAGGATATCCATTCTATCCTGATGGGCGGACACGGCCCAACAATGGTTCCGCTGCCACGGTATACTACTGTCAGTGGCATCCCGGTTACCGAACTCATCGACAAGGAAAAACTGGATGCCATTGTGGACAGGACCAGAAAGGGAGGAACAGAAATTGTCAACCTGCTTGGGACTTCCGCATGGTATGCCCCGGGAGTGGCCGCTGCCCAGATGGTTGAAGCCATTGTGAAAGACCAGAAACGAATCTTCCCATGCTGTTGCTGGCTTGAAGGCCAGTATGGCCTGAAAGATATCTACCTGGGTGTTCCCGTTAAACTGGGTAAGAATGGTATCGAGAAAATCATTGAACTGAAACTCACCGAGGAAGAGATGGGTCTGGTTCATGCCTCCGCAAAAGCAGTTCGCGAGGTGATGGATGTCCTCGATAACATGAATGCCGCCTAATAACCTGTACCCTGCAAATCATCCTCAGGGACAATCACATCTGTTATAGGGGCGACCGTACCGGTCGCCCCTATATTCCCCCCCCCCTCCCCCCCAGGTATTCTCCCATCATAAGCCTTTCGCTCCAACAAAAATTCGATCCCCCTACCCAAAAATAGGAACCCGATTCCCAAATTTTCGATGAACCCCCCTTTTTTCTCGACAAACAATTAATGTTTTAGTTGCATAACTATATTTTTAGTTGTATGTTTGCTGCATAAATTTTTACCCTATGGCACCACGAATGATAAAAGACCAGTTACGGGAACTCACCCGGGCCGAAGAGGAGGTAATGCAGATTCTCTGGGACCTGGGACAAGGCGTCGTCCACGACCTGCTGGTACGTTTCCCTGAGCCAAAGCCTGCATATAATACGGTATCCACCATCATCCGTATCCTGGAGCAGAAAGGATTTATTGACCACAAGGCTTATGGGCGGACATATGTATATTTCCCATCAATCTCCAAAAAGGACTATACAAAATCGTACTTCCGGAGCATGGTGGCAAACTATTTCGGAAACTCTTACAAATCCCTGGCTTCATTCTTCACCAAAGAGGAATCGCTCAGCATTGAAGAGTTGGAAGCCATTCAGAAACTTATCGGGGAAGAGATCAAAAAACAAAAATCAGAAGGCCATGAGTGAACTATTCCGCTACCTGATCCAGTCGTCGGTTTGCATCGCAGCATTATATATGGTTTTCTGGCTGTTCCTGCGAAAAGACACCTTCTTTACAATCAACCGTATTTACTTGTTACTTGCAATTCTCTTTTCACTGATCGTACCTCTTTTTTCATTTCAATTTATGACTCCCCAAACCATGACCCCGGTCATGATCTTTCTGCAACCGGTCCTGATCACGCCTGAAAAGCTAGAATCCCTTGCTGCAAGTCACCTCAGCTGGATGGAAGCAATTGGAATTATATACCTTACAGGGGTCATCATTTTTTCACTCAGGTTCCTGATTCAGTTAATCCAGTTATGGTTGGTCGTACGCCGGAACGGGGTGACCCAACGCGAAGGCATGAAACTCGTCTTCGTTGATAAAGGATATTCCCCTTTTTCTTTTTTCAACGTTATCTTTATTAAAAAAGAGCTTAGCGAGAATGAACAGCTCAAAGCCATTCTGCAACATGAGCAGGTTCATATCCGCCAGTATCATTCCATCGACCTGATCCTGACCGAAATTCTAACCATTGTTCAATGGTTTAATCCATGTGTCTGGCTCATACAACGATCACTGAAGAGCTTGCACGAATTTCTGGCCGATGAGGGAGTGATGAAATTCGGCTTCCGGATGCGTGAATACCAGCAATTAATTTTCGATCAAACGTTAGGCAAACAAATAAACAATCTTACCAATAACTTCAATGTATCACTGATTAAAAAACGTATTATCATGATGACAAAATCTCGTTCCAATGCAGTAGCAAGGATGAAGATCGTTCTGGCTCTGCCCGCCGCACTGCTGGTCCTGGTCTCCTTTTCTTCAGCCAGCGCCATTTACCTGACAACACCTGAGAATTCATCACAAACCGTAAAGGCAATTTCAGTTGAGCACCAAACGACAGCAGATCAATCCAAGCCCCAAAAAGAGGATACTATCTTTAAGGTTGTAGAAAAGATGCCTCTCTTCAATCAGGGAAAGGACGAACTTTACAGCTACCTGGGTAAAAACATCAAGTACCCCGATGAAGCCAAGGAAAAAGGAATCCAGGGAACAGTGTATGTGACATTCGTCGTTGAAAAGAATGGTTCCATAACCAATGTGAAAATCCTCAGAGGCATCGGTGCCGGATGCGACGAGGAGGCTGTTCGGGTTGTAAAATCCATGCCAAAATGGACACCGGGTTACCAGGATGGTAAGCCGGTAAGGGTCGTGTTCAACCTCCCGATAAAATACAAGCTGTCAAAGGAGAAAACAAAAACAGAACCTGAAAAAAAATAACCCGGTTTACGGTTCCCGGATAAATTCTAAAAAGGGCGGAATGAATTGCTGTACATGGGTCTCCATGGGCATATGTCCCGCCCCTTTTATTTTCACCAGTTCAAATTGTGGGAATACCCCGAAGTTGACCCTTGCAGTTCGAAGTGAAACCCAGCTGTCTTTTGTCCCCCAGATTGCTTTTACAGGAACGTTGGTGAGCGTTCTGGCATCCAATGTCTCTTTTTCCCTGTTATTTACATAGATATTGATCAATGCCTCCGCCGATCCTTCTGTCTCCAGGGGTGTGATATAACCCAGCACTTCCGTGGAATCAGGAGCCCGGCAATATGCACTTTTCAACAGCTTATAAAATCGTTTATAGGTTATGAGGTTTCTGTCGGTATAAGAAACCATCTGTTTTTTCACCTGTTTTTGTCTCATCATAAACATCGCTGAACTATTCAGATTATTTGTTTTTCGAAATAATGTCCCGGCAATCAGTATCAGGCTCGCAGTCCTGTCGGGATGGAGGATCGCCATCGCTTCTGCCGCCCCACCTCCCATCGAATGTCCAACCAGGAACCAATTGCCATTGCCACCATTGCCATCACCACTCCCATCAGAACGGTCGGGGCATTCCCCAACCCTATGTTCATCCCTTTCCTCACCTGCCCCATTATCAATTTTATCCAGCAGTTTCCAGAGGAATTTCGCACGGTGACTGTTAGAATGGTTGAAGTCGAGGCTGCGTGAGCTATAACCTGCACCGGGAATATCTACAGCCACAACCTTGTATCCCAGAGATGCCAGGGTGTCGTATAGATTCCGGAAACAGAAGGTTGAACCGGCAAACCCATGGATAAAGAATACCTTACCCACAGGTTGTTCAAGATCCTGATTCCAAATCCGGTAGTGAACAGAGAATCCTTCGATGGTATCGAAATGCGAGTTTTCAAATGGTTTTTCCCTGGATTGTGCAATCGCACAGTGAGGAAGGAGCACAAACAACAAGAGAGACCCGATGCAATGACGAAACAGAATGATAGCCATATTTTCAGTACTTTTGTATTACAAATGTGCTAATTTTTCTCCACATGAAGGCAAAGAACACCAGCCAGGTTATCAACTACCTTATCCTGATAGCCGCAGCAGCCTGCCTTGGGATCCTTTCCCGTATCTATGGAGCCCTTCTGCCTGAGATCCTTGCCAGTTTTGCGGGAGATACGATGTGGGCCTTTGCACTCTATTATATCATTGCCCTCTTCTTTTTGAAACGTACCTTCAGCTTCAGGTTTTTCCTGACCCTAATCCTGTCGGCGCTCAATGAATTTTCGCAACTTTATCATGCGCCATGGCTTGATGAAATCAGGAACACAACCGTTGGGGCGCTTGTATTGGGCAATACGTTTGTTTGGTCTGACATGCTCTGTTACCTGGCAGGAGCGGTGCTAGCGGTGGTGGTGGATTACACGTTTATAAAGACCAGATTATGAAGGTCAGGAAGGTCATAAGAAATAATAAAACAGTATGATTATGGCAATTAATAAAAAATTCATCCGTATTTAATAATATCTTGTATTTCGTTATGGGAAAAAATCGTTCGTCATCATATCTTCCCCTGATCCTGTCGCTTGTGTTGTCGGGAGGAGTTCTTCTGGGTCTTGCCATCAGCTACTTCACGGGTGGAATCGGTAACTCCTTCTCAGGAAAACCGGATAAGGTGAGTAGTGTTATTAAATACATTGAAGGCAACTATGTAGATACTATCAGTATGAGCACGCTGGAGGAGAAATCGGTCACCGGACTGCTGGAGAAGCTGGATCCCCACTCCATGTATATTCCAGCCAGTGAGTTTCATGCCGTAACCGATCCGTTGCTTGGAAGTTTTGAGGGGATTGGCGTCTCGTTCCGGATGGAGGGAGATACCATCACTGTCATCAACCCCATTCCGGGAGGACCGTCGGAACAGGTCGGAGTCAAGGCGGGCGACCGGATTGTGAAGGTTAACAATGAAAATGTCGCCGGGGAAAAACTCTCCACCACCGATGTGATGCGTCTGCTGAAGGGGCCAACCGGTACAACGGTCGATATCTCTGTTTTCAGAAGGGGAGCGCCAGCGCTGATCGAATTTACAATCATCCGTGATGTGATCCCAACCTACAGCCTGGATATCGCTTATATCGTGTCGCCCGGCATCGGATACATCCGTCTTAACAACTTCTCAGCCACCACGTATGATGAGTTTCACCTGGCTTTATCGGAACTGATCGGGGTTGGCATGAACAAGCTGATCATCGACCTTCAGGGCAACACCGGGGGGTACCTTCAGGCGGCTGTGAATGTTTCAAATGAGTTGCTGGAGAAAGGGGATCTGATCGTTTATACAGAGGGGACAAAGCACCCTAAAGAGATGTATTTTGCCAATGGATACGGCCTCTTCAAAACCGGAGAGCTGATTGTCCTGATCGACGAATGGTCGGCATCTGCAGCTGAGATCGTAGCCGGAGCCATGCAGGATAACGATCGGGGAACCATCATTGGCCGGCGTTCTTTTGGAAAAGGTCTGGTGCAGGAGCAGCTGAACCTGCAGGATGGATCAGCCGTAAGGCTGACAATAGCGAAATACTACACGCCTACCGGACGCTGCATCCAGAAGCCCTATGAGAACGGAGGCAAGGGGGATTATTATGCCGACTACTTTCACCGTATCGAAAACGGAGAGCTTGAAAATGCCGATAGCATCAAAATCGCCGATTCATTGAAATTCACCACTCCGGGAGGCAAGCTTGTTTACGGAGGGGGCGGGATTATTCCCGATATTTTCGTCCCGGTGGAAAGAAGTGAAAGCCTCACCTATTATACCCTTCTAATTAATAAAGGACTTCTCTACCGCTATGCGTTCGATTATACGGATCATCACCGGAAGGAGCTTAGCAATTTTAAAAATTATGCCGATTTTAACAGGCAGTTCCATGTGTCGGATGAGATGTTCAGCAACATGATCAAGTTTGCTGATAGCCAGGGTGTAAAACGTGAAGGAGGGAAATTTGAGGATTCCGACGTCAGGGCCAGGGTCATGATGAAAGCTTACATTGGCCGAAACATTCTGGATAATGAAGGCTTTTTCCCACTGCTCAACTCTATCGATCCCGTCTTCCTGAAGAGCGTGGAAACCTTTAAAGAGGAATAATCAATTTTTATTTGATCTAAATAATAGAATTTATCCTATCTTTGCACTTAATAGGAAACCTTAAACACTTCTGATCATGGTACATGAATTACCGAAATTACCTTTCGCAATGGATGCGCTGGAACCTTATATCTCAAAACGCACCCTTGAATTTCACTATGGCAAGCATCACCAGGCTTATGTGAACAACCTGAACAAACTGATTCAGGGCACCGAATTTGAAAACAAGTCGCTGGAAGACATTGTACGCTCAGCTGCCGGTGGTGTATTCAACAATGGCGCCCAGGTATGGAACCACACATTCTACTGGAATTGCATGAAGCCGCAAGGTGGCGGGGATCCGTCGGGTGAACTGCTCAATGCACTAACCAAGTCATTTGGTTCTTTCTCTGAGTTCAAGGAGAAGTTTTCCACTGCTGCTGCCACGCTATTCGGGTCAGGTTGGGCCTGGCTGGTTAAGAAATCAGACGGTTCGCTGGAGATCATCCAGGAGAGCAATGCCGGGAACCCACTTCGCAATGGCCTGAAACCTATCCTTACCTGCGATGTTTGGGAACATGCCTATTACCTTGACAAAATGAATGCCCGTCCCGAATATGTTGCCGATTTCTGGAAATTGGTGGATTGGGATAAGGTGGCTGGCCGCCTGTAAAATGTACCGTTTGACATCATTCCACGGTCACCGATTTCGCCAAATTCCTGGGCTGATCTATGTTGCATCCCCGCATCACTGCGATATGGTAGGATAACAGTTGCAAGGGGATGGTTGCGATCAGGGGAACCAGCATCTCTTCCGTTTCCGGGATTTCGATGCTGTGATCGGCCAGATTCTTCACTGTCTCATCCCCTTCGTTGATAATGGCGATAATCTTTCCTTTCCGTGCTTTTACCTCCTGGATATTGCTGATCACCTTTTCATAGGTCCCCCGTCGGGTAGCTATCACACATACAGGCATCTGCTCGTCAATCAAGGCAATCGGACCATGTTTCATCTCTGCAGCAGGATACCCTTCGGCATGGATGTATGAGATCTCCTTCAGTTTCAATGCCCCCTCCAAAGCAACCGGGAAGTTATAACCGCGACCCAGGTAGAGTGCATTGGTAGCATGCTGATAGATTTTTGCGATCTCCCTGATCTGATCATTCAGTTTAAGGGTTTGCTCCACCTTTTCGGGAATGGTAAAAAGTTCAGTTAATAACCGCCGGAAGTGCGATGTGGGAACTGTTCCTTTTTTCTGTGCCAGGAGCAGGGCCAGCAGGGTCAATACTGCCACCTGGGCGGTAAAGGCCTTGGTTGATGCTACTCCGATCTCGGGTCCGGCATGAGTATACACTCCGGCATGGGTAGCCCGTGAGATAGAGGATCCAACCACATTGCAAATTCCCAGCACCGTAGCGCCTTTCCCTTTAGCTAGCTCTATAGCAGCCAACGTGTCGGCCGTTTCACCCGATTGGGAGATGGCAATCAATACATCTTCTTCATTGATGATGGGGGTCCGGTAACGAAATTCCGAAGAGTATTCCACCTCAACGGGGATTCGTGCAAGATCCTCTATCAGGTACTCCCCAACCAGGCCTGCATGCCATGAGGTACCGCAGGCGGTGATGATGATCCGCTTGGCATTGAGAAGTTTTTGTTCATAATCCCGGATGCCGCCAAGAGTTACCAAACCCTGGTCAAGATGCAAACGGCCACGCATGCTGTCGAAAATGGACCGGGGCTGTTCAAAGATCTCCTTAAGCATAAAATGTTTGTACCCCCCCTTTTCAATGGCACTGAGGCTAAGTTCCAGTTTCTGGATATAGGGTGTCTTCTCCTGGTTTTTGACAGTCAGGATCCTCAGAACTTCATTCCGGCGGATGATAGCGATCTCTTCATCGTTCAGGAATACCACGTTATCGGTATATTCAATGATCGGTGTAGCATCAGAGGCTACAAAAAATTCATCCTTCCCAATGCCGACAACCAGCGGGCTTCCTTTTCGTGCAGCAATGATCTTATCTGGGCTGGTTTTCGAAAGTACCACGATAGCATAGGCTCCGATTACCTGGTTCAATGAAATCCGAACTGCCTCCTCAAGGGAAACATTCTCATTGACCTTGATATCTTCGATCAGGTGTATCAGCACTTCGGTATCGGTATCGCTGGTGAAAGTATATCCACGGTTGATCAACTCACTGCGGAGCGCAGCGTAATTTTCAATGATGCCGTTATGAATGATTGCAAGGCTTTTGTTTTGTGAGAAATGCGGGTGGGCGTTCACCTGATTGGGTTCCCCGTGTGTAGCCCAACGGGTATGAGCCATGCCGAGGTTACCCGAGACGTTACGATCATGTATATACGCTTCGAGGTCAGAAACCTTCCCTTTGCATTTGTACACATGCAAATCGTTGTTCAGCATGCAGATACCCGCGCTGTCGTAACCCCGGTATTCAAGCCGGTGCAACCCCTTCATCA
This sequence comes from uncultured Prolixibacteraceae bacterium, assembly GCA_964449285.1. GTDB lineage: Bacteria > Bacteroidota > Bacteroidia > Bacteroidales > FEN-979 > QYOJ01. The sequence continues at coordinate 25,190 of CAYUZX010000039.1, forward strand.
GGATCGGGTAGGCCTCTCTGGGACCAATATATGCAATAATTCCACACATAACTTGATTTTTAATATGATCCGAAAAGACAAATCATCACTTCTTCGTGTAGGTAATCCGCAAATTTAATTTATCCCCCGAAGATGGAGAAAAGAAGGGATTCGTCCCGTTCAATATGACACGGTTGGCATATGAAGTTTTTGACAGCGGGCTGGAGGCATAGACATAGAGGTCATAGTTTTCCAGAGTGTCAACGATCAGCATACGCTGGATGTGCCGCGTAAGCCGGAACCAATAGGCCCGGCCATCCTTGTCATAGCTGCCGCCAAAGTAATCGGTCCCTTCGAGTTCGTCGATGACAACACCAAGCTTTCCTGCTGTGTCAACTTTGTACATCGCCAGTTGAGTTGGGGGGTGCCAGGTGGTATCTGGATTAGGGTTTTTGAAGCTGAGCACAGCACTGTTGACTGCGATTGGACCCAACTCCTTCAGACTCTTAATGTAAGGAAGCCTGATTTTGATCTTCACTCCGCCCATTGTCTGGAGGAAGAGCTGATTTTTCCCGAGGGTGGTATCATGGTAGAGGACCTGCTGTTTGAATTCGGGGCTGGCATCCTGGTACCCGTGATGATTAAATGTATTAAACCGGGCTGCTACGACATCAATGGGCATAGTAAAATGAAGTGAATCACCCTTGTCCTCATTATGAAAATAGAGGATCATCGCTGAAAGGCCATCAGAGGAAGCAAAGTTGACAAGCGCTCCACGCGAGGTGGTAGGAACCGCCTCCACATAGAGCCCCTTGAAAAACTTGAGGAATTCCGCGGTTTTCGCCATCACTTCATCCGGGGCAAAAAGGATCTTATTGCCCAGGTAGTTGGTTTTGTTCGACAGATTGATCCGCAGATGAGGAGCCACCTTGATCCCTTCGATGGTCACGCTGTCATGTGGCCGGGGCATATAGGTAATGTTTCCCAGCTCAAGCCCATATGTGCCCACGGATTGATTGGAATAGTAACTGCTGTCGAATATCAGATCCTCACTCATCTCAAATACCCGTATCTGCTGAAGGGTATTGGTATCTCCATATCCATCCGAATAATAGAGCATCAGTACCAACGAATCAAGTTGCGGATTGACCCCAAAATCTACCTCCTCCGAAGAGAGCAGAAACTGCGTGTAGAAACTGGCTGTCGTCTTTCCGAAGATCGGATCCATGATCGAACCCAGCACAAACGAGTTCATCTCGTCAGTACGTATAGAGTCTTCAATTACCGAGTAGGCCTGAACGGTTATGGTATCAATAAGATCTACGTACAGAGTATCGGTAGGTGGTACAAGGTCCAACCCAAGTTCATAAGGATCTTTCTTACAGGAAGCAACAATGAAAATAATCAGAAGGCTTATCCAGAAAGATCGGAGCAGTAATTTGGGTCGTGATCTCAAGTGCCAGAATTTTAGAAATACAATTAATCAACTGTAACCGTCTCACTAACCAGAATCTCATCGTAGAAATCAGAATAGGCATCGATGTAGTTATCCATCGGCTGGTATTCAAGTGTAGGCTTCTCCGATTCTCTCACGTAGCTGAGCAATTCAGGGTTAATGTCAGGAGAGCCAAGGATGAGCCCATCGGCAAAATCAATGGCTGTTTTCATGATGTTAACGTAAGATGGAGCTTTATAGTGTTTCAGATCCTTCGTTGAGATGCCACTTAATTTCAGTTTAGCCCCGAAATCGTTGTGAAACGACTCGCTGAAATCATCCTTATAAAGGGAGAAGAGCACCTTTGACTCACTGAATAACGGATTGTCCTTGAACGCTTTCTTGATGTATAGCGGGAGCAGGCTTGTCATCCATCCATGACAGTGAACCACATCCGGGCCCCAGCTTAGTTTTTTAACAGTCTCAAGTACGCCGCGGGCAAAAAAGATCGTCCGCTCGTCGTTGTCGGTAAAAAACTTATTGTTTTTGTCGCGGAAAGTAAACTTCCGGTGAAAATAATCTTCGTTATCGATGAAATAGATCTGCATCCGGGCTTGCTGAATAGAAGCTACCTTGATAATCAGCGGATGGTCTGCATCATTGATGACAAGGTTCATGCCCGACAAACGAATTACTTCATGCAATTGGTTTCGACGTTCGTTAATGTTTCCAAAACGTGGCATAAACGTGCGAATCTCCTTACCCCTCTCCTGGATTCCTTGCGGAAGGTGCCTTCCGATCAGACTCATAGGTGTCTCTTTCAAATAGGGTGTAATCTCCTGAGCAACGAATAACACTTTTGCTTTTTCCATAGTATCTTCAAATTTTACCCAAAACCGAATTCGTTTGCAAAGATACTAAAAATTTTTGAGATAAAATCCAAGCCTTTTCTCTAAAATGGTGATTGTTACTTATTTAACGATTTTTGACACAACTTTTTCAAAAAAAAACGCCATTCACATATAACCTTTTGCCCCCAAACCCGATTAATGTCCAAAAATCAGGTGTGGGATCAAAGCAGGAGGGAAACCAATACAAAAAATGATTCATGCAACAGAAAATCACCTGCCGGGCAGGGATTTTCAGGGTAGCATAGGCCAGGCTTCCAAAACCTGCTGGCCAACCGGGATCCGCAACCGGTAAATTTTGGGGAAAGAATTCAATGTTAAAAACTTATGAATGATGAAAAAAATCATTGCACTATTATTCACGGTTATAGTAGTTTGCCAGGGCTTAATGGCAATAGAACCTATTCCCACATCAATCCCACCAACGATGGGATTTGAGTTCAAGATCGATTTGCACACGCCAAGATCACAATGCACCAAATATCTTGGTATCTGTAAGCTCAGCTTTTGTTTGACTGTGAATTTCACAGATGGATCCCTTGGATCAGGGGAGGTTCCCTGTAATATCACAATAAATCAGAACAACGAATTGATCATTCAGCTCAGTGAAATAAATATCACCAATTATGATCCCTCTTTGTTGAAGTTTTTTGCTGGTAAAACAATGGTCACAATTGATGACACATACGACATTACCGAAGAAATTTCGAAAAGTCTGCAACCTCTGGGAAAGGTGATCATCCGACCAGGGACCTATCAGCTTGCCTATCAGAACGGAATGTATACGCTTATCTTTCCACTATAGTGAGCAAAATTGAACAGGATAAACAGCACATAAGAAGGTGGCTGTCCTGGCCTCCTTCTTGTGTGCCTTTCAAACAGACAAGATGAAAACACCATCAATCATTATTCTTATTTGCCTGGTCGGACTTAGTCTGACCTCTTGTAAACCTTTGTTGATTAAGCTATCAGGGTTAAAACAGCCAAAACCAGAATCGTTTACTTCGATTTCTGACTATTTGAAAAAAAACCGGATTGATCGCTATGACTCATTATACGTTTGCAGTGATTCTGTGGCATTGTACGAATTAATGTCCTTGGTTAAGGATTTTCCTACTACACTCTTGTTCGATAAAAATGGATTATCGGTTCAACAATCTGATTCCGGCTATTGCCCTGGCAAAGTAGAAGAATTCATGAAAACCCTTACCCCGTCGTCTTCGATCAGCTATGATCATCGGTTTTCGAAACAAGAAATCTTTCATTGGATCTACCCGGTGGATGGAAACTCTGAGACAAATGAGGAGCCTGATTTTACGTTGTTCGTTTTCTGGGCTAAGTATTTTGGGTCCCTCAACCACGGAGTGTTCAGAGTCATGAAAGCAACACGGGAAAATCCAAATATCAAATTGAAGATCTACTTGATAAACATCGACTTCATTGATTCATGGGATATGAGATCCAGTCCGAAATTCATTTTTAATTGAACGATTTTACGAAGAGAAACGAAGAAAAAACCTATCAAGATGAAACATCTGATTATCATTGGTTTAATTACATTGCTTTGCATCTTATTCGTTTCCTGCAATCAGATCCTGGTAATGCGGTACGGCATTCGACAGCCCAGAGAGGAGACTCCGGAGACAATCCTGAAATTTATGGGTAAAATGGATTATCCCAATGAAAACATCTTTATTTTCAAAGATTCATCTGCATTTTACGCCTGCATGAGGGATTCCATTTTTCTTGGTAATTTACTGGGAACACTCTTTTTCTCACCACAAGGAGTGTTGGCTGGTTATACAGACACATTGAAGTGCCAATGGCCTGGAGAGTCGTTTGTTCAGAACCTTCATAGTAACACCCTTCCCCAGGCCAATACAGGCTATACGCTGCAAAATCTAATAACCTCCATGGTGCCTCTGAACGATGCCACGCGAATTGATACGGCGAATGCCAGGTATATTGTTGTGGTTACCTGGGCAACTTTTTTGGGGAACTACAATGAACGGTTGTTCTCAATCCGGGATGTTATCCGCCAAAATGCTGAATTAGAAGTCAAACCGGTCTTCCTTTGCATAGACGTACAAAAGGAGTGGAACCTGACAAATAGAGAGAAAAATGCGCTACGGTTCGAATAGACAGTGGAATATGAAGGGCGAGGGATGTGGGGAAGGCAAATTGCAGTGGGGTGGATTTTGGGCATATTTGTTTTACATTGGCCCACTCAGGCACAGCAACTGGTGTGGAAAGACAAGGATATCATCAGTCATCTGAAGATTCCAGCCGATTCGGGTAGCTCTATCATCAGGCTGCGGATTACACAACAGCTGCACTACACCCTCTCACTATCCGGTGCACTCTTCATCAATTGGGAGCATGATCCGAATGCCAACCAGGTGATGCTGATCCAGGATATAATCTATCAGTGCAGAGTTGAAACAGAGAGAAGGTTTCGCTTCTCCCAGAAGGTGGTTCATCGCCTGGGATTTCAATATTTTTTCGATTCGATCGCCCGGTTTCATGTCGACGACAACCAGTTTGAAGTCCGGCTGGAGTGGCGAATTCGAAAAAACCACGGATGTTTTCTCTCTTCCCTCCTCTCCACCCGGTTATTCAACAGCTATCGCTTTTCGGTAAACGACAGCGGATATCTGATAAGAACCCTTACCTCCTCGTTTCTGACCCCACTAACCGGACTCTTTTCGGGTGGAGTTCAGCTTAAATGGCCCTTTTTCGGATCACTCAACATTGGCATCACAAGTGCAAAACTCACCTGGATCCGCGACAGAGGTATCTATGAAACCCTGGGCGCCACCATCTATTATGGTGTGCCGGAAGAGAAGCAGTACCTCTTTGAATATGGCTTCTCCATCCAGCTGCTAATCAATCACGATGTGTCAACGTGGTTGCACTGGGATTGTGACCTGCTGATATTCAAGAACACCAACCTGCCACCCGACATTTCGGTGAGGAATAACCTGGGATTCAGGCTGGCAAAGTTCCTGAAGGCCCACATCCAAACCCGGCTCTATTACGAAGAGCGAGTCAGCAAAAAGGTGCAGATGGAGAATATTGTGTCGGTGGGGTTGGTGGTGTCATTGTAAGGGGTTACCCCTGCACAAATATCGCCTTGATGATATGGCTGGCCATTTTGGGGTTCTCCTTGAGGCGACGTGTGGAGTAGCCGAACCAGTCTTTTCCAAAAGGAACATAAACCCGCATCCGGTGTCCGGCATCCACGATGCTCTTCCTGAGGTCGGGAGTGACACCATAGAGCATCTGGAATTCGTATTTCTCTTTGGGAACCTTATATTTGCTGATCAGTTCGTAGGCGCTATCCACCAGCGCTTTATCATGTGTAGCTATCCCCGGGTAGATCCCCTGCTGGAAAATGTACTCCAGGTCTTTCAGGAAATGATCGTTGATCTCACCATATTTCTTATAAGCGATTGCTTCCGGCTCCACGTAGATCCCCTTGCAAAGACGGAAGTTCAGCGGATTGTCGGCCGAATGAAGGTCGTGGAGGTCACGAATATCCTGGAGAGTGCGTTTCATGTAGGCCTGAAACACTAACCCTACATTTTTCGGAAATTCTTTTTTGAGTTGTCTGAATAACTTGATCTCACGGTCTATACACTGGGAATCCTCCATATCGACCCGCACAAAGTTATTAAATGAAGCCGCTTTGGCAACGATCTCGCGGATGTTCCGGTAACATACCTCCTCGTCGATAAGAAGTCCGAACATCGTGGGTTTCAGTGAGTAATTCCCGTTGATGTGATCGGCCTCCGCCCTGTCGATGATCTCCAGATAAGAATTTTTGTAGGCGGTGGCTTCATCCAGGTGGGTGATGAACTCCCCAAGCAAATCAAGGGTGATCATCATACCTGATCCATTCATCTCATGACACACACGAATGGCATCATCAATGGTTTCACCGGCAATGTATTTCCGGGAGAAGAGCCAGACAAGTTTCTTGGGCATAAAGGGGAGCAAACGGGAGATTAGTTTATTGAACATGGCAGTAAAATTTTAGAATAATAGTGCAAACATATGTATTTGATGGTAAATATCGCTATTTGTTATTAATAATTATTATGTGTAATTTTGCCCTCTTTTTGTTAAAACCGGCCAGTGAAACCCTTAGATTCCTTTATCATTCCTTTTCGGGGGCTGAAACCCGGGATTCACCGGTACGATGTGCAAATTGACAAGTCGTTCTTTGAGCATTTTGAACAGGGTGAAATCCGGGAAGGTGAGATTTCGGTTCACATCGACCTGGAAAAAGATGACCGAATGCTTCTCTTCCAGTTTACCATCAACGGCGAAGTATCATTGCCATGCGACAGGTGTACAGAACCAATCACGATCCCTATCAGAGGAAAAGAGAGGCTGATTGTGAAGTTCGGGGATGAATTTTTAGAGCTGGACGAAGAGATCCAGATCATTCCGGAATCGGAGACCCAATTTGATACATCTCCTTTTCTGTATGAATACATCCATCTGTTGCTGCCGATGAAACGGGTCCATGCCGAAGATGATCAGGGAAACAGCTCATGCAACCCCGACATGCTTGCAAAACTTAACGAACTGCTGCAGAACAGGACGCAGGACCCACGGTGGGAAAAGCTGAAAGACGTAGGACGTAAGACGTGAGACGTAAGACGTAAGACGT
>CAYUZX010000040.1:0-30903 GCA_964449285.1 uncultured Prolixibacteraceae bacterium
CTGCGTTCAAGATTCAGCGTTCTACGTTCTGCGTTCAAGATTCAGCGTTCTACGTAGGGGCAATTCATGAATTGCCCCTACCTGTAATTCCTCCGTCTCACGTCCCACGTCTTACGTCCTCCGTTTCACGTCCCACGTCTCACGTCCCACGTCCTACGTCTCACGTCCTACGTCCCATGTCTTACGTCCTACGTCTCACGTCCTACGTCTCACGTCCTACGTCCTTCAGTCTCTCACCACCAGGGTTTCAAACTCAATTTGTTCTGACAAATGCCGTTTCACTGCACACACATTGGATGCGTTGATCACGGCTTTATCATATTTTTCAGGAAAATCCATTGGAACGATGATCTTTATGATGATTTTTCCAATCATTTTGTTTGCTGGGTCATATTCGGTGTCCATCGTAAGGGAGATCCTTTCGGAAAAGAGTTCTCTCGAATCGCAGAATGATTTCACATAATAACCTGCGCAGGTTGCGATGGATGCAAGAAACAGGGAGAAAGGAGCAGGAGCCGAACCCTCTCCGCCACCTCTGACCGACTGGTCAGTTGAAATTACAAATGGCTCGATTAGGGCGTCTACTTTCACTCCGCCCGGAAATTTTACTTCAATTGCCATAAAAATCAGTTATTTGTTGTCATTGTGAGTCCCACGTAATCGGGACAAAGCAAAGGGATTAGAAATTAGGATTTTTTTCGCAAAAGTAAGATTTTATCCGTGACGAATTTATGCGTCAACATGTAATTTGTATTACATCGGTTTCGTAATCACACAGAATGGACATGAACATACCGAGGCGTTGGTCTCATCGTCTAAATCAGTGATATCATCGAAAACTTTTTCCAAATCCGGGAATTCTGGGTAATTTTGGCTTTTCACGGAAGTCACACTCAATATTATTACAATGAAAAAACTGACTATCACGCTTTTTGCGGTACTCTTTCTGGGATTTACCTATGCACAGGATGAAGTCCGCTTATTGCGTTTCCCAGCTATTTACGGTAATCAGATCATTTTCACTTATGCCGGCGATCTCTATACTGTTGATAAAACCGGTGGCGTTGCCCGTAAACTCACGAACGACTCAGAAGGCTATGAGATGTTCGCGCGGTTTTCGCCTGACGGAACAAACATCGCTTTCACCGGTCAATATGATGGAAATACCGAGATTTTCCTGATTCCCGCTGAGGGAGGTGTCCCCGAGAGACTTACATATACTGCAACCCTGGGCCGTGATGATATTTCCGACCGGATGGGGCCTAACAACATTGTGATGACCTGGAAGGATGACAATAATATCGTTTATCGTTCACGCAAACAGTCGTTTAATAGTTTCAAAGGCCAGTTATTCCTGATAAACAAAGAAGGAGGCCTGTCTGAAGAGCTCCCTCTGCCGGTTGGAGGATTCTGCTCTTACTCTCCGGATAAAACCAAGCTTGCTTACAACCGGGTCTTCAGAGAATTCCGTACCTGGAAATATTACCGGGGGGGGATGGCAGATGATATCTGGATCTACGATTTTAAATCGAAAAAAACTGAGAACCTGACTAACAACCCTGCTCAGGATGTCTTCCCGATGTGGAAAGGGGAGAAGATTTACTTTTGCTCAGACCGCGACCGGACAATGAACCTCTTTGTCATTGACCTTAACACGAAGGAAACAAGGAAACTCACTAATTATACTAACTATGATGTGAAGTTCCCCTCGATGGGCGATGCAGCAATTGTTTATGAAAATGGAGGGTTTATCTATATATTCGATTTAGCCACTGAGCAGTCGGTTAAAGTGGATGTTCGAATAGCTAATGACTTCATTACAGGCAGAAACCAGCTGAAGGATGCCAGTAAGATCATCAATTCATTCACGATCTCTCCTGACGGGAAACGCCTTGGATTTGATGCTCGTGGCGATATCTTTACCGTACCTGTGACTTCAGGCGTTACAAAGGATCTTACGCTCTCATCAGGTGTGCACGACCGTGATGTGGCCTGGTCACCAGACGGGAAGTACCTTTCTTTCATCTCTGATCAGACAGGTGAAGACGAGATTTACATCATCAACCAGGATGGAAGTGAACCTGCGGCTCAGATCACGAAGAATGCAGATACCTATAAATATTTTCCTGTGTGGTCGCCCGACAGTAAAAAGCTGCTCTGGAGCGATAAGATGCTGCGTCTCCAATATGTCGACATTGAATCGAAAGAGGTAACGGTTGTGGCAGAGACCAGGGAGTTTGAATACAACGACTACGTTTGGTCGCCAGACAATAAATGGATTGCCTATACCCAGCCTGCACAACGCGGTGAGTCAAAGATCTTCCTCTATGAGGTGGCTTCTAAAAAGGCAACAGCTGTTACCGACGGCTGGTATGATGTGGGAGATCCCTCCTTCTCATCGGATGGCAAATACCTCTTCTTTACATCCAACAGGGATTTTAACCCGATATACAGCTGGACGGAGTGGAACCATGCTTACAACGACATGAGCAAGATCTATTTCGTCACCCTGGCGAAAAGCACGCCATCGCCGTTTGCCTATGAAAATGATGAGGTAGCGGTGAAGGACGAGGGACGAGGGACGAAGGACGAGGGACGAGGGACGAAGGATGAAGGACGAGGGAAGAAGGATGAAGGACGAGGGACGAAGGATGATGAAAAGGGTTCGAAAGAGGAAAAAGAGGTGAAGGTTGATCTTGATGGCATCATAGCCCGTACGGTTATACTACCAATCGATGCAGGGATATACTGGGGGATTAATGCCATTGACGACAATGTATATTATGTTAGAAGCAAACGGGGAGATCAACCTACGCTGTGTCTTTTCGACATGAAAGATAAAAAGGAGACGGAGTTGGGAGATTACGGAAATTATGAGATCGCCGCCGATCATAAGAAGATGGTACTTGAAAAGGGGGATAAGTATGCAGTTATCGATTTGCCAAAATCAAAGATCACTGTAAAAGATTATGTGGATCTTTCCAACATGAAAATTATGGTTGATTTGCAGGCTGAGTGGAATCAGATCTTCAACGAGTCGTGGAGGCAGATGAAGTATTTCTTTTATGCGCCAAACATGCATGGTCTCGACTGGGATGTCATCCGGGCGAAATATGCTCCCCTGGTTCCATATGTTAACAATAGGAATGATCTCAATTACATTATAGGTGAGATGGTAGGCGAATTAAGTGTTGGCCATGCCTATGTGAGTGCCGGTGATAAACCTAAGCCCCAGCGTATCAAGCTTGGACTTCTGGGAGCTATCATCACACGCGATCAATCGGGCTATTACCACATTGATGAGATTCTGCAAGGAGAGAACTGGTCGAAGAAAAACCGTTCGCCTCTGTCCGAAATGGGTGTGGATGTTGCAGAGGGTGATTACATTATCGCTGTTGACGGCATTACTACCAAAGAGATGAGCGATATATACCAATCGCTGGTGAATAAAGCCGGTGTTCAGGTTGAGCTTACTGTGAATGGGAAACCGGTGCCTGATGGGGCGCACAAGACCCTGGTGGTGCCGGTGGACGATGAAGCCGACCTTTTCTACTACAATTGGGTGCAGGATAACATCCGGAAGGTGGATGAAGCGACAAGCGGTCAGGTGGGTTACATCCACATTCCCGATATGGGCGTTGGCGGGTTGAATGAGTTTGTGAAATATTTCTATCCCCAATTGACCAAACGTGCGCTGATCATTGACGACCGCGGGAATGGCGGCGGGAATGTCTCCCCGATGATCATCGAGAGGCTCCAGCGTGAAGCGGTGATCATGCGCATGGCCCGAAACACCGATCCGACACCGGGACGCATCGCCTTTATGTGGGGTCCAAAGGTCTGCCTGATCGACCAGTATTCGGCCTCTGACGGCGACCTGTTCCCCTTTCAGTTCAAGCAGTTGAAGATCGGTAAACTGATCGGTCAGCGTACATGGGGAGGAGTTGTCGGGATTCGCGGATCGCTCCCGTTCATTGATGGAGGATCGCTGCAGAAGCCGGAATTCGCCAACTACGATTTCGCTACTAACCAATGGGCGATTGAAGGGGTGGGTGTCGAACCCGATATCGAGGTGGTAAACGACCCCGCAAAAGAGTATGCCGGAGAGGATGAACAGTTGAATAAGGCCATCGAGGTGATACTCGAAGAGTTGAAGAACTGGCCGGAAAAGCTGCCGGAGATCCCGCCTTATCCGGATAAATCGAAGTAGGGGGAAACACTTTCCCGGATCAGCCTGATTTGATCGTTCGTTGATTGATCCGGATCCAGCCAGTGGATATGGATTCCGTTTCGTTCCATCCGCCGGAACCAGGTCATCTGTCGTTTAGCGAACTGATGGATGCCGATATTTAATCTGGCAACCATCTCATCATAGGAGAGTTCCTTCAACAGATAGAGGGTGATGAACTTGTATTCTAATCCGTAGAAGGTAAGGGTTTCTGGGCTGATGCCGGATGCCAGAAGCCGGCTGACCTCTTCCACCATCCCGTGTTCAAGCCGATGGTGTAGGCGCCGGGTTATTCGTTTACGAACGATCTCCCGTGGAGGAGAGATTCCAAAGATCGCCGCATTAATCTCAGGAAATTCCCGGTGATGCTCCGTTTGCCTTGATTCCTCAAGCGCGATGCGAATGGCTTTGACCAATCGTTTGCGATCAAGAAGGTCGGTTGTATTGTGTTGTTCCCTCAATGTATTCAATAAATCTACCAGCTCTTCTGTAGTTTTCGAAGAAAGTAATGCCTCTAACTCCGGATTGGGTTCCAGTTGTGGAAGCCGGTATCCTTTGAGAACCGACTCAATATATAAACCCGTGCCCCCGCATAAAATAGGTGATTTTCCGCGTTTTGAGATGTCGGCATATGCCTTCAGGAAGTCCTGCTGAAACTCGTAAACATTATACTCATACCCAGGATCCACAATATTGATCAGGTGATAAGGGATCGCTTTCCCCTCCATGGTATACTCCTTCAGGTCCTTTCCCGTACCGATATCCATCCCTCTGTACACCTGCCTCGAGTCGGCTGAAATGATCTCACCATCGAGCTCATAAGCCAATTGTGCCGCTAGATGTGTTTTTCCGGATGCCGTGGGACCAAGGAGTACAACCATTTCAATTTACGAATTACGAATTACGATTTACGAAATTAAAAGTTTTTCACAACACTGACCGACAATCGCTATTTTTGCCGCAACAACTAATATCTCACTATGGCATCACCGATTAAGGAAGTATTTGATATAGAAAATTTCAGAGAAAACGGGCATAAGCTGGTCGACCTGTTGGGGGACTATCTGGAGCAGGCAAAAGCTGGTCGTGACATGCCTGTTCTGCAATGGGTTGATCCGGATCAGCAGGTTGAATTCTGGAAAAACTACTCCATTGAAGGAGATGATTTAACACCTTTCTTTCGCGACATACTCGATCGTTCCATCCATCTGCTTCATCCCGGGTATGTCGGGCACCAGTTAACGCCAACGGCTCCGGTAACGGCCCTGGCCGCATTCCTGGCCGGGGTGGTAAATAACGGCATGGTTGGGTATGAAATGGGAAGTGTTTCCACAGCGATGGAAAAGCTGGCTGTCCAGGTTTTTACAAGTGCACTTGGATATGGCAACGATGGTGACGGATTTCTTACCTCCGGGGGGACACTGGCCAATCTTACGGCTCTGCTATCAGCCAGGAAGGCCGTTGCAGGGAGGAATATCTGGGATAAGGGAAACGACGGGGAGCAACTGACTGTCATGGTTTCGGCCGAAGCCCATTATTGCGTCGACCGGGCAGCCAGAATCATGGGCCTTGGCTCTGAAGGAGTTGTGCGGATAGAAACCAATGCTGATTTTCAGATGAAGGTTGATCTCCTTGAGGAGGCCTGGTTAGAAGCTAAAAAAGCCGGGAAAGAGGTATTTGCGATTGTTGGCAGTGCCTGTACGACCGCAACGGGTTCCTACGATAATCTGGAAGCCATTGCGACGTTTGCCTCGGAAAAGAATATTTGGTTTCACGTGGATGGCGCCCATGGTGGAGCGGTTATATTTACAGAAAAATATCGTCATCTGGTTAAGGGAATCCACCTGGCCGACTCTGTGGTGATCGATTGCCATAAAATGCTGATGACACCTGCACTTACAACAGCATTGCTTTATAGGCATGCAGGCCAATCCTATCATACGTTTCAACAGGATGCCCACTACCTTTGGCAAAAAGATGTGGACCCGGAGTGGTTCAATTACGGAAAGCGAACATTTGAGTGTACAAAGCTGATGATGAGCCTGAAATTCTTTACCCTGATAAAAGTGCATGGCGTTGAAGTCCTCGGAGAAAATGTAACGATCTTGTACGATCTTGCCATAGCGTTTGCTGACCTTATCAGACAACGAAAGCGGTTTGAGCTGGCAATGGAACCTCAATCCAACATTGTTTGCTTCCGGGTGGTGGATGAAACGTTCACCAATGATGAAACTAATGCAATAAATATAGAGATCCGGGAAAAAATCCTGCATGAAGGAGCGTTCTACATTGTGCAAACTACGCTGAGGGGATCAGTCTATCTCCGAACAACCCTGATGAATCCGTTTACCACCTCAGAGCATCTGACAGTGTTGCTCGATAAAATTGAGGGTACTGTTAATCTGTAGGCACAACCGGTATTAATTTATTTTCACTACTTTTATTTCAGATAAACACAACAACACCATCCAAATTACAGCAGTATGAAAAAGTCAATGATTTTATTGGTCTTTCTTTTTATCACAGGAATTGGATTATCACAGAATGAAAATGCTGCATTGAATTTCAATGCAAATAGCCAGGACAGCCTTGTGTTGAGCACTTGCGACGGAACCCCTCAGTACCGCGAAAGTGTTGAGGAGTCTTATCGGATTTTACAGTACCGGACCTCTGTTTATGGCGAAGTACCTGAATATGGCTCCGGGGTGCGTCTTGGTATTTACCAAGTACAAGCCTATAGTGGGAAAGGAGCTACTGCCAAAAACATGAAGGTGCTGGAAGAGGCAGTCAAACAGGCCAAGAAGTTTGATGTGCAACTGCTATCCTTTCCGGAATTATTTGTACCCGGTTATACGTTGAGTCCGGAGGAAGCCAGAGAAGTATCAGAATATAAAGACGGGCCAAGTATCACCACCGCATGCAACTATGCCAAAGAATACAACATGGCCCTGATTGTTCCCTATGCCGAGAAAGTGGAAGAACCGGGTGGCACCAGCTATTATGATGCCATAGCTGTGATCAGCGAAAAAGGGGAATTGCTCAATTCCTACCATAAAACCCATCTTTACGGTCAGCAGGAACGGGACAACTGGTGTTTTGGAACCAGTGAATACCCTGTATATAATATCTTTGGATTTCCTGTGGGAGTATTGAACTGCTACGAATGTGAATTCCCTGAGCTGCAACGAATCCTTGCGTTACATGGCGCAAAACTGATTGTGGGCCCCACGGCTGCCGACAATTACTACCGGTTGCCTTCGGGAGAGAGGAGTTCTGTACCTTACCCCGATGTTTCCACGCTGCTGATCCCTGCGAATGCATATGCAAACAATATTTTCTTTGCTTATGCCAACCGTTGCGGGTATGAGGTCAGGGGTAATGATGCATGGCATTACCGTGGCAACAGCATCATATGCGGACCTGACGGAGATGTCATTGTTGCTGCCAATCATGAACAAAATACCATGCTGGTAGCCGATTGTGTTCCGGCCTATTACGGCATGACTCACCCTGCCCCGAAATACAACTACCTAAAAGACCGCAGGCCAGACCTCTATGCTCCTTTGATAATGAAAAAAGCCAATTTCAACGATCCCAGTAAAGAACCCATAAACCTCAAAACCAACTTCTTTGGCACTGGTTATACCTACCCTGAATATAACGGGTGTAAGGAAGTCCCTGCTGAAAACAATAAATAGCTTTTTTACTCAACAAGAATTTTCCTTTGACCAGGGAAGTAGGGTGATTGGGGGTAATCAAGGGGTTTTGGGGTTCGTATCCAACTCCTCATACACCGAGTTCTGGCTCCGGTATTCGGGAATCACCTCTTTCAGCTTCTTTACAAGCTCCATTTCGGAGTGTGTTCCTGTCATGGCGATCAATTCCGCATTATGGTGTTTGACCTCCTCCAGGTTGTACTTCCTGACTTTGGCGATCAGGATCCGTTCGTGATGTGTAGGGAGTGTATTCTCCTCTTTGTTCAGCAGCTCTTCGTAAAGCTTTTCTCCAGGTCGAAGCCCGATGTAACGGATCTGAATATCTTTCCCCAAGGTTAAACCCGAAAGCTGGATCATCTTCTTGGCCAGGTCCAGGATCTTGACCGATTTACCCATATCGAAGATGTATATCTCCCCGCCTTTTCCCATTGCTCCAGCTTCAAGAACCAGGCGGCATGCTTCACTGATCGTCATGAAAAAACGTGTGATCTCGGGATGGGTGATGGTGATAGGGCCTCCGCTCTCGATCTGGCTCCTGAAGAGGGGGATCACCGAGCCATTGGATCCCAGGACATTACCGAACCGGGTGGTGATGAACCTCGTAGCGCCATTCCCATCGAGCGACTGAATGTAAATTTCGGCCATCCGTTTCGTAGCGCCCATCACCGAAGTCGGGTTCACAGCCTTATCGGTAGATATCATGATGAACCTCGTAGCGCCAAAAGTGACGGCCAGGTCGGCGATGGTACGCGTCCCTAGCACATTGGTTAGGACAGCCTCCACCGGGTTGGCTTCCATCATCGGAACATGTTTGTAAGCGGCTGCATGGTAAACTACATCAGGTTTGGCAGATTCAAATATGGCTCTCATCCGGGGCATGTTGGTGATGTCGCCCAGGATGAACTCTACATCAGTGCCTGAGAAATTGTTCACCCACTCCAACTCCAGGAAATGTAACGGGGTTTCGGCCTGGTCGATCAGGATCAGCTTTTTCGGGTGAAACCTAACGAGCTGACGTACGATCTCACTGCCAATAGAACCGGAAGCGCCGGTTACCATGATCACTTTTCCGGTAGTTTCCCGGGAGATCATCTCGTCGTTGAGACTGATCTCCTCCCTCTCCAGCAGTTCTTCGATGTGGATTTTCCGGATCTGTTTGAAGCTCAGCTCCCCGTTGATCCACCGGATCATGGGTGGAACAGTCAGTACTTTTGTACTATAACTCAGGCAAAGATCAACCAGCCAATCTCGTTTGTCAGGATCAAACCGTTGTATGGACAGGATCACGTGGGCAATGGTGTTAGTCTGGAGTAGGTTCTCCAGTTTATCCGGGCCGATAATGTCAATCCCTTCCAGCTTCTTTCCCGATTTCGCCGGGTCATCATCAATGAACGCAAGCACTTTGTATTTAGTTCCGGCATCCCTGTCCAACGTGCGTTTGGCAGTAATCCCGGCCTCCCCGGCACCGTAAATGATTACGTTGACTTTTGAGCGAAGCGGATTCTGAAACTCCAGGAAGGCGATTTTTACTACCATCCTGAAAGTAACCATGCCAAACGTGCTGGCAAGCAGGTCGATGATAATGATGGAGAAGGGGATGAAGAAGGTGTGGTCATAAAAATAAGTGCCGATGTTGGTGAGTCCGAACCAGATGCTTCCGGCAAACAACGTAGAGAGAACCCGTAGGGCATCGGCAGTACTGGTGTGCCTCACGATGCCGGCGTAGGATTTTGCGATCAGGAACGAGATAGCCCGGATAGCCAGCATGTAAGCCAGGATCTGAGGAAGAGGATCCAGTTCGACCTGTGGAATATCGAAATTAAACCGTAACAGATAAGCGATGATCACTGAAGTGAAAACGATCATCAAATCGATCAGAAATATCAGCCAGCGGGGCGTGTTTTGTCGCAGGTTTATCATGGTCGACAAAGTTATTATATAATATGAACATCGCCATTATACCTGATTATTTTTTCTAATTTTGCACCGATTTACGGAAAAGTTTTTCGACTAACCATAACACAATGAAAAATACTGCATTTACAAAATTTCACGAAGAAATGGGCGCCAAAATGGTCCCCTTCGCCGGATTCTATATGCCGGTGCAATACGAAGGTATCAATATCGAGCACGAAACTGTTCGCAATGGTGTTGGTGTATTCGACGTTTCCCATATGGGTGAATTCTGGGTGAAAGGGCCAAAGGCCCTGGAGTTTGTTCAGTGGGTGACCTCTAACGATGCATCAAAACTGGTCGATGGTAAGGTTCAATACTCCTGTTTCCCCAACGAACAAGGTGGTATTGTAGATGACCTCTTAGTCTACCGGATCGATGCAGAGACTTATCTCTTGGTTGTCAATGCTGCCAACATCGATAAAGACTGGGCATGGTGCAATAAGCAGAATAAAATGGGGGCGACCCTCTATAACGCTTCCGGCGAGATTTCACAGCTTGCCATTCAGGGACCAAAAGCGCTGGAAGCAATGCAGAAACTGACGGATACACCCATTCTTGACATGGAGTATTACACCTTCAAAAAGCTGACGTTTGCAGGAGTAAAAGATGTGATTCTCTCAACTACAGGCTATACCGGTTCGGGAGGTTGTGAGATTTACATGGCAAATGAAGATGGCTCCCATATCTGGAACGCTGTTATGGAGGCTGGCGCCGATTTCGGTATTAAACCGATCGGACTTGCTGCACGGGATACACTTCGTCTTGAGATGGGCTTCTGCCTTTACGGAAATGACATCAATGATACCACTTCACCACTCGAAGCTGGTTTGGGATGGATTACAAAATTCACCGATGCGAAAAATTTTATCAATAAGGATGCGTTATTAGTTCAGAAGAAAGATGGCGTATCCAGAAAACTCGTTGGTTTTGAGATGATCGACAAGGGAATACCACGGCATGATTACGAGATTGTGGATGAACACGGGCATGTGATCGGAACGGTAACCAGTGGAACGATGGGCCCGGCCGTTAAAAAAGCGATTGGCATGGGATATGTGCCGGAAGCATTGGCCAAAGAAGGCAGTGAGATTATAATTAAAATCAGGGATAAAGCTCTGAAAGCAAAAGTGGTGAAATTTCCGTTTTACAAATCACAATAACCTGAATCATGACAAATATCGTAAGTAAATTGAAATCTTTTGGCTGGCAGCAGTTTGTTGTCATCACCCTCGTTGCGCTGGTCGCTGTGAGCTTCGATTCCTGTAAGTCGTCAGGGAAGCTTACACGCAAAGAGAAGAAGGCGCAGATCGAGATGTATAAACAGCAAATGCGAGCGATCATCAATGGAACTACCAAAATGACCCTCGAGGAGCAGGATAGAGCTATTTCTGAGGCAATCAACAAAAATTTCGGAGATGATGAACTGAACCAACTTATTTTACAAGCACAGCAAATCAACAAGAAAGCGTATGCAGAACAGGTAAAGGCTCATGAACAGAAAGTTGCAGTTGCCCGAAACAAACTTTATGATCTCCTTGTCAACAAGCAAAACCTCTCGGCCGATGAACTCGAAACGGAGATGAATAAAATCAAAGCCGAGAACCTTGATGACCAGGAAATCAACGAGTTGCTGTTACGGCTGGAGAAGAAGATCACTGAGATGAGAAAGTACTCTTCCTCGGAGATGTCGTTAAAAAGTAAACTTGAGAACTCTTTTCAATCCATTGCCGATGCTTCCCGAGCCGGGAACACCAGCATGGCAAACAGCCTGATAGATGCTGCCCTCAACTACTTTTCAGCGCCTGATGTCACCGTGTTGATCATTATTAGCCGTGAGGGATCCATCGTCGATTATGACAAACCTACAACAATCAATAACTACCTGAACTTCCTGAAAGACCAGAAAGAGAGCCGCAACAATGTGGATTCATATCAAATGGACACAGCGGGGAAAATCAAAGAACTTGACTTAATAAAAAAGTAGATTCATGAAACGAACAATAGTAATAGTTGGCCTTATTTTGCTGTCGGCCGGCCTGTTTGCACAGGGAAATGACGACCTCTCCCCACAACGGAAACAGGCAATAGACAGTCTGGCCCTTGAAAAGGTCCGCGACCTTAGTAAATACATCAGTATCATCGGTAATAAAGATACCCCCTGGTCGGAAGCTCAACGGGTGATCGAACGGGCTGTTGAACTCTTTATGCCAGGCAGTGAAATGGGAGTCTCTTCCCTCTCACGCCCCGAAGTTCATTATTACAAGATTCGGGAATATTTCGACCGGCTGATGCAACTGAATTACGACCGGGTGGTGATCGAGTGGTATAAGATCCAGTATGTTAGTGACCTGGAACGCCAACCCGACGGGACTTATGTTGGGGTGATCACGGTTTTCCAGCGCTTTCAGGGGTACGACAAAGAAAAAGGACTGGTTTACGAGGATACTACAAAAAAGGATATCACAGTATATGTCAAACGGAAAGAGACACAGATCGGCGGCCGAATGATAGGCTTCTGGGATGTGTTGTTGGGAGATATCCGGGTCAAAGAAACTTCGAAGTAATTAATCTGCCAATGAAAATGCAGGATGCAGAAGATCAACCTCACGCTGCATGCTGCATTTTTCATATCTCTAAGTTAACCCAGATGAAGAAGATTCCGATAATACTGATCCTGCTAATAAGTTCATTTATCTCGTTCGGGCAAGTTCGAACCTACCAGGGTGATGAGTCGATGCTCTATGCTCAAACCAAACAGATCAACCAATTCTACCGACGATTCAACGGGGAGGAGGATGTCACTGGAAAACGCCTCTACGACACCGATGGCGACTTCCGCACAGCAAAATTACGTAATAAGTACCTTAATATCCTGTTTGACCTCTCCAGCCCGCTAATAACGAAGGACACCAGGGATGTATTCATCATGGATGTAAACAGTAAGAGAGATCCCCTGTTTCTCGACTTCCATGCCAATAACTGGTTTGCTGAAGTGAGTGCAGAGTTCACATACAACCGTCAACCGATCCACATGATTCTCTATTTTAAATTGGAGAAGGAGCGACAGGGGTATAAATGGGTCCTCTCAAATGTCCACTCCAGTGCCTTTGAGAAATATTTTAACCACGTGGGTGACAGCATCAGCGGTGCTAATTTTCTCCACCCGATGAGCCATGAACTGGATTTTATGAATTTGCGTAAAATGTTCGCTAATCCTGCCAATATAGGATATTACCTCGAAAAAGAGTACTACCCCGACCAGCTTGCCCTCTTCCTGAAAGAATACCATGACGGGACCCTGAAGTTCGTCTCCTCAAATAACGTGAAATTTCACTTCTTCCAGATCCCTAACTGGTATTTTGAGGTCTCCTATTTCAACCGCTACCAGAATAACTCAGGATGGCTAATATCAAACCTGGTCCGTGTGAATGACCAGGAGAAAAAAGAAATCATCAGGAATTATACCCATGAAAATTAAAATTTACCTGTTATCCCTCGGTCTGGTAGTGGCTTGTTTCTGTCTGGTTCAAAACCCGGCACTCGGACAGAAAAAGAGTACCGGAAAGACAACCAAAGTGAGTGATGAACCCAAGGCATCATCCATTCCTGAAGCAGAGATGGAGGTCTATCGGCAACAGGCCAGCCAGATAGTGAAGTTCCTGGAGAGTACCCTGAACTTCCTTGCCGACAAACAAAATACTGTTAAGGAGAAAGAGACGGTCATCAACGACAGTTACAAGAAATTCTTCTGGGACAATGAGGTTCAGATTGAGGACGATCTCGACATAAAAAGGCTTGTCCCCCTCTATAAAGATGTACAGGCATACCTCACAGATGTAGACTTTTTCTTTAAAGGAGCGAAATTCGAATACCAGGTGCAGGATGTGAGTGTGATGAGCAACCATGCAGGGCAGACTTTTTTCAAGGTCACAGCTAACCGCTCCCTTAAAGCATTGACGCTTGATGGCGATTCCGTCAACACCAATATGGTTCGCTACATTGAGATCAACTACGATGATAACAAGAAACAGATCAAGATCGTCAGCATCTATACCACAAAACTGAACGAAAAGGAAGATCTGAGAAACTGGTGGAATGGTCTGTCTCAAGAGTGGCACGAGATCTTTGGAAAGGATATGAAAATTGATGCCGATTTGATGCTGAGCCAGGTAGAAAACTACAATGATACAGTTGTTATGGTGGATAGCATCCCCATCCCGATGAAGGATTCACGGATTTACGGGCTCTTTTTGAAGATCGCTGATAGTAAAACCCTTGACCTGTCGGGCAATATGAATGTGACAGATCTGGAACCACTGACTAAGCTCTCCCATCTCACCACACTCAACCTCTCCAATACCCTGGTTTCCGACCTGATGCCTCTTAGGAATCTCAATGCCCTGGAAAATCTGGACATCTCGAGAACAAAGGTGAACACCCTCGATCCATTAAAATATTGCAACCATATCAGAGAGTTAAATTTAAGCAATACTGCCGTTACCGATATTTCCATCATAACCAGCTACCCTATGCTGGAGGCACTGGATATCAGCTCTACGGGAATTGCAGACCTGAAGCCACTTGCCGAACTTCTAAATCTACGGGCGCTCCGGATGGATCAGACAAAAGTGAAAGATCTGGCTCCACTGGCCGGATTGAAAACTCTTTCGACACTGGATTTTTCGAGTACCCCGGTAACCTCTATCGATGCACTTAAGAACCTGGATGCCCTTGTGTCGGTCACCTTTAACAATACCCAGGTGAATTCGCTGGAGCCTCTTGCCGCACTTCCATCCCTGCGAAAAATCTATTGTGACCAATCACAGGTAAAAAAAGATAAAGCCGTTCAATTTATGATCGACCACCCTGGGGTAGTGGTTAGTTTTGCCTCTGCTGAATTGGAACAGTGGTGGAATAAAATGTCGGACGAATGGCAGAAAATTTTCTTTATCTACCAGAAGCTCGAAAATCCACCTACCCGAGAACAATTGCATGCTCTCATGACAATTGACAGCCTGAATATCAATGGCCGCTCAGCGATAAATACGCTGGCTCCGTTGACAGAATTACCCCGACTGAGATGGCTGGATTGCTCATTAACACCCGTAACAACGCTGGCTCCGTTGCAAGATCTTCTCAATCTCGGCTACCTGAATGCAAAATCTACCGGGATCACCTCTGTTAAGCCTCTTTCGGCATTGGTAAAACTTACGTTTCTAAATCTCGACAACACCAAGGTGACCGATATCTCTCCGCTTACCAGATTAACCGGACTGGAACTGATCCTGGCTGATAATTCAGGGATCACGAAAGAGGAGGCTAACGATTTCATGTCGAAAAATTCCAGTTGCCTGGTGATAAGCCAGACTTATGAAAATACAAACTGGTGGAAATCCCTTCCTGGAATCTGGCAGGATGTGCTTCGTCAAGAGGTGGGATTTAAAAAAGATCCTGATAAATTCCAGCTACAACAGATTGCCAACTTGAAGAGCTTGGTGATCAAAGATGACCAGTCGATTGCCTCTCTTCAGCCGGTTGTATTTCTCTCGCGTTTGGAAGAGTTACGTTTTTCAGATACAAAAGTGACCACTCTGGAGTCCCTCAGCCGGATGACATGGCTGAAGCGACTGGGATTTCCCAAGAATGCCATTGGTGACCTCACCCCGCTGTCGGGTCTCACCGGTCTGGTTGAGATCGATGCGGAAAACACACAGGTTGAAGACCTGAAGCCAATCGCGAATCTGGCGAATCTGGAGATCCTCAAGCTTTCGGGAACACCCATCAAGAACCTGAAAGATCTGTCTGATCTGAGGAAATTGGAAGTGTTCGAAATATACAATACCAAAATCAGCAATATCGAGGTGCTGAATGGTATGAAAAACCTGAAATCAGTAAAAATTTTCAATACAAGAATCTCATCCAAACGGATCGATAAGTTCAAAGCTGAGAATCCTGGATGTAAAGTGTATGACTACTAAAACGTGTACTTATGAAAAAAATGATCTACTTAATTGCAACGATTATGATGGTTATGATGGTTGCCTGTAATGGCACAAAGAAAGAGGAGACAAATGATTTCAAATGGCAGGCCGAACAGTTTGCCGACCTGCGTATTCTCAGGTACCAGATCCCTGGATGGGACGAACTTACGCTGAAACAGAAAGAGCTGGTCTATTACCTTTCACAGGCTGCATTGTGTGGGCGGGATATAACTTATAACCAGAACTATAAGAACAACCTTCTGGTACGAAAAACCCTGGAAGTCATTTATCAAAACTTCAAGGGCGATCGTAGTACTGAGGACTTTAAGAATGTTGAAACCTATATGAAACGGGTGTGGTTCTCCAATGGGATTCATCATCATTACAGCACAGATAAATTTTTCCCGGAAGTTTCAACCGATTATTTCGCTACACTGCTTAACAATGTTCCTGCCGATCAGCTTCCCCTGAAAGAAGGACAAACACCGGAAGCGTTTACAGAAGAGATTACTACCATCATCTTCGATCCGACGGTTGCTGACAAACGGATCAGCCTTAACTCCTCCACCGACTTGATTGAATCTTCGGCCTGCAACTTCTACGATGGAGTAACACAGAAAGAAGTAGAAGATTTCTATGCTCAAAAAAAATCGGATGATGTCAAAGCCGGGAAAGATACACGGATATCATACGGATTGAATTCCAAGCTGGTTAAGAAGGATGGCAAGGTGACAGAGATGGTATGGAAACTGGATGGCATGTACCATCCGGCAATTGAAAAGATTGTCTACTGGCTGGAAAAAGCAGCAACCGTTACCGAAACTCCCGAACAAAAAGCGGCTCTGGTCAAGCTGATCGAATTCTATAAAACAGGGGACCTTGTTACCTTTGACGACTATAGCATCCTGTGGCTGGGTGACCAAAATTCTGACATTGATTTCATCAATGGCTTTATTGAAACATACGGCGACCCGATGTCGATGAAAGCAACCTGGGAATCAGTAGTGAATTTCAAGGATAAAAAAGCAACCGAACGTGCGATTACGCTGGCCGACAATGCCCAGTACTTTGAAGATAACAGCCCGGTCGATCCTGAGTTCAAGAAGAAGGAGGTGAAAGGCGTTTCAGCCAAAGTGATCACCGTGGCCCAACTAGGAGGAGACTGCGATCCTACCACCCCGATTGGTATTAACCTCCCCAATGCAGAATGGATCCGGAAAGACCATGGCTCCAAATCTGTCACCATGGAGAATATCACCTTTGCTTACAACCAGTCTTCGTTAGGGAATGGCTTTCTGGAAGAGTTCGCCTGGTCACCGGAAGAGATAGCGCGGCAAAAAGAATATGGCTTCCTGGCAGGGAATCTTACTACCGACATGCATGAATGCCTGGGTCATGCTGCGGGGCAGCTCCTTCCTGGAACAAGCCCCGACGCGATGAAGAACTACCATTCGGCATTGGAAGAGGCCCGGGCCGATCTCTTCGCATTGTATTACATTATGGACCCCAAACTGGTTGAACTGGGACTGATTCCGTCTCTGGAAGTGGGTAAAGCTGAATACGATAACTACATTCGCAATGGTTACCTGACCCAACTGGTGAGAATCCTGCCCGGCAAGAACATCGAACAGGCTCACATGCGCGACCGCAAATTGATCGCCACATGGTGCTACGAACAGGGGAAAGATGAGAAGATCATTGAGCTGCTTGAAAAAGACGGGAAGACCTATATCAGGATAAATGACTACGAAGGCTTGCGTAATTTGTTTGGCGAACTTCTGAACAAAATTCAGCGGATCAAATCAGAAGGCAATTACGAAGCCGGGAAAGAGCTGGTTGAGGCTTATGGAGTTAAGGTGGATCCGGAATTGCACAACCAGATGCTGGAACGCTACAAAAAGCTAAACATAGCTCCTTACGGCGGATTTATCAATCCTGTCCTTATCCCCGTATATCAGAATGATTCATTGACAGATATTGTTGTAACCTATCCTGATGATTTTACAGAGCAGATGATATCCTATTCAAACGAATTCTCTTATTTGCCAGTCCGTTGCAAAAATGATTAAACAGCTGATATTCGACTGGGGTGGCACGATTATGATCGACTATGCGTCGCAGGGTCCGATGTACCTTTGGGAAAGGGTAGACTGGGTTCCGGGAGCGCAAGATTCGTTGAGTAAATTATCTACTCAATACCCACTCTGCATTGCCACCAATGCCCCGCATTCTGGAACGGAAGAGATGATCAAAGCGCTTGATCGTGTTGGAGCAAAGCGCTTTTTTAAAAATTTTTTCTCTTCAAAGGAGCTTGGCTACGGAAAACCGGATCCGCGTTTTTTTCTAGCTATCGCAGAGAAATTGCATGTTTTTCCGGGAGATTGCCTGATGGTGGGAAATCACTACTTCAAAGACATTGTTGGAGCGAAGAGGGCTGGGATGATGACTATTTACTACAATGAAAAAGAACTGACCGGCCCGTTTGAACAAGCCGATCTGGTGATTGAAAATATGGGAGAACTTAACAAAGCCATCCAGTCACTGGTCACGAGTCACCAGTAGGCAGTTAACAGTATGATGTAGGACGTAAGACGTAAGACGTAAGACGTAGGACGTAAGACGTAAGATGTAAGACGTAAAAAGTGAGAAGTGAATTGTAGGCTTTGGGAGGCTGGTAATGGTCAGCAGACGATTTGGCGAATATGAAGGGGATTTTAATAGAAGTTCCGATGAATTTGAAAGGACGGGAAAAATCAATTTACACAGGCGTGACCGGATCTGCCTCCTCTGCGGGACCTCTGTTTCCTCTTCGGTTAAAAAAGGATAACCGCACTGGCGAAAAAGTACACCGCGAAGGCGAGGAAGGAATTCCTTTTCGCGCCTTTGAGGCATCCTTATGCGCCTTTGTGGTTAAATGCTTCTTTCTTTTATTTACTGTAATCCCCACTAGCCTCTTCTCCCAGTCATCCTATCCCCAAACCCTCTTTCGCTCCCCGGTCGATTTCAGCCTTTCGTTGTCAGGATCATACGGGGAGATCAGACCAAACCATTTTCATTCGGGAATCGATATCCGTACTGAAGGACAGTCGGGAAAACCGGTATATGCGGCATCGGATGGATATGTCTCCCGTATTTTTGTATCACCCTGGGGTTTTGGGAAGGCTGTCTACATAAATCACCCATCGGGATATACTACGGTTTACGGGCACCTCGACCGGTTTCGGGGAGAAATTGCCGAATACGCATACAATCAACAATATTCGGCTGAGTCATTCTCGATTGACGTTACGGTTCCAACAGGAAAGATACAGGTGCGAAAAGGGGAGGTGATTGGATATTCCGGTAACTCGGGTTCCTCAGGAGGTCCGCACCTTCATTTTGAAATCAGGGATGCCAGAAGCCAGGAGCCACTTGATCCTTTGTCATTCGGAATCACGATCATGGATAACCTTCCACCTCAGATCAAGTGGGTGAAGATATACCCACATGGCACCAATGCGATGGTTAACTATACATCCAATCCAAAAGCTCTTCAGGCATCCGGAGGAAATGGAGTATATAGTGTCTCATCATCAGATACCGTTATGGTTTCAGGAGATATCATCTTCGGTATTGAAGCGTACGACTATCATAACGGGTCTTCAATACGTTGTGGAATAAAATCGATCGAGCTTAAGGTTGATGGTGTGAAGGTGTTTGGTCAGAGCATTGAACGATATGCGTTTGCGGATACCAGGTATGTCAATGCGATCCTTGATTATCCCCAGAACGTGCGAAATAAGCAACGTTTTTTCAGGTCATACGTTGCTCCCGGGAACAGACTTGAAATCTTCGATGGGGTGGTTAACCGGGGTATAGTAAATTTTGTTGACCGGAATGCACACAAGATTCAGTATGTGGTCAAAGATGTCCACGGCAACACTTCGCGGATCTCCTTCTGGGTAAAAAGTCACCCTCCCGCTTCTGCAGGAGCCAAGCCATCTGAGCGATCTTTGCCAGCAAATTTGTTTGCCTGGAATAAGGAAAACAGATTTGAAAATGCATACATCAACTTTACGATGCCTGCTAATACCCTCTATGAAGATCTGGATTTCCATTATAAAACGATCCCTCCGGTAAATGGTAGCTTTGCCCGGGTCCATATTCTCCATGATGAAGAGACCCCTCTCCATCTTCGTTGCAGCATATCAGTTAGAGCGGAAACACTCCCACACTGGCTTGAACCCAGGGCGCTCCTGGTGAAGGTTGAAACCGGTGGAAAGTTTGTAAGTCAGGGGGGGAAATTCACCGGTGGTTTTGTAAGCGGAACGATCCGGGAGTTTGGGGCGTATACGATCAGTGTGGATACCATCCCTCCGAAGATCAAAGCGATAAACATTTACAACAATAAGAATATCAGCAAGCAAGGTACGATAGTCGTCACGATCTCCGATGATTTCTCTGGTATCGAAAGTTACCGGGGGACATTGAACGGCCGCTGGATATTAATGGATTTTGATGCCAAACGAAACCGGCTTGAATATAAATACGACAGCCGGATCAAAGCTGGAACCAACAAGTTTCAGTTGGTCGTAACCGATGGTGTCGGAAACCGAACAGAATACAATGCGACCCTGATCAGGTAAAATAATTTTATACATTTGTGATATGGAAGAGACCATCCTTATCCTCGACTTCGGTTCTCAATATACGCAACTGATTGCACGACGGATCAGAGAGATGAATGTCTATTGCGATATTTATCCCTACAATGCTATTCCGCCTCTTGCACCACATATCAAAGGCGTGGTGTTGTCTGGAAGCCCTTTTTCTGTGAGGGATAAGAACCCGCTCATCCCCGATCTTTCCGGGATCCGCGGGAAATATCCCATACTTGCAGTCTGTTATGGCGCTCAGTACCTTGCACTGGATTCGGGTGGTGATGTGATGCCCTCGAAAATAAGGGAATACGGGCGTGCCAACCTTTCTTATATCAATCCTGGAAGTAAACTGATGAAAGGAATTTCGGATGGGAGCCAGGTGTGGATGTCACACGGGGATACCATCCTTCGTGTTCCTGAAAATTTCTGTGTGATCACATCTACATCCAGTGTAAACATTGCCGGTTTCCATATCACCGATGAACCTACTTACGGCATTCAGTTTCACCCCGAGGTGTATCATACATCGGAAGGGGCTGTATTGCTCAAAAATTTTGTAGTTGATATCTGCGGATGTCACCAGTCCTGGACTCCCGAATCGTTCATCGAATCTACGATAAAAGAGCTTCGCGAAAAGGTTGGGGATGACCAGGTAGTCCTGGGCCTTTCAGGTGGAGTCGACTCTTCCGTGGCCGGTATGTTGTTACATGAAGCGATGGGTCCTAACCTGCATTGCATATTTGTCGACAATGGGTTGCTACGTAAAGATGAGTTTCAGCAAGTGCTTGACTCATATGAGCATATGCACCTGAATGTTATTGGTGTTGATGCCTCCGATCAATTTCTATCGGAACTCGAAGGGGTTTCTGATCCGGAGAAGAAAAGGAAAGTCATTGGCCGTGTATTTATCGAAGTGTTTGAGGCCGAGGCTAAAAAGATCCGGAATATCAAATGGCTTGCCCAGGGAACCATTTATCCAGATGTGATTGAATCGAGATCGGTCAATGGCCCCAGTGCAACCATCAAATCGCATCACAATGTTGGTGGACTTCCTGAACATCTCAACCTGAAAATTATTGAGCCACTGAGCTCTCTATTTAAGGATGAGGTAAGGCGTGTCGGAAAATCACTTGGACTGGATCCATTGATCCTTGGACGCCATCCTTTTCCCGGGCCCGGATTAGCTGTCAGGATTTTAGGAGACATCACGCGGGAGAAAGTACGGTTACTTCAGGAAGCCGATCATATCTTTATCGAAGGACTCCGTTCGAATGGACTTTACGATAAGGCATGGCAGGCATTTGTTGTACTATTGCCAATACAATCGGTGGGGGTCATGGGCGACGAGCGGACCTATGAAAATGCAGTGGTCCTTAGGGCGGTTACCTCTACTGATGGCATGACCGCTGATTGGGCACAGCTTCCATTTGAGTTTCTTGCCTGGGTTTCCAACGAGATCATCAACAGGGTAAAAGGAGTGAACCGCGTTGTTTACGACATCAGTTCCAAACCTCCGGCCACGATTGAATGGGAATAATTTACAGATAATGAGATATATACTGATCATTGGATGCATCTTTTTCCTGACTTTTAACCAGGCACTCGCCCAGGATGGGTATGAGCAGATCCGTTCAGACCAGGTTCGCACCATCGATGGAAAGAGATTCTTTGTACATCAGGTGAAGAAGGGCCAAACCCTCTATGCAATTTCCAAAGCCTATGATGTGGCGATGCAGGATGTAATCAATACCAATCCTGAGATCAAGCAAGGACTGAAGGCGAACCAAACCTTGTTGATTCCAGCACCTGTTGCGGAAGATCCGTTGGAATTGATTTCTGTGATAGAACCGGCCATAATTGTTCCCCCTGTGATGGATCCGCCTGTCGACAAAGATCATGAAGTGCCAGGGGAGGATCCAATCAGCATCACTACCGGATATCTTACTTATCAGCTCCCTTGTGGAATGACACCGGATTCGAAAAAAGAGGTTTACAACGTGGCCCTGATGATGCATCTTTTTCTTAAGGAATCCGACTCAATTGATATCGGCTCCCCATCTCAAAAGGAGATCGAAAGCTACAACTCCTTCAGATATATCCAGTTCTATGAAGGGTTCCTTCTTGCAGTTGATTCCTTGCGTAAAGCCGGCTTAAACTTGAACTTGTATGTATATAGCCTGGAAACGAACCCGACTTTTACTTCTACACTCTTGAAAAAACCGGAGATGGCAGAGATGGACCTGATCATCGGGATGCTGTTCAACCGCAATTTTGAGATTGTTGCCTCCTGGGCCCGCGATCACCAGATTCCGATTGTTAGTCCGGTCTCCGAACGGGAATCACAGGTTGAGGGTAACCCTATGGTGATTAAAATACGCCCCTCATATACTTCCGAAGGGATTACGCTTGCTGAGTACCTCGCCAACAATCATCATTTTTCTCATACACTGCTGATCCGGAGTTGGGAGGAAGAAGGAAAAAAGATGGCTGATCAAATCTATGCCAACTGCCTTGCACTTGGATTGGATGTAATAACTGTTTCTAAGGACGATTTGATCAATAAACTGAACAGGGGAGTTGAAAATGTTGTGGTTGTTGTCTCTACCCAGAAACCCTTCGTCCTGAATGTCCTTTCACAGTTAAATGCCGATACCAATGGTTATGAGTTTACGGTATTCGGACTTCCCCGGTGGGATCAGTTTGAAGGAATGGATTTTCAATACATGGAAAAGGCCCGGGCACACATCGTTGTTCCATCATGGGTGGACTATCAAGACCCTTGGGTTAAGCGACTCGTAAGGTTGTTTCGGGAGAACTATAAAACTGATCCTGAAAACCTTGCCTTTCAGGGATATGATGTAGCCTGGTATTTTCTGAATGCCCTGAAGCAATATGGAACCAGCTTTACCGATTGTCTCATGGAACTATCCATCAACCTTTTACAGACTGATTATAAGTTCCGACAACAGAATGGGGATGGATGGGAAAATCACCATTGGGAGATGTTCCGCTACGATAATTATACTCTGAATCCCTTGAACTGATTGCAACGATTCTTCTCAGACAGGGATTGCGAGTAAGGGGATATTGGTAGAAAAGAGGTTTTTCTTCGTGATGTTTTTGGTAAATAAGCCATAGAAGAGGCTTCTCTTATGTGGCTGAAATGCGATGATCTCAATTCCATTGCTTGCTACATAGTCATCCAGGGCCTTCTGGTTATCATCTGAAATCCCAACCAGGTCAAAACAGATCTTCCCTTGTTGTTCCATATCACTGAATTCTCTTTTCAGGGCTTCCATCTTTTGTTCTTCTCCATCTTTACCAGTCAGAAAATGAACAACATACAGGGAACTCTTGAATGGTTTCAGAAGGTTCAGAACTTGAAGGATAGCAGCAGCATTTCCTTCTGAGAGATCCGCAGCAACCATCACATTCTGAAACCCCATAAATGTTTTAATCTCCGGAACAGTGAGTACAGGTACCTTAGCATGATTGATAATGTAGGTCGACACGCGGCCCCACACATTGACATTCTGTCCCAGCCCCCTTGTTCCCATGATCACCATTTGTGGGAGGTACTCTGCGCAAACCATCTTCAGTTCCATCTCAATATCCCCACCAACAACTGTGCTTTTTAGCTGTACATTTCGAATCTTCTCCTCTGTAATTCTCTTTTCAAGTGTCGCATGGAGTTTTTTCATGTTCACTTCAGCCTGGCTGTGCATCTCCCTGATCAGTTCTTCGTTATAGACAGCATTCATGTTCATGCTGTCAGGAAATGTGGTGTCGGTCAGGATAACCTGGTCGAAATAGGTGTGAAACAACATAAGTTCCGCCTGGTAAGCATCTGCTAATTTCAGGGCATAGGAACAGGTGATATCCGTATGTTCGGAGAAATCAACCGGAACGAGGATTTTTTTCATACAACAAAGTTAATATATCCGTCAGGGTTTTGCAATTCTTTTTGTTTGAGTAATTCTCCATGATAATCTCCTCCCTGTGAGTGATCTCCGGGAGGGTAAAATCTTCCCTGAAGAGCTTGATAATCTCTTCACGGAATTGCTGGGGAGTATGGGCTATTCTGCAAACTGGATCCAATCCTGTACCGGCAAGCATCTCTGGGTTAACCAGGCAGTGACGGCCAAGAAACAGGGCATTTAATAGTTTTAATTTTAGTCCGGTTGGCTGGGATGTCACCATCAGGTTAATCTGTGCATCCCTGATCAGTGCATGCATCCTGGCATCATCAGGATTGTTCTCCAGTCTTATATTGGCGCGTTTGTCAATCAGTTTTACCAGGTGTTCCGGAGGATTCAGACCGGCAATCACCAACTCAGGCAACGAATCGTCGTAAATATCGTTGATAATATACTCGGCAGCACGGAAGTTTTCAGGAACGCTGAGTTTCCCGTGGTACAACACATATGAGCCTTTCCCCGGGATGGAATTTATCCTTTCATTTTGGTGAAAAGATGGAAGGTAGCGGATATCATGCTTTGGGAACTTATCCGTAAGATATTGTTTGTCCTTCTTTGATACAACGAGCATCAAGTCAGCATGTTTCAGGATCGGCTGGAACCTGAGGAGTTTGTAGCTCTCCATGAGGAAGAATAGTTTGTCGGCCAGGTTGCCGGTTGCTTTAAAGAGGTGGTAATAATAGTGATGCTCAATATTGCTCTCCCTGTAAATCTTTGTTCTTCCCCTTAATGCAGGATCATTCAACAGGCTGCAGGTATGAAGCCCTTCAAACAGGATCGGATAATCATCTTTCATCAACCTCTTACGGAGTGCCCCTGAAGCACGGCTGGCAACGATATACGGCAACCGGGAGATGATATTCCGGATACCTGCCTGCCGGGGATAGTAACACACTTCGGAACAAAGGTCGTCCAGTTCCCCGGCTGAATCCCGATGATCCTGAAAACAATGCAGTATGACTTTCACACCAGCTTGATGCAATTCCCGAAGCTTGTAATAGACATCAATCACCCCGCCGTAGTTCGGAGGATACGGGACGTCGAAGCTCACTATGTGTAATTTCAGGTTCAACAGGGTTTACGAATAAATCGATTTTCGAATTACGAATGAATTTCTAATTTCTAATTTCCAAATCCCAAAACTCAAATCCCAAATCCAGAATCCATAATCTCCAGGATCTTTTTCAGCTTCGGTGCTTCATTTTCCCAGCATAGTTCAGCCGCAGCTTTCAGCAGATTCTCACGGTAAAGAGCCATGCGTGATTCATTTAACAGCATGCCATCGATCTTTTCTGCAATATGTTTCGGGTCATGGCTCTCAAGCACTTCTCCGATGAAATATTTATCGAGGATCACTTTCATCTCAGGGAATGGCGATATCAGAACGGGAACATTAGCCTGAATATAATCCAGGAACTTGTTGGGCAATGCAAAATGGTAGTTGAGGCTTACATCTTTTTCTATCGACAACCCGATATCGGCTATCAGAGTGTACCCGTAAAGATTCTGGAATGGGATCTGTCCTGTGAAGATAACCTTTCCGGGCACTTTCTCTTGTTTCACAAATGCCTGAAGTTCTTCAAATTTATCGCCTGTTCCTGCAATGACCAGCCTGGCGTCACAACGCAGATACTTCATGGCTTGGATGGCCTCCTCAAGCCCTCTGTCAAGATTCACGGCCCCCTGATAGAGGATCACCTTTTGGTCGGGCAAAATCCCCAATGAATCTTTGGAGATGGCTTCTCCTTCCCGCTTCCGGAATGGGACATTCCGTATCACTACAATCTCATTCCCATACTCCTCCCGATAAAGTTTTGCAATAGATTCATTAACAGCTGTCACTTGTTTCAACTTCGGGAATATCCTGTCTTCGATCCATTTCCAGATCCTTGTGGTTCCCTTCCGTCCAACCAGTTCAGGCACTCCACGGAAGTACTCATGACAGTCGTGGAGAAGCCTCACGCCCTGGCTCCCTCTTCTCCAGGAGAGGGGGAGGAGGTTTTTAATACAGGATGCCAGAAAGGCAGCCGGAAGGGTGTCCAGGTCATTGGAAACGATAAAGTTTACTTTATGTGTTACAATGTAAAAGAATAACCTGAGATTGTAGTTGGCGTAGAACAGGGGTCCTTTGTTGAACCATAGTCGCATACGATGCATCTCATAGAAGCGGGGAACCAATGGAAGGCTTTGCTTCAATTTCCGACCCAACAAAATCACTGAAAAGCCAAGATCCGTAAGGGTTACGCAGGTGCGGTCCACCCGTTGATCGGTGGTGAGGTCATTGGTTACGCAGACGATGGCGCGGTTAACCGGCATGAGAAGGTTTCTATTCCAACGGAGACGCAAGTTAATTATTTTTATACTTTTGATCCATAATGATAATTCAAGAGCAAAAATCCCTTCAGCACGAACATACGTTTGGCATCCTGGCCAACGCCAGGTATTTTGTTGAAATAAACCGGGAAGAGGATGTCGTTCCATTGTTATACTCCCTCAAATCTGATCATCAACCGTTAATGATTCTGGGAGATGGCAGTAATATCCTGTTTACTGAGAACTTCCCTGGGACGGTGATACGGCTCAATACAAAAGGGATTACCATTACCAGCCAGGATGACGATTTTATCTCTGTCAGGGTTTCTGGCGGAGAGGTGTGGGATGAAGTGGTAGAATATTGTGTGGAGAAGGGGTGGGGCGGAATTGAAAATCTATCCCTGATTCCTGGCAGGATGGGGGCTAGCCCAATTCAGAACATTGGGGCCTACGGAGTAGAGCTCAAAGAGGTTCTTCAGGAGCTTGAAGCAGTTCACCTGGCCAGCGGTGAGAAGAGAACCTTCTCAAGGGACGAGTGCCAGTTTGGATACCGGGAGAGTATCTTTCAAACGACCCTCCGGGGGCAGTATCTCATCATCAGCGTGACTCTCCGGCTCGCTAAAATACCAGTTCTGAATCTTGCCTATGGCTCTATCCGTCAGGAACTTGATCGGGTTGGTATAGTTTCACCTACAATCAATGATGTAAGAGAAGTGGTTTGCAGGATTCGCCGGAGCAAACTCCCCGATCCAAAGGTGGTTGGGAACGCAGGTAGTTTTTTTAGGAACCCGGTAATCAGGCCTAATCAGTTCGAACGGCTCAAGCTGCAATACCCTGATATCGTTAGCTATGCTGATTCCAATGGCGTGAAGTTGGCTGCAGCCTGGCTGATCGATCAATGCAATTGGAAAGGAAAGAGGGCCGGAGATGCAGGCGTTCATCCGGAGCAGCCCCTGGTGCTGGTGAATTACGGAAATGCAACCGGCGAGGAGATCCTGAACCTAGCCATAATGATCCGTCAATCAGTGGTTGCCAGGTTTGGCATCCTGTTGGAACCAGAGGTAAATATCCTATAGAGACGCGTCTCTACAGGATCACAATACGACAATTTTTCCCGATATACGCGAACGATCTCCTTCCAGCGCCACCAGGTAAATCCCTGCAGGCATCTGGTTGACATCAATCATGTCACCTAACCGGATTGCATGATTTCCTCTTTCCAGGTTCCCGATATTCTTTGACCCGGTTCCGCTGGTTTTCCCATCCATACATCTAATTGAGCAGGTCAGGTGATCAGGTTTCGGAAGGAAGAACTGAAGTGAGCTGTTCGTTGTAACGGGGTTTGGATTCACCGTCAGACGACTTTCCGTGCGATGTTTAATATCACTTACGCCGACTACGATATCATCCAGATCAGCCGAATAGGTTGAGAGTCCATAGGTCCCTGCCACTAGTGTCCGGGTGGGGACATGGATTTTGAGGGCATAAGTTGGTACCGCCGGAAGATCAGACCAAACCCAGCTCCAGGTGGCTCCTCCATCATCAGAACAATACAATCCGGCATCGGTGGCAACAATGATTTTGTCGGGAATATCCGGGTCTAACACGATGTCGTTTACGGGGAATCCGGAGAGGTTACCCGAGATTGCTGTCCACGTTTGTCCCAGGTTCGTCGATTTATAAACATGAGGCAGAGGCTCATCCCACCGGAAGCCGGAGAGGGTGGCGTAGATCGTTTGTGAATCAAAGGGGTCTGGGGCTACGCGGGTCACCCAGCGATTTGGGATCCCCGAAGAGACATCTGTCCAGGTGAGTCCATCATTGGTTGAAACTTGCACTTTCCCATCTCCAGTGCCGACAATGACGATTGATGGGTCGATAGGAGAGATGGCGATCGTAGTGATGGTATGGAAATACTGGTCGATGCCTTGTGTCAGATCTTCACTAAAAGGAGTCCAACTGTTCCCCCTGTTGAAGGTCTTCCATATCCTGTAGGTGCCGAAATAGAGAATGGTCGGGTCTTCGGGGTGCATTGCAAGAGGTGACGACCAGTTTGTGCGTTCGTTTTCCCAATTCTGGCCGATATCAATCATATTATTTCCACCATTGTCGGACCGGTAAAGGTTTCCCCACTGGTATTCAGCATAGATGATATTCGAGTTGGTGTAATCAACCAGGGTGTACATGCCGTCGCCACCAAGAATCGCTTCCCAGTCATCAACAGCGCCAGTGCGTGTCCGGATGGTGTTGTTGTCCTGTGTGCCACCATAAATCCGTTCGGGTTGCTGGTAATCTATGTCGATGGCATAGAACTGGGTGATAGGAAGGTTATTGATCTTCGACCACGAACTTCCGTAGGTATCACTAACATACAAACCTCCGTCATTTCCTTCAAAGATCGTGGAGGTTGCCTCGTCAATTACCATGGCATGATGGTCAACATGGATGTTGTTTGATATTTCAAACCACGATCCCCCTCCGGTATGTGAGGCGTATAAAGGAACTCCCATTACAAATACGCTGTAGGGGTCAACCGGGTCAACCCGGATCTGACCGAAGTACCAGCCGAAATTGCTGTTCATTCCCAACAATTCGGAGTCGTTGGTACGGGTCCAGGATTGACCTCCATCTTCTGTTCTGAAGACTGCCACCTCGAAGTTGGGGAGATCATAGAAGGCGTAGAGGACATCAGGTTGCGATTTACAGAGGGTAATACCTATCCTGCCAACAGCCTGGCCAGCCATCAGACCATTTGTCAATTCAGTCCAGGTATCGCCGCCGTCCACCGTTTTCCAGATTCCTGATGTCGCTCCGAAAGAGTTCCGGTATTCCAGCCCACGGCTCCGTTCCCACATTGCTGCATAGAGGATGTCAGGATTTACCGGATGCTGTACTAAGTCGATAGCAGCCGTAGAATCAGTTAGATACAATGTCCGTTCCCAGGTCGTTCCACCATCTTCACTGCGGTAAACACCTCGTTGATCACTGTAGGAGAAGAGATAGCCACAGGCAGCTACAAAGACCCGTTGCGAGTTGGAGTGATCAACCAGCACACGTCCGATGTAGGCCGAATTTTCCAGTCCCAGATGTTGCCAGGATTGGCCAGCATCGTATGACTTATAAATTCCGTTTCCCCAGAAGCTGAAGCTGGAGGAGTTTGCTTCGCCCGTTCCTACATAGAGGATATCGGTGTTTGCGGGATCGATGGCAATATCACCGATAGAAACCACTGGAATATTCTGGAAAAGATTGGTCCAGGTTACCCCGCCATCCGTTGTTTTGAGCACACCTCCCGTTGAGGCGCCAATATAAATTGTCTGGAGATCTCCACCAGGAATCTCAATGTCGGTAATCCTACCTCCGATGTTGGTTGGACCGGTAAAAACCCAGGGGGTACTTCTTACCGAACCGGCATCAATCAACGCCTGAGCCTGCTCAACAGCAGCCAGGTAGGCATCAGGCTGGATCCGGTCATAGGGATAGATCCGCTGCATCGCCATCCAGTCGTTGGGGGTGACAGAGGGAGGTTGGAATTTGTTCCTGCCATTGAGATCAGTGCTATAGTCAAACTGATTGGCCTGCCATGAAATGATGCAGAGGAGTGCAATAAGGGCTGTCGAAAAAAAAGGTGAAAACAACTTTTTCCCGGAAAGAAGAGTCTTGTATATCATAGTGTAGAAATAAATGGTTGTCTGCAAAAATAAAGATATTAGTTTGACAAGGTCTAATCGCAGGAATTAATTGATATCGTATGGTTCATTTTCGAAGATTTGATCCTGAAGAATTTCACAGGAGGTCCATCAGATTACCTGAAGTTGATTACTCTTCAAAAGGATATTATTTTGCGACAGTTTGTACTAGAGATCCCGAATTTCAACTGTCAACTATAAAAAATAACAGAATTGTATTAACAGAATCTGGAGATTTCGTAAAAGAATATTGGGAGAAGGTTCCCATGAAATTCCCTGACGTAAAACTGGATTCCTATGTAATCATGCCAAATCATATTCACGGGATCATTCATATTATTGATCATGCAGGGGCAATTCATTCGCATGACAATGTAGGGGCAATTCATGAATTGCCCCTACA
>CAYUZX010000041.1:0-30823 GCA_964449285.1 uncultured Prolixibacteraceae bacterium
TTCATGAATTTGAGAACGGTTTGCAACATATTGATTTACAGTAAACTACAAAATGTTTTACCTATGTTGTACCAATCAAAAAAAAATCCCTGTAAAATCTTGTTTTACAGGGACTTAAGTTGCCTTTTCGTAGCCCCACCAGGACTCGAACCTGAATTTAAAGTTTAGGAAACTTCCGTTCTATCCCTTGAACTATGGGGCCGAAGTGGCAAAGGTAAAGAATTCCTCAGAAAATTCAACGTCACCATTATTCCGACCTGAATGGATTAAACCAAAGAGAAGCTCCGATCCAGTTGATCAGCGCCTTGTCATAGAGGCTGTAAGGGAGGTAGCCGTTATAGTAATCGGCCATAATGGTGACAGGGAAACGTCCTTTTTTCCCGATCCCGAACCCGCCTCCGACACGAAGTCCGGGACGAAAGTCCTGTTCCTGCTCAAACCGCAGATGCGCCCCGGCAACCCACCGCAACCAGTTTTTCTCTCCTATCGGGTGTTCGAATTGCACCCCAGTCTGGAACATGACTGGCTTGCGGGGATAGGCGCTATGGATGACCACCCCAACCGTTCCATAAAGCTCCCACCATCGATAAACCCAGGCAACAGAAAGGTCCACCACCTCATAGATACGGTGATTGTCCATGAAGCCATCAATCCCATTCCGGAAGAGATATTCATCGCCCAGGTGGGCTGAAATGTGGTATAGCCTTCCACGGAAACGCCATCGGTCAAGTTGATACTGATAATGGATGCCTACGTTGAATTCAACGTTGAAGAGGCTGGTCTTAAATTCGCCAAAGGGATCTTCAAAAATAAACTGGGGTAACACGGCCAGCTCAAACCCCAGTTCAGAAGCGCGCCGTGGGGCATATTGCCATCGGATGATATTGCTGCGCAAACCCAGGGAGAAGTTCCCGAATGCCCGGTTCTGCCATTGGTCTGAAGAATACTGGGCATATAATGAACCGGATATCTGGCTCTCGTTGTAATTTAGGAGGATCGTGGGGTAGAGATTTCCTCCCGGAAACCAGGTAGCGGTCCGGGCCCTGTCCTGACAATATAACATACCACTCCACGAGAAGAGCATGAGCAGAGCCGAAATCAGAATTTTTTTCATTTCCGGCCCGAAAATACGCAATTTTCCTGTTTCATTGCCTTTGATGGCGATGCTACTCGTATCGTAATGCCTCAATAGGATTGAGGTTTGCTGCTTTTCGGGCAGGATACCATCCGAAGAAAATACCAATAGCTGAAGAAAAGAAGAAAGAGAGGAGGATCGATTCCATTGTAATTGTGACGGGCCACATCATGACTTGTGCAATCACCGAAGAGGCCACGGAGCCGATCACAATCCCCAGAATCCCTCCGATGAAGCTGATCATCAGCGCTTCGATCAGAAACTGTAACAGCACATCCCGGCCACGGGCTCCAACACTCATCCTGATGCCAATTTCCCGCGTACGCTCCGTGACAGATACCAACATGATGTTCATAATTCCAATCCCACCCACAATCAGGGAGATACTGGCGATGGTTGCCAGCAATACTGTCATAATGTCGGAGGTGGATGAGAAGGTGGCAGAAATCTCAGTCTGCGTGCGAATCGAAAAGTCCGGATCTTCGGAGGCCCCCAGTTTGTGCCTCTCTTTCAATATCGCAGTAACCTCTTCTGAAGCCAGCGGGATCATCTCTTCCGATAATGCCGACAGGTAAATCATCTGTACGTAGTTGATTGTGAGCATCCGTTTTTGAACCGTGGTAAACGGAGCCAGCACAATATCGTCCTGATCCTGTCCGAACGAATTTTCCCCTTTGGCTTTCAGGGTGCCAACGATCCTGAAAGGTATCTTATTGATTCGTACGGTTTTACCAATGGGATCTTCATATTCCCCAAAGAGGTTTGTAGCCACTGTTTTTCCGATGATACAAACCTTTGCAGAATTTTTTACATCCGAAGCTGTAAATGGTTCCCCCATATCCATCTCCATGTTGCGAATCTGCATATACTCAGGATTAACCCCATAAGTTGAAGTTCGCCAGTTCTGTCCGCCAAAAATGATTTGCCCACTGGTACGCACTACGGGTGACATGTAAAGAACAGAGGGGCAAAATTCTATAATCGCTTCGGCATCTTCGGGGGTTAAGCGCTGCGACGTGCCGGCTTCCGACTTGACGTTCCCCTGGGAACTGGCTTCAGGCCTGATCATTAAAATGTTTGTGCCCAAACTGGCGATCTGCGTTTCAATACTCTGTTTGGATCCCTGCCCAATCGCCAGCATAGCGATAACCGATCCCACACCAATGATGATTCCCAGCATAGTAAGGAATGTCCTTAATTTATTTCGGTTCATGGACCGCAGCGCAACGCTCAAAAGGTTTCTGACCCTCATACCTCATCCTCCTCTTTTAACATCGGCATTACCAGCAACTCTTCCGAAGCGATTTTTCGGGCAAACAACTCTTTCATCTGAGTGATACGTCCATCCCTGAACTGTACATTCCGTTTCGTAAATGTGGCTATCTCCTGTTCATGGGTTACAATGATAATCGTAATCCCTTTGTCGTTCAGCTCCTGGAAGATCTCCATCATTTCAATGCCTGTCCGGGTATCCAGATTCCCCGTCGGCTCATCTGCCAGGATCATCCGGGGATTGTTGATCAGGGCACGTGCCAAGGCCACCCGTTGCTGTTCGCCTCCCGAGAGCTGACTGGGAATGTGCGTTGCCCGGTCGGCCAAACCCACAATCTCCAATGCACGTAAGGCACGCTCCCGCATCTCTTTTGAGCCTACTGAGAGATTATACATTAGCGGTAACTCCACATTCTCCAGTGCTGTTGTCCGGGCAAGTAAGTTATACGATTGGAATACAAACCCGATCTTCAGGTTCCTCAACCGGGCAAGTTCGTCCCTCGAAAGAGTCGTAACATCCACACCATCGAGAAGGTACTCGCCACTGGTAGGTGTATCGAGACATCCGATGATATTCATAAAGGTCGACTTCCCTGATCCGCTCTTCCCCATGATGGCAACAAAATCGCCTGGAAAAACCTCCAGGCTTACGCCCCGGAGTGCATGGACCTCGAGTTCACCCATCTGGTAAACTTTAACCAGCTGATTTACAGATATTATTGACTGGTTCATTAATTCATACCTTCTAACTTCGTACTTCTGACATCTAACTTTCTTCTATCTTCTGGGTCGCCCAATTTGTGGTGCGAACGGGCTGGACTGCTGGGCCGAAACTGCCGAGGAACTTTCTATCCCAATCACCACTTCCTCTCCCTCCTCCACGCGTCCCATCACCTGGGTATATGATCCGTCGGTTAACCCCACCCTGACTCTTCGCTGTGCAATCTTTTCCCCCTCTTTGACCCACAACATTCCAGCATTCATCCTGTTAAATCCACCCGGTCGCATCCCCTCGGATCTCATCCCCCCGGGATATGTACCCTCCTGATCTCCAGGCCTCCTGACCTCCTGACTTCCAGACTTCATACCCTGCTGGTTCCCTATTCTGTTTCCTCCTTGCTGAAACCGTTGCATCTTCTCCCTTACTGAGTCGGGCAACGATGCCATCCACTTCTCGATGTATTCGGCCGGTGGAGTAAACCGCAACGCTACAGAAGGTACTTTCAGTACATCCGTGACAATTTCAACAACGATAGTTATATTGGCTGTCATCCCAGGCAATAGCTTCATGTCTGGATTAGGAACATCAATGATCACGGTATAATTTACTACATTCTGAACAACGGTAGGAAGCAAGCGGATCTGGCTTACGGTACCTGAAAAAATCTGTCCGGCGTAGGCATCCACCGTAAAGGTGACCGACTGGTTAACTTTGACTTTCCCTATATCGGCCTCATCCACACTGGCTTGAACCTGCATTTTAGTCAGGTCCTGAGCGATTGTAAAAAGAGTGGGTGTATTGAAGCTGGAGGCAACAGTTTGTCCAACATCTATATTACGCAACACCACGACGCCAGAAATCGGCGACCGGATAGTTGCATACTCGAGGTTGATCTTCGCCCTATTCAACGATGCTTCGGAGGAGGTGAGGTTACTCATCGCTGTTTCATAGCTGGTAAGTGCAA
The DNA here is from genome assembly GCA_964449285.1 of uncultured Prolixibacteraceae bacterium. GTDB lineage: Bacteria > Bacteroidota > Bacteroidia > Bacteroidales > FEN-979 > QYOJ01. Next base: position 4,093 of record CAYUZX010000041.1, read on the forward strand.
GGTCATAATCAGCTTCAGCTACCACCTTTTGATCAAACAGCAATTTCGTGCGTTCGAACTCCCGCTTGGTTTGCCTCACCTGGATCTCATTCCTGTGATAGGAGGCCATTGCGTCTTTTACCGATGCGGCAAGGTATGTTGTATCAATGACGGCAACGATTTCTCCTTTTTTTACCTGGTCGTTGAAATCGACCAGGATTTTGTTAATTGTTCCCGATACCTGCGTACCAACCTGTACCGTGGTAACCGCGTTCAAACTGCCCGTGGCCGTGACCGTGGTGCTGATATCACCCTTCTCAATGGCGACAAATTTCCATTCATAGCCTTTATTCTTTCCCATTCCCTGATATATGAAATAAGCTGCAACAGCGAGCAAAACAATCACAGCGAATAATATCCAATACTTCTTTTTCATAATGCTAATGTCTAAATAATTGTCATTGCGAACATCGTGAAGCAACTGAATTCGTAATTAAAAAGTAACCGGTTTCCCCTGGTAAAAATCCAGGATTTTACTTTTAAAAATATTCTCATACTTCGCCTGGACCAGGTTTGACCGGGCTTTGAAATAGGTGTTTTTTTCGATCAGAAAGTCGGTTGCATGCATCAAGCCTACATTGTACTTCTGTTCTGCAGCCTGGTATGATAACTCTGCCGCAGCCAGTTGTTCTTTGGTTGCATTATATTTGTTAATCGCAGCCCTCAGGTCGGTATAGGCCTGTTCGACCGATTTCCGTAGCTGATTCTTTGTATTCTGCTCGTTCAGTTGCATGTTGAGAAGGTTGATAGAGGCCCTGTCAATGTTGCTTTTAATGGATCGTTGGCTATAAATTGGAATAGATAAATTCAGGTTCACACTTTGTCCCAGGTTGTTCCAGATCTGTTCAAAGAATGGATAGTTCTGCGGGTTTACGGCACTTCCCTGAGTCCGGCTCGAAGCATAGTTGCTGCCAAGTGATGCACCCAGGTTGAGGCGCGGATACCTCGCCCCCCTGGAGACCTTCAGGTTATATTGTGATGCCTGCGTTTTGAGAGATGCACTCGTTATCTGGGGTTGCACCGAAAGTGCCTTCATATAGATCTCCTGGTTCGTCTGGATTAGTTGCATTGACGGTTCAAGGAATTCCGGCTGATACACATCAAAGGTATCTGAAATTGGCAACTCCATCAGTTGCAACAGGGTGACTTTTGCCAGGGTCAACTGGTTTTCAGCGTTGATTACCGCGAGATTATCAGTTGCAAACTGCGATTTGATCTGTAGAAGGCTGCTTTCAGGGACTTTACCGGCATGAACAAGTTTCTCCGTTCGATCCACTTGCGCCTGGGTAGCCTCAGCCTGGTTCAATGCGGTTCTCAATACCTCATAGGAAAAGAGAAGTTGTAAATATCCGGTTGTGATGCCAAGGGTTACATCATTTTTTGCTTTGTTGATATCGTAACCGCTGGCTTCCAGGTTTAACCTGTTTTGCCTGATGGTATTCGCATTCTGAAGACCGTTGAATAACATGAGGCTGCTGCTCATCGACAGATTGGTCGAATGATATGCCTGGTTAACATACTGGTTGGTGGTGGGGTCGATGTTCCAGCCCAGACTGAGGTTTTCACCCACGCCGGCACTGACACTTGGTATCCGTGATGCCTTGGTTTGTTCGAGGGAGATCACATTCAACTCATTCGTCAGGATACTCTGATGGATGGATATATTGCGTGTGAGGGCGGTATCCAGGCACTGCTGGAATGTCCACTCCACTACCTGCGAAACAACAGGTTGGGTCATCCAAACTGAAAAGATCACAAGGGGGAAAAAACGAATTATCATGAGACCGGGGATATCTATGCAGATTAATTTTTCCATTGTTCGATCCCGGATAATGGAAAAGGTTTAAAGGAAAGAAAAAAATGTATATTTGCTGACACTCATTGTTAGGGTTTAAACCTTATAATTATCCTATGCTGAATCAGAAACTACAGCAACGACTACAACAAAAGCTATCTCCTCAACAGGTGCTTGTCCTCCGCCTGTTGCAGGAGCCGGTTCTCTCATTCGAGCAACGGATCAAGCAGGAGATTGAAGAGAATCCGGCTCTTGATGAATCCGCTGATCAGGATCATGAACAGGACGACTATTCAGAGGAACAAACCCTTGATTCCATTGTCTCGGATGAGGACGAGCTGCGCGATGACATCTCTGATGGGCCTGAGCTGAATAATGAGTTTTCGATTGAAGATTACCTGGAAGACGAAGATGCCCCCGGTAACCGCCTTATCCCCTCCTACAACAGGCCGGACGAAGGAAATCGCGAACATCCTGTTATCTCTTCCATCAGTTACCAGGATTTCCTGTTGGCACAACTTGGACTGAGCAGGTGTACTGACCAGGAGTTTATCATGGCAAGTACGATCATTGGGAATCTGGATGATGCCGGCTATCTGAGAAGAGAGGAAGCTGCTTTGATCGATGATCTGGCTTTTAACCAGAATATTAATGCCACACCGGATGAGATAGAAGAGATGGTGAAACTGGTTCAGAGCTTCGACCCGCCTGGGATTGGGGCAAGGAATTTACATGAGTGCCTTTTACTCCAGTTAGACCGGGTTTCCGAAATGACGCCAGCGGTTGAGCTTGCAACCTTGATCATTCGCGACCACTTTGATGAATTTAGTAAGCGCCGGTTTGATAAACTCATCAACCGGCTTAAGATCAACGAAGAAGATCTTAAAGCTGCCATTCAGGAGATTCAGAAACTAAATCCTAAACCTGGCGGAAATATTCCCGAAACTACCCGGTTGGAGGAATATATTATCCCCGATTTCATCATCACTAACCTTGATGGCGAGCTGGAACTGACCCTCAACAGCAGGAATGCCCCTGAGCTGATCGTAAACAGGCAATATCAGGATATGCTTCAAGCTTATGTAAGAAAACGGAACAAGGTTACTAACACTGAGAAAGAAGCTATCTCCTTCATCAAGCAAAAGCTCGACTCTGCAAGAGGGTTTATTGATGCCATCAAGCAGCGGCAGGAGACCCTCTTTAAAACCATGAGTTCTATCATGGAATACCAACAGGAGTATTTCCTCACCGGTGATGAAACCACATTACGCCCGATGATCCTGAAAGATATCGCTGAGATCGTTTCCCTTGATATTTCTACGATCTCCCGTGTTGCCAACAGCAAATATGTACAAACACCTTTCGGTACATTTCTGCTAAAAAGCTTTTTTTCCGAATCGATGCAGAATGTTAAGGGAGAAGAGGTCTCTACAAGGGAGATCAAAAAAATTCTGCAGGATATCATTATAGAGGAAAATAAAAATACTCCATACACAGATGATCAACTGGTTGACTTGCTGAAAGGAAAAGGGTACAATATTGCCCGGCGTACTATTTCCAAATACCGCAAACAGCTTAACATCCCTTCTGCAAGGCTTCGTGTTGAACTTCAGTAGGTTAATCCCGTCAAACATGAACAACCTTGTTTCCCGTATTCTTTCATTCCTGTTTCACCCGCTGCTAATTCCAACATATATCCTTTTGATCCTGCTGGGATTCGACCCCGCCTTTTCGGTTTTACTACCTCTAAAGATGAAATTATTGGTTATTGGAACGATCCTGGCAACAACCCTCATCTTTCCCTTGTTCATCATTTTTATTATGTTCAGAATGAAGATTATCACCTCCTTTTATCTGTTAAAACGAGAAGAACGTATCTTCCCGCTGATTACCATCGCAATCTTCTACTACCTGACTTTTTACCTGATAAAAGATGTTTACCTGCCCCGGAATTTTCAGCTCTTCATTCTTGGTGCAACACTCCTTGCAGTAGTCACTTTGCTGGTAACCCTCTTTTTCCGTATCAGCATGCATTTGACTGCACTTGGAGCTGCTGCCGGCTTATTCATAGGAATGACCATCACTTCGGGTGGGTATTCCCTCTATTTGCTTATTGGAACCATTTTGATTTCCGGATTGACAGGATCAGCCCGCCTTAAGCTAAACGCCCATCTACCGGCGGAGGTTTACTCCGGCTGGCTGATGGGCGCCATTGTGATGTGTTTAACCTCGTTCCTTCTTTAAAAAGGCATCAGGAGGAACCCAATTGAGAGCGGGTATAACTCCGGACCGTTTCCTTTTGTAAAAATTTTCGAAAGAGAGTAATAGGCATTGACGTTGAACCACCGGTAACCGATCCGAAACGTGGGACCGTAGCTGAACTGTTCAAGGTTCTTGATTTCTCTTAATTTTACACGGTACTTTGCCCCATTGAGGGTGTTATAGTTTTCGCCAACATACTTGGTGTGAGCAGGTAACAAGTAAGCCACTTTGAATCCTATCCCGACAGCTATCTTGGATTTTGATTTAAACCTGAATTCGATCGGAAGTTCCAGGTATGGAAGGGTAAGCTTACTTCGCTGGTAATTTACAGAAGCTGTGTCACCTATTTTCTCAAGGTATGTTGAATCAATGCTGCTTTTTACCAGAAAGTTTCCGTACATATTCTGGGCTCTGAAACCGAGTCCGATGGCAAATCCAAAGTTGCTTTTCCCAAATGGAACGTTGTACATAGCAAAGGTCTGAAATCCCTGGTTGATGGTCCTTGTATTGATCCCCTTTGGGACATTAAACCAGATATCAGTGAACATTCCAACACCGATTGAAATACGTTTTTTAGCTACTTCATTAACCATCTGTGCTCTCACATTCAAGGGAAAGAACATGATCAGTACCAGCAAGGCAAGCAACGTGGCGGATAGGTGATTTCGTTTCATAATTATCTCTTTATCTTGTTACAAAGATACACTTACTCTTTGGTAACGAAAAATTAGCTCCATAATTTTTCGGGATATTCATCTTTTTTGATTAATTGTCGTATCCCTTTCACTACCATCTCTTTATCCTCCTTATATGTTATACCATACCATTTTGCAGCACAGGGGAGGACTCTGACGGTAGCTATCCCCTCCTGGATAAGCCTGTTAACAGCTGTTGGAATATAGTATTCAGCTTTCAGGTTTTCTCCGCTGGCCTGCAGGAACTCACGAAACCCGGCTTTCAGGTAGCCAAAAAAAGAGGGAGTAAATCCCCAGAAATTCATCGAAACAACTACTTCATCGGAGAGTGGAATGAACTTTTCCTTTTCATCCTTATAAACAATCCCTTCAGGTTTACGCTCAATCCATGTTCTCTCAACCACATTTTCCAGGTAATTTCCTATACCGGTCTTGCATACACCCCTGCAAACGAATCCGTGTTCCGATAGGGTCTTCCCGATCTCAAAAGCAACCATCGCATAGTCGTTTTCACGTTCCGGCGTCCAGCCTGAATAGTAATCCGTCAAGGTCTGATAGGCTTCGCGACCATAAAAGTCATCGGCATTAATTACGGCAAACGGCGTGTCAATTATGCCATCTGCCATAAGCAAGGCATGCCCTGTCCCCCATGGCTTGGTACGTTCCTTCAGCCAGGATACCCCCTTCGGGACTTTCCAGATCTCCTGAAATACATATTCGATTCGGATGTATGGTTGTAACTTCTTGATAATTACATCATTGAAATCTTTCTCAATGCGTTCATTGATCACAAAGACCACCTTGCCAAATCCTGCCCTGATGGCATCAAAAATGGAGTAGTCGATGATGGTCTCGCCATGAGGTCCAATGGCATCGAGCTGTTTTAATCCTCCATACCGACTGCCAATACCGGCAGCTAAAATCAACAAAGATGGTTTCATATCCATTCAGGTTACGCTATTTTATCTCTATTCTCTTATTTCGCATTACTCCCCAACGCCTGATCTTATGCCCCCACCAGGCGTAGTAAACGATTACCATATAGCAGGGCACCGCCAGCCAGTAGGCTTGTTGAGAAGTCCAAACATCCGACAGGTATCCCCACAAAAGTGGAAGGACTGCACCACCGGCAATTCCCATGATCAGCAATGCCGATCCTGTCTTAATAAACCGGCCCAGGTCGTGTATTGCAAGAGGCCAAACTGCAGGCCACACAAGAGCATTGGCCAATCCCAGGAGCGCGATAAATAAAACGGTATATGGCAATACCAGGTTCACACGTTGGAATGTCATCATATCGACAAAGGCAAATTTAACGGAGGATTCTGCCGGAACAACGATCGCCAGGATTGTGAATAGGATACCCAGGATACCACTCCAGGCGAGCGCACGCTTTTGTGAAAGAATTTTCGGAATAGTGATGATGCCCACGATGTATCCCAGAACCATGGCAACAAGCACCAGCGAAGTATAATATTTTGCCGACTCCAATGGCACACCGATAGAGTTCCCATAGCGGATGATCGTATCTCCTGCTATCACCTCCACGCCAACATAAAAGAACAATGTAAGAACTCCCAGGATCAGGTGGGGAAACTGGAAGATAGAGCTTTTGGAAGCGGCATAAGTTGAATCAGCATCCGGGTCTTGTTCAATTTCAACGTCGGGGAGCGGAGCGTAACGGATAATCAGTCCAAGCACAAACAGCACTCCGGTCATGACCAGATAGGGACCGATCACCCGGCGTGCAAGTCCGTCAAGGGCTAAGGCTCTCGTAGTTTCATCCATCCCTTCCAGGCTGAGCAGGAATGCATCCCCGTCATGCAAAATGAAGTAAGCGAGTACCAGGGGAGCTATCGCTCCGGCTACCTTGTTGCAAATCCCCATAATGCTGATTCTCCGGGCAGCGCTCTCCCTCGGTCCAATGATTGTAATGTATGGATTAGAGGCGGTTTGCAGTATCGCCAGCCCCGTTCCCAACACGAATAACCCTAACAGAAAAACCGAATAGGTGCGCATCAGGGCGGCGGGAATGAAGATCAGGGTCCCCAGAGCCATCACCCACAAGCCTACCATCATGCCATTTTTAAAACCGGTTTTCTTCAGGATCCAAGATGAGGGCAATGCCATCACAGTATAGGAAATATAAAAGGCGAAGGCAACAAAGAGGGCCTGGAAATCAGAAAGTTCACAGGATATTTTCAGGTACGGGATGAGGATGCCGTTTAACCAGGTGACAAATCCGAAGATGAAAAAGAAAACTCCGATGATCGTGATCGAAAGAATGTAATTCCTGGAGTTGGTTGTCATAAGCTGCCTGTTTTTCCTGAATCCGGATTGAAGGCACAAAAATAACGGATTTTCATTTTGTTAACATTTCTTTTATTTTTGATTTTTCATTGTACCTTTGACCAAGAGGCTTGAACCGTTTCATCATAAAATCTGGAATACCCATCGTTATGGAGCACGCGAATGAGAAATTCAACATTTTAATTGTCGATGACCGGAAAGAGAATCTGCTTACTCTTGAGTCTATCATTGAAAGTCCGGAACTTGATATCATCCAGGCGCTGTCGGGAAATGAAGCACTTGCTGTCATGCTCGAGTATAATATATCCCTTGTGCTGATGGATGTTCAGATGCCTGGGATGGATGGATTTGAGACCGCTGAACTGATGCGTGGCAGTGAGCGGACCAAAAACATCCCGATCATCTTCATCACGGCAACATACCGTCAGCCAAAACAGATATTCAGGGGATATGAGTCCGGTGCGGTAGACTACCTCTACAAGCCTCTCGACAGGAAAATACTTCAAAGCAAGATCCGGGCATACATCGAGTTCTTCAAACAAAAACATGAACTTGAAGTAACTACACGGCAACTGAAAAAAACCCTTGAAGAGGTTGATCTGGCAAAACGAGCGGCTGAAGAGGCCACGATTGCCAAAAGTTCTTTCCTGGCGAGCATGAGCCATGAGATACGCACTCCATTGAATGGAATCATTGGCATGACCGACCTCATCCTGATGGATTCAGAACTGCCTGAACACTACTATGAGCACCTGACAGACATCAAACAAAGCAGTGAGTCGTTGCTGGAAATCATCAACGAGATCCTGGATGTTTCGAAGATAGAAGCCGATAAACTGGAATTGGAGCACATCGACTTCAGCCTGAGGGATGTGTTAGGTAAAGTAGTCCGCCTGCTTTCTGTTAAAACATTCCAGAAAAGCCTTGAATTTATCTGTCATTGCCCGCCTGACACCATCGACAACCTGGTTGGGGACCCCACACGTTTACGCCAGATCATGATCAATTTGCTGGGAAACTCAGTAAAGTTCACAGAAACAGGCCGGATCACCATCTCCGTAAAGCAACTGGAAAAGACAGATAAGATTGCCCGGATTGAAATTTCGATTTGTGATACAGGAATCGGGATCGAAGCAGATAAGATTCCAAAACTTTTCAGGTCATTCAGCCAGGCAGATAAATCTACCACCCGAACGCATGGGGGAACCGGTTTGGGCCTATCCATCTCCAAGAAGTTGGTGGAGATGATGGGCGGGACCATTCATGTTGAAAGCAATCCTGGTGATGGCAGCTGTTTCACATTTATCCTTCCTATCGAAATCGGGAAAGGAGATTTGTACGAAGAAAAACTCTGTTTGCCCCCTACAATTCAAGATCTACATGTTATGCTGGTCGACATGCAGGAAGAACATAATAAGGAGATGGAGGCCTTTTTCAATTACTGCAAAATTCCTATAACAATTGTGCCTTCTGCTGAAGATGCCCTGGAACTTGCATCGAAACCTGATGCGAAAAAATACGCTGTTATTCTGATCGACCACCTCCTGCAACACCATGACGGGAAACAACTCTCTAATTTATTGGAAGAGGAGTTGCCTGATGGCACAAACCCTTCTTTTATCATGCTTACCGATGATAAATCCATCCATTCAACCAAACGGATCAAACTGGCAGGCGTTGATCATATTCTCTTTAAACCGGTGATGCAAAAAGAGCTTCAATGGATGTTCCAGCGAATTTTCATGAAAGAGATGGAACTTCCTGAGAGAGTCTCTGGCACCCGTAGCACAAATCTGGATAGAGCTTTCCGGGACTTGACCATTCTCCTTGCCGAAGATAATGTGATCAATCAAAAGATTGTAGTGCAGCTTCTCTCCAAGCGGGGAATCAAAGTAATCACAGCCAGCAATGGAGTTGAGGCTGTTGAAAGAGCCAGTGAACGGAAATACGACCTGGTATTTATGGATGTACAGATGCCGGAAATGGATGGGTTTGAAGCCACACGCCAGATTCGCGGTAATAGCAAAAAACCCAATGCAAATACTCCGATCATTGCGCTCACAGCCAATGCCATGAAAGGCGACCGGGAAATGTGCATTGAGTCGGGAATGAACGAATATATCTCTAAACCGTTGAACCCCGATGAGGTCTTTAACACCATCGAGCAATATTGTAAATAAGCTGTAATAACTGCACTATATGTGGAATAAAACCAAGCAAAAAATTCGCGAATTCTTCCCCGATTTTCACTGGAGGACACTGAAAAATCTTGGAATAGGAAAAACCATGTTACTATGGTTTCTGGCTATCTCTCTGATTCCGCTGGCCTCGCTTAGTTTTATCAATTACTTGTATTATTACCAGGGTCTGAACATCCTTTCCAAGAAGTCACTGTTTACTACATCTCAACTCAGGGTCAATGATTTGAACAACTACTTCCAGCAGACAGACAAGTACCTTACTTTCCTTTCCGAAGACCAGGAACATCTTGCGCTGTTAAACAGAATTGACCAGGAGATGGACGCTTCGGGAATGCCTCCTTTGGAATTCATATCGTCCGCGCAGTATAAATCCCTTTCAAAGCAATTGAAATCCAGTTTCGAAAAATCATGGAAGCTTGAAGGGCTGTTTAATATATTGATGATCGACACTGATGGTAACATTATCTTCAGTTTGAAAGAGCAAGGTGTGGCGGGGCAAAACCTCAACCAGGGCAATCTCTCAAACACCCTGACCAGCCGTACTTACGAAAAGATTCTCCAAAGCGGTTCCACCCTTTTTTCAGATCTGGAATATTTTCCTCCATCAAATAACGTAATTACCGGATTCCTTGGTCGGCCAGTCTTTGACACCAAAGGTCAAAAAATGGGTGTGATGGGCATCCAGATTACCACCGAACTTATCGACCGGGTCATTCAATACAGTGTTGGATTTGGCAGCACGGTTAAGGTTTATCTGATCGGACTTGATCTCAACCTGCGATCCGTTAGCGAATACGGCAATCATGACGTGATCTTGAAGGTAATGGAAGATAACTCAAAAACGCGAATCTGGCAAGCTTCCAAGATCAACTTATCCGCCTCCACACCAGATGGTAATCCCGTTATCGAAGAGGTCAGCTATTATAAAAATTCCCAGGATGTTGATGTGATGGGTCTGTTTCGGGAGATTGATTACCTTGAAACCCTGGGAGTAGAATGGGCGTTGGTGGAAGAGATCGGTACCTATGAGGCCCATGCTGTTGGTCGGGAGCTCTCCACGTTTGCCAAGATTTCCCTTGTTGTGACAACAATCTTTGTGTTTATCATCTCCCTCTTTGTTACACGCCGTTTCGTCACGCCAATAAAGAGTATCTCCGCCTGGGCCAAACAGGTAGCTCAAGGAGAACTTCTCAACAAAGATATCAGCGTATCGGAAGATGAGGTGGGTGAGATGAAGCACACGTTCAACCGTCTGGTGTCAACCCTGCAGCAATATGCTGAAGTTAGCCAATCGATCGCTTTAGGCGACTACACCAAAAAAGTTCCGATTCGAAGTCAGCAGGATACCCTCGGCAAATCCATGAACGAGATGGTTGAGAGTTTCAAAGGAGTCGTGAAACAGGCTGAAGCCATTGCAAGCGGGGATTATTCTACCAACGTCATTCCTCGAAGCGACCAGGATACCCTGGGGCTTTCTCTTTTTAATATGACCAAGAAGCTTCGTGAATCCTCGCTGGAGATTAAAACCCAGGACTGGCTCAAGACCGGGTTAAACGAACTTAGCTTGAAGAGTAGCGGCGAACAAAGCATCAAAGATCTTTCCAATGAAGTGCTAACATTCCTATCACACTATCTGGACTCGCAGGTAGGATTGCTATTTGTTACAGGGGATAAAAACAACCTGAACCTCACAGGCGCTTTTGCCTGTGAGCCGGAGATTACGACTTTTGCGTTTGGAAACGGCATCGTGGGGCAAGTGGCTAAAGAGAAGAAGGCATTGATATTTAGCACGGCAACAGATGATCTCCCCTCTGTGAATATTGGCCCTTCCAGTGAAAAACCGAATCATTTCATCGTTGCCCCTATCCTGTTTGAGCACCAGGTACTTGGAGTGATCCAGCTGGGCTCCTTTCAGAAATTTGACGATGTGAAGCAACTGTTCCTGGATATATCCCTGGAGACAATCGCATTGGCCATTCACACAGCCCGGTCTCGTGAACGCGTGGAGCAACTATTGCTTAAGACCCAGGAACAGGCTAATGAGCTTGCCGAACAGAAAGAGGAGCTACGCCAGATCAACGAAGAACTCGAAGAGCAAACCAAAGCGCTCCGTCACTCAGAGGAGAATCTGCAACACCAGCAGGAAGAACTTCGGGTTATAAATGAAGAACTTGAGGAACGAACCAAAGTACTGGAGCTTCAACGAGATGACATCCGGAAGAAAAACCAGGCATTGCAACAAGCTCAGATCGAGATCAAGCAGAAAGCGGAAGCCCTGGAAGTTGCCAGTAAATACAAGTCAGAATTTCTGGCAAATATGTCGCATGAACTCCGAACTCCACTGAACAGCATCCTTGCCCTTTCCGAATTACTGGCAATCAACAAGCATAAGGGGATGGCCAAAGAGGAAGTCGAGTTTGCCAATGTGATCAACTCTTCAGGGAAAGATCTTCTGGAACTAATCAACGACATCCTGGATCTTTCAAAAGTGGAAGCAGGAAAGCTGGAGGTGGATATCGAGGATCTCTACCTTGAAGATCTGGAAGATTACGTGAAGAAGACTTTCTCCCCATTGACAAATAAAAGAGGTATCTCCCTGGAGACCAAAATAGAGAAAGGAATTCCCGAACGTATTGAAACCGATCCTCAGCGCGCTCTTCAGATCGTTAAAAACCTCTTGTCTAACGCCATCAAATTCACCGAAAAAGGAAGTGTCACGTTCAGCATCCACCGGCCCGACAAGAATGTAGTATTCTCCAATCCCAAACTTACTCCGAAAAATTGCCTTGCGTTTGATGTCATCGATACCGGAGTCGGTATCTCTAAAGAGAAGGTAAATGTAATCTTTGAAGCCTTTCAACAGGCTGATGGAACAGTAAGCCGTAGATTTGGCGGAACCGGGTTGGGCCTTACCATCTCCCGAAGTCTAAGCCGGCTTCTGGGCGGAGAGATCAAACTCATCAGCGCCCCTGGTGAAGGGTCTGCATTTACGCTTTACCTTCCCGACAAAGTGGACATTTCGATTGGGAAACATACCATCGAGGCTAACCCTAACCAGGAGAAGAGAAAAGAGAAAGAACCATTGGATCTGTATGATGACGGCCGGCCGGTGAACATTCCGGATGTGCATGTTGATCATAAAGATAACGAAGTATCTCCTGAAACACCCAAACCCACACCCTCTGAGAGCAAAGCCGACAAGGTGTTTGAGAATAAAAAGATCCTGATTGTGGATGATGACATGCGGAATGTTTTCGTCCTGACCAAAATCCTGGAAGACAAAAAGGTTCAGATTGTTGTGGGAAAAAATGGCCGCGACGGGATCGATAAACTCAACCAGAACCCCGATACTTCACTGGTGATCATGGATATCATGATGCCAGAGATGGATGGGTATGAAGCGATGCGGGAGATCCGGAAGGATAAGCGCTTTATTAAACTTCCAATGATTGCCCTTACGGCAAAAGCGATGAAAGGAGACCGGGAGAAATGTATCGAGGCAGGGGCTAACGACTACCTCTCCAAACCGGTGCAGCCTGAGAAATTGCTGTCTCTACTCCGTGTCTGGATCCAGAAATAGGGATTCGGGCTTCTTGTGCTTGATCATCTTCCCATCAACGATAAATACTACCGACTCTGCAATGTTGGTCGAATACCCGGCAATACGTTCAATCTGCGTGAGGACAATCATCAATGTAGTAGCTACTGCTATCACATCTTTTTTCTGACCCATTTCAGCCAGGATGAGTTCTGATATTTCCTGACTTTTCTCTTCAATAGCATTGGCCTGGTTGAAGATATCTATGACAAATGTGGTATTCCAGGTGTTTAGAATATTCATCACATCCTTTACAATGATATCGGTCATGCGTATCAGCTCATCAATTTTATATTCCTGAATGACCTCGCAGTACTCGCTGATCGTTTCAACCTTTTCAGCAATACCAACCGCATGATCTCCCATCCTCTCCAGGTCGTTGTTCATTTTAAGGGAGGACATGATCATCCTTAAATCGGTAGCTACCGGTTGCCTCAGTGCAAAGATGCGCTGACACAGTTTATCGATCTTCACATCCAGCTTGTCAACGATTATATCATTCTGGATCACCTGCTGTGCAAGCACAAAATCACAGGTTTGCAACGCCAGGAGGGTATTGTGGATCTGGTCTGCCACCAGATTTCCCATTTTAAGAATACGACTCTTCAACTTTTCCAGTTCCTGTTCAAAATGTCTTTCCATAGTTTCAGGTTTTCGTTTATTTTAACCAAATCGTCCGGTTATATAATCCTCTGTCTGCTTCTTATCAGGGGTGGTAAATATTTTTCTGGTTTTGCCAAACTCGACCAGTTCCCCCAGGTAGAAGAATGCTGTCAGATCACTGACCCGTGCAGCTTGCTGCATGTTGTGGGTCACGATGACGATGGTGAAGTTTTTTTTAAGTTCAAAGATCAACTCTTCAATTTTCGCAGTCGAAATCGGATCGAGTGCACTTGCTGGTTCATCCATCAGGATGATCTCGGGGTTAACAGCAAGTGCACGGGCAATACAGAGACGCTGTTGCTGGCCACCGGAGAGCCCGAGCGCCGAATTGTTTAACCGGTCTTTGACCTCGTCCCAGATCGCTGCCCGTTGCAGGGATGTGACCACAATCTCTTCCAGCATTTTCTTATTGTTGATACCGTTGATTTTTGGCCCGTATGCGATGTTCTCAAAGATCGATTTGGCAAAGGGGTTGGACTTCTGGAATACCATTCCGATCTTCTTCCTGAGATTCACAACATCCACCTTTTTATCGTAGATATCCAGGTCGTCAATCAGCACTTTTCCTTCGATCCGTACACTCGGGATAAGGTCATTCATCCTGTTAAGGGTTCTCAGGAAGGTTGATTTACCGCACCCCGACGGGCCAATGAATGCCGTCACCTGGTTCTCCGGTATCTCCACGGAGACCGAATTGAGGGCCATTTTTTCCCCATAGTAGAGAGACAGATCTCTGGTGACGATTTTCGTATCTTTCATTCCATGCTTCGTTAGGCCTTCACCCTCTTGCGTATTCTCGCCCGGATAATGATGGCTATAAAGTTCAGTAAAAATGTCAATAATAGCAACACAAGGGTGGTTGCATACTGTATAGGCATGGTCCCATCCACGTCGGCCGACTGGGTTGACATGATGTAGATGTGATACCCCAGGTTCATGAACTGGTCGCTGAGCGATGTTGGTAGCGTTGCCAGGTAGTAAGCCGCTCCCGTGAAGAGAATGGGAGCTACCTCTCCAGCTCCCCGGCTGATAGCCAGGATGGTACCGGTCATGATCCCCGATATCGATCCTGGGATGACGATTTTTTTGATGGTCTGCCATTTTGTTGCTCCCAATGCCAGGCTCGCCTCCCTGAGCTCACGTGGTACAGTTCGGATCGCCTCTTCCACCGAAACAATGACCACCGGAAGGGTCAGCAGCGACATAGTGAGGCTTGCCCATAGGATATTGGGCTGTGCCCATCGGAGCTCACCACCCAAAAACATAGAGTCCATTTGCCCTCCCACAAACTTGATGAAGAATCCCAGGCCGAAAAGGCCAAATATGATTGCTGGAACGGTTGCCAGCGTTCGAACAGCAAACCGGATAGTTTGAGCAAAGATCGATTTTTCACTGGCATATTCGGTGAGATAAATGGCTGTGATGGTACCAAAAGGAACCGCAGCTATCGACATAATGATCACCATCAGGGCCGTTCCATATATCGCCGGGAAAATTCCTCCCTCCGTCATTCCGTTCTCCGGGAAAGCAGTAAGGAATTCCCACGTTAGCCTATCCCTGGCTCCAACGATGACAACCACCAGGATGATCACGATGATGGCGATGATAGCAATGGCAGAAAAAGCCGATGCTCCCACCACAATTCCTCCGGTTATTTTTCTCCGGCGACTCATGCGATCTTTCCCTGTATTCGTTTCATCAGGCGTCCTTTCACATAAAATTCAGCCAACGCATTCAAGCTGAATGTAAAGACGAACAGTAAAGAGCCAATTAGAAACAAGACCCCATAATGCGTATCTCCAAACACTACTTCCGCCATCTCAGCCCCAATGGTTGCCGCCAGTGTACGTACCGAATCAAATGGGTTGGCTGAGATAAGAGCAGCGTTTCCGGTAGCCATCAAAGCAATCATGGTCTCGCCAAATACACGGCCGATTCCCAGCAGGATCGCCGCAAAGATGCCAGGGGTGGCTGCAGGGAGTGTCACAAAAAGAGCTGTCTGCCACCGGGTAGCTCCCAGTGCCAGGCTTGCCTCTTTGTATGAGCCAGGGATAGCGGTCAAGGCATCCTCAGTGATGGTGAAGATGATCGGGATGGCAGCCAATCCCATCGCAATGCCTCCCACAAATGCATTCAACCGTGTCTCATAGCCAAATAGCTCCTGTAATACGGTGGCCATCACCATCAAGGCAAAGAAACCAATCACAACAGATGGGAATCCGGCTAATAGTTCAATTGCCGGTTTGATCCACTCCCGCATCCATGTAGGGGCAAATGCAGCTGAAAAGAGGGCTGCCAGGATAGCAATCGGGGCGGCAAACAAAATTGAAATAATCGTTATTTTAATCGTTCCTACAAACAGGGGAACCAATCCATAGCGCGGGTTGGAAGAGACCGGATACCATTCATCTCCCAGTAAATCCTTCGCCGTTACACGCTCATGTTCAGATGCAGCGCTCTCTTTCCCATAATCCCGGCTTCCAGGCAATGCCGAATCCAGTTCCAACCCATAAACCTCTGGTCTGTCAACTGATTCCTCCGACTCGGTAAACACCCCGTATTGCTCCTGAACCAACTCCTCGCTATCTGTAACTGCGCTTTTTTCGGGCTGCTGGAATACTGGAATGGTCTCCTTGAAGACAAAGAAAAAAATCAAGACGATGATGGTGATTGAGAGGAAGGCAACCCCGGTAATAATCCGCTGAGAAAGATACTCAGATAACCTGAATTTCTTTCTCAGCGACTCTTTGGTAAACCCTTGCCTGTCCATTATTACCTGATCGGGAAGTATCCGACTTCTGTTACCATCTTTTGTCCTTCAGGAGTGAGTATCCAGTCGATGAACTCCTTGACCTCACCGGTTGGACGGTTTCGGGTGTACATATATAAATAGCGACTGATCGGGTAGAGTCCTTTTTTGATATTCTCGGCTGAAGCCTCATATGCAGGACTGCCGGCATCTTTCTTAACCTTGCAGATCTTGATCCCTTCGGCATAAGCCGCACCGCCATAACCGATGCCGTTCACATCTTTCATCACTGCATTCACCACAGCTGCGGTTCCGGGCAAGGTCTGGCAACTGGGAGCAAAATCCCCCTTGATCACCTCTTCCTGGAAAAAGACATAGGTGCCGGAGCTATTTTCACGGCCGTAGAGTTTGATCGGAGCATCCTTGCCTCCAAGCTGTTTCCAGTTGGTAACTTTACCTGAAAATATATCACTCAATTGCTGGATCGAAAGTTCACTAACCAGATTGGCTTTGTTGAGATAAACGGTAATTCCGTCTTTTGCACAGCGAATTTCCACTCCAAGGGTGTTGTAACGTACTTTCAGCTTCTCCATCTCGGATTTTTTCATCGGCCGACTGGCGTTACAGATATCGGTTGCACCATTGATGAGAGCTGAGATTCCTGTTCCCGACCCACCTCCAGTAACCTGAATGATGATGTTGGGATGACTCTTCATAAATACCTCCGCCCACTTCTGAGATAAAATCACCATCGTGTCAGAACCTTTTACTGTAACTTTTTTCGGGGCAGGAGTGAAAGCAACTCCAGCAATGGCAATGACAAGAATTACCAAAATCCCTAATACATTTCTTGACTTTTTCATAACTATCTGGTTTATTGGATTTTTAATTCAATTTATTTGATTAATTAAAACTTGGCCTGCAAGCGTAGTGTAAATATGTTTTGTGGGAAGGCCCGGCTGTAGTCGTTGTAAACAGTCTGATCGTTGACGGTATATTTTTTAACCAGATTGGAATTTCCAGATGCATCCACGCCCACCTTTTCGTTGAAAGGCATTTCATAGGCGACCTGGATCCGGAGATTGTCGGTAAAGAAGTAGTTCCAGGCGAAGGTAAGGGTGTTGTACGAGATGTCGGAAGATCCGCTCTTCAGTGAACTGGCCGTTACGGTCCTGGTGATTTCGTTAAGAACGATTACGGGGTTGGATCCGTCGATGGTGGTAGTGGTCTTAACATCCGAAGATCCGTTGTCATACTTCGTCACACCTATCTGATCTCCCGTTAGTTTTGTATTGGGGTCGTAGAAGTCCCAACGGAAAGCGAACTGGTTGCGTTTTCCAATATTTTTGATCAGGTAGACATACCCTCCCATAAAATTCCTGCGGATGGTTGGATTGATTTGGTTGGTATTGGTTATCAAATTAGTCATCGTGAGTGTATCATTAGCAAGGGCTGTCTGCATCGGATCCTGTACAGAGAAACTCCCTACAGCACCGGGGTAAGCATTGATACCCATCATATATTCAGCTTTAATGGCCATCCCGCCCAGGATATCCATGTAAAGCTGCATCTCTCCCCCTACCCAGTGACGGTTAACGCTTTGTCCGACAGTAACATTTTTAGAGAGTGTATAATCACTGTTCAGGACTGTTGTAGCGTTCGATTTCATCCAGCCGTAATATCCGTTAACACCAATGTCGAGACCTCCGAAATTGCCCAGCTTGAAGTTGTAGGTGAGACGCCCCATAAGATCTTTGTAGTTGTCGAAATCCTTGTTGACCGGATTAATGTTGTTGCCATTGATATCCTTGATGGTCATGTGATCGTTGCCGTTAAACAGGGCAAACTGGAATTTGAGGGGTACGGTAGGCGGAGCAACCTCCAACTTTGCACCGATGGCACGTTCGCCCGGATAGAGCGCCCTGATCACCATGGATCTTTCGGGGACTTCGCGCTTGCTGGATGAATATTCCACTTCGTAATTCGGACGGTTGAACTGGCCTGCCCACAACGAGAATATCTTAAGCCACGGATCATGAAGTTCAACATAAGCGTCTTTCAGCGAAAAACCGCTTGGGACGAAATCAGGTTGCAGCACAAACACAACCCCTTCAATAGGCTGATATTGCACCTTTAGTCTCACGCGGCGTAATGAAATGTAATTGCCCGGATATACGGCAGGATTCTCGAAATACTGCCATTGTGCCTGAATGTACCCCGACAGCTTGATTTTCGTGAGCTTTGTCAGGTTGCCCTCGGCAGCGGCCAATCGTTCTTCAACTCCGGTTATTTTGTCGCGCAACGTTGTAACCTCCTCCTTAATGGAATCATTTTCCCCCTGGGCAAAGATTTCTGCCGTTGGGATAAAGGTGGCAAAGCATACCAACACCACCAAAACCAGATTGTTTTGTAATTTCTTGATCATGATTTCAGGTTTTTGTTGCTGCAAAAGTAGGGCAAGGATTTCACCTGAAAGTTACGGGAATATTACTGAAATATTAATTAATTGTTAACGGATTAACCCCTAAATCCCCTCATGGGGACTTACTCCTCCCTTTCAAAGGGAGGGCAGGGAGGGATCAAATAGATTTTCTCTTCAACCGCAAACTGTTGGTGACGACGCTCACCGAGCTGAATGCCATGGCGGCACCTGCGATCATGGGATTGAGTAGGAAGCCGAAAACCGGATACAGGACTCCGGCAGCAATAGGTATGCTTATAGAGTTGTAAAAGAAGGCCCAGAAGAGATTTTGCTTGATGGTGCGATTTGTAGCATGTGAAAGACGAATGGCACTCACAAGTTTCTGGAGATCACCCTTGATCAGAATCATTTGTGCGCTCTCAATGGCTATGTCGGTGCCCGGGCCCATTGCTATTCCGATGTCGGCCAATGCCAATGCCGGGGAGTCGTTGATCCCGTCGCCAGCCATGGCCACCCTCTTCCCCTGCTCCTTTAAGGCTTTGATATAGTCAGCTTTACCGACAGGTGTAGCTTCTGCCTTATAAAAATCAATGCCGGCCTGGGATGCGATGTGCGAAGCGATGGCCACACTGTCGCCGGTAAGCATGTGTACCTCCAGCCCAATCTTTTTTAACTCCGCGATGGCAGCCGATGAACTCTCTTTGATGGTATCGGCCACAGCAACAAGGGCTACAACATTTCGTGCCCGGGCAATGTAGATGATTGATCGTGCTTCTTTCCTGAGCCGGGCTTCTTCAATGAGTAAATCTCCTTCAAGAATGCAGTTATTCTCCTGAATGTAGGATTTGCTTCCTATATAATAATTGTCCTTATTGTAAAAAGCCGATACCCCTTTCCCGGTATGACTTTCAAACCCCACGACTTCATCCTTTGAATCGGAAGACTGATTGTTGAAATAATCGACAAGGGCAGCCGCAAACGGATGTTCGGAGAGACGCTCGATGGATACAATAGCGTTCGATACCTCAGTCATGGATACCGGATGCCAGATGCCAGATGCCAGATGCAGGATCTCATCTTTCTGCCAACTGCCAACTGCCAACTGCCGACTCTTTTCCCACACCACCTCCACCACCGCCGGCTTCCCTTCTGTGATTGTCCCGGTTTTATCAAAAACAATGGTGTCAACCTCGCAAATGGTCTCTAAACTGGTTGCATCCCTTATCAGGATTCCGTGTTCGGCCGCCTTACCCAATCCAACTATCAGGGCTGTTGGAGTGGCAAGACCCATGGCACAAGGGCAAGCGATAATTAGGACCGTGACGGCTGCGACAATGGCAAGCTGGAGACTGGATCCAGGATGCTGGATGCCGGATGCCGGATACCAGATGAGCCATGAGAAAAATGTCATGATGGCGATTCCAATTACAACTGGGACGAAGATAGAGGCGATCTTGTCAACGCGTTGCTGGATGGGAGCTTTGCTTCCCTGGGCCTCCTGAACCAGCCGGATGATCTGAGCAAGCATGGTTTCACTACCCACTTTTTCGGCTTTTACCCGTAAACTACCGGTCTGATTGATGGTAGCTCCTATCACCGGATCACCGGATCGTTTTGTTACCGGAATTGATTCCCCTGTGATCATGCTTTCATCCACTGCACTATGGCCGGCTATCACAACACCATCCACAGGAATTTTCTCACCCGGACGAATCAACAGGATATCCCCCTGTTTCACCTCGGAAATAGGGACCTCCATCTCTTTCCCATCCCTTTCCACCCGGGCAAACTTTACTCCGAGATTCATTAGCTTCCGGATGGCAGAACCGGTTCGTTGTTTCGCACGCTCTTCAAAATACCTCCCAAGCAGGATGAAGGAGATGATCACTACAGCTGCTTCATAATAGACATGTGGTTCAAGACCTCTTGAGAGCAGCCAGGAAGGAAAAATCGTGTTGAAAGTACTGAAAAGAAAAGCCACTCCGGTTCCCAACGCAACCAGGGTATCCATATTGGCAGAGAGGTGCAGAAGTCGTTTCCATGCAATGATATAGAAATCACGGCCAAACCAGGCCAGAACAGGGATGGAGAGCCCCATCATGATCCAGTTGGCATAGGGAATCTGATGGTGGAAGAACATGGCGATCAGAAAAACAGGGACAGAAAAAAGTACGGAAAAGGTCGTATTGAAACGTAATTGTTTCAACCGTTTGCTCTCCGATTCCTCCTCCTGCTCAACAGTTATCCCTGAAGCGGTGATCAGCTCATAGCCAATGTCTTTGATTGCTTGCTCCATCACCTTCTTCGACACCAGATCAGGGTCAAACTCTACAATCACATTGCTGGCAGCAAAGTTGACATTAGCAGAATGAACCCCCTCCAGCGACCCAAGCATACTCTGTACGCTGGATGCACATGAAGCACACGACATACCCTCTACCCGATATATTTCCTTATTGATTGCCATTTTTGTGCAAATTTAAACTAATTCCAAATAACTTACAATTATCCAGATCAAGGCGCACCACAGTCAAGCTTCAACAGAAATCATTTAACGCAACAATGATACGTTCATTCATCATGACAAAGTGTTGAACCTGAGTGGTTTTATGATTCAATGTAAGTTTGAGAAAATAGGTCCCGGGAACAACAAACAGTTCTGCACACATGGAAGTTCCTGAATTGGCTAAAGAGGAAGTAACCAAAGAAATGGATAAACAAAAGAAGGCGTTGAGAATTCTGGAGGAATGGTAAAAATTACCTCTTTGATTTTCTGCTTATTATAGCAAAGATGATTATTCCCACGGGCAGTAAAAGAAGAGAGAGTTCCCAATAAGCTCCATTGATAAAGGTCACCACAGTTGCCAGAACAGCAACCAGGGGCTCCACAATCATCTCCCCGTTGATAGCTTTGACCTGGCCTTTTGTTACCTCCTTGTATATCAACCGATTGTTTTTGGAGGCATAAAACCATCCCAGAAAGCCAAACAATCCAATGAAGAACATGTCGATATTGAAAAAGAGCTGAACATAAAAATCGTTACCAAACTGCATGCTCAGGGCATTTGGGTAAGGGGCAAGGGCAATGAAAAAGAGGTATATGATATTGATCCAGGTATAGGTGTTGTCTACCTTCACAATGTATTTCGACTGGTTTGCATTGGTATACCAGTAAAGTGCCATAAAAAGAAAGACCAGGAATGCCGTAAAGAGTTCAGAAGCTCTTGCCATGATAAATGCTTCCGGATCGAGGTCATAATCAACCCAGAATGCAGCATTGTTGAAGGTCAGCATCCCTGAGATGATGAATAGTACCATGGATACGGCAAACACAATGTCGGTGATCCGGTGAAGACGTTCCGGGGTCTGAATGATGGTATTTTGCTTTTCAGAATTCATATGATTGAATTTTATGGTTTTATTCTGTGTTTGCTTTTTTGGGGCTAATCCCAACCAGTCTTCCGATCATAATGGCGATATAGAGAACACCCAGAACAGATTCAATCATCACGATAACCTTGGCGATTTTATAAACAGGGAGGATATCTCCAAACCCAACGGTGGTGAGTGTCACAAAACTGAAATAGATCATGTCGCCACTGATATCGGCTGATTCAGGCTTGTTGTATGTGATTGCTCCCGGATGAATTATCTCAATAAAACTGTAAAGGAAGCCAAACGCAATTCCTATCAATAGATAGACAGAGATTGCATTACTGATATCTGAAATAGAAATATTCTTTTTATTGATAATTATGATAAACAAAAGGATCGCATATGTGATGAAAAGGAGGGTCAGACTTAGATATTGTGCAGCCTGCATGGGCTGGCTGACAAAGATCAGGGTCACATAATCAAAGCCGATGATAACAACACTGGCAATCATCATGGTCCAGAATATTTTTCTTTGTTCAGATAGCACATACATGCATAACCCGGCAGTCACAGATAAAAAAATGAGCGATATCAACATGCCATGGGATACCTCTTCCAGAAAAGTATCCATGATCATCAGGATAACCAACGAAAAGACAAAGAGATGATTCTTTATAAATTTCATTTGATGGATGATTTTTCTCTTGGAATCTCTACCCGTTTCTTTACCTCGCGCATGAGATTTAACGGAGTATCCGTGATCACCATGTTATACAACCAGGCAGGGACAATCCCTCCGGGATCAACAAATCCTTCAAGAGTGAGACGTTTCATTCCATCAGGAAGTGGTTCTATGGTCCATCGCTGCCAATAATTTTTTATCCTTATGACATCTGATTTCTCGGGAATCACATCTAACAACGGTTTGGCAAAGATGGTCTTTTTCCCGGTGAACGAATCTATCGTAACCCTGGCATCTGCACATAAATCACGGTCCTGAAGAGGCCATGGGACATCATAGACCAGGTAATACTGAGTAAGTACATTTTCTTCATGGGCAATTACCTGGAGCTCCTGAATATCATCATCCCACCAGTCGAAGTTCTTAACATTGCCAACCACCGTCCCGATCATCTCCATGGTGGAGTAAACCTCCATCACCCCTTTGAATGATTTTAACGGGCTTCCTTTTTCCTTCCGGGTAAATATTTTAATCCCGTCACGCTCTTTGATAAACTCCCAGGGTTGAGCAACAAGATGGGTGGTAAGCAAAAAGCTGAGTAGTATTAAAATGATCCTCACGTCTCCATTACTTTTAGGGAGAAAATTTTATACAAAGTAACAGCAAAATTTTAAAAAATTATAATTAATGAATATTACTATTTTTACTTTCCGTGATTTTCAACGTATTGTTTTAAGAGACGGAAAAATTGTATGCAAGAGGCATTGCAGGAAAATATTCGTAACATTTTAAAAGGAGACCAGGAAGCCTTCAGCACAATAGTGAAGTATTATCAACAACAGGCATTTGCCCTCACCTTCCGGATCCTGGGTGATGAAGAGGAGGCTAAAGATGCTGTACAGGAGGGCTTTATCAAAATATGGCAACACATTGAAAGTTATAAACCTGCCAACAAATTTTCCTCCTGGATGTATCGGATTATGGCTAATTGCGCCATCGACAGAGTTAGGAAGATCCGGCGCCGAAATGAAGTTGCCATGGAAGCGTTTTCGGAAAAAATATCAAAAAATTATCTCGGTGACCCGGATGTCGCAATGGACAATAAAGAGATGGCCCGGATAATCAGGATTCTGGCAGGAAACCTTCCGGAAAAGCAACAACTGGTATTTATCCTGCGGGATATCCAGTGCATGGAATCAGCTGAAGTTCAGGTTATCCTTGGCCTCTCAGAAACCAATGTAAAAAGTAATCTTCATCACGCCCGGAAGTCAATTCGAGAAAAAATTGACCGTATTGTTCTATTTGAAAGGAGTCAATAATGAAAAACAGACAAGACGATGATACTGACGATCTGCTGGGATCTATTGTAACGGCTTTGCGAAAGAACGAACCACGTTTAAAAGACAGTGAAGAGATCCCTGATAAGGTCATACAATCTATTCAGCACATGCGTCAGCAAAAGTCTCCGGATGGCATTACCCGCTCTTCCCGAATCCGGTATCTGACCTATGCCCAGCGATTGCTCACAGCAGCATCTGTTTGCCTGTTAATTCTTTATGGAGCTGAAGAATTCATCGTAGTGAAGAAGCTGAACACACTGGAACAACAAACAGCGGCGGTCAGGATAGATCCCACTAACACCATCTTCAGGCGGCTGGTAAAAAGCGGCATAACGGTGACCACCCTTAAGCAGAGATTTCCAAATCGCTTGAAGCTACTTGCAGCACAAGAGCACCTCTTCCAGAATCAAACTGTAGAATCATTAAAAAACTTATTACCATGAAAACCCGTGAGATCCTGATAATTCTTTTCTTTGCCGTCCTTGTCTTCAGTGGATGCCGTGAAATCAGTGTCACCACCCAGGTGCACCGCGATGGGTCATTCACACGGATCATTCGCATCACCGGCGACTCTTCTTCTGTTTTCAAAGGTGACCTGCCTTACCCTATAGATTCAACCTGGGAGCAGGTCCTAATCCAAGATACAACCGGAGATTCAAAAAACGGGGATAACTATATCCTCACATATACGAAAATATTTAAAGGCAGTGAGGACCTTATGACCCAGATCGAACTGGATACAAGTTGGCGGAAGCGATTGAACCGACAGATTGAAGTGAAAAACCGCTTTGGATTCTTCTATTCGTACCTTACTTTTCGGGAGGTATTTCAGCCAGCTAACCCTTTCACCTTCCTCTCATATAAGGATTACCTCTCCTCAGATGACTTATTGTGGTTATCCGGACAGAAAACTATCATCAACCCCTCGGATAGCAGCCGGTTTGATGAGGCAGAAGAAAAAGCCGAGAGGTTTGTTACATCTTCTGTCACAGCGGAATTGGAACAAATCCTGGGAGATGGCATCATTCGATTGAATGATCCGACTCTCCTTCCCGGCGAGGTTACCCGGTTTCACGACAGCATTAAGCGGTACGTGGAAGCCTGGGAATTTGACCAGCCTGAGAAATTCGTTGATCGGTTTCGTAAGTGGACCGGAAATCCCTCTGCATCCAAGTTGCTTGAACTCACCCCCCCGCTGTTTGATGATTTTAATAAAAAGCTTGCTTCCTTTAACAACCTGATCATGATGGAAACCTATTCCGAGACCGTGGAGATGCCCGGATTGATCATCGAAACCAACTCAGTGATGCTCAAGGGAAATCAGGTCAGCTGGGAGATCCAGCCACTGAACTTGCTGTTTGAGCCGTATGAGATGGTGGTGGAGTCGAGAGCAGTAAACAACTGGGCCTTTGTATTATCAGGGATCATCCTGTTACTGCTGATCGTTGTATTGATATTGAATGCATTGAAGGAGCGCAAGATCATGACCAGGAAATAAACATGAAGTTTCTCCTACTTCTTGTCCATTTTTTTCGTTAAAAACTCTGTCAACTTCTCATTCGAACTTGCCAAATCGGTATACTGTTGCTGAAAACTCCGTAAAAATTTCAGATACCATTTATATTGGGGCTTTAACGCTTTCGTCCAAAGATTGTAGAATTCGCTTTTCGGTCGTTCCATTGCTGGGATGAGGAATTCCCTTGCATAGATTTCCCCTTTATTTAAAAGGGCCAAGGTATTGAGCTTGCTTGTCTCGTACTGATCAATCATCTGAGTGGTTTCAAAATCCAGGACATCGGTGCCTCCCGAAGCCAGGATAGCTTCCCACACGCGAGTGTTCACAGAGGATGTAAAGAAAATGGGGACTCCAAGAATATCCGGCATCTCGCCATTTTTGTATCCTGTCATGAATTCATTCACTACACTGTCAAAAACGAGCTGTTCCTGATCAATCTGTTTCTTTTCCATGTCGCATTCAGCAAGAAAAAAATCATAGATCGCTCTGGCTTTTTTTTCATTTCTGAGAGTGCCCTGATAGTTATCAAGTAAGAATGCTCCATAAACTCCAAGAAAAACTATGAGCAATTCAAACAGCCACCAAAGGGGATTTCCGGATGATCGTTTTTCTCTGATTCTCATATTCATATGTGTTTAATGCTGCCAAAAATAAAAATTCTAACTATAAGAACAACAGAAATTACTGAATTGTCTATATTCGCATGTTCCTAAATTTCATATTATGAACTATTCCAAAATTAACAGATGGTTGCCGCTTTTTCTCATAGCGGTATTCATGCTCTTCTCCTGTGTTCCGGGAAATGAAAAATTTGATGTTGATCCGGCAGGGTTCTGGATGGGATTATGGCATGGATTTATCTCCCTGATAACCTTCTTCATCAGCTTGTTTAACAACAAAGTAGGCATCTATGAAGTAGCCAACTCCGGATGGCCTTATAACCTGGGATTTATCCTGGGCATCATGATCTTCTATGGTGGCAGCTCTAAATCGAGTTGTAAGAAGTGGAGGTAATCCACTAATAATTTCCTCTGTTTTTCCAGGCTACCGCAGGTTTAATTTCCTGTCACGCAACCTATAATAT